>NZ_BMYR01000007.1 GCF_014652375.1 Alishewanella tabrizica | reverse complement strand
GGTGGTGAATTTCAACAGCACCTTAGGTCGTATCCAACCTGCCTTTGGTACTGCTCTGACTAATGCACAGGGTGAAGCGAGTATTCGTTTAACAGCCGGTACTATTGAAGGTGCTGGTACGCTGACAGCGCGTTACCAGGGTGTGGAGCAGACGATCAGCTTTGCGACTAAAGGTGATGAAGTTGTTAGCCAGTATCGTCTAACGCTGGAAATGAGAGATGGTAGTGGTAACTTATCCAGAAATGTGAGTAAAGATAATCAGGGTGAGTTAAGGGCCGTTTTAAGTTTTGATGGTATTGTGTTGTCGAACCAGTTAATTACTTTTGAATTAGCGAATGAGGTTGGTGAACTCATTCCATCAATTGGTACTGCTCGTACAGATGACAATGGTTTAGCCGTTATCAGATTATTTGCTGGCGCTGTTCCTGGAGCCGGTATGGTTACAGCAACTTATGAAGCAGCTGACGAAACGGTTGTGTCACTGGCCTTTGTGTTTGAATCTGCTGGCGATCAATCAGCAGAAACGATTATCACTGCACAAATTGTTGACAATGTTATTGACAATAACGAAGTGAGAGATGTAAGTAATGCTAATCCACGTAAGGTTAAAGTTGACCTGACACAAGGTGGTGTAGCCGCAGCTTTTAAACTGGTGAATGTACAGGCACGCTTTGCTGGTTTAATCAACCCGACTAGTGGTAGGGCGATGACAGACTTAAATGGCGTTGCTTATGTAGATCTACTTACTGGGAATGTTCCAGGCGCGGGTGAAGTGATTGCTTCCTTTACAACTGATGCAGGTGTTGTATTGTCAAGTGATCCCTTTGCTTTCCAGAATGCTGGCGATACGCCACCCCTTGGTACATCACCTGATTTTAGTATTGACTTGAGATTAATTTCTACTGCTACAAACAATGAAACCAGTGAAGTAAGTGCAAGTAGTCCTGGCCAAATTGTTGCCACAATTCGTGATAAAGATGGATTGCTTGTAGTGGGTGAAGTTGTAAGTTTCTCAACGACATTGGGAAGTTTACGGCCTTCTGTGGGTACTGCCTTAACTAACAATTTAGGTGAGGCACGTATCATGTTGGCCGCAGGCACTGCTGAGGGTGCTGGCAATATCACTGCACAATTTGAAGGTGTATCTGAATCAATCGGTTTCTATACTCGCGGTGATGAAATTGATCCAAACCAGCTAAATGCGGCGATTAATTTCCGGTTGTTAACAAACTGTCCAGCTGATTTCAGAACACTCCGAAACCCAGCGTTATGTACTGAAACGACAAGTATTTCTGCGGAACAGCCAGGTATTCTGTTTATTGAGGTAACCCGTCAGGGTTCTAATACACCAATTGAACAAACTCTTGTCTCTGCGGTTACAACGCTTGGTGCAATCAGCCCGAGAACAGGTACCGCTATTACCGATAACAACGGTATTGCGTTATTAGATTTGGTTGCCGGTCGCGATGTTGGTGCTGGTGAGGTTACCGTTACCGCTGTTAATGCAAGTAGAACCAAAGCCTTTGAAATCGGCGCAGTAGATGTGGAAATCGTGGTGAGTTCTAGTCTGGCGGCTAATCAAACGCTTTCTGCAGGGTCAACGGCTTTGATTAGCGTCGATATTACGCGCAATGGTGCTCCATATATGCCACCGCTAGGAGTAGAGTTTACTTCTGGCTGTGTCCAAGCCGGTTTAGCCGTGATTGACGAAGCGGTTACCAGTATTGGTGGTATCGCACGTTCTACTTACCGTGCAGCAGGCTGCGTCGGCTCAGATTTGATCACCGCTACGGTAATCACAGGTGGCAACACCGTGAGTGGATCAGTAACTGTCGATGTATCTGAAGCCGCGTTGGGTTCAATTGAATTCCTCGATGTTTCAGCACCCGTTATCGCACTAAAAGGGACCGGTGGTGCAAACCGCACTGAAACCTCTATTGTTAGATTCCGACTGGTTGATGCAAATGGTAATCCTGTATCTGGCAGAGACGTTGAGTTTAGTTTGAGCACGAGTGTTGGTGGTATTGAGCTGGCGCAAGCTGCTGGCTTTACCAATATAGATGGTATTGTGCAGACTATTGTTCGTTCTGGCCTTGTACCAACACCAATTCGGGTTATTGCCCGCAGTGAACAATCTGTGTCGGGTACCACTGTTGTGGTAACAGCGCCTTCTGACGTGTTATCAGTCAGCACCGGTTTGGCTGATCAAAATAGCTTCTCGTTGTCTCGTTCAGCCTTTAACGTACATGGATTAGGTGTAGATGGTAATGAAGTTGATGTAACCGTATTTTTGGCAGATCACTTTAATAATCCGGTACCAGATGGTACGGCAGTCAACTTTATTGCAGAAGGTGGATCGATTCAGCCTAGTTGTGTAACAGAGAATGGACGCTGTGCTGTAAAATGGCGTAGTCAAAATCCTAGACCTTTTACTGCTGAAAGTTATGCCAATAGCATACTTGCCAAATGTGATGGTGGACGGCCATGTCCACTTGGTATCGTACAAAATGATCTGTCAATTGATCGGCCTTTAGGTGGCAGAGCAACTATAACTGCTTATGCCGTTGGTCAGGAATCATTCTCTGATCTCAATGGTAATGGACGTTTTGATTTAGGTGAGTTCTATGCAGCGTATGACTTAACGGAGGCCTTTACTGATCATAACGAGGATGGCGTTTATGGTGGTAAGAGCTGTGCTGATGCCTCGAATCCTTGTGATCCAGCTAATTCCGAGGGCGATGAATTTGAAGAGTTTATTGATTTTAATAGCAATAACACTTTCGATGTCGCTAACGGGTTATACAATGGTTTGCTGTGTCGTGAAGAAGATGCTGCGGCTGGATTATGTTCACGTGATTTGCTGCATATTTTCCAAAACCAAGAAATAATAATGTCAGGTGATGAGGCTTATTTCCGGTTAGTTACTTATGCTGCAGATTGTTCAGCCATTCCAGGTATAACAGCTAGAACTGTCCGTGTTAATAGCGATAACACAAGTCCGGAAGTCCTTGAGGTGCAGAACGACAACAATAGTCGTAAGATGTGTGAAGTTACTGCTATTGATCTTAATTCTGGCACTGGCGCGGCTAATGCTTCACTAAGATTGTTTATAGCGGATATCTATAACAATCCTATGCCAGTTGGCACTGAAGTTGAGATCAGTGTAGATAACGGTGTCCTGGTAGGCTCAAGCGGTTTTGTATTCCCGAATACAACTAGCCGTGTACCTGCTAGCGTGTTTTTTGCTGTAACACGAGAGCCAGCCGGTCAGGGCAATGAGAAGTTTGACGGTTTTCTGTCAATTAGTGTGACAAGCCCATCTGGTTTAGTAAGTTCATTATCTGTACCAGTAACAGATGATCGCTAATTAACTGCATACCTTTCGGAGCAAATAAAAAACCCCTAATATACTTAGGGGTTTTTCTTTTAATGCGTGAAACGCTTTTTAGCGCGTAAATAATGATGTAATTGCTTATCGTTGAAACGAATAAACCGAACCTAATTTTAAAATTTGTGTTAGCTCATCTAAAGCAGTGCGGCTTTCTTGTAGTAACAATGGATCAGCCAGATCTGCTTCGCTTAATCTGTCACGATAGTGTTTATTCACCCAAGCATTAAGCGTTGCAAACAATGTTTCGCTCATCAACACCGCTGGATTAACCGCTGCCCGTTCTTGCTCATTCAGTACTACACGTAAGCGTAAACATGCGGGGCCTCCACCGTTTTGCATACTCTGTTTTACATCAAAATATTTTACGGCTTTGATCGGCGTATTCTGTTGGCATAACTCGGTTAAGTAGCGATACACCCCTTGATGCTCTTGGCATTCTGTTGGTGCAATAATAACCATTTGGCCATCGGGTAAATTAATCAGTTGCGTATTAAATAAATACGTTTTGATAGCATCCGCGACAGAAACTTGCTGATTGCTCACTTCAATAAAGTGTAAAGGCGATGATTCACTAAACTTACGCTGAATTTCTTGCAGGCCTTGCTGTTTATTTAAAAACGCCTCTTCGTGGAAAAAGAGGACATTTCTATTACCTACGGCGATAACATCGTTATGAAAAACACCTTGATCGATCACCGCCGGATTTTGTTGCAAAAAGACCGTGTTGGCCTCCGTTAATCCATGTAGGCGAGCTACCGCTTGGCTAGCTTCTAAGGTTTGACGTGCTGGAAAACGCTGCGGTGCCACTTTGCTGCTATCAAACGCGTAACGGCCATATACAAACAGTTCGACCCCACTTGTTGCATAATCGCTGCACAATCTTGTGTGGTTAGCGGCACCTTCATCGCCAAAATGATCATTGTCAGGTAGGTGTTGATGATGTTTAAAGTGTGCATTGTCAGCAAACATCGCTTGTAAAATTCTACCGGTGGTAATGGGTTCAAGTGAGCGATGAAACTTGTTGGTGAGATTCGCTGGCGTAAAATGGACTTTACCATCCGCAGTATCCGCACTGGGCGATACGGTTGCTGCGTTGGCGGTCCACATACTGGAAGCAGAACATACTGCGCGATAAATCTCCGGCGCTTGCTGTGCTGCCTGCTGCATAACCTGTGCATCTGAACCAGTAAAGCCCAAACGCCGTAAGGCATTTACATCAGGGCGTTCTTGCGGTGCGAGAACACCTTGTACCATACCAAGATCGTGCAGGGCTTTCATTTTTTGCAAACCCTGCAAAGCAGCTTGCTTGGGGCTTGAGTAATTGCGGGCGTTATTGAGCGAGGCAACATTGCCTAACGATAATCCAGCATAATTGTGTGTTGGGCCGACTAGCCCATCAAAATTGGCTTCATAAGCTTGCATTGTTTGATCCTTTATCTGATGCGGCACTGTTTTTGTTATTTTTCCGGCCGCGAGATGTTATGCTTCATTTTTTTAAATAGTGATTGGCCTAACTCAACAAAAAAGCTGACCAAAAAGCATAATAATCAAGTTAGGCACTTGTCACAACAGCGGTTTGCGGATATACGTTTAAAAAGGGCGTCAACCTGACGACGCTGGATTAAAGGATTTTTGGGTTAAAAATGGCAAAATCACTGGTAATAGTCGAATCACCGGCAAAAGCAAAAACCATCAACAAATATCTGGGTAATGACTTTGTGGTCAAATCCAGTGTTGGGCATATCCGTGATCTGCCGACAAGCAGCACGAAAGACAAACCCAAAACAGCGGATAAAACGTTAAGTAAAGCAGAGAAAGAATACCAAGCGTTAGTCGATCGTATGGGGATCGATCCGGCCAACGGCTGGAAAGCACGCTACGAAGTGTTACCCGGTAAAGAAAAAGTAGTCAAAGAGCTAAAAGCGCTCGCAGAAAAAGCGGATACGGTTTATCTCGCAACGGACTTAGACCGCGAAGGGGAGGCCATTGCATGGCACCTACGTGAAATTATTGGCGGCGAAGAGTCCAAATTTAAACGCGTGGTGTTTAACGAAATTACAAAGAATGCCATCACGCAAGCTTTTCATGAACCCGGTAAACTGAATTTAGATCAGGTAGACGCACAGCAAGCTCGTCGCTTTTTAGATCGTGTTGTTGGTTTTATGGTATCGCCTTTGCTTTGGAAGAAAGTAGCCCGTGGCTTGTCAGCTGGCCGAGTACAATCGGTTGCGGTACGCTTAGTGGTAGAGCGTGAGCGTGAAATTAAAGCCTTTGTACCAGAAGAATACTGGACTATTGATGCCGATACGTTAACGGCGTCGAAGCAGGCATTGCAATTAGCTGTGCACAAGCATTTGGGTAAAGCTTTTAGCCCAGTCAACAAAGCGCAAGCAGATAGCGCATTAACAGCGCTAAAGTCAGCAACCTATCAGGTTATCGAGCGTGAGGATAAACCTAGCAGTAGCAAGCCTCAAGCACCTTTTATTACCTCTACGCTGCAGCAAGCTGCTAGTACACGTTTAGGGTATGGTGTTAAGAAAACTATGATGTTGGCACAGCGATTATATGAAGCTGGGCACATTACCTATATGCGAACCGACTCTACCAATTTAAGTGCTGAGGCGGTTGCAAATTGTCGTGAATATATCAGTAAAAAATTTGGTAAAGCGTACTTGCCTGCAGAGCCGATTAGCTATGGCAGCAAAGCAAACGCACAAGAGGCGCACGAAGCGGTTAGGCCATCAGAGGTCAACGTACTGGCTTCAGATTTAGGCGATATGGAAGCCGACGCGCGTAAATTGTATGAGCTTATTTGGCGCCAGTTTGTAGCCTGCCAAATGCCACCTGCGCTATATGATGTCACCAATATTACGGTATCTGCAGCCGATTTTGAATTAAAAGCTAAAGGCAGAGTATTACGCTTTGAGGGTTGGACAAAAGTACAGCCAGCAATAAAACGGAAAGGCGACGAAGAAAACGAGTTGCCGGATGTAAAAGCGGGTGAAACATTAACGCTATCCGATTTAACGGCCGCACAACATTTTACTAAACCACCAGCCCGTTTTAGTGAAGCCAGCTTAGTAAAAGAGCTGGAAAAACGCGGTATTGGTCGCCCTTCCACCTACGCAGCTATTACCTCTACGATTCAAGAACGTGGGTATGTTAGGGTGGAAAATAAGCGCTTTTATGCAGAGAAAATGGGCGAAATTGTAACCGATCGTTTGGTGGAGAACTTTGACGATTTGATGAGTTACGATTTTACTGCAAACATGGAATTGAAACTTGATGATATCGCTAAAGGCCAGCTAAGTTGGCGCAAAGAGCTTGACCAGTTTTATCAAGGATTTAGCGGCAAATTAAAAGCGGCAGAGCAAGAGCCTGAACACGGCGGCATGCGGATAAACCAGTTTGTACTAACAGACATTGCGTGCCCTACGTGTGGCCGACAAATGGGGATTAGAACCGCATCTACTGGGGTTTTCCTTGGGTGTTCTGGTTATAATCTTCCGCCAAAAGAGCGTTGCACCACTACATTAAATTTAGTGTCTGGTGAAGAAGCAGTTAATGTTGCTGATGAAGAACTGGAAACCGAAGTGTTGCGTCATAAAAAGCGTTGCACTAAATGCGGTACCGCTATGGACAGCTACCTAATAGATGAACACCGGAAATTGCACGTGTGTGGCAATAATCCAGAATGCGATGGCTATTCCGTTGAAGAAGGGAGTTTTAAGTTAAAAGGGTACGAAGGTCCAGAAATTGAGTGCGATAAGTGTGGTGCACAAATGCAGCTTAAATCTGGCCGCTTTGGTAAGTATTTTGGGTGTACAAACAGCGAGTGCAAAAACACGCGTAAACTGTTACGCAGTGGAGAAGCTGCGCCACCAAAAGAAGATCCGGTACATTTAACCGATTTAAAGTGTGAAAAATCGGATACCTATTTTGTATTGCGTGATGGCGCGGCAGGATTGTTTTTAGCCGCAGCAACTTTCCCTAAATCGCGTGAAACGAGGGCTCCGCTGGTAAGTGAGTTAAAACGTTATCGCGATCAGTTATCGCCAAAGTTTTACTATTTGGCTGATGCGCCAGTAAAAGATCAGGCTGGCAATCCAAGCATAGTGCGTTGGAGTCGTAAAACGAAGCAGCAGTATGTGATGACTGAGCAAGAAGGTAAGGCGACAGGCTGGTCTGCCTGGTATGAAGCCGGACGTTGGGTCGTTACAGAGAAATAACCATTAAGCGGGTATGAACATCTTGAGCGGGTAGGGAATCTTATGTCTTTGCCCGCTACCACTTACGCTTGGGTGCAAACAGATCGTCGATGTCTTTATTATCTTTTTCGCCACGTTTTTCAACGTCGCGCGCATTACCCTGCTTTAATTCTAAGGTTATCTCTTCTAACGCGGTGCGTGTTTCAGATAAGCGATTATTTATGTAGTCGTTTTGATGATTGGTATTGCTCAAATAATTAAGGGCTTTCTCAAAATATTGTCTGGCAGAGCCCAGCATATTACTGGCACGCGCATTTTTGCCGCGTTTTACTTGGCTTTCAACATTAATGCGTAACTGCAGCAAATCGAGGCGGCGATCTTCGTCAATAACCAATTGTGTGTCCACATTACCCCTGGCATGTTCTGCACGCAACATCGTTCTAAGCTTTTTAATGCCTTTGATCATCGCGATCAGTTGCTGATCGTTATCGGGCAAGGTGGGATTTTCGGGGCTTGATGCAGGCGTTTTAGCCAGTTCGGCTACGCGTTTTTCGGTATCGTCTAGGCGCTGTTTTAAGTCTCTCATGCCAGGTTCCAGTTCTACCATAGCCTTAAGTAAATAAACCAGACGGCGTAGCAGCATTAAGGATAATCCAACGGAAAGCGGAACATTCGCAGCATTCACCAGAATTTCTTCAGTTTCTTCAAGCGCATGACGCAATTTGGTAAATTCAGCGCGCTTCAGTGCCTGCATTCTATCGCGATGCTGCTGAACGACATTAACTGTGATGGCAATAATCACCAATGCTATAACCAGCGTGATGATTAGGGGTAAGACCATTTATACCTCTGTATTAGGTTGTGCTTGCTGCATAGTAATCGGAAAGCCAAACAATTCAAAATAAACTCGCATTTAACCCAACCGCAGCGAGTATAAGTGTTGCTGCGTCAAGTTATCGGCTTTTTACTTCGTGAGACTAGCAAAATTCGCACCATAATCCACCTGTTTTTTGTTTGCGAAGGCAGACTAAAAGCTAAACCGAAGAATCAAAAAAAAGTGATAAGATAAATAGCTATTGGAATATTTGATAACTCCGGTATATTTGCTGGTAAAGCAACAAGGACTTCGATGAATGAAATTACAGCAGCTGCGCTATATTGTGGAAGTAATGAATCACAATCTTAATGTGTCGTCTACAGCGGAGAGCTTGTATACCTCGCAACCCGGAATCAGCAAGCAAGTACGGATGTTAGAAGATGAATTAGGGATTCAGGTGTTTGGCCGCAGCGGCAAACATTTGACGCATGTCACTCCCGCCGGGCGTGAAGTGATCGAAATTGCGCAGCAAATTTTAGCAAAAGTAGAAAATATCAAGGCAATCGCTAAAGAGCATACGTTACCTGATCAAGGTAAACTCAATATCGCGACGACCCATACTCAAGCCCGCTATGCATTACCGCCAGTGATCAGTACCTTTATGCAAAAGTTTCCAAAAGTGTCTTTGCATATGCACCAAGGTACGCCTCAGCAAATTTCAGAAGCCGCTTCGCGTGGCGATGCCGATTTT
This sequence comes from Alishewanella tabrizica, assembly GCF_014652375.1. Classification (GTDB taxonomy): domain Bacteria; phylum Pseudomonadota; class Gammaproteobacteria; order Enterobacterales; family Alteromonadaceae; genus Alishewanella; species Alishewanella tabrizica. The sequence goes on along the minus strand of NZ_BMYR01000007.1, from coordinate 248,615 downwards.
GCTATCGCTACAGAAGCGCTGCATTTATACAGTGATTTAGTAATGCTCCCTTGTTATCACTGGAATCGCAGTATCATTGTGCGTAAAGATCATCCTTTAGCGCAATTGACGCAGCAGGTACAGGTTGAAGATGTTGCCCGTTTCCCTATCGTCACCTATGTGTTTGGCTTTACTGGGCGCTCGGAACTAGACAGGGCGTTTGCCGCTAAAAATTTAGAGCCGCATATTGTCTTTACTGCAACGGATGCTGACGTTATTAAAACGTATGTGCGGTTAGGCTTGGGCGTTGGTGTTATTGCTTCTATGGCAATTGATCCTGTACTAGACAGCGATTTAGTGATGATTGATGCTGGGCATTTATTTGAGGCCTCAACTACCAAGATTGGTTATCGTAAAGGAGCCTTTTTACGCACTTACATGTATGAGTTTATTGAGCGTTTTGCTCCACATTTAACACGAGATGTGGTTGAGAAAGCGAATGCACTGCGCAGTCAAGAAGAAGTTGATCGTATGTTCAGTAAGTTCGAGTTGCCTAGCCGCTAACCCAACTGAAAATGTTGCTGCAAAATGGCCTGGGTAAAACCACTTTTTAAATAAAAACCGCGTGGTAGGGTTTGTATGGGTTCACCATTAATACCTACTGCGCGAGTTAAAGCCTTACTATCAGCAGCTTTGGGGCGCAATTGTAGCACCTTGCCATGCGCACCACGGATTTTCGCAATACCTCCCAAACTAATCAGTTCCATTAGTTCTTCCCAGTCTTGCCGCAGTAGAGCCTGTTGTTCACTGTCGGGTTGCCAAAGAAAACCTTGCCCAATAATGCGATCTTTTAACGGCAATTTACGTTCGGCCAAAATAGGCAACCACAAAACATGACTAAGCTTGCGGCATACCCAAGAGTCCTCCCACTGCTGGCCTGTTATCCCAATGAGTGGTGCAGTACACACATAGGTACTTTCTAAGGGTTTACCCTGCTGGCTGATAGGAAGGGTTTTTAATTCAATTCCCAGCTCAGGAAAGTCGGGTAAAGCCTGAGAACCAGCACTCGCGCCCAAAGCCTGTTCCATTAGTTGTCCTACCCAACCTTTATCTTTGAGTAAATTATCGGGTACAGGTAAGGCTAACTCGGCCGCTAATTGCCCTAGAGTAAGGCCTGCAATACGTTGGCAAGCAAGTAATAACTCAGCAGAAGTGTGCGGTTTAAACTCAGAGGCGGTTTGCATAGTGCCAAACTTAAACAAAGACAGATATTACCCTAGCATTTTTTTTATGAATTGACTGCTTAAAAACGCAGCAAACCGACTTATGCACATAAGTTTTTACGGTGTTTTGTCATTGGCAAACAATTAATACTATGAAATATATAATAAAATTCTATCCTATTCTATTAGGGTTGTTCATGAATAAAAAGTTATTCAGTGATTAACTCATGCTTAATAACAGCTTTATGCACAGAGCCTGTGAAGAAGTGCACATTCGTTTGTTGATTTGCTGCTCATCTGTGGATAAGTTGTGGGTGGGAGATAAAAAATACCGTTTGCTGAGAGCACAACTTTGTGAAAGAATCCTTAACATAGCTGAATTTGAGTCGCTTGAGGTTTGTGTGATCGATGCCGAGGGTTTCCGACCCAACGTCGGCATAGTGATTTGTAACACCCATGGACAGGTGTTTTGGGCGAAAAGATATGGCCAACATTCCTGGCAATATCCACAGGGCGGCATTGATGACGGTGAAACACCGGAAGAAGCCATGTTTCGTGAATTACACGAAGAAGTCGGTTTAAGACCTGAAGATGTGGAAATTATAGCCACAACCAAACATTGGTTACGCTATAAATTGCCAAAAAGGCTGATCCGCAAAGATAGTAACCCTGTGTGTATTGGGCAGAAGCAGAAGTGGTTTTTACTGCGGCTGACCTGTCGGGAAGAGGATGTTAATCTGGCGAAAACCAGTCATCCGGAATTTGATAGCTGGCGTTGGGTTAGTTATTGGTATCCGGTTAGACAGGTGGTTTCTTTTAAACGAGAAGTCTATCGCAAGGTTATGAAAGAATTCGCTCCGGTCGCTTTGCCGTTTGTCCGCCGGGACATGACGAATAAACGTAAAATATAACAATATGGCCTAATAGCCGAACTTGCCTTGTGGTGAGTTCGGCTATTAGGCAAGTATGGCTGACGAATTGTGAGGGAATAACTATGCTGGGTCAGTTAAGGCGTATTGTTCAGGATGTGGCACAAGAGCCGATACTTAACAAAGCTCTATCTGGCCTGGTGTCGAGTGTCAAAGAAGCCTTGGCTACTGAATGTTGTTCGGTATACCTTGCCGATTACACTAAACAGCACTTCACGTTAATGGCAACGGATGGGCTCAATCAAGATGCGGTTGGCCAAGTGGCCATCGGTTTTTCTGAGGGGCTCATTGGCTGGGTCGGGCAGCGTGAAGAACCCATCAATCTGGCCCAAGCCCACTTACATCCTCGGTTTAAAGTTACACCTGAAGTGAGCGAAGATAATTTCTCCGCTTTCTTGGGTTGTCCTATCATTCATCATCGTAAAGTGCTCGGTGTCCTAACTATCCAACAATCTGCTGAGCGGGTGTTTAATGAAGATGAAGAATCCTTCTTAGTTACACTTGGGGTGCAATTAGCCTCGGTGTTAGCGAATGCCGAAATGCGTGATGCCGCGAGTCGCAGCACCGCTAGCGTAGCTCAAGCTACCCAGTTACAAGGTTTGCCTGGTGCGCCTGGCATCGCTATTGGCGAAGCGTATGTTACAGAACCTGCCAGCGACTTTGATGCAATATCGTTAAAACGAGCGGATGATCCCGACAAAGAATTAGCACTGTTTTATCGTGCCGTAAAAATGACAAAGGCCGAATTTAACCGTTTAGCCGAACGCATGTCGAATCATTTACCGGCCGATGCCTTAGCCATTTTCGATGTATATCATCAGCTCCTTGATGCAGCGAGTCTGGGGCGTGAGATTGAAGAACAAATAGCAGATGGCTGGTGTGCTAAAAGTGCCTTAAAACGCGTAGTAGAGCGTTTTGCGCGACAATTCGATGATATGGACGATCCTTATTTGCGCGAGCGCGGTTTAGACATCCGCGATCTTGGACAACGGGTATTAAACCACTTATTAGAAACTGAGCAACGGCGTGCAAAATTACCGCAAAAAGTGGTGTTAGTCGCCGATGAAGTTACCGCCTCTATGTTGGCTGAAGTGCCTCGTGAGCAATTAATTGCCGTTGTATCGTTACGCGGCTCGGTGAATTCGCATGCGGCGATTATGGCCAGAGCGTTGGGTATTCCTGCCGTAATGGGAGTAAGCGAATTACCCCTCTTACATTGGCATGAACAACGGGTTATCGTCGATGGTTATCAGGGGCATATTCTATTATCGCCATCGGATACGATTTGTGCGGAATACCAACGTTTAATTCATGAAGATGTGGCGTTAAATGCCCGCTATCAACAAGAGATCGGTCTACCGTCGCAATCAAAGTGTGGCGAGCGCTTTAAGTTTATGGTGAACTCTGGCTTAGCTATAGAGTTAGAATATACCAATGCACAGTATACGGATGGTGTAGGGCTTTACCGTACTGAATTCCCTTTTATTATTCGAAGCCAATTTCCAACTGAGCAAGAACAAATTGAGCTCTATCAAAAGGTGCTGGCCAGTTATCCGGCGAAGACAGTCGTAATGCGCACCTTGGACGTAGGCGGTGATAAAGCCTTACCTTATTTCAGTATTATTGAAGAGAATCCGTTTCTTGGCTGGCGTGGGATCCGTTTAACATTGGATCATCCAGAGATATTTTTAGTACAAATTCGTGCGATGGTAAAAGCGAATATTGAGCATCAAAATTTGCACATTTTGCTCCCCATGGTGTCTGATTTGGCGGAAGTGGATGAAGCCATTCGCCTAATTAGACAAGCTTGTTTTGAAGTCAGCGATGAATTGGGTGTAAGTTTACCTAAGCCAAAAATTGGCGTGATGATTGAAGTTCCTTCCGTGTTATACCTATTACCAGAACTCGCCGCAAAAGTAGATTTTTGTTCGGTAGGCACTAACGATTTAACGCAATATTTGTTGGCGGTCGATCGTAACAATGCGCGGGTAGCTAACTTATATGATGCCCTGCATCCGGCGGTATTGCGTGCACTGTTCCAACTTGGGCAACAAGCGCAGGCACTTAAATTTCCCATCAGTATTTGTGGTGAGCTAGGCGGTGAGCCGGCGGGTGTATTACTGCTTGCCGCAATGGGATTTCGCCGTTTTAGTATGAATAGCAGCAATTTGGCGCGAATCAAATGGTTATTGCGTCGGGTTGAACTGGCCGATTTAGCCTTATTGTTGCCTGAAGTCCTCTGTTGTCATTCGCCTAAGCAAGTTCGATTGCAAGTGCAACGTTTTTTAGAGCAAAAGCAATTATTAACCCAATTACGAGCCTAAGTATAGTGCCAAACTAGGGTGGATAACGCTGATTTCTGCATTGTATTATGGTTTTCTTTCTCTTGGGCTACTGCTAAAAGCAGAGCGCCACGCCTGTTATTAACGTAAAATAGTGTGGATAATAGCGATAACGCTATAACAACATTGATGAAGAAAGGATGTATATGATGAGTTCCCCCATACCTTTTCCCAACATCGATCCTGTGATGTTAGATTTAGGGCTGGTTAAAATTCACTGGTACGGCATGATGTATCTTGTGGCTTTTGGTTTAGCGTATTGGCTGGCTAATCGCGCGGCTGCAAAGCCCGGTTCCGGCTGGACCGCTGAGCAAGTCAGTGATTTACTTTTTTATGGGTTTTTAGGTGTCATCTTAGGTGGCCGTATCGGTTATATTTTGTTTTACAATTTTTCGCAGGTGTTACAGGAACCCAGTTATCTTTTTCGGGTATGGGAAGGCGGCATGTCGTTTCACGGCGGATTAATTGGCGTGTTATTGGCCTTAGCGTTTTTTGCAAAAAAATACCAAAAAGCTTACCTCGTTATAGGTGATTTTGTGGCGCCGTTGGTGCCACTTGGCTTAGCCGCCGGACGTATCGGTAATTTCATTAACGGTGAATTATGGGGGCGTCCTACAGATGTACCTTGGGCAATGGTCTTCCCTTCTGGGGGGGCTATTGGCCGTCATCCCTCTCAGTTGTATCACGTTGCCCTAGAAGGCATTTTGTTATTTGTGGTGATTATGCTGGTGCGCCGGTTACGCCCGGTAACGGGTGTCATTAGCGGTGTCTTTTTAATGGGATACGGTATTGCACGTTTTACGGTAGAGTTTTTCCGTGAACCTGATGCTCATCTTGGCGTGTTGTCTATGGGTATGACCATGGGACAATGGTTGTGCATGCCGATGATTCTAGCCGGGTTCGCCTTAATTGTCTTCGCCATCTCGCACAAGGCTAAACATGGGGTAAGAGCATGAAGCAGTATATAAACCTTTGCCAGCGTATTGTTGAAGAAGGGGTATGGGTAAACAATGCTCGAACCGGAACGCGGTGTTTAACCGTCATTAATGCCGATCTTGAGTACGATGTGGCAGGCAATCAGTTTCCTTTACTGACAACGCGCAAAAGTTATTTCAAACCGGCTATTGCTGAACTGTTGGGGTATTTACGTGGTTATGATAATGCAGCACAATTTCGTGCCATAGGCTGCAATACATGGAATGCCAATGCCAATGATAATCTCGCGTGGCTGAATAATCCTCATCGCAAAGGCGAGGATGATCTTGGTCGCGTATACGGTGTACAAGGTCGTGCTTGGCAAAAGCCCGATGGCAGTAAATTGGATCAACTCCAGAAGCTGGTGACTAACCTAAGCAAAGGGATTGATGATCGTGGCGAAATTTTGACGTTTTATAATCCCGGTGAATTTGAGCTGGGCTGTTTACGTCCTTGTATGCACACGCACACGTTCAGTTTACTGGGCGATACCTTGCATTTGACGTCTTATCAGCGTAGTTGCGATGTGCCGCTAGGCCTTAATTTTAATCAGGTGCAATGCTTTGTGTTATTAGCGCTGATCGCACAAATTACGGGGCACAAGGCCGGTAAGGTGTATCACAAGATTGCTAATGCCCATATTTACGAAAATCAATTAGCCCTGATGAAAGAACAGCTAACACGTACGCCATTTCCTTCACCTAAGTTGCATATCAATCCACGCATTACGTCGTTGGCAGATATAGAGACTTGGGTCACTGTAGACGATTTTTCGGTAGAAGGGTACCAGCACCATCCGGCGATTAACTACCCCTTTAGTGTTTAGTATTCAGTTCGATACGATGAGTACTTTGTGTAAAGTGCTCAGTTTTCAGTTTTCAGTTTTCAGTGCTCAGTGTTCAGTGCTCTGAGTTCAGTGCTTTAAGTTTTGTGCTTCGGGTTCAGTACTTTGACTTTAGTGCTTTGTGCTAAGGACTTCGTTCCTAGTACTGAGCCCTTAGCGCCTTGTGCTAAAACGAAGCGGGTTTGTAAAACACGTCGAGTTCTTCTAAACCACAGCTTACCTCTCCCTTTTATATAAGATACACGCCATTTTTTATTTTTGGCGTGCTTTTTGCTTCGTGGATAGATAGCCCCGGTATTCGCCAAAAAAAATGTGCTGGTTTCACGGCATAGTTAAACTCAAGGGGGCGCTAACAACCAAAATGAGGTGGTTATGAAAGAGGTAATGCCGTTTGGGTTAGCGGCGCTGATGATCACATTGCTTGGCAGTTGTGCTCAAAAAAACTCACCCGAGCCTACGGTGTCGTTACCCGTTCGGCAAGTTTCTGCCGTAGGGTTAAGCCCGCAGCCTTTGGGCTTTTATACTCAGCGCTTAGCACAGCAGCTTTTTATCGACGCCGTGAAAGATCAGCAATTACAACAACGTCAGCTTGCCGTCAGCAGTTTTCTGCCAATTGGCGCCTTAACACTGCAGCAGCGTAGTGAACAAGAAGTTGAATTGGCTAACCAATTAGCCGACAGTATGTTGACTGAAGCCGTGCAGCGTGGTTTTTCTGCAGTAGATATTCGGTTACGGCAAGAGGTTGTGTTATATGCTGATCACGAGCAAGGATTTAGCCGGCAGCTTGCAGATATAAGGCAAAACCATCGAGCAAGTGCTTTGTTAAGTGGTACTTACAGCGTGCAAGAAGACGGCTACGTTGTGAATGTGCGGCTAATTGATATTGATAGCCAACAAGTTCTTGCCGCGGCAACGGATTACATCCCTGATAATGTGATGTGGGGGGCTGAAAAAATGCGCAAACGCGGAAAGTATTTATATCGCAGCGATCGAATTGGAGAGCGGCCATGAAAGTAGTGTTATATAGTTCAGTCATGTTATTGGGTTTAACCGCTTGTGTGCAGCCGATCGCTCAAGCACCTAGAGTGGTGCCAGAGAATACGGTGACTATGCGCGGTGAATTAGCCCGCGAACAGCGTATTAACGAGCAACAGGCGTTTTTACCCGCTTCCCTTCCGCAGCAGTATCGACAGACACCGTTGGTTACTTTGGATCACTATGCACGTAACCTTGTGCATGAGTTAATGGTTAACCATCATCGAGTAGAAGAGCAGGCTATGGTTGCTGTTACAGATATCGCCTTTATTGATACCGATTTACAACAGGGTACGGTATTCAGTAACCACTTAAGTGAAGCCATAATTTATGATTTACATTTGTTTGGCGTACCCGTACTCGATTATAAAGTCACTGATTATATTCGTGTAACAGAGAAAGGCGATTTTGTATTAAGCCGTGATTTTAGTGAGCTTTCGGCAGAGTTACCGATAAAGTATGTTGTTACGGGCACGGCGACGGCGCATCAATCAGGGGTTATGGTGAATGCCCGCCTGATTCAAATTGATACCAAGCGGGTGATCTCAGCAGCCAGAACGTTTGTCCCAACTGCAGTGTACAAGGCCATTTTACAACAACACAGTGATGCAAGCCTGAAACTAAAGCAGGGCTAAGACAAAAGAATATTAAAGAAAATCTCATCGCGGTCGAAATAGAGCTATGATAACTAGGGCATGCCCTATGGCTATAATCGTTTTAAGGAGACCGCCATGATAAGAAAACACTTAGTTCTGCTGGGGTTAGCAGGGCTGTTGGCTGGATGTTATAGCTATCACAGGGTAGAAGAAGGCGTAAGTCGTTGTGATAGCCAAGGGCGCTGTAGCAGTGAAGTGCGTCGTCATACTCATGATATTGTTCGTCAAGACACCGTGACACCCCTACCAACACAACAAGCTATTCCTGCTGGCAGAATGACAGGCTGGGAAGTGCCTCATCAGTACGTTACGAGCTTGCAATCGAATAAACAACTAAACGATTACGTGGCGCAAATGGCCATGCAATTGGTAGAAACCTTTCATTATTTTCCATCAAGCTCACGTGTTGCGGTAGCCTCTTTTGTCAATTTAGACAGCGAGCTTAATACCACAAACATCATTGGTAATCAGTTAGCAGAAGCCTTTATTCATCAGTTCCAGCAATTTGGGATCAATGTTGTTGATTTTAAAACAACCCGCGATATTCAGGTGACTGCCAATGGTGACTTTGTGTTCACCCGAAATCATATGCAATTAGATGCGATGCAACAAATTGATTATGTGTTATCGGGTACGATGGTATTTGTACCAAGAGGTATTATGATTAACGCACGAGTGATTAATTTCCATACCAAAGTGGTTGCTGCCAGCTCACAGCAGCTTATTCCTCACTTTGTGATAAGTTCTATCTACCCAGGGATCGTTCGTTAAGGTTTACGGTTTACGTACACCACAGTACCAACGAAGATAGCACTTACGCAGACATTACCACGTCAAAAGACAAATAATTCACCGATTTTGCCCATTGGCTAACTCGGTGAATTCTGTGCAAGCGCATTGTTATTCCTGCGATTTTTGTAAGCTTAAACTCGCATCCGCATCCGCATCCTGCTTTTGGCTGGGCTGGCTAATATGCTCTGCTAAAAGCTTCCGATATTTAGCTACACCAATTTTAGGGCAGCATACACTCCACAACTTATGTAGGTATAGTTCTGTAGTGTCATTTGTGGTATCAAAAAGAGAAATTCTCTTTAGGCCGGATCAGATAAATGTAGACTCAAACTAAGGCTAAAGCTTGATATTAAACGGTTTTTCTAGGAAGTTCAGACCATTTAAGACCGAGATGTACTGTCTTATGGCTGCCCCAACAGGAATCGAACCTGTAATTGCCCCTTAGGAGGGGGCCGTTATATCCATTTAACTATAGGGCAATGGTTTACACTGATAACAATCGGCGTATTACTGATGTTAAACGCGAACAGCTAAAGTCTATCAGAGTCAGTGGGCTATGTGAACTCTGTGCCGACGTTATCGTCGGCAAGCTGTCGCTCTCAGGGGTAACGCGTTTATGTATCCCGTTATCGACCTAGTAAGGTCACGATGTCCCCTGGTTGTATATGATTTAACAGCTGCAACGAAGGTGACGCTGCCCAAGCGCCTTCGGGGGTCAGATCGGTGATGGTAAGTTGTAGTGGGCTATCAAGTAAACGACGGATCTCAGGATGCTGGGGATCACGTTGTATTTGAATAAGCCGGATTTGATCGCCTACTTTTAAGCCATGCACCGCGCCAAGGTTAAATTGGATTTGTTGCTGCTTGACTTGGCGAATTTGACCCAATAGCGGCTGACATGCAGTTTGTTGCTCTATATCTAGGGCAACGGTACGAAGCAGTTGATCAATTTTTTGTCCATAAGGCATGCGCCAAAATGCCATGCTATGGCTTGAAGGCGTGCTATTTTCATCCGGCCATTGACTACTGGTACGATATTCTTGTTGAAAACGTACGCGTCTTTCATAGGTATCATACAGTTGAACATCGATGGAGAAAAAACGCTCGCGAACACGATTTTGCCAAAATTTACTGGTTTTTTCACCTAACGATAAATCGTTAATGGTGGCGAGCAAAATAAACTGCTGACCTTGGCCAAAAAACTGTTCTGCAGCTGCTGCAGTTAAGTGTTCAGGATGCAGGGTTTCGGGTAGGTTTTGTATTAAGAGGTTAGGGCTAAAATCTTTCAAATGACTTAATAATTGACGGCTACTGTGTTCACCTAACTGAAAAAGCTGACCATAAATGGCGTCTTGTCTGGCATGCAGGTAGATAGGACTTACCAAGAGTGAATTACGAACCTGCTGTTGGCAGCTACTAGCGGTTGGCAAAATATGGGCTTTTAAGGTAATAAACACTTGTTGGTTGCTGTGCGTCTCAGATAAAAGTTGTACTTGTTTTAATTCTCCTGAGCTGCTTAAGGTAACTTGATGATGTTGCAAGATACCTTGGATCACCTGCTGTTGGCTCTCTAACCGAGCGCCTGCGAATAATGTGGCGCGTTGTAAAGCATCTTCAATAGCGGCTTGGCGCGCGCTATTGATATCACCTCGCTCAATAGTTGCCTGACCTGTCGCTTCATACCAGTTCGCAGATGCCATACCAGAATGCAGCACACTGACAATGCTAATCAATAACCACGTGCACACAATTTTTTTCATACGATGCCAATTTATTAAGTTAGTTATCCAACTTTGCGCTACGGTCTTGCGCCACGGTAAACAAGGTGTTTACGTTAGTACGCAAGGCAGTCTTGTTGCGTTAATGCGACCAAACTGTATATAGACGCTGTGTATAGAGGAGCTGTCGAATCTGCTTTAAGACAATCACTGTTAACGAAGCAAGTAGTGTGCCGAAAAATAATATATATGGTGTTTTTGCTGCTGGGCAAAAATAGGCCAACGTTAAGCAAGGTGTCTACGCTGGTGTTGCTTGCTGGCGTGGTTTTTGCTTGTAACTACTTGTCATTGACGAAGCGTTATCACCCGCGTTTGGGCACGTTATGTATAGTGTGTTCTCTTCAGCGCGGAACGTATCGCGATCGGATTGGTTTATCCTGTTATTTCACGCTAGGCTAGGAATGTAGGTAATGTTTATGAAAAATCTTGGTATTGCCATGTTACTCAGTGGTTTTTTAGCCAGCTGTAGCCAATTTACAGAACGGCACATTGAATATCAGCAAGAAACGCCCGTTAGTTTTCCGGTAATCACGGCGCTAGGTGTTGCGCCTATCTCGGCGCAGCAAGGCAATAATGATACCCAACGCATGTTATTAGCGATGCGTGCCTCAAAGCTTGAAGCGTATCGTGAATTGGCCGAACGGGTGTATGGTCAAAGAATTGACAGCCAGAATACCCTGCATGCGATGGTGGCACAAAATGATGTGCTGGAAGCATCGGTACAAGGCGTTATTCGAGGTGCAAGAGTGGTGAAAAGTTATGCAGTGGAAGATACTTATGTTACCGAGTTAGAGCTAGATTTTGCTGAAGTATATGCTACCTTGAAGAACATCCAGCCAAAACAGAGTATTCGTAGTGTGCGTTATCTCTTATAAACACCGACTCACATTACAACGAAATTTAGGCTTTTACACCGCTGCCTTTATTGTCAACAGCAGGCTTACCTTTATTCGTATAGGTAAGTCCTGACTTTCCTTTAGACGCCAGTAATTCATTCTTTAAACGATCTAAAGTGAGTTGGCTATGTTCCAGAACATGTTGATTAACTTGAGTTTGGGATTTGCAGGCATCTAATAACGAATCTAATGCTATGACCTGGCTAGTAAACCAATCCATTTTAACGTGGTTTTCAAGATCGGGTTGCTGACTAATTGCAACATCAATATCGGTGATTTGACTAAGTAATTGTGCTTTTTGTTGAGTGAGTTCATCTAATACATCGATATCTCGGCTCGAAAGCACGTTTAGCTCTTGTTGTAATAACAACAAAAGCGCATTGAGCTGCGCTTGTTGTTGGTTAAGCAAGGTGAGGAGGGGGTGTTCAGCGGTTGTCATTTACGCTCGAATAAATCGCCTTCAAATTGCATAATGCGTTTAGCTAGCATTTCAACGTTAATTTTGTATTTACCGTCGGCAATGGCTTGCTTAATTTTATCAACCTTTTCCTGGTCAATACCGCTGCTGTTTGTTGCTTTTTCCTGCAGCTTAGAAAATTGTTGTGCTTGCGGCGTGATCGACACTGAATCTTGCTTTTGCGCAGCCTGATTCATCGCACTTTGTTGCACAGTTGCTTGTTGACGTTGGACAACTTGCCCAGCGTTTTGGTCTGCTTTTACCTGCGTAGAATTCTGCAAGTTATTAATATTAATCGCCATAATAGAACCTCATCACCTAAACCTTAGTCCTTATGTTTAAGTTAACGGCTGCGCCTGAAAAAACTTTAGCATTTAATTCTAAAATTTTACTTTAACCTGATTTACACCAACAACCTCAGTTTGAACATTTCTACCAGACTGTTGGTTTTTCACGGTTACAACATCGCCAAAAGTACCATCTTGCTGGGCAATCCCTGTGGCACTGACTGATAAACCACTATGATTGATTTGTATTGTAACAATATCGCCACGGCATACAAGACAAAGATCATTTAAGTTTATAATTTGGCCAACACTAAAGCTGCGTTTATTTTTACTACCAATAATCGTCGTTGGATCTTGTACAAAATTGCCGCGAACCAGACGACGTTCTCGACGCTGCGTAGACAGCATATCGGCGGTAATCACCGTTCCTGGCGTGATATTTTGTTGTATCACCAATAGTTCTAACCATTGTGTCATTCTCACAGGTAAAAAAAGTTGCCAGCTAGTGGGGGAGAGACAACTTATTTGCACCGTTGTTTGTCTGGTGTTGCTGTTACTGGGTAAGCTAAATGTGAGTGCTGTATCGCATTCTTTTTGGCCAATACGATGATCTAATGGCGTGATCTGTATTTCAGTATCCGGATCGTCCGAGTTATTAAGCTCAATCTCTAACCAGGTTTTTGCCAGGTGAGTGAGCTCTTCGGCAGTATAAAGCTGTGATGAGGTTGCAACGGGAACGGCATGGGCGTTTGCAGCTGTGAGCGTGAGCGCTGCAAAGAGCAAACCGCTAAACAAGATAATATTTTCGTACTTTTTCATAGGGTTTGGCTATGCTTTACGGGTAAAGGGTTATAACATGCTTGCATGATTGTTTAACGCCGTTTTTCTGACACTTGCTTGATAGTATGCAAATACCACGCCGAGCGGTGCATTAAAGGAGTTGCCGATGTCCAGTATTTTAGATTCTGTCAATCAACGAACCCAGCTGGTCGGGCAAAATAGGCTCGAGCTCCTGTTGTTTAAGTTAGCAGGCCGGCAACGTTATGGCATAAACGTGTTTAAAGTTCGCGAAGTGCTGCAATGTCCTCGTTTAACGGCTATGCCAAAACGGAATAAGTTTGTACGGGGTATTGCCCATATTCGGGGGCAAACTATTTCGGTCATTGATTTAAGTTTGGCCACTGGCGGCCGGCCCATTGCTGATTTAGACACGGCTTTTATTATTATTGCTGAATATAATCGTTCTGTTCAGGGTTTCTTAGTGAGCTCAGTAGAGCGCATAATTAACATGAACTGGGAAGCGATTATGCCACCGCCAAAAGGCACTAGTGGTAAACAAAGCTATCTAACCGCAGTGACTGAAATTGATAAAGAGCTGGTTGAAATTCTTGATGTAGAAAAAATTCTAGAAGAAATTTCGCCTTCACCCACTATGATTCATGATGAAAGCGTTACGAAAAGTATCACGGCAGATTTAGGCGGCAGGATTATTTTAATTGCCGACGATTCTGCAGTAGCGCGTAATCAGGTTAAGCGTTCTTTAGATCCTTTGGGTGTGCAAATGCATTTAGTAAATAATGGCCGTGAGGCCCTTAACTACTTACAGCAATTAAGTAAAGAATGCCAAGTATCGATAACTGAAAAGGTCGGCTTACTGATCTCAGACATTGAAATGCCCGACATGGACGGTTATACCTTAACGGCCGAGGTAAAAGCTGATCCTAAATTACGTCCACTTCATGTCATACTGCATACGTCATTGAGTGGGGTATTTAATCAGCAAATGGTACAAAAGGTGGGCGCTGAAGATTTTATCGCCAAATTTAATCCTGATGAACTGGCGCAGTCCGTTCAAAAGTGGTTACACAAAGACTAATTGCTAAGGAAATGTGAGTGCAGGATAAGCAATTACAAGAATCTGAATATAAACAGTTCCGTGATTTTCTCGAGCTGCAATGTGGCATTGTGTTGGGCGAGAATAAGCAATATTTAGTTAAAAGCCGCTTAGGCCCGTTGATGCAGCGTTTTAATATTGCTACGTTGTCTGAATTAGTGGCTAAAACCATGAGCCCATTTGAGCGGCAATTGCGTTCAGCCGTTATTGATGCGATGACCACGAACGAAACGCTCTGGTTTCGTGATACCTATCCATACGAATTACTGAAGAACCAATTATTGCCGGATCTGGAAAAATCTTGCCGCAGTGTCAAAATTTGGTCAGCCGCTAGCTCGTCTGGGCAAGAACCTTATTCTATCTCGATGTCTGTACTCGAATATCAACAAAGCCGACCCTCTGCGTTTGCGGGGGGCGTAAGTATTCTTGGAACTGATATCTCAAATACCATGTTAGAACACTGCCAGCGCGCTGAGTATGATGGTTTAGCCCTAGCAAGAGGATTATCGCCAGAGCGTCGAACGCGATTTTTTGATGACAGTGGCAAAGGTATGATGCGAGTGAAAGAGGCAGTTCGAAAAAAGGTGAGCTTCCGTCATCTTAATTTGCTCGACAGTTATACGCTACTGGGTAAATTTGATATTATTTTCTGTCGTAACGTGCTGATTTACTTTTCACCTGAAGTCAAAATGAAGATTATTCGTCAGTTTGCACAATCGTTAAATAGCCGTGGTTATCTAATTCTCGGGGCGTCAGAATCCCTATCCAGTTTAAATGAAGATTTTGAAATGTTGCGTTGCAACCCTGGCATCATTTACCGTAAAAAAACTTAAACTTATCCCTCTTGAAATAATTTGGCCTATTCTTTGCATTCTCCTGTTGACAGTTCAACATGAGGTGGCAAAAAAATGGCAATCAGTTTTGATAAAGCATTTGGCATGCACCAACAGGCGCTGCTGGTTCGTGATCGCCGCGCCCAGGTGCTGTCAGAAAACATCGCTAATGCCGATACCCCTGGCTACAAAGCCAAAGATCTGGATTTTCAGCATGCGCTAGCGAATGCGCAATCTAGACAATCTCGCCCAATGAGCCGCACGCAAGAAGGGCACTTCCCTATCTCAACGCAGGTGCGTCAAGAAGTTAAATTTCGTAATCCCGATCAACCCGATACTGGCGATGGTAACAGCGTTGATATGCATCGTGAGCGTAATGCCATGATGCAAAACTCTATTGAATATCAAACCAGTTTGCAGTTTTTAAACAGCAGAATTAGTGGCTTGAAAAAAGCCATTGTGGGTACGGGGCAATAATTATGAGCTTATTTAAAGTGTTTGATATTGCGGGCTCCGGTATGACCGCGCAATCGGTTCGGATGAATACCACCGCCAGTAATATTGCCAATGCGAACAGCGTTAGCAGCAGTATTGATCAAGTTTATCGCGGTCGCCATCCCATCTTTGCCGCTGAGCTGGCCGAAGCGAGGCGGCAACAAGATGCCGGTAGCGGCGTAAAAGTGCTTGGCGTCGTGGAGTCTGATGCGCCACCTAATGTTGAATATGCACCAAATCATCCTCTGTCGGATGAAAACGGCTACATCTATAAGCCGAATGTCAACATTATGGAAGAAATGGCCAATATGATCTCGGCATCACGTTCCTATGAAACGAATGTGCAAACTGCCGATGCCGCTAAACAAATGTTGATGCGTACGTTACGTTTAGGCCAGTCTTAAGGAATAACACATGACAACGGTGAATAACAACAAAGCCTTAGACGGCATGTATTGGGATAACGGCAATAAAGTTCCCGATAAAAACAATGGTGCGTTAACCCAATCCGATTTTTTTGCTTTGCTGACGCAACAATTAGCTTATCAAGATCCGACCAAGCCGGTAGAGAACGATCAGATGATCGCGCAAATGACCAACTTTACCATGGCTGATGGCATCACGAAGTTAAACGAAAATTTTAGCAGTTTGGCGCAAAGTATGACGTCAAATCAAGCGTTACAAGCGTCCTCATTAGTTGGTCGCAGTGTTCTAACGCAATCTGAAGAGCTTGTTTTTACTGGTGAATCGTTATCTCGTGGTCAAATTACCTTAGACAATATTGCTGACAATATGAAAGTGATTATTACTAAGCCTAATGGTGAATTGGTAAATAGTTTTACAGTAGATCAACCGCAAATGGGTAAAAATGAATTTGTGTGGGATGGCTCGGGTCAAGCTGGCGAAAAAATGCCGCCGGGTGTGTATAACATCAAAGTAGAAGTGAGTGCCAGTGGTAAAACCGAATCCGTACCGGTGCAAGTTTATACCCCTGTCTCCAGTGTCAGCATGGGTAACAATGGTACGGGGATCGTATTGAATTTATTAGGCATTGGTGCAGTGAAGCTCGCCGATGTGTTAGAAGTCTCTTACAGTTAATACAACCGCTTAAGGTGAGGTAACATATGAGTTTTAATATAGCGTTAAGCGGTATTTCTGCCGCGCAGAAAGATTTAGACACCACAGCGAATAACATCGCCAACGTTAATACCACTGGATTTAAAGAATCTAGGGCTGAATTTGCCGATGTGTATGCCTCTTCGGTATTTCAATCAGGCAGAACAAAAGTGGGTGATGGGGTAAGAACCGCTGCCGTTGCACAGCAATTTCAACAAGGGGCATTACAATTTACCAATAATGCGCTAGATCTTGCCATAACGGGCGATGGTTTTTTTGTTACCGCATCTGAAATTGGCTCGCGTGACTATTCTTATACACGCGCAGGAGCCTTTAAATTAGATAGCAATAATTTTTTGGTCAATAACAATGGCGATTTTTTACAGGGGTATCCTGTAGACAGTTCTACCGGTTCAACCACCTCAGTGAGTTTAAGTACCACTAACCCAATACAAATCCCTACCACTGCGGGTGCGCCAAGTGCCACCAGTCAAATATACCTTTCAATGAATTTAGATTCACGGGCAGCAGTGCCTGCAGTGGGTTTTAGTGTGAGCGATCCTTCCTCGTACAATAGTACCACGTCAACGACGATTTACGATAGTTTAGGGCAGGCGCACATTGCCAGTGTCTATTTTACGCGAAATGCCCCGTTGACCGATAATAGTTGGTCAGTTTATGCCGCCTTTGATGGCACGGTTCTAAACAGTGGTTCGCCGATTTCTACCTTACAATTTACCCCTTCCGGTGTGCCGAATACGTTGCCTAACCCATTCGCGAATGGTGTGTTATCAGCTGGTGAGCTTAATGGGCTTCTTACAAATGGTGCGGTGTTTGACCAAAACGTGTTGTTGCGTTATCAGGATGAATCAGGCACCCGTAATCCTACGCAATATGCGTCAAATTTTGAGGTAGGCTCGTTAAGTCAAAACGGGACTACCGTTGGGCGTTTAACTGGGTTAGATATTGATGCAGGTGGTAAGTTGATGGCGACCTACTCGAATGGCGATCAACAATTTTTATCGCAAATTTCCATGGTACGTTTTGCTAATCCGCAAGGCTTGAGCCAATCAGGCAACACCTCTTGGCGCGCCAGTTTAGCCTCTGGTGAACCTTTGGCTGGTGAGCCCAATACCGGCACCTTTGGCAGTGTGCAGAGTTCGGCGTTAGAGCAATCTAACGTTAATTTAACCACGGAGCTTGTAGATTTAATTAGCGCACAGCGTAACTTCCAGGCCAACTCTCGGGCCTTAGAGGTGAACAGTTCGCTGCAACAGACCATACTGCAGATCCGATAAAGCTAATTTTTTTGGCGTAAAAACCACCGCAAGGTGGTTTTTTTATGCTCATTTGGGCTTATCAGGCCATCGTTATGTTGGCTAAATGTTGCTGCTTTTTCACTCTGGCATTGTTATTGCTTGTTCATTACTTAAGATGTGAAGCGTGACAATTTATCTGTTTTATAGCGAGGTTTACCATGGATCGTTTGTTATACATTGCCATGAGTGGTGCCAAAGAGAATATGAATGGCATTAGTGTTCGAGCAAATAACTTGGCCAATACGGGCACCGTAGGGTTTAAAGCCGACTTTGAACAGGCGCGATCCATGCAAGCTTTTGGCGAGGGTTTGCCGACACGTGTTTTTTCAATGACCGAGCGTCCTGGTCAAAACTTTGACAGCGGCGCCATGATCATTACCGAACGTGAGTTAGATATCGCGATTCAGGGCGACGGTTGGTTTGCTGTGCAAGATAAAGATGGCAACGAAGCTTACACACGAGCAGGTAATTTACAAGTATCAGCGACCGGCATGTTGATGACAGCAAGCGGTTTGCCCGTGATGGGGGATGAAGGTCCCATACAGTTACCTGTTCCCTTGGCGAAGATGGAAATTGGAATCGACGGCACCGTCAGCGCTAGGGCGCAAGGCGCGCCGGCAAACGTGCTAGAAGATGTTGGGCGTATCAAACTGGTAAAGCCAGAGCTGGTTGAAATTGAAAAGGGCAATGACGGATTATTCCGGCGTAAAGATGGCCAATTAGCCCAGGCCAGTGCCGATGTGACCTTATTAAACGGGGCTTATGAAGGCAGCAATGTAAACGCGGTAAGTGAAATGACCACCATGATCAGTTTACAACGTCAGTTTGAATTACAAGTGAAAATGATGAAACAAGCTGAACAAATGGATCAGCAGCAAAATCAGCTGTTAAGAATCATGGGCTAACCATTTGACGCGCATACTGAACTTTGTTCAGTGTGTTATGCAGGTAAGACATTACCACTAAGTTAATAGGGCTTATGCCCAGGAGGTACAAATGCATCCAGCATTGTGGATCAGCAAAACAGGGTTAGACGCCAAGCAGCGTGATATTTCGGTAATTTCTAATAACTTGGCAAACGCCAGCACGGTAGGTTTCAAAAAGAGTCGCGCGGTGTTTGAAGATTTACTGTACCAAAATATTAATCAGCCTGGTGGCCGTTCTTCGCAAAACTCTGAGTTACCAAATGGGTTAATGGTTGGTGCCGGTACAAAAGTTGTGGCAACACAAAAAAGCTTTACCCAAGGCAATATGATTACCACCGAAAATAGCTTGGACTTGATGATTCAAGGCCATGGTTTTTTTGAGGTGTTGATGCCTGACGGCACTATTTCATATAGCCGCAATGGTCAATTTACGGTAGATGGTGAAGGTAATATGGTGACATCAGGGGCTGGTTACCAAGTACAGCCCAATATTGTGATCCCTCCCGATGCTACCGCCATTATGGTCTCGCAAGATGGTGAAGTGTCGGTACGGTTAGCTGGGCAGGTAGAAAATGCTGTGCTCGGGCAACTTACCGTAACCAATTTTATTAACCCGGCCGGGTTAGAGCCAATAGGGCAAAATTTATTTACTGAAACGCCCGCCAGTGGTGCACCGGTGCAGGGGATCCCCGGTTTAGAGGGGCTAGGTATCATTGTCCAAGGCGCTTTAGAAACCTCGAATGTGAATGTAACAGAAGAGCTAGTCAGTTTAATTGAAAGCCAGCGAGTGTATGAGATGAATTCAAAAGTCATTTCAACGGTAGATCAAATGCTGGGCTTTGTGATTCAGCAGTTATAAGGTGGATAAAGGTATGCGTACGTTATGTTTGGTGTTATCTATCACAGCATTAGCAGGTTCGTTAACTGGCTGCGCGTCATTACAAGAAGCCAGAGCCGACGATCCTTACTTCGCGCCATTGCCACCTGTTGCGGCGCCTAGACCGATTGTTCGAAACGGCTCTTTATTTACGCAAAGCCATTCCAACAGTTTATATTCAGACAATAAAGCTCGGCACGAAGGCGACATTATTACGGTCGTATTACGTGAAAAAACGCAAGCATCAAAACAAGCGAAAACAGAAACTGCTAAAGACAGTAATGTCACCTTTGATCCCCTAAACATAGCGGGGCGCAACGCTTCTATAGGTGGCAATGTATTGCAGTTTGGTTCAAGCAGTAGCCAAGATTTTAGCGGTGATGCAAAGGCCGATCAGAGCAATAGCCTCGTGGGGGATATTTCGGTAAATGTGTTGCAAGTGATGGAAAATGGCAATCTGGTGATCCGTGGAGAAAAATGGCTGACGTTAAATACGGGTAAAGAATACATTCGATTAACAGGCGTTATTCGGCCACAAGATGTTGATGTAAACAATACCGTAGAATCGACGAAAATAGCCAATGCACGTATCGAGTATAGTGGTACAGGCTCCCACCATGGTGGACAATCGCCCGGTTGGTTAACGCGGTTTTTTAGTGGTCCTCTCTGGCCATTCTAGGAGTTAACGATGCGTACTATATTTACTGTGGTGATACTGATTTTACTCCTTTTGGTAAGTGTGAGTGTTGATGCGGCCAGAATTAAAGATGTGGCCGATATCGAGGGCGTGCGTAGTAACCAATTAGTTGGCTATGGGCTGGTGGTAGGTTTACCGGGGACCGGCGAACAAAGTACTTTTACTGAACAAAGCTTTCGCACCATGTTAGCCAACTTCGGTATTAATTTACCGGCTGGCTCGCGCACACAAATTAAGAACGTGGCAGCGGTGGCGATTCATGCAGAACTACCTGCGTTCGCCAAACCAGGCCAAACTATTGATATTACTGTATCTTCTGTTGGCAGTGCCAAAAGTTTACGAGGCGGTACTTTACTACAAACTTTTTTAACCGGTTTAGATGGTAATGTTTATGCGGTTGCGCAAGGCAGTTTAATTGTTAGCGGTTTAGGTGCAGAAGGCCTTGATGGTTCACGTATTCTGGTAAATACCCCAACCGTTGGCCGCATCCCAAATGGCGCAGTGGTAGAACGTGAAGTAGAATCGCCATTTGGTAATGGTGATTTTATTACCTTTAACCTTAAACGTCCTGACTTTACTACTGCCAAGCGGTTAGCTGAGGCCATAAACGGTTTTATGGGACCTGAGACTGCCTTTTCTCTTGATGCCTCTTCGGTAAAAGTGAGAGCTCCGCGCGACATTAGCCAGCGTGTGTCTTATTTATCTACACTAGAAAATTTAACATTTCAGCCTGCAGATCAGTCTGCCAAAATTATTATTAATTCACGAACTGGGACTATCGTTATCGGAAAAGATGTGCGTTTATTCCCTGCAGCCGTAAGCCATGGTGGACTGACGGTGAGTATTGAAGAGAATCCTATCGTTGTGCAACCTAATGCCTTAGCCGGCGGCGATACCGCAGTGGTGCAAGATAGCATTATTAATGTTAACCCCGAAAATTCGAGAATGTTTAAGTTTGATCCGGGTGTTACCCTAGATGAGTTGGTGCGCACGGTCAATGCGGTTGGCGCAGCGCCAGGCGATTTAATGGCTATATTAGAAGCGCTAAAAGAAGCCGGTGCCATCCACGGCGAGTTAGTGGTGATTTAATATGAACAGCGGCAAACTGCAGCACTCTTATCATGATCTCAATAGTCTGCAACAGATCAGAACAACTGCGCGGGGCGATAAAGCGGGCGGGTTACGGCAAGCGGCTGAGCAGTTCGAAGGGATTTTCTTCAATATGTTGCTTAAAAGCATGCGTCAAGCCAACGCGGCCTTTGAAGCAGAAGGATTGATGAATAGTCAGACTACCGAGTTTTATCGTGATATGCACGACAGCCAATTGGCCTCGGATCTGTCGCAAAAAGGGGCGCTCGGTTTAGCGGATTTGTTGGTACAACAGCTTGATCCTAGTGCTGCAGCAAAACCCACACAACGGCCCGAAACGTTATTATTACCTGGCCAGCTTGCGAGCGATTTAGCGCTACCTCAAGCGCAGCGCTATCAGCAGCAAACCGATTTAGAGCTTCTTAAAGCCCATGCTGCGCAGCAAGTCGTTCAAGCCGATCTTGTTCAACCGGGTAAACGTGACATGTCGCAGTTAAGTCCATTGCTCGAAAAATTACAGCAACAACGTGAGCGGGTGCAGGCCGAAAAAGTGGCAGCAGAACAAGCGGCTGCGCAACAGTTAGCCGCCCAGCAGCGTAAAACCGTTGAACCTGTGACTGAAAGTGCTGAATTTAAGAATGATTCTCCAGTGGAGTTTATTCGTAGCTTATTGCCTGCGGCACGCAAAGCCGCAAGTGCTTTAGGCTTAGATCCGCTGGCGCTGATTGCGCAAGCTGCGCTGGAGACCGGCTGGGGCAAGCGCATGATTAAAACCGCAACGGGTGATAATAGCTATAACTTATTTGGTATAAAAGCGAGCCGAAACTGGCAAGGTGATACCGCCGTGGTAGATACCTTAGAGTATCGGCAGGGTGTTGCACGAAAAGAACAAGCCAAGTTCCGCGCTTATGAATCGCCTGAACAAAGCTTAAAAGATTACGCCAGTTTTATCAGTAACAGTCTACGTTATCAACAGGCCGTTGCAGCCGCGCAAGAACCTGCCGCCTATTTTAGTGAATTACAGGCAGCGGGTTATGCAACGGATCCCAATTACGCGCAAAAAATTATGTCGGTGTTTAAGAGCTCTGCCTTTGAACAGGTAAGAGCCGAACTGGCCGCCTCACCTTCCACTACGTCGCAATCTGCTGCACAGGCGTTAACACCAGCACCGCATGCAGCAACGTCAACTATAACGTCGCAAGCGCGTGATGGAGTAAGCGTAGGGCAAAGTTCGATAGATCGTGTTCAAGCAGAAAATGCTCAAGATTTTCAGGCAACAGCCGAAGAATAGACAATACCCGTTAGCGGGTGTGCGGAGTAAGACATGAGTTTACTAAATATTGGAAAATCAGCAGTTCTAGCTAATAGCAATTTGCTGAACACAACCAGTAATAACATTGCCAATATTAATACCCCGGGCTATGTGCGTCAGCGCACGGAGTTTGTGGCTGAAAAATTCGGCCTAGGGGTAGGCCAGGGCACTACTGAGCGTTTAGTAAATGAATTCAGTCAAAAGCAATTGCGCCGCGATACCACCAGTGCGGCTTACAGCGCCCAATATTTAGCGGAAGCAAACCGTTTAGACGCGCTATTTTCCAATGCCGCGAACAGTATTGCCACGGGCATGAATAATTTGTTTCAACAGTTACAAACCGCTAATAATGATCCCACACAACTTTCAAACCGGCAATTAGTGATTGGCACCAGCCAATCACTACTCAATCAATTTGGCAGCATGTCTACCTTAATTGCTGATCAAGAACAGTTTTTAAATCAGCAAATGGATGTTTATGTAAAAGAAGTTAATGATCTTATTACGCAAATCTCCACTTACAATAATGATATTGCTTCCTATGGCAGTAGCTCTAGTCGACCTATTCCGTTGGATTTATTTGATAATCGCGATAGCGCGATTTTAAAGTTAGCAGAATATCTCGACATTCAGACCATCGATGCCAAAAGCGGTGAAAAGTTAGTGTTTATGGGCAGTGGCCAGGCGTTAGTGGTTGAACGAGGCCAGTTTAATCTATTGTCCCTGCGCGGCGATCCCGATCCTAACGATCGCACCATTGAGTTAACGTTACAAAGTAATGCTAACGTTAAGGTTGAACTGAGTGCGCAGGGCATTGGTGGTAAAATAGGGGCTCTTACTGATTATCGATTACAGGTAGTCAAACCGGTACAAAATCAGCTTGGTCAGCTAGCTTTAACTTTAGCCGACAGTATTAATAAACAAAATAAACTGGGCTTAACCCTTAACGGTACCATTGGCCAAGATTTATTTCGATTACCTGTTTCACAGGGACTCGCGTTTAGTAGCAATACCAGTAATGCCAATGTTCTAGTCGAAATCGAACCTGGGCGCGCTTATCAATTGCCACCCAATGAATACTTGTTAGAAGTGATCGATGCAAACACGATTACGGTAACCGCGTTAGACGACATGGGCCAACCAACCGCAAATAGTAAAACCCTGACCAGTGCTACAGGCTTTCCTGCAACCTTTAGTGCATCCAACACGAGTAATAATGATTTATTTGGTTTACGTATTCAAATTGGTGCGGCTGCACCGGGCGACCAGTTTGAGTTAAAGCCATTAAATGTGGCGGCTCGTTCGATGCAATTAGCCAGTACCCGAGCAGAAGACGTCGCGCTAGCGAGCCCAGTAAGGGGAGAGTTTACTGCCAGTAATTTAGGGAATGGCCGCGTTGAGGGGTTAGTAGTAAACAATACCAATCCTGCCACTTCGGCGTTTAATACATCATCGTTAAGTAATGGGCCTTTTACTGTAACTTATCAAGGTCAGGATAGTGCTACAAATGAATTTGTGTTTCGTATTACAGATTCGTCCAATACGTTACTAGGTGAAACGCGTTTTAGTACGAACAACTTTAATGGCGTACTAGAAAATGCTACAACTAATTTAAAGGCGCAATTGGGGTTTGATTTTAATCTTTCAGGGGTACCAAGACCTGGTGATACCTTCACGATAAACTTTAATACCAATGGTTTTAACGATAACCGTAATGGCTTA
Source organism: Alishewanella tabrizica (assembly GCF_014652375.1). Lineage (GTDB taxonomy): Bacteria > Pseudomonadota > Gammaproteobacteria > Enterobacterales > Alteromonadaceae > Alishewanella > Alishewanella tabrizica. The sequence continues at coordinate 224,142 of NZ_BMYR01000007.1, read as the reverse complement.
GCCTTATCGGCTTTGCAAGACGCTTCGTTGGTTAGACGCAGTGCAGAACCTTTCGGTTTAGCAGTCAGCCAATACAGTTTAAACCAAAGTTATGCGACTATGGTGGGCAACATTGGTGAACGAACGCGACAAGCTCGCACCGCTGATGAAGCGAATACCGCAATACTGGAGCAAACCACGCTCTGGTATGAATCCTTGTCTGGTGTTAATCTGGACGAAGAGGCTGCAAATTTAATTCGTTTTCAGCAAAGCTACGCTGCTGCCGCTAAAATATTGCAAACGTCGCAGACCATTTTTGATACTTTGTTGCAGTCAGTGAGGTAATAACATATGCGTTTAACCTTTAATATGCAGTTCAATCAGAGCCTAAACGGTATTCTGAACGCGCAGCAACGTATGTCGAAAGCAGAATCTCAGCTCAGTAAGCAAACGCGTATTTTGTCGCCGGCGGATGATCCGGCCGGTGCAGCAAAAGTATTAAGTTTGGATCAAAACAAAGCGCAAATTGATCAATATCAAACCAACAGTATTTTGCTAAAAAACAATTTAGGTTTGCAAGAGACCGTACTCACGAGCATGCGTACCTCTTATGATCGTATTTCTACGTTGGCGCAAGCAACCGGTAATGGCACTTATACCTTGGAGCAGCGTAAAGCGGTAGCGTTTGAGTTGCAAAATATTCAAACCGAGTTATTTGATTTAATGAACACACGTAGTGCTGATGGCAGTTATATTTTCGCCGGCTTTCAGGATAAAACGCCGGCTTACGTTCGCAATCCAGTCACCGGTGAGTTTGAATTTAAAGGCGATGATGGCAATAGAGCCATGCAAATTTCGCAATCGATAAGTTTACCGGGTAACGATAGTGGCAAAGCAATTTTTGATAGCGTGTTCACGCGTTTTTCTCCACAAGTGACAGCAGCGCCGGCAAATTCTACGACAACGGTAAGCAATCAAACGGCTTTTGATAGTTTTTATTTAAGTAATTTTGACAATCTAACCCCGACTAATAATCAGTTCAGTTTACAAATTGATGCTGCGTCAAATTATCAAATTCTGAGAAATGGCAATTCGTTAACGCCGCCAGTAGCCGGCGTGTACACACCAGGACAGAACATTGGTTTTAATGGCTTAGCCTTTCAGTTAGATGCTGCTACGCCAGTGCCTACGCAAGTTGATTTCGAGCTGCCAGCCCCAGAGCAAACCAATATTCTTAATACATTACAACGTTTTATTGAAACTTTAAATGATCCTAATACATTATCTGATTCTTTACAGTCATTTATATTGGACACATTAGAACAAACCCGAGTTACGGCTAACAATGTCGATAGTGCTTTAGCGAATTTAGGTGGTCGCTTAAATGTAGTAGACAGTGTGTTTAATACTAATGCAGATTTGCTTATAACAAATCAAAGCTACAAAGCTGATATTTCTGAGGTGGATTTAGCCGCGGCGTTAACCGAGATAAAACGACAAGAAGTGGCTTTACAAGCGGCCTCACAATCATTTACTAAAGTGAATGCAACCACCTTATTTGATTATATACGCTAATACTGAGGGCAGGTGACAAAGCCTGCCCTTAATCTACTGAAATACTGCAATAAAAAGTTTCTGAAAAAAAACTAAAGTTTCCCCGCACTGCGCCGATAAATAATTAACACGGCAAGAAACAGGCAATTCGAAGTCTACATTGCCTAAACCAGTTAAAAAGCGAGGAAAACATCATGGCTTTATTCGTAAACACTAATACCTCATCACTGAACGCACAGCGTCAGATGATCACTTCAGGTAATGCATTAGATACTGCATTTAAACGTTTATCTTCAGGTTTTCGGATTAACAGCGCTGCTGACGATGCTGCAGGTTTACAAATTTCAAACCGGCTAACAAGCCAAATTAATGGCTTAGACCAGGCAGCACGAAACGCAAACGATGGGATTTCCTTAGCTCAAGTTGCTGAGGGGGCTATGGATGAGATAACTACCTCATTACAGCGGATTCGTACATTAGTTATTCAGTCTGAAAATGGTATAAATAGTGCAGAAGATAAAAATGCTATACAAAAAGAGATTTCAGCTTTAAAGATTGAAATTACGCGTGTCGCAGATACTACAAAGTTTGGTGATCAACAGCTCCTTAATCTTAATTCAGCTGACACTGATGGGCAGTTTCGTTTCTTAGTTGGTGTTAATGGTGATACGCAAGATTACATCACTGTTAGTTTGGGTTTTGGAACAGCAGGTGGTTTTTCAACAGCTGGTTTAGATCTTGAAGATATTAGTGTAGCTGATGCAGCTCAGACAGGTTCGTCTATTTTAACTAGACTTGATGCCGCTATTAGTAATGTCGACGGTAAGCGTGCTGATCTTGGTGCTGTACAAAACCGATTTCAAGCCACTATACGCAACTTGACGAACATTTCTGAAAATGTCTCTGGCGCACGTGCGCGTATTCGTGACACAGATTTCGCAAAAGAAACTGCAGAATTAACTCGTGCACAGATATTACAACAAACTAGTCAGACAGTTTTAGCTCAGGCTAATCAGCGGCCGCAAGCAGCCTTAAGTTTACTTCAAGGTTAATAGCTCGCCGCCCTGAAGCAACAAGATTATTGCAGTAATCTTGCTTCTTGCCGGAACCGCTTCAGTGGAGTGACTCGCTTTAAAAGCTGCCTTACGGCAGCTTTATTAATTTAATTCCCACTTTAAAGACCTCACATTTAATATAAATTTTTAAAAAAATAATCAAAAAATCCTAAAGTTCTTATTAAGTCTGCCGATACAGTATGTAAGCCAAGTTGCAGCTTGGCTCAGCTAAACGGAATATCCGTATATTTAACTACAGTCTACGGCCAAGTTCGGTCTATGACTAAGGAGTGACTCATGGCTTTATTTGTCAATACCAATACATCCTCATTGAATGCTCAGCGCCAGTTAATGAATTCTGGTGGCTCATTGGATGTAGCGTTTAAACGTTTATCTTCAGGTTTCCGGATTAACAGTGCTTCTGATGATGCGGCTGGTTTGCAGATATCTAATCGTTTAACGAGCCAAATTAATGGTTTAGATCAAGGTGCTCGCAATGCTAATGATGGGATTTCATTAGCGCAAGTTGCTGAAGGAGCGATGGAAGAAATCACTACATCATTGCAGCGTATGCGTACTCTAGTTGTACAATCAGAAAACGGTATTAACGCTGACAAGGATAAAGTAGCAATCCAAAAAGAAATATCTGCGTTAAAAATCGAGATAACTCGTGTTGCAGAAACAACAAAATTTGGCGATAAACTGTTGTTGAATGAAGATGCTGCTGACGGACAGTTTAAGTTCTTGGTAGGTGTAAATGGTGATGATCAAGAATATATTACCGTAAGCTTAGGTAATGGTACTGGTGGTTTTACTGCAGCTGCTCTTGAATTAGATGATGTGGACGTATCAGGAACTGAAACTGGTTCTTCATTGTTGGCAAGTATAGACGCTGCTATTTCTACAGTTGATGCTAAACGAGCTGACTTAGGTGCGATTCAAAACCGCTTCCAGGCGACTATTCGTAACTTGACCAATATCTCTGAAAACGTTTCTGGCGCTCGTGCACGTATTCGTGATACTGACTTTGCAAAAGAAACAGCAGAGTTAACTCGGGCGCAGATCTTGCAGCAAACGAGCCAAACAGTATTAGCGCAGGCTAATCAGCGGCCGCAGGCAGCGTTGTCACTGTTAGGTTAATTTTGGTGGATAAGCGCCAAACAAAGATGCTATCTTTGTTTGGCCTTACGTTTATGAGGGTACATTATGAATACCATGCCCAATATCTCCAGCAGTTCCGCAATGCTGCCAGGAATTGAGAATAGTGCAGCAGCGAATATAGTTGCATCTTCTAACAAAGTATCTAATGACACAGTTACACCAAAAGTAACTGAAATTACGTCAGCAAAGCCGACTCAGGTGCAAGTTGAAGAAGCTCTAGATATTGTTAACAAAGCTGCAATTTTTGAAGAGCGCTCCTTGTCGTTTAAGATGGATGAACAATCAGGACGATCTATAATTAAAGTGATGGATAAAACCAACGATCAGGTTATTCGACAAATACCATCAGAAGAGTTACTGAAAGTGGCTCAAGATATTAAACGCTTACAAGAGGAAATGGGTCAATCTTTAGGCGTGTTGATCGATCGCAAAGTGTAAAGTTAAAAAATATGAGGTGATCTATGTCTTCAATTAATTTCTTGGGTGCTGCATCTGGCCTGCCACTTGACCAGTTAGTTGGTACCTTTGTTGATGTTGAGCGCAAAACGAAAATGGCTCGCATTGAGAAGACAAAGTCAAGCTTAAATGCGTCTTTATCAGGTGTAGGTCAATTGAGATCGGCCTTATCTGGTTTTTTAGACGCGGCAAAAAAGTTAAGTGGTGAAAGTTTAAAAGCCAGAGAAATTAAACTAACTCAGCCTGAGGAAGGCAAAACCTTTATTCAAGCAACGGCCAAAAATACCGCTTCGGCGGCCTCATTTGATATTAAAGTTAATCAGCTTGCTAAAGGTAGCCGTATGGAAACGGCAGATGCGCTTTTTGCAAGTTCAGACGCCGTAGTATCAACAACTGACGGAGAGTTAACCTTTGAAGCGGGCGATAAGAGCTTTACTGTTGCGGTAACCGCTGGCATGACACTTAACCAACTAAGGTTAGCAATTAATGATTCGGCAGATAACTTTGGGGTAAACGCCAATATTCTAAACGCCGGTGGAGCAGTCGGCACTAAGTTAGTTTTAAACTCGAATGTTACTGGTACTGGGAATGATCTGGTGGTTAGTAATAATAATGCTGAGTTAGACAATGTTTCATCAGTTGCTACAGATATTACTCCAGGTGCCACTGCTGGATTAAATTTAGCTGCAGCTGCACAAAATGCAGAAATAGAGCTTGATGGCATAGCAGTGTTTAGCAGTACCAATACTTTTGAAGACGCTGTTCAAGATATTTCATTAACGGTGCTAGATGTAACACCTGTGGGCAAAAATGCGCGTTTACAGGTAGCAACAGATAAAAAAGCTGCAGAAGAAAATATTCAAAATTTCATTAAAGGTTATAACACCCTTGTTGATCAAATATCTAGTCTTACTCGGAATAGGATTATGGGTGCAGATGGCAGTGTAACTCTTGATAGCGGTGCGCTTGCTGGAGACTCAATGCCCAGAAATATTTTGAATCAAGTGCGCAGTATATTGGGTAGCACTGTAGATGGTTCATCGGATCAGCTTAATAGTCTATTTAGTTTAGGTATTACCTTAAACAAAAGCGGCAAGTTAGAAATTTCCACTAGCACCGAGTTTAATAGTGAAACAGGGAAGATGCGTTTTGATAAGGCGCTAAATGAAAATTACGATGACTTAGCTAAATTATTTGGTGGTGAAAATGGTCTTGTTAAACAATTAGATAATTTAATAACCGAATATACCAAGTCAGGTGGTTTGATAGCCAATCGCCAAGAAAATATTCAATCTAGATTACGTGAAAATACTAAAGCTTCTGAGGCTGCCAGCCGATATATAGCTAACTATGAAGAATCGCTGAGAAAACGTTACGCTGCATTAGATACCTTGCTTGGACAAATGCAAAGACAGCAAGCCAATGTAACTGCAGCGCTATCCAGTCTTCCTGGTTTTACTGTAAACAAATCTAGCTAAGGAAATTAATTATGAGTTATGGTATCAAAGCATATAAAGCGGTTGGTGTGAAAGATGATCTTGCTATTGCCGATCCGCATCGTGTGATTCAACTCTTAATGCAAGGTTCTTTAGAGAACATGGCCAAAGCCAAGGGCGCAATTGAACGAAAAGATTATGCTACTAAAGCTCAAGCTTTTGGTAAAGCAATCGCAATTGTTAGTGCGCTCAAAGGTTCTTTAGATATGAAGGAAGGTGGCGAAATATCTCAGAATCTCGACTCGCTTTATGAATTCATGATTAATCACCTAACATTGGCAAGCAGAGAGCAGAGTATCGCTAAAGTAAACGATGTAATGGAATTAATGCTAACTATTAAATCTGCTTGGGATCAAATCTCTGTAAGCGATAGAGAGCAAGGCTATAAAATGCGGGAACAGTTAAATCCTGTTCCACAACAACTCGCTGTTGGTGCTTGATGTCATCCAAAAATGATGCTTTGACAAGTGACGAGGAAGTAGGTTTGTCAAAGCTGCATAAGTTACAACAAAATTTGTTAGATAATTTTGCTAGTCCTAATGTTGATCTCGTTTCTTATTCCACAGAGTTTACTGATATTGATCTCGTTGAAATGCTCAGGGCTTGTTCAGTTGAAGAGCAAGCTTTGTTACTTCAAGAACAGTTAGTGTGGTTTGAAAACATGATTATTCTTATCAAGCGAGACAGGGAAAATATTGCAGCTGAATTGGAGAAAATTCAGTTAGCTAAGAAGGTTAAAGCAAGTTACCATAGTGTACAAAAAGGATGATATTGAGAATACTTTATGCTGCATTCTTGCATATTCCAAACAGAAAATCTTGCCACTGAATCACCCGAATATAAAAGTTTAGCACTTAGTATCCCTAAGACATATACGCTAAATAGATATTATCTTACTGATATATTGCCAGATCTGTCTAAAGCGCTAGAAGAAAACACCAATGATTTCTCAATTTTCATTAATAATAACAATAAAGCAAATATCGTCGATAACTCGACAAATCACGCCTTGTACGGGCTTGATGCTGAGGCTGAATGTGAAGAGGAATTTTTGGATTTTCTGAAACGAGCACCATACTTTTCACTTACAAACGCATCAGGCATAGAGCATGATTTAAAGAATGCAGACGTACTTTTAGTTTTTGGTTTGGGACTGGGGTTTTCACTCAAAAATATAATCGAAAAAGCTAATGTAAAATTTGTCATTCTATATGAACCGCGTTTAGATATTCTAAAATGTTCAATGTACACCTTAGATTGGCAAGCATTACTTGAACTTGCAACCAAGCGTGGTATTTATGTCGGTCTGCAAATTGGAAATGCTGGCACTTCTTTAGCTGAACACCTTACAGAAATTCTGACAATACAGCCTAACATAGAAAAAATTTACTATTACAGGCATCTCTCCCATCCTGTGTCAGATGAAGTGATTCATTTCTACAATCAATTCTCGGGAGATAGCGTAAAACTCTTAAGATCTGGTCGGCAGTTTATGGGGTTTGACCAAGCAGAGGATTATATCCCAGTTAGAACTCAATCAATGCTTGGAAATAGCTCTGTAATTGCTTTCGAGAATGATTCAACGCTATTTAGTATGAATTTAGATGTGTTTAAAAAGTACTTCCCTGGACTTGCCAAATTAGCGGAAAATTACCAGCCTTCTCGCTGGCAGTTAGTATTAGATAAAAGTGGTACTCCAAATTTATATCATTTTAAACGACACTGTATGTTATATCGGCATCTTTATCATGACTGTGATAATGTAAACAGACGTTTTTTTAGCAGCGAGATGAATATTAATACGCAAGTTAAGCAAAAAGTACCCTATAAGCTTCGACACTATTTGCATTACCAAGCAGTAAGTAAGCTTCAACAAATAGAAGCACAATATAGTAGTAGGTTATCAATTAATCCCGATTTAATGTCAACAGTTGTTATTTCCGGTTGCGCTTTATCCTTATCCTTCGAAGCGTTGCTAAGCAAAAGTAATTTAAAGAATATTTTTATTTTTGAACCTGAGACAGATTTTTTCTATGCTTCACTCTTTGTATTGCCATGGCATACTCTTTTAGAGCAACTGGATAAAGAGGGACGAGAGTTATACCTTAATGTCGGCGGCCGTAAAGCAGATTACTTTGATGAAATATTACGGCAGTTTTATCGGGTGGGAGCCTACGCTCTGGCCGAAACCAGTTTTTGGTTAAATTATACAACACCTGATCTCAATAATATATTTTCTTCCTTAAAGCAACAGTTAAGAAGTGTTCTTGCCTTAGGCGATTATTTCGATCATGCCAAATATGGTTTAAATCAAACATTAAGTAATTTTTCATCTGACGCGCTCTTTATGATAAACGTTCCTGTAAGTCTTGCTATAAGTGACATGCCGGTATTTGTTGTTGGCAATGGCCCTAGTTTAGATGAGACTTTAGCGTATATTAGAAGTTATCAAACGAAGGCAATTATAGTCAGCTGCGGCACAGCTTTAAAACCTTTGCTGGATTATGGGATCATCCCAGATTTTCACGTTGAGGTTGAGCAAAATGCTTCAACTTATGATCACTTGCATAAAACCTGTGACAATAAATTATTAAAAAAGGTTTCCTTAATTTCTTTTTCTAGTATACATCCTGCAACAAGAGCGCTTTTTGAACAATCATTTCTTATTTTCAAAGAAAGCGAAGCGCCGACGATAGTTTTTAAGCATGATGTTGATTTAGTATTAAATAAGGAGTTAAGTGTTATTCCTTATGCTTTTCCTACTGCAGCAAATTTGGCTATCAGTTTTTTGTTAAACTTGGGTCACAAGCAACTCTTTTTATTTGGTGTTGATTTTGGGCAGGTTGATTCACGTTATCATCACTCAAAAAAATCAATCTATTATACTAAAGCAGGGGATGAAAGTTACGATTACCGTAAAGCTAATCCGGAACAAATATGTGTAAGAGGAAATTTTAAAAATATTGTATATACTAAATCTGAATTTGACTTGGCTAGAAAAATATGCCAGATGCAGCTTAAGGAATACCTTGGTAATGTCGAGGTTTACAACTGTAGTGATGGGGCTCTAATTTTGGGAGCTGTGCCCTTATTGCCAGAAAATGTTTTAGTTTCAAAAGTAGTTGATAAAGCCGGGTACAAGCAGAATTTAATAAAGAATGTTTTTGTTAATCTAGGTAAATTGAATCAATCTTTATCTAAATTCAAAAAAGGAGTTTTGACAGATGATGAAAAAAGTTTAGTTTTAGATTGGGTAAAAATGTTGTCTTTAAATACATTTGATGTCTTAGAAGCTAAAATATTTTTAAAACAACAATGGTATCATTTTGAGCATGTCGTTACCACTAGCAGAGTTGTATTTTGCTTGTACTATAGTTCAGTAGCTTATTATTTTTCTCGATTTACTAATCTTATGAATGTACATGATGAAACTATTTCTCAAAGTAAAAAAGTTGCAATGCTAAATGAGATGTTAATAGTTCTTAGGTGGTTCTTAAAAGAGTCAATCAGTCATTTTGATACTGATGCATTGGAATGTTGTAATGCAGTCTTGTTTGAAAAGCATGTTGAGTTTTAGTCTTAGTTTTTGTTTTATTTTTAGTTTTATACTTTTAGCTTGATGAAGTTGAGTTATATAATTTACGTTATAAATAATGGTCGGTATTGTTTTTATAAAATGCCGTTTATTCAAATGCGTGAGTAGTAAGATACATGCAAAATATATGAAACTTTCAATTATTATTCCAGCTTTTAAAGTTGCTCCATATATCTTTGAGTGCTTGCTAAGTGTTCTTTGTCAAAAGACAAACTTTGACTTTGAAGTTATCGTATGTGACGACGCGTCAACGGATAGCACTTATAAAATAATCAACTATCTAGCAAGCAGTTATCCGAATCTTGTGGTGCTTAAAAATGAGCTTAACCTTGGTTTAGTTGCGACAATGAAGCGGTTGCTTGAGAGTGTTAAGGGACAATATATCGCTTATTTGGATGGTGATGATGTAGCTTTACCGGGTAAGTTACAGCTTCAGGTTGACTATTTAGATGCCAACCCATTATGTTCAATGGTTTACCACGAGTCTGATATGTTCGATAGCGTGAGTGGTAATACTATAAAATATTATTCTAGAGACTTTTATAATGCTCATTATATCCCTCAGAAGGCAACAATTGACCATCTGGTGAAATATACGGTTTTTTTGCAAGCCAGCAGCATAATGTTCAGGCGCTACCCAGCTTTTATTGATGCCTTAGCGCATGGTAATAACATCATCTGCGATTACCCTTGGCATATCAGGAACATTGGTTTGAATCCTGGTACTATTGATAGAATTGATAATGTGTTTGGTCGATATCGCGTTCATAATAGCAGTTTCGGTGGGCAGACACAGTGCAATCCTAACAGGCGAATTCAAGTAACGGATGAATTAATTCATGCCTGTAAACATAGTCAATTTTTTGGGGTAAATGAGGATACAGTTCAATTTGGCATCAATCATATTTATTTTTCCGCCGCCTTGTATTTTTTAAAAATGGGAATGGTTGAACATTTCCAGTCAATGCTTGGAAAATCTGCAGAGAAAGAGTTGTATTTTGATAAACGGCACGAGTTTGCTTTAAAGCATATCAATGCGCCCGAAAAAGTAATGCAACATTTAGGATGGCAAAATGGATGATTTCAAAGCGATAGTTATTGGTGCTGGATTATCTGGTGCCGTTATGGCGGAGAGAATTGCCTGCGTATTGGGTTGGAAGGTTTTAGTGCTGGAGCAGCGCTCTCATATTGCGGGAAATTGCTTTGATCAGAAGAACGATCAAGGGATCACAGTACATCAATATGGCCCACATCTTTTTCATACATCTAGGCCAGAAGTTTGGGAATATTTGTCACGCTTTACTGACTGGCATCCCTATCAGCACAAAGTCTTAGCTGAAGTTGCTGGTAAGTTAATTCCATTGCCTTTTAATTTAAACTCTCTTCACTTAGTCTACCCTGCGGAACAAGCTATTGCTCTTGAAGCAAAGCTAGTAGCCTTATACGGAGCAGGTAATAAGGTTTCTATTACTAAGTTGCGTGAAACTGAAGATCCTGAATTAGCGCAACTGGCTGACTGGATTTACAACAATATTTTTGTTAATTACACCATGCGGCAATGGGGTATAAAGGCTGAAGAAATTGCACCTGAGGTGCTTGCTAGAGTTCCGGTGGTTTTAAGCCGTGATGATCGTTATTTTCACGACAACTACCAGGCGATTCCAGCTGCAGGTTACACGGCACTGATTAGCCGGTTATTGTCACATCAAAATATTAATGTGCAGCTACTGCAGAATGCTTTGCAAAGGATCAAACTGGAACAGGGGCAAATTTGGCTGGATGGCGAACTTTTTAATGGCAAACTTATTTACACCGGTATGCTTGATCAGCTGTTTGCTTATCAGTTTGGTGAATTGCCTTACCGATCGTTAAAGTTTTTATTTCGGCAGCTTGATTGCCCTTATTTTCAGACGGCAACCACCGTTAACTACCCTAATGCGCCTGACTTTACCCGTATTACCGAGTTTAAACATATTCTGGCTGAACCATCAGATAGTACCACCATCGTTACTGAATACCCTCAGGATTACGATAAAAACGATCCACAGAGAAATATTCCTTATTACCCGGTATTTACTGGGGATAACCAGCAGCGGTTCGAGAAATACAAAGCGTTGTCGGCACAATATCCACAGCTAACTCCTCTTGGTAGGCTGGCAGAGTATAAATACTTTAATATGGATGATGCAGTGGCTAATGCGTTACAGTCTTTTACCGAACTGCAGAAAAATTGTGTTTAGTATGAAAGCTGATAAAGTCAGGTTCTTCAGATTTATTCGCGACTTAAAGCTTACTGAAGTAGAGGAAGCCTCTTTAATTGAGTCGTCAGTTAAAGGTGAGGATGGAGACTACTGGCTGACACAGGAATCCATAAATAGCTTTCTTGCTGGCTACGTGCGAGAAAGAAACATCTCACTGAGTAAAGTAAGCTACAAATATCCAGATTATATGGAGTCCGCAGGCTCAGGTTGGTTATCAGTTTTAAAAAAACTCTATGAAATGCCTGCAGCTTACCCTGCATCTTTATCTCCAGCTCAGGGAGAATTGCTCAAAGTTATATTGGCAAATATTTCTGCTAAAACCGTGGTTGAGATTGGTTGTTTTATTGGCATATCGACATTATGGCTGGCGGCTGGTATGGCAAGTTCTAATGTAAGGGGACGATTATATGCTATCGATACCTATGTCCCCAAATTCCCTTGGCCGCCATTTCATTACTCATGCATTGTCAATCCTAAATCCTTGATCAAAGAAGCAATTAAGAGTGCAGGGTTTTCAGACATTATTCATTTGATCGAGTCTGATTCTAAAAATGCTGCTAGCCGTTTTGATTCATGGCTTGGTTATAATGAGATTGACCTGTTATTTATTGATGGTGACCACAGTATCAGTGGATGCAAATCCGATTTTGAGTTATACGCTCCTCATGTGGCGGTTGGTGGTTATATTATTTTTCATGATATTTTTCCAAAGTATTGTGGACATGAGGGCCCAAGATTTGTGCTTGATAACTTTGTTGTTAACGCCCCTGAGCAATATCAATTAGTTGAAATGGTGACTGCGCCCACTAATTACGGTATTGCAATAGTTAGAAAACTAAGGGGATAGTTATGTCAGCACCGCGAGTAGCCGCTTTAATGACAACCTATAATAGCGCTCAATACGTAAGGGAAACAATTGATAGCGTATTACATCAGACTTTTGATGACTTTGAATTTGTTATCGTAGACGATGGATCTACAGACAGTACTGTAGAAATTATTAAAAGTTATCATGACTCACGGATAAATCTTTTTTGTCGTAAAGAAAATAAAGGAGTTGGCTATTCACTGCAGCACGCGCTAGATTTTGTAACGGCTCCGTTTATCATTAAAGTCGATTCCGACGATATAAGTCATCCAACTCGATTTGAAAAAATGGTAAGTTTTTTGTTGGATAATCCTGACATTTCACTGGTAAAGTCATATTTTGAATATTTTGCTGACTCAGATGATGTTGTTAGCAGCGAACGTTTTGTTGCCCGCAAACGAGATGCTAGGCTTATTAACAGCATCAATACCGAAGCGCTTATAGCCGAGCATCTCCCGCGCTGGCTTTGTGTGGAACACACTACCTATTGTGCCAGCACAGAAGCTGTTCGTTCAGCCGGTTATCCGAACCAGCGCCTCTGCGAGGACTATGCACTATTTTACAAAATGCATGAGCAGGGAAGACGAATGGCATGTCTTCCCGAAGTTCTGGTGCAGATGCGCTTAAGTAACAACTCAGTGACGGCTGCGCTCGATGCTGAAAAGCTGCGACTTTGGTTTGGTTATTTGCTGGAATTTAAGTTGCCTAGGTTAGAAAGGTTGGCAGGATCTGCAAGGAAGTTGGCGATATATGGTTCAGGTGGTTTAGCCCGGTTGTTGTATAAGCTGCTAAGTGAGGCTGGTTTTGAGGTGCTCTGTTTGATAGAGCAACAGGCCACAGCAACTTTGACGATTGGCCAAACGCGGGTTGAAGTCAGAGCTTTGCAGGACTGTTTGGGTAAAAAAATCGTTATTGCAGCACAGCCTGTGCGCTTATCCGTGATGCAACAATTAAGTGAATCGGGCCTCCAGGAATGGCGTGATTTTATGGTGATAGCTTAATGAAAGTTTCAATTATTACAGCAACATTCAATAGTGAAACCACTCTAAAGACCTGTCTTGACAGCGTGGCGAATCAAACCGCTGTAGCAAACATTGAGCACATTATTGTCGATGGCAGATCAAAGGACTCTACGCTGGCTTTGGTTAATCAGTATCCGCATATCAGTAAAATAGTTTCTGATAAAGACAGAGGTATTTATCATGCTTTTAACCGTGGCGTCGCTTTAGCTACTGGTGATCTGGTTTACTTTTTGAATTCGGATGATTCTTTATATGACGAAACAGTAATTGCTGAAGTTCTTGCTGAATTTACATCAGAGACAGACTATTATTGTGGAACTATCTTTTGTGTCAATGAACAAACTGGAGAATCCTACTTCAGCATGACCCAAAAAGATGATCCAATTAATTTTAAACCCCGCCATCAGGCTTTTTTTTGCCGCCGTGAACTTTTTGATAAACATGGACCTTTTAATGAGTGTCTAACGGTTGCGGCAGACACTTTTTTTATGAAGAAAGTCATCCAAAAAACCAAAGGTATCTTTACTCAGCGAACTGTGGCTCGTTTTAGTCTGCAAGGGGTAAGTTCTAATGATACGAGCATAACTCATGTGCTTGCACAGGATACGATGGTGGATAGCCTGCTAGAACTGAATACAGCTCATTCTCAGTTGCCGGAAATGCTAGCTGCGCAGATTCTGAACCTATCACTGTTAAAAAGATTAATGCTGAATATGTTGCAAGGCCATATAGAGTTGTCTGTTTTGACGGGGAAACGCCTTGCGATATTTGGTACCAGGGAGTTGTCTCAGATTTTTTATCATTTTTTAAGCCAAAAAAATATTCAGGTGATAGGTTTTGTTGTGTCGTCCGCTGATAATCTGCCGGAGTATGCTAATGTTCCGGTTATGAGTTTGCAAGATCTGGTGCTGGCGGCTCCGGATTTTGTGCTCAATTGTATTGAAGGTGCCCATGAGGACGATGTTACCCAACGTATTATTTTGTCTTGCCCTGGCGTTAATGTATTAAGCTGGCGTGTTTTCTGTGTACGTCAATCTTCTAATCCACAGTAAGGGCGCCAACAACTATGAAAAAAGCCTTAATTACCGGAATTACAGGACAAGATGGTTCTTATTTGGCAGAGCTGCTGTTAGAAAAGGGCTATGAAGTTCATGGCATAAAAAGACGTTCTTCACTGTTTAATACGCAAAGGGTTGATCATATTTATCAGTCCCCTCATGTTGAACATCGTAATTTTATATTGCACTACGGCGATCTTTCCGATTCGTCAAACCTGACCCGCATCATTCAGCAGGTTCAACCTGATGAAGTCTATAACTTAGGTGCGCAAAGTCATGTTGCCGTTAGTTTTGAATCCCCTGAATACACTGCAGATGTTGATGCTATGGGCACTTTGAGGCTGCTAGAGGCCATCCGCTTGCTTGGTCTGGAGAAGAAAACCCGTTTTTATCAGGCATCAACTTCTGAACTATATGGCTTGGTACAGGAAACGCCACAGCGGGAAACTACGCCGTTTTACCCGCGCTCCCCTTATGCAGTTGCCAAGTTGTATGCCTACTGGATTACGGTTAATTACCGCGAAGCTTATGGGATGTATACCTGCAACGGTATTCTGTTTAACCATGAATCTCCACGCCGTGGTGAGACTTTTGTGACCCGTAAAATCACTAGAGGACTAGCCAATATTGCTCAGGGGCTCGATAAATGTCTCTACATGGGGAATATCGATGCGCTACGGGATTGGGGTCATGCTAAAGATTATGTTTATATGCAATGGTTGATGTTACAGCAGGAACAACCTGAAGACTTTGTTATAGCTACTGGCTTGCAGTATTCGGTTCGTCAATTTATCCAATGGACGGCGGAAGAGCTGGGTATACAGCTGCGGTTTGCAGGCGAGGGTGTTGATGAAGTCGCTATTGTGGAGTCTGTGTCTGGAGAGGATGCTCCTGCAGTGAAAACCGGCGATATTTTATTGCGCATTGACCCTAAATATTTTCGCCCTGCAGAAGTAGAAACTTTATTAGGGGATGCCAGCAAAGCCCATGCTAAATTAGGTTGGAAAGCGCAAATAGATACCAGGACTCTGTGCAAAGAAATGGCTCATCATGACTTGAAAGAAGCGAAGCGTCAGGCTTTTTTAAAACAAAATGGTTTTGACTGTGCTATGAGTACCGAGGGATGAGAATGAGCAGACGTCGTATTTTTGTTGCTGGGCATAAGGGCATGGTGGGTCGCGCTTTGTGTCGACTACTGGAGTTACAGTCAGAAGTCGAACTGATTACTGCAACCAGAGACCAACTGGATTTAACTGACCAATCAGCAGTGCAGCAATTTTTCCGGCGTCAACAGATTAACGAGTTTTATTTAGCGGCTGCCAAAGTAGGGGGGATATGGGCCAATAACCAGTTTCCAGCAGATTTCATTTATCAAAATTTAATGATTGAATGCAATCTTATTCAGGCAGCCCACCAGGCTGACGTGCAAAAATTGCTATTTTTAGGTTCCAGCTGTATTTATCCAAAATTATCACCGCAGCCTATTGCTGAATCAGCGCTGTTAACAGGACCTTTGGAACCAACTAACGAGCCTTATGCTATCGCAAAAATTGCTGGTATTAAGTTATGCGAAAGCTACAACAGACAATACGGTAGGGATTACCGTTCAGTCATGCCGACCAATTTGTATGGCCCCTATGACAATTTTCATCCGCAGCACAGCCATGTTATCCCCGCATTGGTAGGGAAACTCCATCGAGCTATAGTCAATAACGAGCCTGAAGTCAGGATTTGGGGAAGCGGTAATGCACGGCGTGAATTTATGCATGTTGATGATTTAGCCAGCGCCTGCCATTATTTGATGAGCCTGCCGGCAACCAGTTACTGTGACGGTTTAGAGCCGATGTGCTCGCATATCAATATTGGCACAGGTGTTGATTGTTCTATTCGGGAGCTGGCGGAGTTGCTCAAACACATCACAGGCTTTGATGGAGAGCTGCAGTTTGATACTGCCGCCCCGGAAGGGACCCTTTTAAAGAGATTGAATGTCGACCGGTTATCTGGGCTTGGTTGGACTGCAAAGATAGAACTCAGTCAGGGGTTAAGCGAACTGTGGAGTTGGTTTTGTCAGCAAAACCTGGCCAAGTAAAGTATCGCCCATTCTGAACAGTATATTTTTTATTTTGCTTTGCGGAGCTCAGGTCGATGAGTGAATTTAAGAAAAGTATCAGTTTATTCAAAAGCCTGAGGGAATCATTCATTCCGGCGACTCGGTTCTATCTGCTTTCTGCATCGACGACTGGCTGGTTGCCTAAACTGTCACGATTTATAAATAGAAAATTGTATAAGCTTGGTTTAGGTGCCGCGTTAAATCGATACGACAACAGTTGGACATTGTATTCTTCTGCAGCTGATGCCCGCCTTTACAGTCGTTTCGCCAATAATGATGTGTTTTGTAATTTTGGTTCCGGTGCATTCTTTCATTACCGTTGGCGTAATTATGATTTTCCGGGTCAATCTAAGTATTATCAGGCTGTTCAGGGACTGGCAGGCCGTGATTACGAATCGATAGATTTATGTGCAGCGAATTTGCAACTTCCGTTGGCAGACAATTCGGTCGCACTAATTTATTGCTCGCACACCCTGGAGCATCTCGAATCTGACAGAGCAATTGACTTCCTCCGCGAGTGTTATCGGGTTATGAAGCCCGGCGCGTTGATGAGATTGGCAGTTCCTTCAACAGATAACGACCAAAGGATACTCTCGATCGTCGCTAGCCAGATACAGCTTTCAGACGACGTAAAACAGCAGCTGGCGTTAGAGGTATCCAAACATTTGCTGACGGACTCAGTACATCATGACGGCCGGCAGCTATTCACATTGATGCAACTGTCCGATTTCGATGCCAGAAAGTATTATGAGTCGGCAGTTGAGATGGGTATAAACGCAGAGTTTTCGGTTGCAGATCCTGGTCGGCACATTAGCTATTGGGATTATGTAAAGCTAAACGAAGTTGCGCGGGACTTGTCTTTCCGAGCATGCATTCCGTGCTACAGAGGCGTATCGCTGGAAGAACCTTTCTTGAACCTGCATGTATTTGATACAACAGAGCCTCATGTTTCATTATATATTGAGCTTGTGAAGTAAAGCTGCGGCTAACCTATACTCATTAAATTATTGCAAAACGTTGCAGTCGTATTGTTGGGATGGTTATGATGATAGCCACAGTTTTATATCTTTTCGAATTGATGTTATATAGTTTTTTATCTCATACTGGAATGCAAAAGATGCGACCAGAATAAGCTGGATTTCTGCTGCAGATACATCTTCAGGATTTCTGATCTCTATACCATCGACATTATTTTGAGACTGATATTTTCTATCAAAAACGCAAATTGGTTTCAAGCCAACGGCTGCAAGTAGTTTGATTAGCGTGATACCGACATCGCCTGCGCCGTAAATTGCAAAATTATTTTTGTAGGATGTTGCGAGTTTCAGCATCGAACCAATATCATTGAGCATGACTTCTCTTGCCCTATTCTTCTCAATGGCTAATTGTTCTTTGTGTTTTTTCATTTGAACATTTTGGTTATACCAACCAAGTAAAGTTGCTATCTCGCCAGGTTCCTTTTTATACTTTTGTCCTAGCTCAGTCTGGGCCCATTCTATATGCTGATTAGCGAGCTTTGGATGCTCGCAAAAAAGAAAAGGAACCAGCTTCCTAATAAAGGCTTCTTCTGTATGTTTTATGTTAAATTCCATGAGTTCAGGATTCGCTTTGGCATAAGGATCTTTTTCAATGTTGTAGTGAGAAAAATCTGAAAACTCGCCATAGATAGACACTTTTGCCCCGCAATAGGCAGCATAAGGTAAATGAGAGCCGACAGTATTTGTTGTCACATATTCAAAGCATGAAAATATTTTCTGTAATCTGGTGAGTGCATTCACTTGATTCGCACTGGCACCGATAATCATCGGGAATTCATATTTTTTGAGCAGCTCCGGCCAGATGCCATTTTCAAAACATGAATGATGAATACAAAACACAACCGCATCGAACTGATGACGGATCTTATCTATTTGCTTGATATAATTTTCTTCGTTACCAGTGCTAGGGATGTATGGCAACGTATGTGGTGGCATCACCAGCAGTGTATTTGGGATCCTTAATGAATGTTCAACAGCATTTGCATAGATGAAGGGGAGTCCAACGGCCGTAGCTTTTATATTATGTGTCGCGAGGAAATCGACATGTGTTTGTTGGCCTAATAGAAAATGTGCGTCTTCACTACCCCAAACAGTGAGTTGTCGAACATACTTTATAGGAAAATGTACCCAGCCGTGTCTCCATCCTGCCAGACTAAACGGAATATCCGTCAGACCAAGTTGCTCAGCAATTAATCGTGCTGCGCCATAATAATTGGCTTCAGTAAAGAATTGCTGATCTGCATTTTGATATTCAGGGGCCGGAATCTTATTCAGTATTATTTCAAAGAGTTGTTGTTCCATTCCAAGTGCCTTCTGCGTGTATCTGGAGATCTTCTACTTTTCTCTACAATAACGTTATAGTGATAGAAAGTGTTATTGAGGATAGTCACTCTTTTATTATATAGCTCGGTAATACATAGAATGGGTCTTTTTGAATTTTCAAACCTGTTTGTTTTATGAAGTTATCAACAGCTAACGTTGCTCCTTCTACAGCATTATAGTCATCGATCACTATTACACCGCCAGGAACAATTCGATCATACAGGAGATCTAAAGCAAAGCTGGTGGGTTCCTTAACATCCATATCTAAATGGAGCAAGGCAATCCTGGTTGATGGAAATTTTTCCAAGTGCGCAGGAAGCGTATCGAAAATATTTCCTTTTATAAGTTGGATGTGATTGAAAGATTTATGCCTAAGTATTTTTTCTACCTCATTGACCGATAATCCTTCACCGCCGATCCCTTCAAATTCGCCAACAAATTCAAGATCAGTTTCCATTGTTAAATTCTCAGTCGGAAATTTTCCGAAAGCGTCAAATCCAACTATCTTTCTAGAATAGTCATTTTCCAGAATGTGGCGAAAAGTTGCGAGTCTGATTAACGAGGCTGCTTTAAATACGCCTAGTTCTATGATGTCACCGGGAACACGAATTATTCTTTTATAAATTTCATACTGAGCAAGTAACTTACTGACTCGGGTGGGATGGCTAAACCAATAGTAAGCATTCTCGAAATCAAAAACATTTTTGGAATTCAATCCGCGTATTACTAACTCTTCTGCTTCATTTGAGTTTGCATTCATTTTTCAGTGGTCCATAACTTTATCATGGGCATACAGTTACCCGGCACTAAGTCATATTTGAAGTGACTCGTTTATGTATATCATTTCTGCTGGATGAATCATTAGAAGCCATATTGTTCCAGAAGCTCAAACGCTGACCAGAATCCTTCCCCGTCATTTTTGTGACCTTGCCATATTTCCGGAATAAAGGATGCGGTAGGTGCCAGTTGTTCGAGCTGACGGGCAAGATCTGCGAAGTCAATTTCACCCTCACCAATTTGTAAACCTTCACCATCCACACCATCGGCATCAACAATGTGCAAATGAGCGGTGTATGGAGCAACTTTTTGGACAAATTCACTAAATGACTCTTTATGTAGGTTACAGGCCAGTTTTGAGTGAGACACATCAAGGCAAACCCTGACACCGTGCGCCTCGCAAAAAGCTGTAGTATCGTCAGCCGTCAGAAAGAGATTATGGTAACGTTGCCCTCCAAAATGCCAAGGGTAGGGCGGCATTGTTTGAGGGATAATCTCCACACCCAGGCTTCTGACCTGTTGAAAGGCATCTGCAATTAGTGCGTATTTATCCTGACGCTCAGTGTCCGGCATAAAATGATCCAAAGTAAAGCCGCCCGCATTGACGACAATCATTGGTGTTCCGCTACGATGGAAATATGGCTTCAGGCTAAGTGTCGTATCTATGACTCTTTGCAACTCTGCTATTGACCTTTGACGGTAGAGTTTGTCTGACGAGCAAAGGTCCATGATGTGATCACCGCCAAACAGTTCAGGGCTATGGACTATGAAATCCAAATCATATCCATCAGCCAACAAAATTGACTCCGGTTTGATTTCTAAGTCTTTGTAGCTGAAATGAAACTCAACCAAGTTGAAGTTTGATTTTTGCAGCATTGCGGCAATGTCATGATACCTTACAGGCACACCGAAAGGACGCTTAAAACTATATTTGCGGGCTTTCTTTACATGGTCATTTAGATCAGAAGGATAAAAGAAATCACCAGCATCTATGTTACGCTGTGCTTTTTTTCCAATCAGGAATTGTTTTTGATAAGGAGCAAGTCCTTTGCCTGGGCTTCGTATCTCTACATCTGCCGCTTTGATAATTTCACCAGCGACAATGACCCTTCTACTTACCAGACTTTTGCCCAGAACCTCCCGGTTCATCATTTCTCCCTGAGTGATTTTCCGTTGCTCGGCATGCCCGAGTGCCTGTTCTGTTTCGCGGATCCCTTGTACCATTTGACAAAACTCAGCTGGCAGCAGACTGACACGGTGGTCATTTCCCTCCATAGTACGATCCAGAGTGAAATGCTTCTCTATGACCTTAGCACCAAGTGCGACAGCCGAAATCGCAACTGCTATGCCTCGTTCATGGCCTGAATAACCCACAAAGCCATTGAGACTCAATTCTCTAAGACGATGCATATACTTGAGATTGATATCTTTAAAAGGTGCAGGATATGTTGAATTGCAATGTAGCAATATGAAAGGACATCCATATTTTTTTAATAACGTCACAGCATCTTTAATTTCAGACTCGGTCGACATTCCGGTCGAGCACAGTAAGGGCTTGCCTATCTTCGCCAAAAGTTCCAGGAAATCGTGGTTAGTCAGGTCCGCGGATGCCACTTTATATGCAGGCATACCGTAATTTTCCAGCGCCTCCAGGCTGGCTGAATCCCACGGAGTGCATAGAGGGATGATTCCTTTTTCTTTACAGTAATCAAAAACCTCAAACATCTCTTTAAGGCTGAGTTGGAACTTCTTAAGAAGGTCCAATGTGTATTCGGCTCCTAAATCTTCACCGGTAGCGAAAGAATTTGTTTTACGGTACACATAGTCCATATCGCGAAGCTGAAACTTAGCACAGTCTGCTCCGGCATCAATCGCTTCATCGACCAGTCTCTTTGCAAGTTCAATACTACCATTATGATTGTTTCCGATCTCTGCAATAATAAAAGCTTTGCTCTTCTCCGATATTGAAAAGTTAGAGATCTCAATGTATTGAGATTTATATGATGCTATCCCAACTAATCGCCCTTGCTTATCCAGTAAAGGTACAAATTCAATCTTTGAAGACAGCAAATTTTCAATATGGCTTGAAGGCGTGTCTTCATAAGCGTAGATAAAATCTGTATTGATAGCTTCTGACACTGGGAGCGTTAAATCAAAGTGTGTTGTTTGCAATAACCAACGTCTGACGTCTCCGTCTGTAAGAACACCTTCCAGAACACCATTCTGAGCAAGAGCAAATACAATACCTGATCTGTTGTTACTAATTTTGTAAAGTGCATGGCCTATTTCATCATCTGTGAAAACAATGTGTCGAGTAATGTTCTTTTCAATAATCATAAGCCATTCTTCTTCATCAACTGCTCGACAATATTAAAGTCTGTCAATGAATCAATTTCCCAAGACTCTGCTTCATGCATACAGAACATAGCAATTTTTCCGCCGAGTCTGTTTTTAAGCTGGTTTAGTATCGAAAGCTTTGTCAGGTATATCGATCCATTTTCACGATACTGCCGTTTCTCAGTAGGAATATCCTGCCTCCTTTGCCGATTCATATAATCGTATAAAGCTTGCGGTTCTTCCGGTGTGCTCCAAAAAAAAGCATGGCTCTCACACACTGATACTAGTGAATCAGCTTGCTGATCGATAAACAGTTCGATAGCTTTATCTAGGCTGTTTTTAAACCTCAAAGGTGATGTAGGCTGCAACAATACTATTACTTCGTCAGGATTGTTATTCAACCAGTTTTCTGCAGCATGTAGCATAACAGCTTCGGTCGAAGTTGTATCTTCGGCAAGATATGATGGTCTCAGGCCAGGAACAATTGCGCCCGCCTTTTCGGCGATCGATGCAATGATAGGAGAGTCGGTAGATACCAGAACTTTACTGATCAGCTTGCAATCCAGAGCCTGTTGTATACTCCAGACAATCAACGGACAGCCATTGATCTCTCGAATATTCTTATCCACAACACCTTTAGAACCGGCTCGTGCGGGAATCAACGCTGTAAACTTCATGGTCTCTGCTCCTGGCAGTATGCAATAAAATTATTTGATCTCTGCTTTCACTAAATATGGAGTCCCTCTGATACTCTCACGCAACTGAAAGTCATTTCGCTGGCGGAGAAACTCTTCGACAGCTGTCCGAGCTCCCGGAAACGGCTCAGAAGACTGATTGGCATCCTGCAGCAGGTAGTCATCTATTACAACGATTCCCCCCGGAACAATTCTATCTGCAAGTCCGACCAAGGGGGTTTTAACAGATTGATATAAATCACCATCTAAATGGAGTATGGAAATCTTACTGGATGATATTTTTGAAATTGTATCAGAAAAGAACCCTTTAATAACATGCAAATTCTGTAAAGTATTAGCCGGAATTGCAGCATTCTTAATGATTATGTTTAGTGACTCTGGGGAGTAGTTAAACTGTTTATTTGGTGAGCTGGCCCATTCTCCTTTTTTGGGTGCTCTTGGGGATTCATCTTCTTTTGTGGGCTCAGGGAATCCTTCGAAACTGTCCAAAGCAAATATTTTTTTAGATGTATTATTAACATTGTTATAGTAGGTTGCTAGCGATAGAATGGTTAGTAAGCTTCTGCCTCTGCCAACGCCAAATTCAATGATGTCGCCTTCGAGTCCTTGGGTTATCTTAAAGAAATGATCCCAATACATTACGTTTAACGCGTTCTGCATATTGAATACATGCCAATAGTCACTGACATCTGTAGGATGCTTTATTTGTTTGAATAGTTCATATGTTTCATTCATTTGATTATTGCCATTTTAATGTTGCAAATATGTTTTATTTACTTTAAATTTACCCTGTGCGATTACATGTTTTGCTTTGTTCTTGGATGATTTTTCTTATTTTTTGTATATCAGAGTTATGTTGTTAGTTTTCGCTGAAAAATTTCAGTTGCTCGGGTATACAAGGTTTTGGGAAATGTTCATTTTATTTCCAATTGTTCTTTGCGCATTTTTATGTCCAACCTTATTCGAAAATATACACACCGCAGAGTCGTGTACTATTTTTGTACACGACTAAAGTAGTTTCAGCTATTAGTCGTGTGAATGTGATTGAAAGCGGCAACTGACTCACTCAGAGTATTCGTTTCCCCCGTTTTCACATTTTTTACCAGCATATCTTCAATCAGTTTGAGTCGCTGTTTACCTGCTATGAAACTGAGTTTGTACTGCTCATCTCGTGATTCTCTGATCTTGGATTCGACATAAGCCTCTTTGGCTGTCAGCACTTTGAGCGGGCCAACCCGATCATTGCGTACAAAAAAAAGGTTATTTCCGGTGCTGTTGGAACCGATCAGCGAGTAACCTTTCTGTTGTCCCAGTTGTTCCAGTGCAGCAATAGATGCGCCGTAATAGAGGTTGCTAAAGTGGGCAGTGGTGCGGAAGAATTTAGGGTCATAAGGAATAGAAATAGGAGCTTCAGAGCCAAAAATACTGTTCCATTCCACAGCTACGATCACTGGATTAACTACATCAATAGCTTGCCACACCCAATAATCATTGCCGTCAATATCTACACTCAACAAACCAATATCACCAGAAAAACCAGCATTCTTTATTAATTGATTGATGTTGTCGCGGTCAATCCAGGCATGTACGGCAGTCAAGTCATTTCGCCAATAGAAGTCTTGCTTTTTTATTGCAGCTACATTTTGCTCAGCCCCATCAAAAACCAGACCTTTCCAGTTATTGTTTACTAATAAGAAACGGGTGTTTGATTCAAGGTAACTTTCGACCCCAAATTCTATAAAAATTGATTCTTCCTGAGAAATTTTTGTTTCTCTGATTAGATATTGAATGATGCCATCTTCGCCAAATTGGGAGAAAACCTTAAACTCTGCATCATGCAGGCTTTTAATATCAGAACGTTGTTGGTTGGTAACGGCGAGTGCGCGACCTTGTAAAACCATCATATCGGACAGCCTTTTATGTAAAGATCTCATGGCACTTTTGACCAAGGCATTGGTATCTGGTTGCTCAGGACTAGTTGGCATCTTTTATTCCTTAAACATTTTTGAGTATAGCCGAAATGATAGTTTGATATTTTTCAGCAAATAATGCGCGATTTTCAGCCAAAGTAATTCTGGCTTGAGCAAATCTGCTAACCGCTCGCTGTCTTTCATTATTTTTTTGCTGCCAAATTTGCAAGATTGCTGCGGCCAGTGCCGATGGATCTCGAGGCGGAAAATAAACAGCATCTGCAGGAGCTTGTTCTCTGTGTACTGGCAGATCGGAAAGGATGATCTTTTTACCTGTGTATTTTGCTTCTTCCACCGTGGTGCTCCAGCCTTCAAACAAGGAGGGATTGATAATAGCTAAAGCTCTAGCCATTAAGGACATCATTTTGCTGCGTTCTACCAAACCGAGGACGACAAACCGCTCCTCAAGCCTTAACTCTTTGACCCGTTGCAATAACTGCTCAATATGGGTTGCATTACGGTAGTCATTAAGACTACCGGTACAGATCACCTTGATCTCCCGAGGTAGCAATAGCAATGCCTCTATAACCACAGCATGGTTTTTATGGACCCAGAATTGATTCGGCAGATAGAAAAAGTCGTCTTCTACCTGTGGCTGAGCGAGTATCTGTTGTTGACAGGCAAGATCTTGAGCTTGGATATAGGGTACAAAGCGCAAGACGTGAGTTTGAACGGAGTCATATTGCGGATAAAAATGCCTGAAATCCCTCTCTGCCGATTCGCTACTCAAAAGTAAATGACCGGAACGTTCTACAGCCATGGATATAGACTGGTCTCGGCTACCAATTTCTGCTTCTCTAAACAGCTGCGGCAGATAACAATGCTGAAAATCGGGCATCCAGTAGATAGTTGGCGGTAGCAGGCGTTTACCTGGCATGGTATGGGTTATCAGATCTAGCTGATAGAGCCGGGCATAGTAGGCTAGACCGATGTTAGTTTGAAAGTGACGACGTAACCTTCTGACCCGCTCAGAATTATCAGTTAGATGCTCACATTGGATGATTTTGATATGAGGTTTATAGCTATGGCTAAATATGTCGCTGCGATTGGTTAAGATATAATACTCATGATCGGGGTTTGGATGTTGGTTGAGCGCTGAAAGTAAACTTAAGAAATAGTTTATGCCACCAAACCAATCTTCAGTGACTAATACGCAAATCCCGACTTTTTTCATGATTGCTCCTGCTGTTTAAACCAAGCAACATAACGCTCTAACCCTTGTTGCAAACTGGTATTTTTAAGTTGTGGATAGGCTATTTGCTCCTGGCTACAGGCTACTAGGTTGTCAGGATCTCCAGGTTTACCAATAGAGGAAAATTCTGGAGGCCGAGGGTATTTTGCAATCTTCAATAACATGGTAAGGATTTGCTTTACTGTAATTCCTTTACCTGTACCGGCATTTAGTAGTTGATTCTGCTTGTTGACATTCTTAGTCATCAAGCTGAGGAGAAAATCGATAAGATCACCGATATAGACCCAATCTCGTTGCTGGTTCCCACTGCCAAAATAGCAAAATTCTCCGCGCTGCGCTTTTTTAAGGGCATCCCATAGCAGTTGCCTACGCAACCCTTCGCCATAGACTGAAAATGGACGTACTATTTGTGCTGACAACTGAAAGCGGCGATAGTAAAACAGGATCATCTCTTCTGCTAGTTGCTTATGTAATCCATAAGGTGATATAGGATTAAGTGAACATTGTATTGAGGTGCTGGCGGAAGCATTTTCACCGTAAACAGCTGCACTTGATAGATAAATCAGCCTTGCTTGCGGCCAGTCTGTCTGCATCTTATCCAGCAGTGCACTCAGGTTGGGTAATGTCTTGGCAAAATCGTGCTTGGGATTGTGTAATGAACTTGCAACTGAAGCGCCACCTGCCAGATGAAAAATCAGATCCGGCTTTGCGCATTTCTGATATAGATCACTGTTTAATTCCCCTGACAGGCACTCGATAGTATCACCAGCCAAAGGGACAAGATTATTGCCTGCCACTTGGATCTTGTTCTCTGTATTGCGTAATGCTGCAACCAAGTGACTACCAATAAAACCACCAGCACCTAGCACTAAGATTTTTTTGCTCAATTTATAATTCTCCGGGCTATTTGCAACTTAGCACTGCAATTTAATAGCGGAAGCTTCAGTTATTTTCTTTCTTTATTTCCTAGCTCGTCGTGCCAGTAATATCCTGCTTCCCTGGACAGCTCTTTGAAAGCCGACATATATCAAGGTGGTCAAGCCGTACTACCAGCATCAACAGTAATCGTTGTGCCTGTTATCGCAGCTGCTTGCTCGCTTAGCAGATACACCACTGCACCTGCTGTATCATCCGGTGTGGCCAGCCGGCCCAGCGGGCTGCGCCGTTTTATGCTTTCTAATTTATCGCCCTGCAGGCTGTGCGTCATCTCGGTTTGCATGTAGCCTGGTGCCACGCAATTTACCGTGATACCGGCTTTGCCAACTTCACGGGCTAAAGATTTACTAAAACCTTCCAGTGCCGCTTTGCTTGCGGCATATACGCTTAAGCCGTTAAAACCGGTGCGGGCGATAATCGACGAAATATTGACGATACGGCCGCTTTGGTTTAACAACATTGGCCTTAGCAAGTACTTACTAAGCAAGATAGGTGCCTGAATGTTCAGGTTAAGTAAGCTATTTATCTCAGAGTTGTGCATCGTTGCCAGTACACCATCATAACCAACAGCAGCGTTGTTAATCAGCGCATAAGGCCGGCCGTATTGTTTAGTCAGTTCGCTACAAAGGGCCGGAATGTTATCCAGTTTAGATAAATCAGCTGCGCGAAAGAGTAAGCCTTGCTGTTGTAGCTGTGTTAACTCATCACTTGGCGTTCTGGCCAATCCCAGTACGCTGTAACCTGCCTGCAGCAACTGGCGGCATATCGCTAAACCTAAACCACGGCTGGCGCCGGTGACAATCACTAATTTACTCATGAGGCTCCTTTACATCAGCCTTACGGCTTAACTTACCAGTCGCATTGGTTGCTAAACTGCTGACTATATTAAACCGGGCGGGCAGTTGATAGCGCTCCAGTTGTTGCTGGCAGTGCTGCACCAACTGAGCTTGCAGTGTTTTACTGTCAGTACCGGTGTCGACAACAATATCTGCGATAACTAACTGGCCTATGACGCTACTGGTTTTGGCATACACCTTTGCCTGGCGCACGGCAGGGTACTGTAACAATACCTGTTCTACCTGCTCGGGATGAACTTTATTACCGCCAACATTAATAACACCGCTGGCACGGCCCAGAAAGACAACTCTGTCTTGTACAATAGTGACTAAATCGCCGCTGTCCAGATAGCCATCGCTATCAACAGCAGACGCTAGGCGGGTATCAGGCAGCTGTGGCGGCTTTAACCATAAATGTTGCTTGGCATCGATTTTAAGCAACAGGTTGCTGTGACATTGATTTAGCCAACTGGCTGGAAAGCCAGCACGCTTATCGGCAACGGCAAAACCCACACCGGCTTCGGTAGAGGCGTAGATATGTAGCAGACGGGCAGTTGGGAATAACGCTGCCAGTGTATCAAGTAACGGCTGGTCGGTAATTTCACCGCCCAGCGTTATTTGTTGCAAGGGCAGTGCGTTTATTTGCGCTGTCATCAGTAACTGTCGCCACAAAGAGGGCGTGGCCGATACTGCATTGACACTGTATTGTTGCATCAGGTTAAAACGCTGCTGCGCATCACCGCTGTTGCAGTCGGTTATTACTGCGCCGGATAACAGACTTTGCAATAGCACCTGCAGCCCGGCAAAACGGCTTGGCTGATAACATAATGCCCAGTGCAATGCCGCACTTTGTACTGAGGCTTTAGCGGCGCGGCTTAAGCTGGTAAATGAATGCGCTATCCATTTTGGCGTACCGGTGGTGCCTGATGTTGCCAGATACCAGAGGGTTGTTTCTGCTATAGGCGTTGCAGTTGCAGTTGCGGTTATAGGTGCGGTTGAGGTATTTTCAGGCCAGCGGATAACCTGCTCTGGCAATTCAAGGTTGTTATCCGGCAGCAGATAAAGTGCCCGGCACCAACCGTCAAACGCCAACAGGTCACAGGTAAAAGTGCTAAGGTCGGTGTAGCTTAGGGCGATAGCATGATGTTGCAGTGCCGGATATTGCTGCCTCAGTTGCACCGCTTGCGCTACCAACTGCGGATAGCTGATATCAGCCCCGGCGCTGATGGCAGTGCTGTTATAGTTCGCTTGTTGCAGTCGCTGCAGCAGATTCATTGGTTTTAGTTGCCGTTTGCCAGTGTCTGGCGATAAACGCCGACAAATTCGGCAAAAGTGCGTGGATAAACGGCTATTTGCATCTGGCTGAACGGATCTATGCCTAAATCTTCTTCCAGTTGCGCGACCAGCATCGCGAAGCCCAGCGAGTCGAGCCCGCTTTGCAGCAGTACCGTGTCATCGTTGATGTTATCAATCAATTGACAGTTTGCGATGATGGCAACCTGATCCAGCGTTTGGCGAATAGTATGTTCCAGTTCCACGTTAAAACCTGCTACTGAGTAAATTGAATAAAACTGGCCGCTGCAGCAATTTGCTTTGGCAAACGCGCTAATACGGCGTCGCGGTTGGCACGCCAGTCGGCCAGCGGGTAGTGAAACGCTTTTACCTGATAAGGCTGATTATCTCTGTGTTTGCCCGGGAAGTCGGGTAAAGGCTGGTAACCAAACAACTGGTGCATTTTTAGCACGCTTTGGTTAAAAGACAGTACTTCAGCATATAGGCTGTGCTGTGCGTTTTGCATTGTCGCATAGTCCAGTGCGGCAATCTCCAGCAACAGCCCTGAGCCTGGCCAGACATTGGTTTCACCCAAATAGCAGCCCCATTCCAGCACGCCGCTGCTGTGCTGGTTAAAGTTAAGCACGCCTATCGGCCGTTCATTCTGATAAAAAACAAAGAAGTTACGGCTTAAATCAGACTGCAGTTTTTCAAACCAGGCCAGGTGTTCATGCCAGCTAATAGGCGTGTCATTGTGCATATTGCGCCGGATATCCGGTTGGTTACGCCACTGCCATACCAGCTCCAGGTCGGCCTCAGTTAGAGGGCGAAACTGACTGACGGGATACTGCTTTGCTGTCAGCATAGCGCTACAGATACTCCCAGCTCATCGCGGTGCCTTTGGCTGCCGCCTTTTTAATTGGTTTACCCAGCAACATTGGCAGATATTTCGGTTCCAGACCCAAGCCGGGGCGCACAGAACGTAAGTTAGCCGGGGTGAAAATGTCACCTGGTTGCATATCTTCGGCAACATATAATGAGCGGCGGTATTTACGCGAGGCCTGCTCTTTGTCTGTGCCGCCGTAAGTGACTTTACCCAGCGCTACCGCAGCGCGCTTACATTCCTGCACCAGCGCGGAAAATTCATCGGGCTCAAGGGAAAACTCGGCGTCAACACCACCTTCACTTCTGTCGAGTACAAAGTGTTTTTCAATTACTGTTGCGCCCAGCACCACACTGGCAACGGCTACACCGATACCGGCAGTATGGTCAGACAAACCAACCTGACAGTTAAACAGCTGAGCTAAATGCGGGATTGTCGCCAGATTGGCATCAACCGGATCGGCCGGGTAGTGGCTGGTGCATTTTAGTAAGATAAGCTGATTGCAACCGTGTTTACGCAGTACCTCTACCGATTCAGCCAGCTCGGTTTGTGTTGCCATACCGGTAGACATAATCACAGGCTTACCGGTTTTAGCTACTGCAGCCAGCAGAGCGTGATCGCTGTTTTCAAATGAGGCAATTTTGTAGCAGGGCACATTAAGCTGCTCTAAAAAAGCGATAGCGTTAACGTCAAAAGGCGTGCTAAATGCCAGCATATCGTGCGATTGAGCGCGTTTAAATAGGGGGGCATGCCATTCCCAGGGCGTCATAGCCTGTTGATAAAGACTATGCAGCGATCTACCCTGCCACAAATTATTCGGATCTTGAATCACGAAGTCACCCTCATGGATAGCCAGCGTCATGCTATCTGCCGTGTAGGTTTGCAATTTAATTGCATCTGCACCAGCTGCGGCAGCAGCATCAACCATTGCTAATGCCTTATCCAGCGATTGGTCATGGTTACCCGAGAGTTCAGCAATAATAAAGGGTGCCTCTTTGGCACCTACTTTTTTGTTGCCAAGTAAGATTACCGACATATTGTTAATCCTAATGATTTTTTATTGCAGCGCGAGTAGCTCTTCTACTACAGCCAAGGCTCCACCGCCTGCAGGGGTTACGCTGCTTGCTGCAGTCGCAACCGCTTGAAGCAATTCTGGTTTTTTCAGATAGTAACTTATTTTTTCTATCAGCAATGCCTC
Source organism: Alishewanella tabrizica (assembly GCF_014652375.1). Lineage (GTDB taxonomy): Bacteria > Pseudomonadota > Gammaproteobacteria > Enterobacterales > Alteromonadaceae > Alishewanella > Alishewanella tabrizica. The sequence continues at coordinate 193,071 of NZ_BMYR01000007.1, read as the reverse complement.
AGTGAGCTCAGTGGCATTGCCCAACCAAATACATGCCCCCAGTTTGTCCAAATAAGCTGTTGTTGCCTGTTGATTTTCGGCAATTGTTACGACCAAACCAGGCAGAGCACTGATGCATCTTTCCCAATGGGTCGCACCGCCTGCACCCAGCATCAACTGCGCGCGTTGCATCAGTGTTGCCATATTTTTGCTTTGCACATGTAACTGCATATTAGGTAAGCTGGCAAGCTGCTTTTCAAGCGCGATGCGCCATGGGTTATTTTCCCCTATTACTATATCGGCCGTAACTTGCTCGGGCTTTAGCTGCTTTATGGCGTTTATTGCCAGAGCGGTTAAATTGTGTTCATCGCTACCACCAAAGCTCACCAGTATATGATTTTGTTGTCTGCTGGCGCTGGTCTGATAAAACTCATCACGCAGCAGTGCATAGTGTGGACCGAGTAACTGTTTGCAATTTGGGGGCACCAAAGCAGTATAACGTGCATCGGCATTTGGCAGCAGATTCTGATCAAGTAATAAGTCACAATCGTGCGAACGGTTGGCTAAATCGTCAATAACCAGTACAGTTTTACAGCGTTGGCGTAACAGTTGGCAAAAGGCGTAGCCAAGTTCGTAGTGATCCAGTACTAACAGCTGATAAGGCTGCTTAAGCTGCACCAGAGTCTGGTGAGCGTCTTCTTGTTCTGAGGTTAGCTGTGCTGGCAATACAAGTACGGTAAAACCCTGTTGGCGGATAAAGTCGATAAGATTGCCATTTATTTTGCGGCAGATAAAATGACAATTAGCGCCTTGCTGCGTAAGTGCTTTAGCTAATGTAAGGCAACGCATTACATGGCCGCTGCCAAGCGTGACAGACGCATCGGTTCGAAACAGTACCTGCATCTCAGGCATGTTCCTGCTGTAGCAATTTATATAGCAGTTCTGCCCGGTGCCAGTCGTCCAAGGTGTCGATATCCTGGACCAAATGATCGGGTAATACCTGCATTCGCGAGTTGTCACCAAAGACCTGTTTATTGGTGTCTAGCCAAGTCTCGGCGCTGGCCCAATAAAGCTGGCCCGCATCATGATAAGCGGGGGCTAAATCTTGTGAGCGTTTCCCTATGCTAGCAGCATCGAACGGCATAACGCCGCCCCTTTCAGTCAGTAGTAAAGCTCGTTGGATCGGAAAAGAGAAACGGGCACTGGTAAACACATAATCAGCGGTGTTTGCCAGCAATTGCTGATAACCGTCGCGAATAACTGTGGCATTGAGTAATGGGGTTGTGGCATATAAGCAAGCACAGTATTTTAGATCCCAACCCAGTTGCTGTAACTGGCGTATAGCATCTCGGATCACGGCACTGGTGCCTGTATAATCATCGGCTAAGTTTGGCTGGCGCATAAACGGCACTTGGGCACCATATTGCCGGGCAATATCCGCTATTTCGTGATCGTCTGTCGATACCACGACTTTATCAACAATGCCACTTTGTAGTGCCGCCTTAATCGGATAAGCCAACATCGGCTGACCGCAAAAATCTTTGATATTTTTCCGAGGTATGCGCTTACTATCGCCACGGGCAGGAATAATGGCAATATTCATTGTGTATTTTCTAAAAAGTGTTGCAGGGCATCAACCACACTGTGTTGCTCCTTAGCTGTTAACCCCGGAAACAGCGGTATGGTTAGTGCCTGTTGATAATACAGCTCAGCTTGTGGGCAATAGCCAGCTTTAAAGCCGAGTTGCTGATAATACGGCTGCAAATAGATGGGAATATAGTGTAAATGCCCGACAATACCTTGCTGTCGAAGAAACTGAACACAGTCTTTATGCTGGGTTTTATTCAGATTGAGCAGCCTGACTACATAAAGATGATAGCTGCTATAAGCATAGGGTTGCTGTTGTAATGGGGAAATGCCTTTATTGTCAGCAAAGGCATCATCATACCACTTTGCTAATAGATGACGTTCAGCAACAAAATGAGTCAATTTGCTTAACTGACTTAAACCTAACGCCGCTTGCAGATCAGTCATGCGGTAGTTAAAACCGAGCATTTGCTGCTGATAATACCAAACACCATGGCTGGGTTCGGTTAATTCCTCGGCTTCTGAAGTGATGCCATGGCTGCGCAGCATTTGCATTTTTCTGGCAAGTTTGGCGTTATTGGTGGTGGCTATACCGCCTTCGCCGCAGGTGATAATTTTAACTGGGTGAAAACTAAAAACGCAAATGTCGGAATAAAAACAATTGCCTACTGGCTTGTTTTGGTAGCTAGCACCAATAGCATGTGACGCGTCTTCAATCACTTTAAAGCCATATTCTTTGGCTAACGCAGCGATAGCCGGCATATCGCAAGGTTGACCCGCAAAATGCACCGGTATAAGCACCTTAGGTAGAGAGTTTGTCTGTTTTGCGAGTATTAGTTTTTCGCTTAGCGCCTGAATAGACAGGTTGCCAGTTTCAAGCTCGATATCGACAAAATCTACCGTTGCGCCGCAGTATAGAGCGCAATTGGCTGACGCCACAAAGGAATTGGGGGACGTCCAAACACTATCGCCGGGGCCTACCTCTAGCGCTAAACAAGCGATATGTAATGCGGAGGTGGCACTGTTAACGGCTATCGCAAACTGAGCTTGGCATTTTAGTAAAATCGCTTGCTCAAATTCAGGTACTTTCGGGCCTTGGGTAAGCCAATTAGAGTTTAATACCTGCTGAACTGCAGCCAGATCCGCGGCATCTAATAGCTGCTTGCCATAGGGTATCATAACGTCGCCACGTGGTTACATTGACGAATTTCGTCAATGTTTAAAAAATGTGTATTTGTATTAGAGACATACTCAAACCCCTGTGCAACTAAATGCCCCTGTTCACCTAAAGCGTTAGTTGTAAAATCATTACTGCGATTAAAAAATTTAATGGCGGGTGCAATAACAAAGTGGTCAGCGAATTCGAAGGTATGAAACGACATATCGCCGGGGCACATCATTTCATGTAATTTTTCACCTGGGCGGATGCCAACAATTTTAATGGGTAACTGAGGTGCCATGGCTTGAGCTAAATCGGTAATACGAATGGAAGGTATTTTAGGCACAAAAATCTCACCGCCAAGCATCCGTTCAAAGTTCTTTAAAACAAAATCGACACCCTGTTGCAAGGTGATCCAAAATCGTGTCATCTGCTCGTGAGTAATAGGCAAATGCCCAGCATTTTGATTAATTAATTGTTCAAAGTAGGGTACAACTGAACCGCGTGAGCCCACAACATTACCATAGCGCACTACCGAAAATCGTGGCCGGCTGCTGCCTACCATATTATTGGCCGCTACAAAAAGTTTATCGGATGCCAGTTTGGTTGCACCATACAGATTCACCGGATTAGCGGCTTTGTCGGTGGACAGCGCAATAACTTTATCAACGTTACAATCAATTGCGGCGTTAATTACATTTTCAGCGCCATTAATATTGGTTTTAATGCATTCGGTGGGGTTATATTCGGCTGCAGGCACTTGCTTGAGAGCTGCTGCATGAATAACATAATCAACACCATGCATAGCACGGCGTAGCCGCTCAGGATCTCTTACATCGCCAATAAAGTAACGCATGCATCGCTCATTAAAACGTTGCTGCATTTCATATTGTTTGAGCTCGTCACGGGAAAAAATGATGATTTTTTTTGGTTTGTATCGTGCCAGCAATGTCTGGGTATATTTATGACCAAAGGAGCCTGTGCCGCCGGTGATCAGAATAGTTTTACCATCAAACATGTGTCAGCCCACCCGAGTTATTGTCATTATTATTCACCCAATATGTGATATGAGATTAGCGTAAGCGTTTAAGAAAACCTAGTAAAATCAGATAGCATTTAGGGCGCATACTATTCAAGTTTAACTACTTTAATTGTTGATGCAAGTCTGTGCTGAGTTTAGCGACTAAAACAGCTAGCTAAAACAATCAGGAAATTGAGTATATCTGCAGATCAGGCTAAACTATAACCAATTAATTTGAGGAAGAATGGCTATGAAAGTTAACACACCGAATACCAATATCCTTAATAATGTTCTGCAGCAACAACAAAAACTGGCGCAGCAGCAAGCCACGGGTAAGCGCATTAACAGTGCCGCTGACGATTCTGCAGGATTACAAATTGCTAATCGGCTAAGTAGTACCCTTAATGCGCAAGGGCAGGGGCAGCGTAATCTGGCTGACGGTATCGCTTTTGCACGCGTCTATGATCAAGCGTTACAAGGTATTAATGATAATGTGCTGGAACTAGAGCGTTTAACCATTGCGGCGGGTAATGGCATTTACAATGATGCCGATCGGCAAGCGCTGCAAACTGAAGCAAATGGTTATTTGGCTAATATTCAGCAAGGGCTGGGTGCAGAGTTTGCGGGCAAAGCGCTGTTTACTGACAGTAATCTCACCTTTAATGCCGGTGAAAGTAGCGTGGCACTGCAAACGACTGATCTCAGCGCCGTTTTGGCGGATCAGAATCTGTTTAATCTTGATATCACTCAGCCCGCTAATCAAGCCAATAATTTAGCGACCCTTCGCAGTACGGCAGAGCAACTCGGGGCGTTTCAAGCGGACATCGGCGCAAGCATTAATGCATTTCAAGGAACAGCTAATGCAGTTTCAGGACAGCAAGTGGCAACCGCAGAAGCGCGTTCACGCATTGCAGACTTAGATTTTGCTAAAGCGAGTGCAGAGCGGGCGGCTAACGGTATCTTAGCGCAAAGCTCAATTAATGTTGCGATGCAAGCCCGCGTCACCTCAGAGCAAGCGCTATCATTATTGAGCTAGCTTGATGCTTCGTGCGAGATAGGTTGCGCTTGTTAAAACATCAGAGGGTTTAGATTTTAATCAAACGCTATTTTTTTGACAAGGCGTCAAAAAAATAGCGTTTTGCCTTGCAAGGGCGCGCACAGCTTGTACAATGAATTGAAAGAAGACTAATAATCTGTGTGCTAATGTCAGAAAATCCCAATCTTTATATTGTTGATATGCAGGCTGGTCGCCGAGAGCGATTGTCTACTGTATTAAGCTTTATTGGTGAAGCACATCATTTGCTTACGCCTGACACAGTCATAAACAAACTGCAATTGCATCCAGAGTCTGTGGTCCTGTTAGGGGCCACTGAACAGGTTGAACCTGCAATGTTAATACGCCAGTTTCCGGCATGCGCCTTTATTGTTATTAGCGACAGTTTGGCGTTCTTGCTCGAGCATGCCAATGTTATTGGGGTATTAAGTGAACATTTTGCTTATGCTAGCCTGACCCAATTGTTGCGTGATGCGCAGCAATATCACCGTTTATTGCCTACCCATAAAAAACTAGACAATCAGGCTAAGTTTGATGGCATGGTGGGGCAAGCACCAGCCATGCAAAAAATCCGTTTTTTAATTCAGCAAGTTGCCAGAACGGAAGCCAATGTATTAGTGCTTGGTCCTTCGGGTACGGGCAAAGAAGTGGTTGCCCGCAATATTCATTTGCTGTCGCATCGCGCAAGTGGTCCTTTTGTGCCCATTAACTGCGGTGCCATTCCAGCTGAGTTATTAGAAAGTGAATTATTTGGGCATGAAAAAGGCGCCTTTACTGGGGCAATATCAACCCGTAAAGGGCGCTTTGAACTGGCACAAGGGGGGACGCTGTTTTTAGATGAAATAGGTGATATGCCACAACCGATGCAGGTAAAGCTATTAAGGGTATTGCAAGAGCGCATCTTTGAACGGGTAGGCGGTTCGCAAATCTTAAAAGCGGATGTTCGTATTATTGCGGCAACGCATCGTGATTTGGAAACAATGATCGCCGAAGGCAGTTTTCGTGAAGATTTATACTATCGGCTAAATGTATTTCCTATTGAGACCCCCGCTCTGCATGAACGTGCAGAAGATTTACCTTTGCTGATTAACGAATTGTTGAATCGGCAATATCAGTCGCATCAGGCTAAAGTAAAGTTTACTGAGCGCGCTATAGAGAGCCTGAAATTGCACTCTTGGCCAGGTAACGTGCGTGAATTAGGTAACTTACTGGAAAGAATGGTGATCATGTATCCTGATCAAGTGATTGATGTTGCTGAGCTTCCTAAAAAGTATCAACACCTTGAGGTTGAGAGTTATCAGCCTGTCTATCCCGAAGCATTACAAGAACGCGATTTATTAAATGCCTTGTTTCAAACCGATGATAATGATGATGACGCTAATGAAGAAAGGGTTGCTGCAACCAGTCCCATTTCGTTAGAAACTAGTTTTGCGGTGCAGAGTATCTTGCATGACTTACCACATGATGGCTTGGACTTAAAAGAATTTCTGGCTGAGCTGGAGATCCGGTTTATTTCTCAAGCGCTGGAACGACATGATTTTATTGTCGCCCGTGCCGCTGAGATCCTGGGTTTAAGACGTACCACCCTAGTAGAAAAAATGCGTAAGTATAATCTGGGCAAAGATGATTAGGCAGTAAATTTTTTACTGCCTAGCTGGTTATTTTGTTACATCTGCTTGTATAGCTGCCATGGGTAATCAAAAAAATGATGTAGGTTTATTTGTTGTAAAACATCGGAAAATGCCATGTCACTGTTCATAAGCACTTTAGCTCTATCCTTGGCTATTTGTGATTGCTCCAGATAAAAATTTTTATCGTTTTTATATTTAATAATTTTTTCGCGCAATTCATGCATATTATTAACTATAAATGCCTGTCCAGCTGTTGTTGCAACATCACCCATATTAAGAGTGATAACCGGTTTCCCTTTGAATAAGGCTTCAGCTGCGGAACTTCCTCCTCCCGCTCTTGGCGGGTTAAGGAATAGGTCGCATGTTTCGAGGACGGCTAGAACGTCGTCTTGGAAGCCCAAATGACTTGAGTTTTGTTGAAAACGAGGGTATTTGTCACAAAGTTGGGTATAAGTATCAAAATATCCAACGGTAACAAAATGGATCCCTTGATCACATAGCGGTAATAACTCTTGTAAAAAACTCTCTGAGAATTCAGTTGTTAATCTACCGCCAATCAAGGTTATCAAGAGCTTATTCTCAGGTAATCTAAGGGATGATCTGCTAAAAATGTTTTTTTGTGGTTTAAAATCAAATGTAAAAGTGCTTTCTATTACACTATCAGCAGATAAACCATATTTGCTCAAGTTATTTTTCTCTAATTCAGATACTTTGCGTCCAATAACTCTAAATTGACTTGGGGAGTATGACAAGCTACTAAATACTGTTGATATAACCGCATTAGGAACAATTTGACTGCTGATATCAGCCAACAAATTTTCGCCAATACTAATAGTAAAGCTAGGTTTTAGGGTATTAATTACATCAATAAGCATTGTCATTTCATGTACATTAGGCATTGTATCAGAGCATTGCGCATACTTAAATTTGGCTCCTTGATATTCCATTGTTTGCTGTTCAATATCAGCTCTATTTGCTAACGCCATGTCAAACCAAGGTAAAGCGCCTGCTTTTGGTAATAAATCGCAGGTGTTAATCAAAATAACTTCTTTGCTAGCAATACTTTTTAAGACTCTTATCCGGTCTAACGCTGTTTTAGTTGGAGCATGATTTAGGCCAAGAAACTGAGCAGTGAACACCACAATTACATCTTCATTTCGTTCAGTTGCAGGTATGTAGTTAATTTTTGCTTTAAGTTGGTTGTTAAACTCAGTAATGATTTGCTGGTATAGCGTAATGCTTTTTCCCGAGGCTGTGCTGTTGATTCCCTGAAAGTTGATAGATTTAAGCTGATAGTAGATGAAAAACTTTTCATTTGCAGACAATCGCATACCTAAAATATCGTCATATAACTCTGAAATATTGATGGATTGTGTTCCGGCTTTTAGCAATAAAGAATATGCGTAGAGTAATGCATAAGGACCATAATCTCTGAATTGACTAATAATACTGGAAACCAATTCATCGGTGCTTATAGTTTGCTTAAATAAGGTTATCCATGTTTTACCAAGCTCACTAATATCACGTCCTCTTGTGTCGTAAAGCGGATTAGTTGCTGGAATAAAAAACGCTTTGAGCTGATTAGTAACATTATCAAGTGTCATTTTAGTCTTTATTGATTTGATAAAAAATTAACAATAGCAGTATTAAGATATAAAAAACAAGCATACAAAAAATACAAGAGTCATTTTTTTGACTGAAAAAAATGTTGTAAATTAATCGTTTAACACTGGCATGCTCTCTGCATAACCTAGCTTATTATCTGTTAGGTTATGTAGGAGCAAGCTGATGACGGTTGCCGTCGCCCCCCTTTTGAGCGAGCAGACCTCTTATCATCGGTCTTTACCGCTAACGAACACAGCGCCGTTGGTTTCGTCTTCTGCTGCGCTGCGTGATCTGGCAAGCAATAACTCGGACGCTTCACGTCTACACCATATTTTACATTGTTTACCATCGGGGGTTATTTTACTTGATAGTAAAGGTGTGGTGGTTGAGGCGAACCAAGTTGCGATCACCATGTTAGGTGAGCCCTTGCTAGGCCAGCGCTGGTTAGCGGTGATCACGCGCTGTTTTAGACCACGCAGTGATGATGGGTTAGAAGTGTCGTTGGCAGATGGCCGACGTCTTAAAATTGCCATTAGCGCATTATCACCTCAGGCGGGGCAATTATCTCAGGCAGGGCAAGTTATTGTGCTGACCGATTTAACTGAGACACGAGAATTACAACACCGCATCAGTCATCTTCAACGTTTATCCACCTTGGGTAAAATGATGGCAACGTTAGCGCATCAGATCCGCACGCCGTTATCTTCAGCGTTACTGTATGCTGAAAATCTCAACAGCCCCAAGCTTACAACAGACGCTCGCGCGAGCTTTCAGCAGAAACTTATTGCTAGGCTTAACGATCTTGAGCAACAGGTAAACGATATGCTGTTATTTGCTCGCTCGGGAACGGCGCAAGCAGTCGACGTCCTTAGCTTGCAAGCCTTATGTGATGAATGGGTAAGTCGAAGTGAAGCGCTATTGCTGCAGCATCAGGCGAGCTTAACCATTACGCTGCATACGCCACAGCTGCAGCTATTAGGGAATAAAAATAGTCTGGTCGAAGCTTTGCTTAATTTATTGCAAAACAGTTTACAAGCGGTTGGACACCACGCCTGCATCCATCTTGAGCAAGGCCACACCAACAATAATCAACTGCTATTAAGATTTAGTGACAACGGACCTGGCATAGCAGCAGATATTCAAGCACATATTTTTGAGCCTTTTTTTAGTCGTAAGGCCGGTGGCACGGGGTTAGGCTTGGCGGTGGTCCAGGCTGTGTTTCATAGCCATCAAGGGCAAATACGTTATGTAAATCAGGCCAATTATACGGAAGATCCACAATTCGCGAACGCGTTAGCGGGTGCGTGTTTTGAACTGGTATTGCCAGTGTATGCCTTACCAGATGTGCCGCATGGTACAAAACAAGAGGCTTTGACTTGCACTCAGGACCAACACGCAGGCAAGGTTAGGGGAGTATGAGCATGTCTGATATCCGTATTATGGTCGTGGAAGATGACGCAGGTTTACGTGAAGCCTTGGCTGATACGTTGATGCTTGCGGGTTATCACGTGGTGGCGGCGGCCAGTGCTGAAGACGCCTTATTGCATTTAAAAAAGCATGTTGTGCAATTAGTGATTAGCGATGTGCAAATGGGCTCAGTTTCGGGGTTGACGTTACTGAGAACTTTGCGTGAGCATTACAGCAAGATCCCTGTATTAATGATGACGGCCTATGCGAATGTGCAAGACGCGGTCGAAGCAATTCGGCTCGGGGCAATTGATTATTTGGCGAAGCCCTTTTCGCCAGAGGTGTTAGTCAGTTCAGTGGCGCGCTATGTGATACCTGAACCCACTTCTGTAACTGAACCCATAGCGGCAGCGCCAGAGAGTAAGGCGTTGCTGCAACTTGCCGCGCGAGTGGCACAGTCTGCGGCAAGTGTGATGATTTTGGGCCCCAGTGGCTCCGGCAAAGAGGTGCTTGCACGCTATATTCATCAACAGTCTGCACGGGCAAGCGCACCTTTTGTTGCTATTAACTGCGCGGCCATTCCTGAGAATATGCTTGAATCTACCTTATTTGGCTATGAAAAAGGCGCTTTTACTGGGGCAATTTCCGCCTGTCCTGGCAAGTTTGAGCAAGCGCAAGGTGGCACCTTATTGTTAGACGAAATCACGGAAATGCCGCTTAATTTACAGGTGAAAATCCTACGCGTGCTGCAAGAGCGTGAAGTGGAGCGGTTGGGCAGCCGCAAAACCCTACGTTTAGATGTACGCATCTTAGCCACGAGTAATCGCGATTTACGACAAGCCGTTGCTGAAGGACATTTTCGAGAAGATTTATATTATCGTCTCAACGTCTTTCCGTTATGTTGGCCAGCCTTAAAAGACCGAGCAGCCGATATCGTGCCGCTGGCGTTACATTTGTTACAGCGGCATTGTCAGTTACAGCAACGGCCGATTGTCCGTTTAAGTGACGCGGCAGCGGCAGTTTTAACAGCACATACTTGGCCCGGAAATGTACGTGAATTAGACAATGTGGTGCAGCGTGCGTTGATCTTACAGCAAGGTTTAGTGATTGATGCAGCTGATATTTTAGTTGAATCCGCCCCACGTCGCGATAATCCACAGTTTAGCCGTTCTACAGATGACACTGTGCAAGCGCCGTCTCAAGACGCAGGGGGAGCGGGTTATGTCTCCATTACAGAGCTTGCACCACCGGTTTGCTATGCACCATCCGAAATGCCTGCTTCTGCTGCCGCGGCATTCGTAGCTACTAGCTCTACTCCTAGCTCCGCTGCTAGTTCTGCCATTAGCTCGGCCAGCGATTTTAAAACAGAGATCCATGAACAAGAGCACAAGTTAATTTTAGCCACCTTACACGCCTGTGCTTTTAAGCGTAAAGATGTCGCGCAAAAGCTCGGGATCAGTGATCGTACCCTACGCTACAAATTAGCTCGGATGCGTGAATCAGGGATTGAAGTCCCCGTATAGCCCAGTGCTCTCCATAAGCCTGCTAGCTGCTTAACCTAATACCTATCACAGAAGTGGTAGGTTAACCTGCTGTTTTTAAATTGATTAATACTAATTACCACTATTGGTTAGGAGTTGGCATAACTTCTGCTTAATCAGGGATAGTGTAGGTGATAGCAATTTTTTGACAGGGTGCATTATGGAAATTAAAGGTCAGGCGTTATATGCCCAAATGCAGGCGATGGCAGGTCAGGCGCGAGCGTTACCTATCGAAGCTGATCCCAGTATGGCGGTTAAGCCGGTAAATGGTAGCCAATCTGACTTTTCTACCTTGTTTAAAGATGCCCTTGGTAGCGTAAATGCCTTACAACAGCAAACGCGGGTAATGGCAACGGCTGTAGAAATGGGTGATCCACGTGTGTCACTGGCAGAAGCCATGATCGCCGCTCAAAAATCCTCTTTAGCATTTGAAGCCACCGTGCAGGTTCGCAACAAAGTGGTTGAAGCTTATAAAGAAATTATGTCGATGCCAGTTTAATCGCGTATCGCAGCGAATCCAGGAGAAGTAAGGTGGCAGAGAATCAATCAACCGAGTTGGCGTTAACCAACACCGATTTCAATAACGAAACAACCCCTGAACCTAAGAGTGGCTTATTAAATTCCTTTGGGGGGGGAGGCGATCTGATCCGGCAAATTACCCTAGTGGTCGCACTGACCATCTGTGTCGCGATTGTAATTCTGATTATTTTTTGGGCTAAAACGCCGGAAATGCGCCCATTGGGCACTTACAACACACAAGAGTTGATTCAAACGCTGGATCATTTAGATGCGCAAAAAATAAAATATAAGCTGGAAGGCAACGTTATTCTGGTTCCAGAAAACACCGTGCAAGATGTCCGTTTAAGTTTATCGCGGGCAGGGCTTAATCAAGAACCGTCGCAAGGTACCGAATTTTTATTACAAGACAGTGGATTTGGTGTTAGCCAGCGGCTAGAAATGGAACGCTTAAAACATAGCCGTGAGCAGCAATTGTCCAGAACTATTGAAGAGCTGCAAAGTATCGCCAGAGCGCGCGTATTATTAGCTATTCCAAAAGAAAATGTGTTTGCTCGTCAGCAAGCACTCCCTTCTGCCACCGTGCTGGTCACTGCGCGTGGTGGCCGAGTAATTCGAGACAGCGAAGTGGATGCTATTGTTGATTTAGTTGCCTCAGCAGTACAAGGTTTGGCGCCTGGGCGGGTGACGGTTACCGATCAAAATGGTCGCTTATTAAACAGTGGTTCGCAAGATGGTGCTTCGGCGCGTAATCGTCGCGAATTGGAAATTCAGCGCAGCCGCGAAGATGAATATCGTCAGAAAGTTGACTCTATTTTAATGCCGGTATTGGGTATGGGCAATTACACTGCCCAAGTTGATTTAGTAATGGATTTTACCGCAGTTGAACAAACACAAAAGCGTTTTAATCCTGATCTTCCCGCTATTCGTAGCGAAATGGTGATTGAAGAAAATAGCGTAGGAGGCAGCAGTAGCGGTATTCCAGGCGCATTATCTAATCAGCCACCAATGCCTTCAGCTATTCCTGAGCAAGCTACAGGCGCTAATTCGCAGGCGGTAATTCCTGGCCGTAATTCCCGTGAATCGACCCGCAACTTTGAATTAGATACTACCATCAGCCATACCACGCAGCAAAGTGGGGTGATTAGGCGCTTAAGTGTATCGGTGGCAGTAGACTACCAACCGGGAACACCGGGTGACGATGGCGTAGCAGTGCCGACACCAAGAGCTCAAGCTGAATTAGAAAATATTCGTCGCTTATTGCAAGGCGGGGTTGGCTTTGACGTACAACGGGGCGATACTATTGAAGTGATCTCTGTTCCTTTTGTACGCGAACAGCTAGACGTTGTTGCTGAAGTGCCCATTTATCAACAAGAATGGTTCTTACAAGCGTTAAAGTTGGTGATGGGCGGCTTAGTGATCATCGTATTACTGTGGGGCATAGTACGCCCCATGTTGAAGAAACTCATGAATCCAGCCGAAACTGCCGATGCTTATAATGAAAACGCGTTAACGCAAGGTTTAGATTTAGGTGATGATGATGATTTAGGCGCAAATCAATTTGACGAGAAATCGGTTGGTTTTGCCCCGGATGGCACCTTGATGTTACCGGATTTACATGGTGATGAAGATTTACTAAGAGCGGTGCGTGCGCTTGTGGCGAACGAACCGGAATTGTCCTCTCTGGTGGTAAAAAATTGGTTAGCAGAAGATGAGTGAGAAAAAAGAGGTTAAAGCCTTCGATATTAGTAAACTCGATGGCGTAGAAAAAGCGGCCATCTTGTTGCTGAGCTTATCAGAGGAAGATGCTGCCCAAATTCTAAAACACTTAGAGCCAAAGCAAGTGCAGCGTGTAGGCATGGCAATGGCACAAACTACCGATTTAAATCAAGCAAAAATTGCTGCGGTGCATAGGCGTTTTATTGAACAAATTCAGAACTTTAGTACTATAGGTTTCCAAAGCGAAGAATTTATCAAACGCGCATTGACGGCGGCGCTGGGTGAAGAGAAAGCCGCTAACTTAATAGATCAAATTGTCTTGGGCGGCGGTGCTCGCGGTCTTGATTCCTTAAAATGGATGGATTCCAAGCAAGTTGCCAATATCATTCGTAATGAACACCCGCAAATTCAAACTATTGTATTGTCGTATTTAGAGCCAGAGCAATCTGCCGAAATCTTGTCGCAATTCTCTGAAAAAGTTCGCTTAGATTTAACTATGCGAATTGCCAATTTAGAGGAAGTACAACCGGCAGCATTGCAAGAGCTAAACGAAATTATGGAGAAACAGTTTGCTGGGCAAGCGGGCGCACAAACAGCAAAAATGGGCGGCTTAAAGGCGGCTGCGGATATTCTTAACTATCTGGATACCAACTTAGAAGGTCAGTTAATGGATTCTATCCGCGAGCATGACGAAGAGATGGCGCAGCAAATCCAAGATTTGATGTTTGTATTCGAAAACCTTATTGATGTGGATGATCGGGGAATTCAAACCATATTGCGTGAAGTTCAGCAAGACGCCTTGATGAAAGCGCTAAAAGGGACTGACGAAAACTTAAAAGAAAAGATCCTGAAAAATATGTCTAAGCGGGCAGCCGAATTGTTGCAAGATGATTTAGAAGCTATGGGGCCTGTGCGGATCAGCGAAGTAGAAGCGGCACAAAAAGAAATTTTATCCATTGCCCGTCGCCTATCCGATGCGGGCGAAATCATGCTGGGTGGCGGTGGTGGCGAAGAATTTGTGTAACACAAATGTAGGCTGCGCCCGTGTATTGGGCTCAACTGTTTTCAGGTAAAATATGAATACTGATCCGTTTCGATATAAAAAACCTTTTTCACCTGATGAGGCCGTATCTGACGCGCTTGAAGCTTGGCAGACGCTTGATTTATCTACCGAAACAGATTTAAAACCTGGTCAGACTAACGCATTAAATCTACGGTTACCCCCAAAAACGCTAGTTGAGTCTAGCTCAGTGGCCGAGGAGCCCGAGTATAAACCGCTTACCGCCGAAGATATGGCGCAGCTGCAACAAGCGGCCTATGATGACGGCTTTGCCGAAGGTAAAGAAGAAGGCTTTAGTAAAGGTTATAAAGAGGGGCTTGAGCAAGGGCAAGAAGCGGGATTAGCGCAAGGTATTGCAGAGGGTAAAAAACAGGGTTTAGCCGCGATCCAGCCAGAAATTGAGAATAAGTTAGGACAACTCACTCAGCTTATTGAGCAATTACAACAGCCATTAAAAGGCTTAAATGAACAAGTCGAGCAAGCGCTCAGCGAGCTAGCGTTGGCCATGGCTAAAGCCGTGATTGGAGTTGAGGTAAAAACCAATCCCAAGGTGGTATTACACGCTTTACAGCAAGCGACAGCTGCACTGCCGTTAAAAGCCGAACACGTGATCATTAAATTACATCCCGATGATCTGACTATCATACGCGAGCATTACACTGAGACAGATTTACAGGAAAGGCAATGGCAATTACGCGCTGAGCCCCTGTTAGAGCAGGGTGGCTGCGTGGTTGAATCTGAAAAATCCAGCGTTGACAGAACCTTGACACAACGACTTGAAAGCAGCTTGGAACATTTCCTGCATCACTCCTCAGAAGACTAACGCCAATCTGCGGCGTTTACCCATTGCAGGTATTTTATGTTGGAAAACGTCGATCTTCTCCGCTTTGTACAACAGCAACAACAGTACATTCAAACCAGTCGGCCTGCCGTGTCTGGGCGTTTAGTACGCGTGGTGGGATTAACGCTTGAAGCAACGGGCTGCAGCGCCGCCATTGGCCAAGCCTGTTTAGTCGACAGTGCGCGTGGCCATATTATGGCCGAAGTGGTTGGCTTTGCCCAAGATCGCGTATTTTTGATGCCGCAAGAAGATATTGATGGCGTAGTGCCTGGCGCGCGGGTAACACCGTTATTACAGCACAAAGGCGTACCGCTTAGTATGGCGTTATTGGGTCGGGTGATTGATGGGGTGGGAAAACCTTTAGATGACAAAGGGCCGATAAGCGCGACTCTGTTTGCCAGTGGCAAAGGGAAGCCTATTAATCCCCTGAATCGTCGACCAATTAAACAACCACTTGATGTTGGCGTACGATCCATTAATGCGATTCTCACTGTGGGTAAAGGCCAGCGCATGGGATTATTTGCGGGATCGGGTGTGGGCAAAAGTGTGTTATTAGGCATGATGACGCGCGGCACGGCTGCAGATGTGATTGTGGTAGGATTGGTGGGGGAGCGCGGTCGGGAGGTCAAAGAATTTATTGATGAAATCTTGGGGGAAGAGGGTAAGCAACGCTCCGTTGTCATTGCTGCGCCCGCCGATGTGTCGCCTTTGATGCGGTTAAAGGGGTGTGAGACGGCGGTACAGGTCGCCGAATATTTCCGTGATCAAGGTTTAGATGTGTTGCTATTAATTGATTCGATCACTCGATATGCACAAGCACAACGTGAAATAGCGCTAGCCGTAGGTGAGCCGCCTGCAACTAAGGGCTATCCACCGTCTGTATTTGCCAAATTACCGGCGTTAGTGGAACGTGCCGGTAACGGCAGTGGCAACCAAGGATCTATCACTGCATTTTACACGGTGTTGTCAGAGGGGGATGACTTACAAGATCCGATTGCGGATGCTTCTCGTGCCATACTTGATGGGCATATCGTGTTATCACGATCTCTGGCCGATGCTGGGCACTTTCCTGCCGTCGATATTGAGAAGTCGATCAGCCGAGTAATGCCAGCGGTAACCAGTAACGAGCATCAACTGATGGCTAGAAGTATTAAACAGCTCTATGCCAGTTATCAGCAAAGTAAAGATTTAATTGCCATTGGTGCCTATGTAAGGGGCAGCGATCCGCAATTAGATTTGGCGATCAATATGATGCCGCGCATCAACCAATTTTTACAGCAAGGGATGAAAGACGTTGTGCCATATGACGATTGTTTGACACTTTTAAGCCAATTAGCGCCTCAACCTAAGCGAGCAAATTAATGGCCACAGCACGTTTACAGCTACTGATTAAAGTACAAAAAGAGCGGGAAGAGAATTTGCAGGGGCATTTTATACGGGCACAGCAAGCTTTCGTGCAAGCCGAGCAAAAGTATCAAGGGCTGGCAAATTATCGCACAGAGTATATTCAACAAAGTTTACAGCAAGGTGCGGTTGGGTTAGGCGGGCGTCAATATAATCAGTATGTGAGTTTTATCAGCAAGTTAGATCAGGCCTTAACGCAGCAGGGGCGGGTTGTGCAACAAACGCGCAATGCGGCAGAGCAACGGCGACAAAGTTGGTTAAAAATGCAAACTAAACGCAAAGCACTAGAAAAGTTAGTTGAGCAAGCGCAGCTAAAAGCGCAACTGGCCGATGATCGGCAGCAACAAAAGCTCGCGGATGAGTATGCAGCTCAACGCTTTTATCGACAGCGCTTACTTGCAGAGCAATTGCCTTCAGAATAATTGCCTTAAGATCAATTGCTTGCAGAAAATAAGCGTTGACGCACACACCAAAAGCAATAAGGCAATATTAACATTGGCGCGTTTTTTGCTTCAACTATTTAAATACAGCAGCACTTACTCTCTTAGATAAAGCGGAGTCAAATATGTCGCAAGGCTTACAATTTTCTTTATTGTTTAGTGGGTTAGAATCGCTCTCCACGGGGGATGCTGGTTTTGCTAAGCCTGGTCAAGCAGATGCTTTCGCGCAACAAGCTGCAGCATTTCAACAATTGTTGCAAGACGAGCAATATACGAAAGACCTACGACAGGGGCAAACTTCTGCCGCCACTATGCCGCCAACAACGCTATCAAAAACCGCGCCTCATACTACAGAGAATCTAGATGCTTCTGGGCCTGTTTTGTCAGCAAAGCATCTGTCAAATCAGCCCGCTGTTGCGGCAATGTCAGATAAAGATGCTATGGAAACAGCTTATACGGATCCGTCATTTTATGCTGAGCAAGTTAATGAACATGCGGATATTGAGGCAGATTTTGCTGGTAAATGGTTAGGGCTTATTCAGCAATCAAGCGATGCTAATACCCAAGTATCACAAAAAGCGTTAATAGGTTCGCGTTTACACCATCTCCAAGATGAACCACTTATCGATAAACTGGGGCCAGTCCCCGATGATGAAACCCCGCTACAAGCAATGCCGCTCCCACTTCTGAGCGAAGAAGCAATACAAAAGGGCGTGAGTGTGCCGGCTATAGCTCGCCAAGGTCAAGCCGACATCATAACAACACAAGCCAGTGCTGATGTTCTAACTGAGGCGACAGGCGAATCTAACGCAAAGACAGTACAGCAAGGCGCTAGCGCTTTATCGGCCGCAGCGTTAACGACTTCCTCAGACACCGCTGTATCTTTAGTGAAGTCAGCCAGTTCTTCGGACAGTGTCGCATCCTTAGTAACCTCGTTTAACAGTGCTGGATCTACAACAACATTACCTAGTTCTTCTAACATCGCCACCGATCTTATAACGTCTATAAATAGTTCGGAACTCAACGATATAGCTCAGGACAATCCACGAGCTCATCAAAGCGTCAACGCACTTACTCCAGACTCTTCACTGGTCAATGTTGCTCATTTATCAAAAGCCGCAGTAAACCAAGATGCAGAGCGCCAAGTGATTGACAAGGCGTCGCCAACAAAGGCGATGGCTGAGACTACGTCAGCCGACATACTCGCCGTTGAGAGTGCAGCAGAGCGTTTGGTATCTGAGAGTCTTGCGGCTAATAAGATTTCGGCAGGCGCTGATGCACAGGCCGCCACGTCAAGCGTGCGTGGTGATGTGTCTGGGCTGTCAAGTCAATCTGACAGGCTAGCGTCGGCTTCGGCAAGTTCACTTATAACCTCATCAAATAACACCATGGCAAACGACGTGTCTAAGATAGCACAAGAAGCGTCCTCGGTTGCTGGAACCTCTGCTGAGGTAAACAAACCTATGATGGCAAACAGCGCAGTATCGGCAGCAGCCATTGCCACAGATAACACGCTAGAACACATTGATGCTACATCGACAAAAGCCGCTCAAGCTCAATCCGTTACGATAGCGACAACTTCAGCACCGGCAATAAACACCCCAGGTTCAGCGCCTCTACCTGACGCAACGGATGCGGTTGCTACAGCGGTTAATGCCGCAGAAAATATTGTGGCGACGGGGTTAGGCTTATCAATACCCAATGAACGCACTGCTACAGCGAATAAAGCTAGCGCTAGCCAAAAACGCGGACTGGATACGCTAGGTAGTAGTACTGCACGTGTTACAGACAGCGCATCGAACGCGTCACGCGTGATGGCAAGTGTAGCGGCTGAATCTGCTAGCGACACTGCGAGCAACAACGAACAGCAAGGGCAAGCACGTCAAGATAGCAAAACCTTGAACTTTACTAAATTTGAGGTGGCGTTAGTTCAAAATGGATCGCAAACCACTGCTGCAACGGTAAACAGCTCGAGTACGCCGACCACTGAGGCCGCGGTTTCGTTAGCTAGAGCAGAGGGCTTTGCCAGTGTACTTGAGCAACAATCTCGGCCACAAAGTGCTGCGGTAGCACCAAGTTTAGCGGCGCAGTTAAAACAGCTTAATTTGCAGCAACAAGATGCGACCGGCCAATTACGTGAGCGGGTGCAATTAATGATAAGGCAAAACGTGCAGGTTGCTGAGATCCGGCTAGATCCTGCTGAATTAGGCCAAATGCAAATTCGGGTTAATCTGCAACAAGAACAAGCTACCGTGCAGTTTATTGTGCAACAACAACAAGCAAAAGAATTACTTGAACAGCAAATGCCTAAATTACGTGAGATGTTACAACAGCAAGGCATTCAGTTGGGGGAAGGGCAAGTACAGCAGCAAGCTCGTCAAGAACGTCAATCAACTGAGCAACATGGCGGTCGCAGCACACCCTCAGGTGATGATACACAAAGCGCGGCAGAGGGCGGTGTAATCAATAGCACAATCGATATACATCACAGCGAACGCTTAGTTGATTATTACGCTTAAGCATCCTATGTGTAAGATGAGTAGCTTTTGTTTACAAACGCTTGCGCTGATGACCATAATACCAACTTATAACAGGTATTAGATACTGCAAGGAGCCATAACATCATGGCAGAGAATGATTTAGAGATTGTTGATAACAGCGGTAAGAAAAAGAAGTTAATGCTGATTATCGGTATTGTGGTTCTGCTAGCGGGTGGTGCTGGGGCTTACTTCTTTTTAATGGGGGGAGAAACCGCCCCTGAAGTGACCGACACGGCATCTGAAACGGTAACAGACGGTGCTGCGGCTGCGGGTGGCGCAACACAAGGTACCGCTTTGTATGTGCAATTACCGCGACCTTTTGTGTTTAATGTGGCAGGTGCCTCTCGTGATCGTATGGTACAAATTCGTGTGCAATTAATGGTTCGTGGTGAAGCGAATCAAGGGTTAGCTCTGCGGCATATTCCATTGATTGAAGGCTCGTTATTAGCCACTTTTAGTGCGTCTAATGCCGATGAGCTGATTACCGCGACCGGTAAAGAAGAATTAAAAAATAAAGCGTTAATAGAGTTACAAAATGCCATGTTGGATGTGGTGGGTTCTGTGGTAGTAGCAGAAGTGCTATTTACCGGTTTTGTTATGCAATAAGAGTGAGCAGCCGTGTCCGATTTATTGTCACAAGATGAAATTGATGCGCTATTACATGGCGTTGACGAAGTCGAAGAAGAAGAGGTAGGGTCGGCAGACGCGAAAGACGGCTCTGGCACCATGCAATTCGATTTTTCGTCACAAGATCGGATTGTTCGCGGTCGAATGCCCACCTTAGAAATGGTAAATGAACGCTTTGCCCGGCACATGCGCATTAGCTTATTTAACATGATGCGTCGAACCGCAGAAGTGTCGATAAATGGCGTACAAATGATTAAGTTTGGCGAGTATGTGCATACGCTGTTTGTGCCAACCAGTTTAAACATGGTGCGCTTTCGCCCGCTCAAAGGCACCGGCTTAATTACCATGGAAGCTCGGCTGGTCTTTATTTTAGTGGATAACTTTTTTGGTGGCGATGGCCGCTATCACGCCAAAATTGAAGGTCGGGAATTTACGCCAACCGAACGACGTATTATTCAAATGTTGCTTAAACTGATTTTCGAGGATTACAAAGAAGCTTGGGCGCCGGTAATGGATGTGTCCTTTGAGTATCTTGACTCTGAAGTTAACCCCGCCATGGCGAATATTGTGAGTCCCACTGAAGTGGTTGTTATCAGTTCGTTCCATATTGAACTTGATGGGGGTGGTGGCGATTTTCACGTGGCACTGCCTTACTCGATGTTGGAGCCGATCCGTGAGTTATTAGATGCCGGTGTGCAAAGTGATAAAGAAGACACCGATCTGCGCTGGTCAAAAGCCTTACGTGACGAAATTATGGATGTGAAAGTAGGGCTTAGCACGAAAATGTTGGATGTGGATTTAACCTTACGCGATATTATGGAATTAAAAGCAGGCGATATTATTCCAGTCGATATTCCTGAGCATATCACCGTACTTATTGAAGATTTACCCACCTTTCGTGCCAAAATGGGCCGTTCACGCGATAATGTGGCATTAAAAATTATTGAAAAAATCAAACGCCCAGAGTCAGTAAAATCAGAATTACAAGTCTTTACCAAAGGCGGCAGACGCTTAGATAATGACGCAGACATCTCAGAATTAGAAGCCGATCTGAATTTTAATGATCGGGACAGAAGGTAACTATTATGGCAAATGATCAAGATACAATGGATGAGTGGGCAGCTGCGATGTCAGAGGCCGGTGATGGCGCCAAAGCGGTTGAGTTAGAAGAATTACATGACGAAAAACAGTCAGCGATGGACAAACGTAAATTAGATACGATTCTTGATATCCCGGTGACTATTTCGATGGAAGTAGGGCGGGCAAAAATCAGTATCCGCAACTTACTACAATTAAACCAAGGCTCTGTCGTCGAGTTAGAACGTATCGCCGGTGAGCCTCTGGATGTCCTAGTGAATGGTACCCTAATTGCCCATGGTGAAGTGGTGGTGGTAAACGATAAATTTGGTATTCGTTTAACCGATGTGATCAGCCAAATTGAACGGATTAAGAAGCTTCGCTAATGCGTATTTTGCTTATCAGTGTTGGCGTAATGCTATTAGCGATTAATAGCAGTGTCCCTTTGGCTATGGCTGTAACATCATCTGCTGACGTTGCCACATCGGCCCTGAAGATCGCGCAAACGCCTGCTGCAAATACAGAAAACATAGAAAACAAAGAAAACACCGATACATCGTTAATAACGGTAGTGGATAAAACGGCTACTCAGCAAGCAGCCCCCAACACCGTTGCAGAACCAACAAACGAGCAAGATGCTGCTGTATCGGAGGTAGACACTGAGAATGCGTCGCAGACACCCAGCGTAGAAACACCTAACGCCATACCCTCTCGAGTCACGCCATCTTTAGTAACGCCGCGTTCAACCGTTTTAGCCTCTGGCAGTGAGCAAACGCATCCCGGGATGGCGCTAGGTAAAATCGTCATTTCTCTGGCGCTAGTCATTTTGTTAGTGCTTGGATTAGGCTGGTTATTCAAAAAACTGAGTTTACGTTTGCCCGGAAACCGACAAATTAAAATTATTTCTGCTCTGCCATTGGGGCAGCGAGAACGTATATTAGTTATTGAAATACAAGGAAAACAGCGCGTTATTGGGGTGACGCCTCAAAGCATTAATTTACTGTTTGAACTAGAAAATCCTCTCCCCGAAGAAAAGTTGGCATCAGATTTTCATACACAGTTACAATCATTCCTGAAAAAGTAAGTTTTCTATGTTGCGATTGCTGTGTGTTGTGCTGCTGATGCTGCTCAGCCCCTCGTTGTTAGCCGATAATGGCGCATTATCGGCGTTAACCGTAACCACCAATGCCGACGGTTCGCAGTCTTACAGTGTGACTCTGCAAGTTCTGGCGATCATGACGGCGTTAAGCTTTATTCCAGCGATAGTCATTATGATGACCAGCTTTACGCGTATTATTGTGGTGTTGGCCATTTTGCGCCAAGCCATTGGCTTGCAACAAACGCCTTCTAACCAAGTGCTTATTGGCATAACCCTGTTTTTAACCTTTTTTATTATGGCGCCGGTGTTTAAAACCATTAATGAGCAAGCCGTGCAGCCATATTTGGCCGAAACCATCACCCCAGTGCAAGCCTTTGATGCGGCAATTATTCCCATTAAAGCCTTTATGTTGCACCAAACCCGGGTTAAAGATTTAGATACCTTTGCGCAAATTGCTGGATTGGAGGTTGCCGAACAACCGCAAGACTATCCGATGACCGTGGTGATCCCAGCGTTTGTAACCAGTGAGCTTAAAACCGCTTTTCAAATTGGATTTATGTTGTTTATTCCGTTTTTGATTATTGATTTGGTGGTTGCCAGTGTCTTAATGGCGATGGGTATGATGATGCTCTCACCCATGATTATTTCGTTACCCTTTAAATTGATGATGTTTGTCCTGGTTGATGGCTGGATGCTGGTAATGGGCACTTTAGCGACCAGTTATGGAGTAGGCACATGAGCCCCGAAGTCTTTGTCGATGTACTACGTGATTCATTATTTATCGTCATTTTATTGGTGAGTGCCATAATTTTACCTTCATTATTTGTTGGCTTAATCGTAGCAATTTTTCAAGCGGCCACCTCAATTAACGAGCAAACCTTAAGTTTTCTACCACGCTTGATTGTTACGCTGCTTGCTTTAATGTTCGGTGGGCATTGGTTGGTGCGGGTCATCATGGATTACACCATTGATTTGTACCAAAGCATTCCGCAAATTGTTGGCTAAGAGGAAGACAGTATGGAAATCCTGATGTCTACCCTTATGCAGGCTATCGCGGATTTTTTACTGCCACTTTGTCGCGTGTCAGGTATGTTAATGATTATGGCTGGCCTCGGGGTGCGTAATATCCCAACGCGAATTAAAACGGGACTGGTAGTGTTAATTACCGTTGTCATGATGCCCATGTTACCTAAAACGGTATACCCCGAACTTATTTCGCTTGCCATGGTGCTAGAGGTGATATTGCAATTAACCATTGGTTTTGCGCTCGGCTTTATCTCGTTGATGTTTATCAATACTTTTGTGCTCGCAGGTCAATTATTGGCAACCCAAACCGGTTTAGCCTTTGCGTCGATGGCGGATCCGGCCAGTGGCATGAGTGTGCCAGCTGTCGGCCAATTTTATCTTATCTTAGCCACCTTGTTGTTTTTTGTGTTCAATGGCCATTTGATTATGATTCAAATGCTAGTGTTTAGTTTTGATACGTTGCCCATTAATGGCGAATGGTGGGATGTTACTAGCTACTGGACCATCATTGAGTTTGGTGGCTGGATGTTTTCCACGTCTTTAGCTATCGCGTTAGCCCCTATCGTTGCCATGTTAATGGTAAATTTGGCATTTGGCATTATGACCCGTGCCGCTCCTCAGTTAAACGTATTCTCAATTGGTTTCCCCATTACCATGCTCTCGGGTTTGCTGATTTTATGGTTAACCTTAGATACCTTTTTATTCCATTATGACAAACAGTGGCAGCATGTAATTGATTACAGCTGTCGGCTGATCGGCTGTTAGGAGGCTGGCGTGGCAGAAGAATCCGGCGGCGAAAAAACCGAACAGCCCACACCTAAGAAGCTGCAAGACGCAGCCAAAAAAGGGCAAATTGCCCGATCAAAAGATTTAGGAACTGCGGTGGTGTTAATTGCCAGCGCAGCGTCATTACTGATTTTTGGCAAAATGCTGGCCATTGCGGTGTTAAACATCGGTCAGCGGTTAATGCGCTTAGATCAAAAAGATATATTTGAACCCAATTCCATGTTTACTGCTTGGGGCGATGCGGGGCGTGAATTAGCTGCGCCTTTATCCGGTATTTTTTTATTAATTTTGGTCGCGTCTTTTGTTGGGAATACCTTGCTAGGCGGTTTTAATTTTAGCTGGGAAGCCGCCGGCCCCAAAGCCAGCAAAATGAACCCCATGCAGGGCTTCAAACGGATGTTTGGCTTACAAGCATTAGTGGAACTTATAAAAAGCATTTTAAAAGTAGCTGTTGTAGTTGGCGTAGCCTATTTACTACTAAAGCTATTTTTTATGGATATTATGGCGCTCTCACTTATGAGCGAGCCTAATAATATTGAGTCGGCGCTGTATTTTTTGGGATGGTTATTTTTGGGATTGTGCGCCAGTGTATCGATTATTGCGGTGGTAGATGCCCCTTACCAGTTATGGAATCACACTAAGCAGTTAAAAATGTCGTTGCAAGAAATCAAAGACGAACATAAAAACTCAGAAGGTAGCCCAGAAACGAAAGGGCGTATTCGCCGTACCCAAATGCAAATGTCGATGAAGCGTATGATGCAGCAAGTGCCTACCGCGGATGTTATTGTCACTAACCCAACACACTATGCGGTGGCCTTAAAGTATGATCAGGGGAAATTTCGTGCGCCAGTAGTGGTAGCGAAAGGGGTTGACGAAGTTGCCATGCATATTCGTAAAATTGCTAACGAGCATAAAATTCCGGTATTGGAATCTCCCGCGCTTGCGCGTTCAATTTATTACACCACCAAGTTAGATCATCCTATCCCTGAGCAGTTGTTTGCTGCAGTAGCGCAAATTTTGGCCTATGTCTATCAGTTAAAAATGTATCGCAAAGGCAAAGGCAGTAGGCCGAAAAGCTTGGCCAAAGATCTGCCAATACCTGAAGACGTAAGGCATTGATGAACGTTTTGGTATCTATAATATATAAGCATCTTTATGGCAAAGCGTATTTATAACCGATACCCAAAATTGGAATAAAATTATCGACTACCCTCTAAGATACGAACGATGGCTCTGCTATGTTCATAAAGTTCTACGATGGTACCTTCAATCTGTACTGTAATAATACCGTCCACATTAGCTTTTTTAAGCACAGTGCTGCGATAGTAATAATCGTCCGCAAGATATTGTCCAGGAGAAAGTTTCTTTTGCCAACCAGGCGGTAGAGGTTTGCCTTGGTTTACTTTTTTCATTAAGCCTGGTGGTAAAGGTTTATCGTGGTCGGGTTTAGCAACAGCAGAGTGGCTAACCACGACACTTAGTGTTACTAATATCAAAATGATACTTTTCATAAAATACTCCTTTTACTATAAACGCTTTTTAGCAGTTTCTAACTTAATGCCTGCTGAATTTTTCTGATCTGTGTAACTATTTAAAAAGTGTTGATTTAAACGCTTAGGATTTAAATACTTTGGATTTAAATACTTTGGATTTAAAAGTTTAGTGATGCGAAAGCGTAGCGATTTGAAAGCGGGGCGGTTTAAAAGAGTAGTCTAATCGTGTTGTTTTACTGCTACTGGAACACTTTTTGCTTTATCTGATTGTCCGCCAATAGATTGTCAGGTCTTCCATGCAGTTACCGTTGTTTTTAAGCAAGTTTGATAAATCGCATTTACAGCATTTAAAAGGGATTGGCACGCCCATTTTAATTGTGGCTGCTCTGGCCATGATCGTATTACCCTTGCCCCCTTTAATGCTCGATGTGTTGTTCTCGTTCAATATTGCGCTGGCGCTGGTGGTGTTATTAGTTACGGTGTATACCAGACGGCCGCTAGATTTTGGCATCTTTCCAAGCGTGTTGTTAGTGGCAACCATTTTACGCTTAGCCTTAAATGTGGCCAGTACCCGCGTGGTGTTGCTAGAAGGGCACAATGGGGGCGATGCAGCGGGAAAAGTTATTGAAGCCTTTGGTTCTGTGGTTATAGGGGGTAACTACGCCGTAGGTATTGTTGTCTTCTTAATTCTTATTATTATCAACTTTGTGGTGGTGACCAAGGGTGCTGGGCGTATCGCCGAAGTATCTGCCCGTTTTACCTTAGATGCGATGCCCGGTAAACAAATGGCAATTGATGCCGATTTAAATGCGGGATTAATTACCCAAGATGAGGCACGCACCCGGCGCGAAGAAGTGACCAGTGAAGCCGACTTTTATGGTTCGATGGACGGTGCCAGTAAATTTGTAAAAGGGGATGCCATTGCCGGTATTGTGATTTTGCTGATTAACCTGATTGGCGGCTTATTTATCGGCATGATGCAGCACGGATTGGGCTTTGGTGAGGCCATGGAGATTTATACGCTGCTGACGATTGGTGACGGTTTAGTGGCGCAAATTCCTGGATTATTACTCTCTATTGGCACGGCAATTATTGTTACCCGCCAAAATAAAGAGGGTGATTTAGGTAACCAAATGGCGAGCCAATTAGGTGATAACACGCATGTGTTAGTGGTTGCAGCGGGCGTAATGACCTTGATGGGTATTGTACCTGGTATGCCGCATTTTGCGTTTTTAACTCTCGCAGCCATTTTAGGTGGCCTAGCCTGGTACATTAAAAAATTAGCCACCGCCAAAGCCACAGCGTTAATTCAGCCGCGCAACGCCACAAGTGGCCAACCAAAAGCTGAATCGAATGCGGTAAAAGAAATTGGCTGGGACGATGTGCATGGCGTAGATACCATTGGCTTAGAGGTGGGGTATAGACTGATCCCGCTGGTTGATAAAGCGCAGGGGGGGGAATTACTAAATCGTATTAAAGGGGTGCGTAAGAAATTATCACAAGAATTAGGCTTTCTCATTCCTCCCGTGCATATTCGAGACAATTTAGATTTAGAACCCAATAGTTATCGGGTGGCGCTGATGGGGGTAACGAATGGCGAGGGCGAATTACGCCACGACAATGAATTAGCGATCAATCCTGGTCAAGTGTTTGGCACTGTAAAAGGTATCGCTACCAAAGATCCTGCCTTTGGCCTTGATGCAGTATGGATCAGTAAAGATCAGCGTGAGCATGCGCAAACCTTGGGTTACACCGTAGTCGATGCCGCCACAGTAGTAGCAACGCATTTAAGCCAAATACTCACTAACCATGCTGCTAGCTTGTTAGGGCATGAAGAAGTACAAAACCTGTTGGATATGCTAGCGAAACACTCACCCAAATTAGTTGAAGGCCTTGTACCAGATACGTTGCCATTAACTACGGTTGTCAAAGTGTTGCAAAACTTGCTGCATGAAGGGGTGCCGATTCGAGATATGCGCACTATTGTGCAAACACTGGTGGAGTATGGTGCTAAAAGTCAGGATGTGGATGTGCTCACGGCGGCATGCCGAATTGCCTTGCGTCGTTTAATTGTGCAAGAAGTGGTTGGTAGTAAACAAGAGATCCCAGTCATTACCTTTGCCCCAGAGCTGGAGCAAATGTTACATCAATCTATGCAGGCGGCCGGTAATGATGGCGCGGGCATTGAACCTGGCCTCGCTGATCGCATTCAGCAATCGTTGCAAGAGGCGCATCAGAACCAAGAACTGAGTGGCGAAAGTGCCGTTATGCTAACGTCAGGAATTTTACGCTCGGTTATGGCACGATTCGTGAAATACACTATTCCAGGATTACGGGTATTGTCTTATCAAGAGATACCCGATGATAAACAAATTCGCATTGTTAGTGTGATCGGCCAGTCGAACTAGGAGTAACTCATGAAAATAAAACGCTTTGTTGCCAAAGATATGCGCAGCGCCCTGGCAGAAGTCAAAGAGTTCCTCGGACCCGATGCTATTATTTTATCGAATAAAAAAGTCCCCGAAGGGGTCGAAATTGTGGCGGCCATTGATGCCGAGCCTGCGGCAGCCATACCGCGCCAAGCCACGGCAGCTAAGGCTGTGGTCGAAGATATTACCCCTGCATCGAAACGCGCAGAGCCTAGGCTGAGTATTAAAGTCGATGATGAGGCTGATAACGAGCCGGCAGATTCATTACGCGCATTACTGGCCCGGCAAATGATAAAACAACAAGGGCGTGAACCGAGCAATACCCAAAATAGCAGCCAAAACAGCGCCATAAATCGTGCAGCAAACAATTCGGTTAATGCCAGAGCATCACAGTCAGAGCCCGCAGTGAGTAAAGCGCCGCAGTTTGAACGTCAAAATTCTGGCAATGCCGCAGGTTCATCAGCACAATGGCAAGAGCTAAGCAAAGCTCAACAAGCGCAAGCCCAATTGATGCAACAGCAATTTGCAAAAATGCAAACTGAAATGCTGTCGATGCGTCAGTTATTGCAGCATCAGGTATCGGGGTTAATGTGGCAAGATCTCGCCCGTCGCGAGCCGGTTCGGGCATTAGTTATCGAAAATTTACAACAGTTGGGATTATCAGAGCAAATTGCCGATCAATTAGCTTGCTTTATGCCAGACGATTTAAATGCGGCTGACGCTTGGGATACCGCGCTGGAATTATTAGCGGGTCAGTTAAACACCACCAACGATGACATTTTACGTCGTGGTGGGGTGATTGCATTGGTTGGTCCAACGGGTGTCGGTAAAACAACGACGGTAGCAAAACTGGCGGCTGGTTTTGCTAAACGTCATGGTGTGGATCAAGTTGCCTTAATTACCACCGATTGCTTCCGCATTGGGGCCTTTGAGCAATTGGCAACCTTTGGTCGTATTATTGGTTGTCCTGTGAAGCAGGCGAAAGACAGCGAAGAGTTATCGTTATTGTTGAATCAATTGCAACAACGTAAGCTTATTTTAATTGATACGGCGGGCATGAGTCAGCGTGATTTGCGTTTAGCCGAAAAACTCGCGTCTTTAGTACATAATTCTCGTGTTAAAATAAAAAGTTATCTGGTATTGTCTGCAACAGCGCAAGCTAAAGTTATGCAAGAAAGCGTGCAACAGTTTAAACGCATTGGTTTAGCGGGGTGTATTTTCACCAAGTTAGACGAATGTTTAAGTTTAGGTGAGGTGATTAACGTGGCAATCCAAAATGCGTTGCCAGTCAGTTATCTTACGCATGGTCAACGCGTGCCAGAAGATATTCGTATTGCCGAAGCCAGTGCGCTCGTGCAAGAAGCGGAACAATTAAGACAGCAACACAGTGCACCGGCGCATCAATGGTATCAAGACGACACAACACGAGTAGACGCCGCCTATGCCTAATAATCAATTAGCTGATGATCAAGCCAGTGGCCTAAGACAAATGAAGAAACAGATGGTAAAAGTGATTTCCATAACCGGTGGTAAAGGTGGCGTGGGTAAAACTAACGTCACGCTTAATCTGGCGATGGCACTGGCCCAACTGGGTAAAAAAGTGATGGTGCTCGATGCCGATTTGGGTTTGGCAAATTGTGATGTCATGCTAGGGTTACGTGTTGAAAGAAATTTATCGCATGTACTGGCAGGAACCGCCACTTTAGACGATATTTTGGTAGAGGGGCCTTTTGGGATAAAAATTGTTCCAGCAACCTCGGGTAGCCAGAATATGACGGAACTCTCGTCGGTGGAGCATGCCAGCCTTATCCGTGCTTTTAGCGAGTTACAGACCGCGGTAGATGTGTTGTTAGTGGATACCGCTGCAGGAATTTCAGACATGGTGCTGAGTTTTTCACGGGCATCGCAGGATGTACTCGTTGTGGTCTGTGATGAGCCATCGTCGATTACCGATGCGTACGCCCTAATGAAAATTCTTAGCCGCGATCATGCTGTTGAAAAATTTAAGATTGTCGCCAATATGGTGCGTAGCCTGAAAGAAGGCCAAGAATTATTTGCTAAATTGACGCGCGTTACCGATCGGTTTTTAGATGTCAGTTTAGAGTTGGTCGCGACCGTGCCGCATGATGAAAATGTACGCAAAGCGGCCCGCAAACAAAAAGCGTTTATCGAAGCATTTCCAACAACACCCGCCAGTATGGCTATAAAAACGTTAGCATTAAAAGCCGCGAAATGGCCATTACCGGTTAACGCGTCTGGGCACCTGGAGTTTTTCCTGGAGCAGTTAGTGCAGCCTCAGTCTGAATAGGGGGACCTGTGAACAGCAAGCTGGCCGCTTATGGTGGTATAGATCACATGCAACAACTAGTGGAGCGACATGCCCCGCTAGTTAAACGTATTGCCTATCATTTACTGGCACGTCTGCCAGCCAGTGTGCAAGTGGACGATTTGATACAATCGGGCATGATTGGTTTAATTGAAGCCGCGAAAAATTTTGATGGTGGAAAAGGCGCGAGTTTTGAAACCTTTGCAGGTATTCGTATTCGCGGCTCTATGCTGGATGAAATACGCCGTGGCGATTGGACGCCACGATCTGTTCACAGAAATGCGAGATTAATCGCTGATACCATTGCCGAATTGGAAGCTGAGCTGGGTCGTGATGTAAAAGATTATGAAGTTGCAGAAAAACTTGCTATATCATTAGATGAATATCATCATATGTTAAGTGATGTAAGTTCAGGTCGTATTATTGGTATTGAAGATCTTGGCATCTCTGAAGATGTGTTGGTCACCGCAGATGATGTCGATACCGATCAGCTTTATCAGCAGCAAGCGAATGATGCCTTTAACGACACCTTGGCAAAAACCATTAGTAGTTTGCCCGAACGCGAAGCATTAGTTCTGTCACTGTATTATAATGATGAATTAAATTTAAAAGAGATTGGGGCGGTACTGGATGTCAGTGAGTCCCGTATCAGTCAGATTCATAGTCAGGCATTGGTGCGGTTAAAAGCCCGAATGCAGGCTTGGTTGTAATGTATCCTAAATGCTGGGATGACTTGCTCTTCGGAGGGGACTTTGGATAAAAATATGAAAATTCTCGTGGTCGATGATTTTTCGACAATGAGACGCATCATCAAAAACCTGTTACGTGATCTTGGGTTTACCAATATTTCAGAAGCGGATGACGGTAGTACGGCATTGCCTATGCTACAAAATGGCGATTTTGATTTTGTGGTAACCGACTGGAACATGCCCGGTATGCAAGGGATCGATTTACTGCGGGCAATTCGTGCTGATGCGAAGCTTAAGCACATTCCAGTACTTATGGTTACTGCCGAGGCAAAGAAAGAACAAATTATTGCTGCGGCGCAAGCGGGCGTAAATGGTTATATCGTTAAACCCTTTACTGCTGCCACTCTACAGGAAAAACTGGCTAAAGTATTTGAGCGGCTTGGTTAAGCCGCCTTATAAAAGGAGTTAAGCCATGCCTGCATCTTCGGCACCATTAATTACGCTTGAACAAGCTAAGGAGCTCGTTCAACTGCTAGAGATGGGCGAGCAAGACATTGCCAATCAATTAGTGCAACAGCTCGGATTACCCGGTTCGACAGAGCTCTTCGCCGAAGTTGGCAAGCTTACCCGACAACTACACGACTCGCTTAATAATTTCCAACTTGATCCCTCTTTAAACAATATTATCCAAGAAGATATTCCTGACGCTAAAAAGCGTCTTAATCATGTTATTGATATGACAGAGCAAGCTGCAAACCGCACAATGGATGCGGTTGAGTCGTGCTTACCCATTGCAGATAGTATTAGCGGTCAATTACACACCTTAATGCCACAATGGCAAAAACTGATGACCCGTGATCTAGCGCTGGGAGAATTCAAAACACTTTGCCATGGCATAGACGGTTTTTTACAACACACTGTGGCCGAGTCAGCACGATTAAATAACCTATTAACTGACGTATTGATGGCACAGGATTATCAAGATCTTACGGGTCAGATTTTACGGCGTGTAATTGAGTTAGTGCGTGAGGTTGAAGAAAGTTTAATTGGTTTGTTAACTGCGTTTGGTAATGCTAATCCTAAAGTACTTGAACAAAAATCAGTGAAAAGCAAACCCAAAACTGCGGTAACAGCTGAAGGCCCAATTATTGATGCTGCTGAGCGCAATGATGTGGTAACTGGCCAAGACGACGTTGACGATTTACTGTCGAGCTTAGGTTTTTAACAGAGGTGTCTGCAGATGAGTTTTGATATGGATGAAGATATTCTTCAGGATTTTCTGGTGGAAGCCGGCGAAATTTTGGAGCTGTTACAAGAGCAGCTGGTTGAGCTGGAGAATAATCCACAAGATGCGGCCCTGTTAAATGCCATTTTTCGTGGCTTTCACACGGTTAAAGGTGGTGCCGGCTTCTTATCCTTAACTGAACTTGTTGATGCCTGCCATGGTGCAGAAAACGTTTTTGATATCTTGCGCACGGGTAAACGCAGTATCACGTCTGAATTAATGGATACCATTTTGCAATCGCTCGATGCGATTAACGAAATGTTTAACGAAGTTAAGGCGAAACAGCCGTTGACACCGGCTGCGCCAGAGCTTCTTGCTGCTTTACATCATTACAGTGAGCCAGAGGTGGCAGGTGAAGTGGCGCCAGGGGCAACAAAAGCTCCCGAGCCCACACCTGTTGTGGTTCAAGCTGCGGCGCCTGCTGCTGCTGCGCCAGCCGCAACTTCATCTTCATCTGAGGATGTTGGTAGCATAACTGAAGATGAATTTGAGCGTATGCTCGATGAATTACATGGCAGCAAAGCGCCTGGACAGAATGCCAAGGTGGTTGCTACTCCGCCTGCCGCCAGCACGGCAGCAAGCGATGATATTACCGATGATGAATTTGAAGCCATTTTAGATCAGTTGCATGGCAAAGGTGGCTTTAAAACCGAACCTGTTGCAACACCAGCACCCACTACTGCCACGCCAGCAGCAACAGCGCCTGCGCCAACTGCTGCATCTAATAATGATGAAATTTCTGATGATGAGTTTGAAGCATTATTGGATCAATTACACGGTAAAGGGCAAGCCCCAGTTGTGGCTGCTAAACCCGATAATGAACGTGCAACGCCACCTGCGCCGGTTGCGGCACCGGCTTCAATACCAGCAAAAGCGACTGAAACCCCCGTTATGCCTGCTGCGGCAGACAAAGCTGGTGCAGCAAATGCCGTTGTTGCAGAAACAACCGTTAGGGTCGACACCAAGCGTCTTGATCAGATCATGAACATGGTAGGCGAATTGGTGCTCGTGCGTAACCGATTGGTTAGTTTATCAGGCACGGCGCAAAATGAAGAGATGAACAAAGCCATTGCTAACCTAGATGTCGTGACGGCGGATATTCAGGGTGCGGTGATGAAAACCCGCATGCAGCCCATCAAAAAAGTATTTGGTCGCTTCCCACGTGTTGTGCGCGATTTAGCGCGGGCATTAAAGAAAGACATTGATTTGGTGCTAGAAGGCGAAGAAACCGATTTAGATAAAAACTTAGTAGAGGCCCTAGCGGATCCATTAGTGCACTTAGTGCGCAACTCGGTAGATCACGGTATTGAATTACCTGATATACGACAAGCCGCAGGCAAACCACGTACGGGTATTGTTAAGCTTGCCGCGACGCAAGCAGGCGATCATATCTTGTTAACCATCCAAGATGATGGTGCCGGTATGGATCCTGAAAAACTGAAAAATATTGCGATTAAACGCGGTGTTATTGATCACGACATGGCCGCCAGAATGTCGGATACGGATGCTTTTAACTTGATATTTGCACCGGGCTTTTCGACCAAAGAACAAATTTCTGATATTTCAGGCCGTGGTGTGGGTATGGATGTGGTGAAAACCAAAATTACCCAGCTCAATGGAACAGTGCATATCAGCTCTAAATTGGGTGAAGGCACACTGCTCGAAATTAAAGTGCCGTTGACCTTGGCAATATTACCAACCTTAATGGTCATGGTGGGCAAACAAACGTTTGCGCTTCCCCTTGCAGGCGTAAACGAGATATTCCACCTCGATTTGGCAAAATGCAATATTGTTGATGGACAGTTAACCATTGTGGTTCGCAATAAAGCCATTCCGCTGTTTTATTTAGAGCATTGGCTAGTAAAAGGCTCGGATAAAAAGCTACGCAAAGAGCAGGGGCATGTGGTTATTGTGCAAATTGGAACGCAGCAAGTCGGCTTTGTGGTGGATCAATTAATTGGCCAAGAAGAAGTGGTTATCAAAGCGTTAGATGCGCTATTGCAAGGAACACCTGGCATGGCGGGCGCAACAATAACCTCTGATGGCGGCATTGCGCTGATTCTCGATGTGCCTAATTTGTTAAAACATTATGCCAAAAAATCGAAAATTAAACTTGAGCAGTTTAAGAAATTACATGGTTAAGCGAGTAATGCATGGCAATTAAAGTATTGATTGTAGACGATTCCAGTTTTTTTCGGCGGCGCTTAACCGAGATACTGTCGGCAGATCCCGAACTGGACGTTATCGATACCGCCAATAATGGCCGCGAAGCCGTTGATAAAGCACTGGCGCTAAAGCCGGATGTCATTACCATGGACATCGAGATGCCGATTTTAGATGGCATTTCCGCGGTACGTGAAATCATGAAAGTGCAGCGGATTCCAATTTTAATGTTCTCTTCATTAACGCACGAAGGCGCGAAAGCCACCTTAGATGCGCTTGATGCGGGAGCGGTAGATTTTTTACCGAAAAAATTTGAAGATATTGCGCGTGACAAACATGAAGCCGCTGACGTGTTGCGGGAACGTGTGCGAGCTGTTGCTCGGCGCCGGCCATTAGGCCGCAGTACCTTTAGCAGTTCGGCATTGGCTCGCAGTACCAGCAGTGTAACCACCCGCTCAGCGAGCGACACTGTGCGTGCCCTTGCAGAAGGAAATAAATCGTTAACTGCACGCAGTATGTTAGAGCGGCCAAAGCTCTCAGAACGGGCCCCGATGTCTGTTCGTAGTAGTTCTATCGCCAGCGGTAAAGAGTACAAACTGGTTGCGATTGGTACCTCTACAGGAGGTCCAGTGGCGTTGCAGCGAATTCTCACGGCGTTACCAGCGACCTTCCCATTACCTATTATTTTAATTCAGCATATGCCGGCAGCCTTTACCGGCGCTTTTGCCCAGCGTTTAAATACCTTATCGCAAATTGAAATTAAAGAAGCGGAAGATAATGATTTACTGCGCCCTGGCGTGGCGTATCTCGCTCCTGGCGGCAAGCAAATGCTGGTTGAAGGAACTGAAGGCCAAGCTAGACTGCGTATCAAAGAAGACGATTCACCGCGCATAACGTTTAAACCCAGTGTTGATATTACCTTCGCGACAGCGGCCAGAGTATTTAACGATAAAGTGCTGGCTATCGTGTTAACGGGTATGGGCTCGGATGGACGCGAAGGGGCGCGGTTGCTTAAACAACAAGGCGCCACGGTGTGGGCGCAAGACGAAGCCAGCTGCGTGGTGTATGGTATGCCTCAAGCTATTGCTGCTGCGGGTCTAATGGACGCCGAAGTCAGTCTTAACGATGTCGCCAGTAAAATACTCGTGGAATTAAAGCATGGATAAATTGGCAATAAGTGGCTTTTTACTGGCAATTGTCGCCGTGGTTGGCGGCTTTATGCTGGAAGGCGGCAGTCTCACCACGTTATTGCATTTACCTGCTTTTATTATTGTGTTTGGCGGCACGCTTGGCGCAGTGATGTTACAAACCCCCTTTAGCCAGTTCAGTTTAGGCATGTCGATGTTGCCTTGGGTATTTCGGCCTAAAAGCTTGCCAGTACAACACACCCTGACACGGATAGTGGAATGGGGTAATTCTGCGCGAGCAAACGGTTTTTTATCTTTAGAATCGGCGGCATTACAAGAATCTGATCCCTTTTTGCATCGGGGATTAAATTTATTAGTCGATGGCGCAGAAATCCCTGTGTTACAAAATACCTTAGACGCTGAGCTTAGTCTGGAACGTGAGCGTTTACTTAGAGGTGCAAGAATTTTTGATGCCATGGGAGGGTACAGCCCGACAATTGGCATCATTGGCGCGGTACTAGGCTTAATTCAAGCAATGAGCAATATTAATGATCCTGACTTATTGGGTTTAGGTATTGCGACAGCTTTTGTGGCCACAATTTATGGCGTAGGCTTAGCGAATTTACTGTTTATTCCTGTGGGTAATAAATTAAAAAATTTGGTGCAGCAGCAAAGCCTTTATCATGAACTAATTATTGAAGGGCTAGTATCGATAGCGCAGGGAC
Organism: Alishewanella tabrizica; assembly: GCF_014652375.1. Lineage (GTDB taxonomy): Bacteria > Pseudomonadota > Gammaproteobacteria > Enterobacterales > Alteromonadaceae > Alishewanella > Alishewanella tabrizica. The sequence continues at coordinate 156,715 of NZ_BMYR01000007.1, read as the reverse complement.
AAAATCCTCGCACTATTGAAAGTAAACTGGCTGCCTATCGGCCGGCCTAAACTATGTATCGGCATCGACGAACCCAGCAGCAACCTGAACGAGAAGAACTGGATCGTTGGTTAGTTTCTTATGCCGACTATATGACGCTGATGTTTGCCTTGTTTGTTGTGTTATATGCCTTGTCGTTAGTGAAGAATGAAGAATTTAGTGTGCTCACTGAATCGTTAACGAAGGTGTTTGATAAACCTGCTCAAAAGGCTACGGGTGCGCGCGATGTGAGTGTGCTGCCACAGAGTGAGCGGCAAAGTGAGTTTGAATTATACGGCACCGCTTTGCAGCAAGCTAAAGGGCCTGAAGTCGTCGCGGATGCCACTACGCTATCGGATGTTCGTCAACAATTCTTGGGCAGCCCATTGCAATCGGTTGAAGTTGAACTGACGCGTTCATTAAGCAATCTTATTGAACAAGGGGTGGCGAAATTACGGCAAGAAGATGATTGGCTGATAATAGAATTAAACAGTGGTTTACTGTTTGCTTCTGGCAGCGCATCTGCCACCGCATCCGCAAGCACGGTATTACAAGAAATTAGTAAAATCATTAACCCTATCAACAATTTTCTGCGCGTACGTGGCTATACTGATAATGTGCCGATCAGTAATGAATTATTTTCGTCGAATTGGGAATTGTCTGTGGCCAGAGCAACGTCGGTATTACGGCTTCTCGAAAGTTTAGGTACGCCATCACATCGCATGGCGGTGGAAGGATTTGGTCAATTTTATCCCAGCGCAGATAATAGCACAGCAGCGGGGCGGGCTGAAAATCGCAAGGTTGTGATTGCCGTATCCCGCTTCGGTTATCGGCCAATGCCGCCAACAAATACTGAGCCGGTATCGTCTACCGAGCAACAATTACGACAAGTTACCCAAGCCGATGGTTCTATCCAAGTGATCTCGCTACCAGGGGGCGGTATTCGTATTACAACGCGTCAAGATAATACTGATGCGTTGCCAGAGAGACAGGATCCCTAACGTGGTTATTTGGACAATTGCAAATCAAAAAGGCGGTGTGGGTAAAACGACCACGACCGTAACGCTGGGGGGGCTCCTTGCAGAGCGCGGCTATCGTGTATTATTAGTCGATACCGATCCTCATGCGTCATTAACGTATTATTTTGGTATCGACGCCGAAGAGCTCGAAGTGAGCGTGTACGATATTTTTATTCGGGGTAAAGACATTACTCGCGAGCAGATTCTGCAATCGCTTTGTCCCAGTACGGCTGAACGCCTAGATATTTTACCGGCATCTATGTCGTTAGCAACCTTAGATCGCTCCATGGGAAATAAAGGCGGCATGGGGCTTATTATAAAAAAAGCGCTGAAGTTGATTGCTAAAGACTATGATTATGTTCTGATAGATTGTCCACCGGTAATGGGGGTATTGATGGTCAATGCCTTAGCGGCCTGCCATAGGGTATTGATCCCAGTGCAAACCGAGTTCTTGGCGCTAAAAGGGTTAGAACGGATGATTGCTACCATGGCGTTGATGCGTAGCTCGCAGCAACATTTAGCCTTTACCATTATTCCCACTATGTATGATAAACGGACGCGGGCGTCACTAGAGGCCTATAAAGAACTCAAAGCAAAATACCAAGATAGGGTGTGGTCAGCTGTTGTCCCAGTGGATACAAAATTTCGAGATGCATCGTTGGCGCAAACGCCACCCAATGCCTTTGCCGGTGCATCTAGAGGCGTGTTTGCCTATAACACCTTATTAACGTACTTACTGCAATTGGCACCGGAAGGGTAGTATGAGCCATTTAATTGCCAGTCAGAAAGTGATCCAGCATTATCTTGCCGCGCTGCTGACAGAAGATGAGTCGCCAGAACCGGCTGTAAAGCCAGCATTAGCGGCTGAACGCAAAGCCGAATTAAATAAATTATTAGCGCAGGCGGTGCCTGTAGCCGCGCCTGCAGTGGTGTCGCCTGTTATCGCGCTTAAAGAAACGCCTAAGCCAGTTGTACCCAAGGTTGCACCGAAAGTTGCGCCAGCGCCAACCTTAAGCAAATTAGTGGAAATTGCCGCCAGAGCCTCTCTAGAGGAACTTCAGGGTAGCTCGGCCCCTGCAATATTGCAGCGTGATATCCCGATTGCGCAGCGTTTAGCTGAACCTTCGCCTGTGGCAACGGTTGCGGAAAAAAGCTATCGACACGGCCGTTTTCAAGCATTGTTTTTTAGTGTAGCCGGTCTTAAAGTAGCCGTGCCCCTCACCGAGTTAGGAGGGATCCACGAATTAGGTGATATCAATACCTTATTTGGTAAACCGCGTTGGTTTAAAGGTGTTATGCTACATAAAGCGCAAAAGTATAATGTGGTTGATACTGCGCGTTGGGTTATGCCAGAAAAATATGACGCTATTGTCGAACAAGGGTTACACTATCAATACCTTGTGTTACTGGGGGCCAGTAATTGGGGCCTCTGTTGTGAAACCCTAATAGATACGATTACGCTTGAACCCGAGCAAATTAAGTGGCGAGAACAGGAAGGAAAACGGCCTTGGATGGCAGGCTTAATTAAAGAACATATGTGTGTATTAGTTGATGTTGATGCGCTGATAGACTTACTCAGTCGCGGCCTTGATATCAACGCCTGAACAGGCAGACCAATGAGGAGCTGTAGATGAGTAATAAATTTTCGCAGACGGCAGATAAAAACCAGGCCGCTGATCAGGTGTTGCAATGGGTTACCTTTCGCTTGCAGGAAGAAACCTACGGTATAAATGTAATGCAGGTACAGGAAGTGCTACGTTACTCAGAAATTGCACCCGTTCCAGGGTCTCCTGAATATGTGTTAGGCATTATTAATTTGCGAGGTAATGTAGTAACGGTGATTGATACTCGGGCGCGTTTTGGTTTGCCGCCAGCAGAAGTTACTGATAACACCCGGGTTGTCATTATTGAAGCCGAAAAACAAGTCATTGGTATTTTGGTCGACAGCGTGGCCGAAGTGGTGTACTTAAAACAATCTGAAGTGGATGTGGCGCCTAATGTTGGTACAGACGAAAGTGCCCGCTTTATTCAGGGCGTGGCTAACCGCGAAGGTGAGCTACTAATCTTAGTTGATCTGAACAAACTGCTCAATGATGATGAGTGGGATGACATTAGTAGTATCTAATGCAAAATTCTAGTGAGTTTGTGTGGTTGGCTATCGCTGCGGTATTTTTACTGGGTGTCCTGCTATTGGTGTGGTGCACGATACAGTGGCGGAGTAATAAACAGCAGCTTGCGTTATTAAGCCAGCAACTGGAAACTAGCCAGCAGCAATGGGGCATAGCGCAAGCTGAAATCGAAGAATTGCGGGCAGGCGTCATTGGTGTTGGACAACGCGTGTTGGTGCTGCAAGAGCGTCAACAGGCGTTAGCTGCAGAGCTGGAGCAACTCGATGTGCAACAGCAGGCCATTGCGTTAAGTGATCCAGAAAGCAAAATTTACAGCCGCGCCATGAAAATGGTCGAGTTGGGTGCTGATTTAGAGGAGATCATCCGAGAATGCGAATTACCGCGCGCTGAGGCTGAACTCCTTTTTAATTTGCATCAGCAAAAATCGCGCTAATATCTATGCAATATGATGAACCGTCATATCACTATAACGTGCATGATGAGGGTGCTAAGGCAACCAAAGATGCCGAAGTGGATGACCCATCCCCTGATAAAACCGCGACTGCGATAAAATATGATGGTCAAGCTGCGCCCGTTATTGTCGCTCAAGGTAGCGGGGCCGTTGCGGCTGAGATCATTGCACTGGCGCGTGCACATGGCGTATTAGTGCATGAAGACGCTGAGCTCACTAAATTACTCAGCCAATTACAACTGGGTGAGCAAATCCCTCGCGAGTTATACCTTATTATCGCCGAGCTCATTGCCTTCTCTTATGTCCTACAAGGAAAGTTTCCCGAGAATTGGCATAATATTCATCAACGCATCGATTTAAAAACCTAGCAAACTACCATAACGACGCCACTAATTTTTGCCTTTGATCTGGCGTATCTTGCAGTAACCAGCGACAAATAGCGGCTGCAACATCGGGATAACTCACCTGGTTAAAGGGCCCCGCTTGGGCTAACCACTTTGCAATAACGGCGGTACTCAACGTATCCGTTCGACTGGCGAGATTAAGGCGCGTCAGTGCTAGTGCATTGGACTGTTGTTCCATTTGGCCTTGTAACGGCTTCACGAGAATGTGTTTATTGAGCTGAAGTGCTTCGCTTATCAGCTCGAATCCTGCATTGCTTAATACCGCGTGACTTTGCAGTAAATCGTTTTTAAAGGCGTTTAGAGAGGGCGGTTGCGTGCGAATATGCCCTAATTCTGCGTTGGCAAGTCCTGGGCCATAAACAGAAAACTGGTAATCAGTTAACGGCGCTAACACGCTTAGAACCTGCTGTTGATCTTCAAAAGGTAAATACACTAATACCCGGTCGGATTGCACTGGCTTACTGCTTACCGGTAAATCAATGATCGGGGGTAAAATAGGTTGTTCAAAATGGTGCCAATGTAAGCCTAAGCTGTAATTCGCTGGGGCAAAATGGCGGAAAATAGCCCGACTTAACAGGTTGGCGTTTTCCATCGGAATAGCATGTAAAAAAGCATACTGATGACCTATCGCAATACAGGTTTTCCCTTGGCGTTTTGCTGCCCAGGCGCTAATCGGTTCAAAATCGGTTAGCACCAGATCATAAGATTGCAGATCCAGCGTCGTGATATCGTGCCATAAAGTCGACAACCGTGCGCGTTTGGCACTTTGCCAGTAATTGACCTTACCAGCCTCAGTTACGAACGTTAGCCCTTGGCGTAGTTGATAATCGCCAAATTGTTGCATATCAAAAAATTGATCTTGAGGGCGGCCAGAAAAAAGAAAATCTACGCTTACGCCAGCCTGACGAAATTGTTTCTCCATGGCTCGAGCTCGGCTGATATGCCCATTTCCTGTTGCCTGAACGCCATAAAGGATCCGCATTAATTTACTCCGTTTAGTCTAGCGCGGGATGTTTCCATACCAGCGCTTTAAAATGTTGACGGCACATAGAGACATAGCTTTCATTACCGCCTATTTGTACTTGCGATCCCGCCGTTGCCGCGTGTCCATGCTCATCTAATCGCACAACAAAGTTGGCTTTTCTACCACAATGACAGATAGTTTTTAGCTCGATCAATTTGTCAGCCCAAGCCAGTAAGGCTTGGCTGCCTGCAAAGGTTTCACCAAGGAAATCGGTTCTAAGGCCAAAAGCCAAAACCGGAATACCCAAATTATCTACCACGTCTGTCAGCTGTTTTACCTGCGTTTTACTTAAAAACTGTGCTTCATCTAAGAGTACACAATCGAGTCGTCCCTGCTGTTTTAAGTTTGATACATGTGCCACAAAGTCAAAATCCGCATCAAAAATATAGGCATCCATAGCGATACCGATACGTGAACTGACCTTGCCTAACCCATAGCGGTTATCTAGCGCCGCCGTGTAAATGGCCACAGTCATCCCCCGTTCCTGATAGTTATATGCACTTTGTAATAACGAGGTCGATTTACCTGCGTTCATTGCTGAATAATAGAAATACAATTGCGCCATCGATGATGCCCCTTAAGATGTGATGGCACAGTATATCGCAAAAATATAACGGGTTAAGATGACAGTAGTAAGACAATTGACAATATCCGCTTGCAGGTGTGCGGTATGTCTGTTTTGAAAGAATAATGCAAGTTAGATAGCTTAAATGCGGCTACCTTTACGGGTAACCGCAGTGAGGCAAAGTGTTAAGGTGTGTTTAGTGGATCTTTTGTCGGCTCGGTACTTTTATTGTTCGTATCATCCGGCTTTTTTTGGGGGGTAGGCGCTTTTTGCGATGTTACCACCGGGAAAAAAACCGATAAGGGGTGTTGCTTAACTTGCTCGACAACACTTTTCAAGAGTAATGAAAACTTACCGATGCGTGTACCTCTAGCGCGCAGTGCAATGGTCAACGCTAAGGTAAAGCTGACCCACAAATTAACAAAGCCAATCATCAGCACTAATACCAGATAGAACAAAAAGCTAAAAATGCCTAAATCACCGCTGACAGTGCTGTATCCCAAGTTGGCTGAAGCAAAAGCCACATGTCGAATATCCAAGGGTAAGCCAAGCAAATAGCCAATATAGCCGGTCATACCCAACAGCATGCCAAAAATAAAATTACCGGCTAGCGCACCATAATTATCATGCCAATAATTAGCAAAGGCTTTGCGTGCACGATCGGGGAGCAACTTTTTCAGTAAGGGATGATGATACAGCCGGATCCTAAAATCTAAATAGTTAGCGCGGTTTTCAAAAAAACCAGCAATAATGCCTGAGCAAAATAGCCACACGCCCGCGATGGCTGCAAAAAATAACGAGCCATGCCAAGGTGATATGGCTTTGAGCTGGTAGGACACCGCTTCTGCTGACAACAGTGCTTCGCCTTGCCAAAACCACACACCTAGGGCAATGAGCGAGGCGGTAAGTACCGCGATACTGACATTACCCCACACCGCTGCCCATTGTGAGCGATTTACGTCGAGTAACAAGGTGGCAAGTTTTTTATGCGCCGCCCGACCATTTTCACCTTTTTCAACTTCAGCAGCAAAACTGGCCGCTGTCATAGCCGGCTGTTTAGTCGCAACCGTTAACCCAAGTATATGAATCAGAACAAAGCCCAAGCCATAATTTAAACTCACTAATAGCGCATTGGTAAAGGGACTTAAGGCTAAACTTTCAATGTGAATTTTTAATAATGCCATACAGGCAATAATGATCCCTGCGCCCGCTGCAGAAGCCATTAAGCCAAAAAATTGACTTTTATCGCGGGTAATATAGTGCTCACCGTGGCTGCTTTTATTCACACTGATACTTTTTGATAGTAACTGTGTACTGCTGCGCCATAGTGCTCGCACGCTTTTTTTCTCGCGGCTGGTTTCTAATAATTGTTCGCTCAAGTGTAAGCTGAGTTGACGCAGATCTGCGTCATGTTCAGCGGTGACTAACGTAACTAATTGTTCAATGCGGCTTAAGGTTTGCTCTAAGCGTTCGAGTAAGTGTGCAACAGCAACGGTGCTCCCTGCTGCAGCGGCTCTGCGCCTTAATTGATCGACCTGCTCATAACACTGGGCCATCATCACATGATAATGTGCACAATCATACAGGGGCTCGTCGGGATCCTGTTGTCGTTTTCTCGTATGAATAACCAGAATGTTTAGCTCGCGGTGCAAGGCAATAAAAGCAGAATCAATGTTATTGAGGCGTTTATCCAAACGCATTAAATCCGGTTCCATTTCTTCTGCTGCAATCCACACACTGAGCATTTCTAACGCACACAAGGCCTCTTCATGCAGATGCGCCACAAAACGCTGTAGCGGTTCGGGTGAGGCAACACTTAAAAAGTATTCACTAAAACTGGCAAAGACACTTTGTCCTTCCACTGACTCTTCATCTGTAAAGGGCATGGCTTTAAAGATATCGGCTAATACGTCTTTAAGCTCAGTGATATCTCTGGGAGCGGGCATCACTTTTTCATATAAACGGCTTGAGAGTTCTCGAAAAAAACCACGGCGCGAAAATACGCCTAAACTCACCAGCGCCGGGTAGAGATGTACTTTGCAGAGCCAGTTAAATAGGGTATCGGCAATCTGCTTGCCTTCGTTTGGATGTTGTTGCAATGTTTCAAGCAGCTTTTTCGCTCGTTTATTGCGCTCAAAGCTAAAGCGCGATTCGTGCAGCCAACTGACCAACTGTTTGGTAAGGCTTAAGCCGTCTTGTTCCGTGGCTAAAGCACGAACCAACATCAACGCGTTTAATTTATCCATCGATACCTCAGGGTGTTACGCAGGCCCAGCATGAAAACTGTTATGTTCCAAGAACATGATGCTGGGCAATGAATTTTGCAGTAGTGCTATAGGTGTTTTCATCTAATTAAGGGCATACTAGCGCGGTTAGTATACTCAAACAATGATCAGATGTGGCGTTTGCACGATATCCTGTCGCGGTTCTATCCCGGTTTTATTCCGGTTCTGTCGCGCTGATAGTGCGGCGACATGTTAAATCACCCAACCAGTAAGGAAAAATAATAATGGAAAAGTGGTTGTTACTCTCTGTTTTTGCCCAAGTCGTGTTAACCAGTGTGGTTATGGTATTGATGGGGCGGCGGCGTATTAAGGCCGCAAAAATGAAGCAGATCAGCGTTGCGGCATTTCAAACGATGAATTTAACCGGTGCCAGTGAGCAGGTAATTGCTACAGGTCGTAATTTTGACAATCAATTTCAAATGCCCATGCTTTATATTGCCAGCGTGCTGTTTATCTTGCAGCTTGGATTGGCTGATCTCGCCTTCGTGATATTGGGAGGACTTTTTGTGGCCCTGCGCTACTGGCATACTTTTATCCATATAGGCAGCAACGTGCTCCGTGCGCGTTTTCGCGTTTTTCTGTTAGGGTGTTTGGTCCTTTGGATCATTTGGATCCGTTTATTAGTATTAGCATTTTTATAATTTTTTTAACCCCATAACGTTGGGTCAAACGTCTAATGTATATCCCCTTACGACAGGAGTATCATGATGATAATGGCCCAAACAGTTACCCCCTCTTTATTACAATCAGGCGTATTACGCTTTTTGATCAGCACGCTGCTAGCGATTCTGATAACTTTTAGTTTGTTTGCATTAATGAAATGGTTTATTACCCCCATAGACGATGCGTTAGTGAAAATTGAACGTGAGCTACCCAGAGTTGAATTATTTGAGCCGCCGCAAGAGACGCCGCCTGAAATTCGCAATTTGGTACCGCCACCGCCGGCACTGACGCCGCCACCTAATACCCTGCTACAAAGTGATCCTAGCGACAGCATCACAGGCGTTGATTTGGGTAAATGGCAGCCTGATATGGGGATCACGTTGGATGGACCGCAGCCCATGGCTAATTTAACCAATAACATGGCTACGCCTTTAGTAAGGGTAGAGCCACGGTTTCCAATTGATGCCGCCCGAAAGGGGATCAGTGGTTGGGTCAGGTTACGTTTTAGTATTGATGAAAGTGGCAGTGTATATGATATTAAAGTCATCGAGGCGGAGCCCAGAAATATATTTGATCGTGAAGCGGTTAGCGCCTTACGGCGGTGGAAATATCAGCCACAATTACAGGATGGAAAACCATTAAAGCAAACTGATCTGCAGGTGCAGCTGGATTTTCAGCTAGCGGAGCAATAATGCGACAGCCGGTATAAGGATAGAGTATGGCATTGGCTTTTTTGTTTAGTGGACGCTTGGGGAAAGCGTCCTCTGCTGAAGCGTTACTGGCCCAGTTTACGCGAAGCGGAAAACCGGGCTATATGGCGCAACTTGTAGAGCAATGCGGCCCAGATTTGTATTATTTTTTAGTAAAACAATCGGATGCCAAAATGGCAGAAGACGTGAGTCAGCAAACATGGCTAAAAGTGATTGAACAACACCAGCGCTTTGCCGGCGGCGCAAGCTTCAAAACCTGGCTATTCACCATAGGTCGGCATACGTTGGTTGATGAGATGCGACGTCAACAACGTTGGCAGACGATTGAATGGGACGACCATATTAGCGAAAGTGCAGACACCGAGGTTTGGCAAAAGGTGGCTCAGCATCAGCAGCAAATGGCGTTTGATGCGCATTTGACGCTATTACCTTTCGTGCAGCGTGAAGCCTTGATTTTGCAATTAGAGGGGTTTTCGCTGGCCGATATTGCCCTTATCACTGGGCAGCCTCAAGAAACTATTAAAAGCCGCCTGCGTTATGCACGGCAATTTTTGCAGCAATTTTGCGGAGTCGATCATGACTAAGCCAACACCCCCCAATTTTACGCCCACAACGTCCAAGCTGGATGCCCAAGAGCAAAGGTTAAAACAGGCCTATGCGGACAGTAAAGCACAGCATCCTTTACCTGCAGCCCTTAAAGCCAAGTTGTTACAGCAGGTTAATCAGCGATCCGCATTTCCATTTTCGTGGCCATTGCAAGCATGGTTTCGTCAAGCTCAATTCGTGCTTGGCAGTATATGCTTAGCCATATTGGGTTTTTTGTTGTTGCAACCCGTTAGCATCCCGTCTTATCACATTGCCATTACCTATCAAAACCAGCCGTCGGAAAGGGAGAACCACCGTTTAACGATGCGTTCGCTTCCTGCGGTGGTGGCTCAGTTTTCTAATGACGAACAGCAACAACGTTATCAACAGATGGTGGCTGCACAGCGCGATATAAGTCAATTTCATGCAGAATATGGCGTGTTACAAAAAGTACAGCAAGAATGGCAAATTACGGTATGTGATAAGATTGCCGTAACGCTAGATGATGCCTTGTTGCAACAATTAAAAACGTTTGATGCGACGCCGTCAGTATGGCAAACACAGCAGCAAATTGCTTTTTATCGCGGGGCGCAAGGCCAATTAGTGGCGATAAAGCCAGCAGATAACGCCCAGCTGTGCCCAGTTAGTTGAAAAAAAACCGCTGCATTGCAATAATGCCTCGTCGTAGACACAAATGGGCTACTGTTGCCTAAGAGGGCTGTCGTGTTGTTAAGAGCAATATTATTCATCGGCGTGTTAAGCACGTTCTCCGTTCTAGCGAGGGACGTTACGCCTGCACAGATTGCTGATTTTAAGCAACACTTTGAAAAGTCATTGGCCGAGCAAAAGGTACCTGGTGCTGCTTACGCGATTGTTTACAAAGATAAAATTGTTAGTACCGGGGGATACGGTGTTAGAGAGGTGGGATCCAAAGCCCCTGTGGATGCCTATACGGTTTTTCGTATTGCGTCGGTTTCAAAAACTTTTGCCGGTGGCTTAGCCAGCATTTTAGCCGCTCAAGGCCATTTCAAATGGGATGAACCCGTAACCCGTTATTTGCCTGAGTTTTCATTTAAAACCCGCTCTTATAATAACAAATTGAAAGTAGAGCATTTATTGGCACAAAGCACCGGCGTTATTGCCAATGCCTACGACAATTTAATTGAAGCCAATTTAGAACCTGATCGTATTTTGCCGCAATTTAAAAAGTTAGATCCTCTGTGTAACCCAGGACAGTGCTACGGCTATCAAAATGTGCTATTTAGTTTAATTGAGCCCATCATGCAGCAAACAACCTCGCAAGATTATGCGAGCTTGCTGCAGCAAAATATTTTTACACCGTTAAAAATGCCAACGGCCTCGGTTGGTTTAGAAGGGTTTTTAAATAGCAAAAATCGGGCGTTACCGCATGTTAAAGCACGTGGAAAATGGCATTCACGCACGGTAAATGAAAGTTACTATCGTTTTGCCCCAGCCGCGGGGGTTAATGCCAGTGCTATTGATCTGGGGTTTTGGTTGATTGCGCAATTAGGCTACAACCCTGATGTGCTTTCGGAGGAGCATCTTAACCACATCACGCGTAAACGGGTGCGCACGGTAAGAGATACGCGGCGTCGTTTATGGCGTGAGCATTTGAAAGATGCGCATTACGGTTTAGGTTGGCGGGTATATCAATTTGGACAAGAGCAATTGATCTATCATGGCGGCTGGGTGCAGGGGTTTCGGGCTGAAATCGCGTATTCAAAAGATCGGGAACTGGGCTTAGTGTTGTTGTTAAATGCCGAGTCAAATGTGATTGCTGATATTAGCACGCGGTTTTGGTCAAACATGTTTACCGCCATGCAACAACAAGATAAAGCTGCCTTGCTGGCGCAGTGCCAGCCTGCGGCTAAAACAACAACCAGCACCGGCACAGCGCTAAAAGGGCCTAAGTGTTAAACGATAGCGATAACAGCCTTATTTAATTAAGGGCAAGGCTGTTTTGTGCCAAGTTGATATAGATCTAGGTAAAAATCACATTCGATGGCGGGCTTACTTTCGATAAATTGTGTTTTGGTAGCTGCGTTAAATTTCCAACCTAACGGTACCATCGTGAGCAGATGATCTAAATCCGCTGCGGTTAACTGATCTAAGGTAAAGCGTAGCTGCTTACGCTCACAATGCTGAAACCCAGCTAATTGCTCTATCGCATCACTATGCAGTTTTACGTGTGGGTAAATAGCCTGTTTTATTTGCACTAAATGTGCTGGAGCCGGCGTAACGGTAAGTAAGTACCCGCCCACGTTAAGAACCCGTTGTAGCTCACTGAGCAGAGATGGTGCATAAATTCGTACAATGGCATCAAACTGATCGGCGGCAAATGGCAGTTGATAAGCGCTCGCTACAGCAAAAGTGGCGTTAGGATAATGTTTTGCTGCATAGCGGATGGCTGCTTTGGAGATATCGATGCCATACAGTTGCTTAGGTGCTAATTGACGCTGCAAGATGCCGCTGTAGTAGCCTTCGCCACACCCTAAATCTAATATTTGCTGAGGATTGGCAGGCTGAAGCATAGTGGCCACCTCTTCTGCCACCCTTTGGTACCAACCCGCCTCTAAAAAAGCTCGGCGCGCTTGCATCATCTCGCTATTATCACCAGGATCTAACGATTTTTTTTGCTGCACTGGCAACAGATTAACATAACCTTCTTTTGCCACATCAAAGCTATGCTTGTTGGCACATTGATAGTGGCGGCTAGATAACGTTAGTGGTAACTGACAAAGCGGGCAAAGATACATAAGGCTTCCGAAACAAAAAGCCTATTGTATACGTAATTAGTACATGGATGCGACTTTCAGTTTTCGCTGCGGCGGGTTTTACCCAAAACAGCGTGCAAGCTTTCACTGCCAAGCCTTGTTATACTTAGGAGATATTATTAAGGGGAACCCTATGCACGAATTAGAACTATGGTCGTTAGATGAGTTATGTGATCATGCCTTTGATATTTTTGAAGAATTAGCAGTGGATAATTTGTCAGCAGCCGATTATCAGCTTTATCAACAAAATTATGAAACGCGAGGTTACGCCGATGTGGTGCCACCAGGTGAAGGCTGGGTAGATTTAGCCGCGCAAGAATTATCGCCTGAGCTGCATGTTGAAGTGCAAGTGGGTTTAACGGCTGAACCGGGAGCCGCAGATGTGGTGTTAGCCAGAATTTTGCTTAGTCGAGATAAAGAGGAAAGTTTGTGCCATGCGTTATGGCGCGGTCAGACGTTTTAACTATTTCAGGTTACGTGTGTAATTGGAGAGAGACATGCTTATTCAAGCGCAGCAGAGTCAGGTGTTATTAATTGATATTCAAAGTCGATTAGCGCCCGCTATTTTTGATCATGCGGCAGTGAGTCAGGCGGCGGCATGGGTACTGCAAGTGGCAAGCTTGTGTGAGGTGCCGGTTATGGCAACGGAGCATTATCCGAAAGGACTTGGGCACACCTTACCTGCCTTGGCAGAATTAATTCCTAGCACTGCCATCTACGAAAAAATTCACTTTAGTGCCTTACGTGAAGCAACGATAGCCAATGCCTTGGCACAAGCGCAACGATCTCAAGTTATAGTATTGGGTACCGAGGCCCATGTGTGCGTGTTACAAACGGTGATGGATTTATTGGCGGCGAAGTATCAGGTATTTGTGGTCAGTGAAGCCACCGGTTCACGCACACCAGAGAATAAGCAATTAGCATTCTCGCGCATGCAGCAAGCCGGTGCGCAGATTGTTAGCCAAGAAATGCTAGCGTTTGAGTGGCTAGAAAAAGCGGGAACCGAATTATTTCGACAGATCAGTAAAGGCTGGATCCGCTAAGCCTAGCGCATTACTGCAGCATTACCCAGTAGCGTAAATGTTTTGCCCCCAGCGTCAGCTTGAGGGCATTGTGTACGCCGGCGTTAGCGCGGCTGCGCAAAAAGCTGCTCTAATACCCAAGCCAATCGCACAGCAGCTTGTTGTAAACGCTGTTCTAGCACCGGTTGGTGTTGAGTAACATACGCCTCGTCTATTAACATCCCTGGACGATAATTCTGGTAAATATCATAGGTTATGGCAGCGGATTCGTTAGCCCAATCAAGCACCGTTCCCTGTTGCCATTTAGCAATATGTTCAGGTGTTATCTGCAAAAACAGCGCTTCTTGTTTCTCAAAATTGTTTTCATAGCCAAGCGTGTTTAAGATATTGCCATCCCAGACACCATGCAAGTTAGTGGGCGTTTCGTGACTCAAAAAATAAACGGCGGTTCGATTGCCGCCTAAATCATCGGCATAACTGACATGCAAAGGTTGATGTAAATCGCCTATGTGATGCGCTAAAAACAACAATGCTTGCCAATCATCAGCATCGTTCTGTAATCGCTGCTGCATATCGGCAATGGCCGATAAAATACACCCTTGCTCTGGACAATTCTCTAAGCTCACTTGCTTTTCGCCCCGTGGCATATTCACGTAATGATGTGGTGCGCTCCAACGAAACGCCTCTTCACGTCTTACTTCATCAGGCCAAGCACAGGCTGTCGCAAATTCATTATGGGGCGATGCAGCAACCAGGCTGGCAAGGTGTTGTTGGGTGCTGCTGCTGACCAACTGTAAAGCCATATCGCAAACCATACCGTGGCCGGTGCGACCAAAACCATGACTGTGAAAACTCAGTAGCATGCTAAAGATAACCAATAGATAACGCATTGTATTCTCCAAGTTGTTCTTCAATCTATTCTGCAACCTATTCTGCAACTAATGGGGTGATTTGCACCGTGCTGTGCACTGAGCCTATTTGCGATAGCACCTCTGTTAAGGCCTGTCGCATTTCTGTAGCGAGAGTAAAGGGAGGATTGATCACGAGCATACCGCTGCCCGTCATACCATGACCGCTACTGTCAGCATGCAAGTTGAATTCAATACGAAGCTGGTTTTTAATACCACTCGCTACAATGGCGGCAATAAAAGCCTCAACGGCTGGGCGTTCAATCACCGGATACCAAATAGCGTAGGTTGCTTGTGGCCAACGCTTATACGCGTCCTGCAAACCGTTTACCAGATCCTGATATTCCGTTTTAAGCTCGTACGGGGGATCCATCAACACGACACCCCGTTTAACCAGTGGCGGAAGCATCGCTTTAAATCCGGCATACGCATCAATATTTTCAATCCGAGTATAACGGCGTTTTACAAACTGACTCTTCAATAGCGGGAAATCGGTTGGATGTAACTCTGTTGCTTGCAAGTGATCAGATTGGCGTAACATCAGCGCCGCAATTTTGGGTGAGCCTGGGTAGAAATTAAGGGTGTCATCTGGGTTTAGCTGTTTTACCAATCCCAGATAGCGTTGCAAAACGGGGCTTTGTGCTTGGTAGTGCCAGAGCTTAGCGATACCGCCTTGGTATTCCGCTGTTTTTTGGGCATGTTCGCTCTGTAAGCTATACAGCCCGGCGCCAGCATGGGTATCGTGATAGCAAAAGGGTTTATCTTTTTTCAACAGATAATCCAGTATCGCCACTTGCGTAAGGTGTTTTATCACATCTGCATGATTACCCGCATGATAACTATGACGATAACTTAACATCGAGAAGACCTTATCTGGAAATTTTCAGGCGCCAAGGATACTGCCTTAACGGTAAAATACAAGTATGAGAATGAAATAGCACCAGTTTTGAACCCGTACCTCTTAGTCATTTTAAGCCATGCATCTCAGATGTAATAGGCGTTTTTTATCGAGAGAGTAAAACGCGCTATCGCAATGCTTAATGTTAATAGCGCTTAAACCTGTGCCGAATACCAAACAAATGCTTGGCTATTCGGCAAAATTGAATGTGCTAAAAAAATTAATTAGCAGGTTTGTTGTCTTTTTTAGGTGTTGGTTTTTGCTGTTCAATTAACCGTTTTTGTTCATCAATCGCGTTTTGCAATTGTTGTTTAGGTTGTTCGATTAATAGCTGTTTTTGTTCATCAATCGCGTTTTGCAATTGTTGTTTAGGCTGTTCAATTAATTGCTGTTTTTGTTCATCAATCGCGTTTTGCAATTGTTGTTTAGGTTGTTCGATTAATAGCTGTTTTTGTTCATCAATCGCGTTTTGCAATTGCTGTTTAGGCTGTTCAATTAATTGCTGTTTTTGTTCATCAATCGCGTTTTGCAATTGCTGTTTTGGCTGTTCGAGCAATTGCTGTTTTTGTTCATCAATCGCGTTTTGTAACTGTTGTTTAGGTTGTTCGATTAATAGCTGTTTTTGTTCATCAATCGCGTTTTGCAATTGTTGTTTAGGTTGTTCAATTAATTGCTGTGTTTGCTCTTCCAGTTGTTTTTTAAGCATTTTTTCCGGATCACTTGCCATTTTTGCATAATCTACCAGCTCATCAGGCCATACAGGCAATACGGCTTTGGCTTTTTGCTCTACCGCTTCGGCAAAAATGTGCGTTACGCCGCCTTTGCTTATTAATACTGCCATTTGGTTTGTTTCAGCATTCCACACAAAGCCAGCTTTCTCGGCTAACGTTGGCAACGGTGTGTAGTTAGAGGCAACATAAAACAATGGCCCTTGCTGTTTAATTTCATCAGCAGTGTTTAACAGTGTTACAGCCGTCAAGTAATGTTCACCCAGAAGGGGTTCTAACCGTTTTTTAATGATGGGCTGCTCAAATAAGTTTACTTCGTTAGGATCTAAGCCGACCATGGGTTTCATTATCGCCCACATCAGCTGACCTTGGGGAGATAACAATAGGGCAGGGGCAACGCAAGCACTTAACAAAACGGCTAGTAATAACAAACCAAGGCGACCTGACACACGCGTATTTACGACATAAGCGAACATAGTTTTAACTACCTAAATGGGACTAAGATTGACGTTGAGTTAACCCGGAACCGAGTTGCGCGCACTCTAGCATGCTGCTTAATGCTTAACCACATTAGCAATGTAAAATATATTCTGTTAGAGGCGATCAGAAGCAGAACCAGGTTCGCCGTGGATGCTTAAAACTGCATATGTAGAATATGTTGCCTGATTACTCGTGCGGCTGATGTTGTCACTTATCAGCTATGCGCAACAAGCTAAAACCCAAATAGCCCCTTTGGCCGTAGTCTTAGAATAAGCATATCTACTCGGATCTTGAGGTCAGTGAGGTATCGTAATAGACTTGTGTCAGCGGAAACATCACGTTATCCGCTTTAAAGGGGGCTATTTTGAGTAAGGCAGTAGTATTCGATATGCAGCCCGGGCTAAAAGATTTATGGTTTTTGCCGCTGGGAGGCTGCGGCGAAATTGGCATGAATTTAAACCTATATGGGCATGATGGCCAGTGGTTAATGGTAGATTGCGGCGTCACGTTTTATAATCCATTACAACCCTTATCCACTGCTGCGCCAAAGCTTACCGCAGAAGTACAAGCAGCTGATCCGAGCTTTATTTGTCAGCAACGTGAACGCTTGTCTGCCATTATTATAACGCATGCACATGAGGATCATGTCGGCGCATTAATCCACTTATGGCCACGTTTACAGGCTCCGGTGTATTGCACGCCGTTTACTGCCGAAATTTTGCGTCGAAAAATTGCCCGCAGTGGTCTTTCTACCGAGATGCCGATAATCGAGATCCCACCTGGAGGCACCTGTCAGTGTGGTCCGTTTTTGATCAATTGGTTAAACATTACGCACTCGATACCTGAGCCGCAAGCGTTATTAATTAGCACTGAAGCGGGTAAGGTGTTTCATACCGCAGACTGGAAAATGGATGCTGCGCCTATTTTGGGACGGGCATTTAAACCTCAGGTATTTAAACGCTTGGCTAAACAAGGCATTACTGCCATGGTGTGCGATTCTACTAATGCGTTAAAAAGCGGTTTTTCATTATCTGAAACAGCCTGTTATCAGGCACTTTTAGAAGTGATTAAGCCGGTTAAACAACGGGTTGTCGTCAGTGGTTTTAGCAGCAATATTGGCCGATTAATCAGCCTTGGCCGTGTGGCGCAGCAAAGTGGTCGGTATTTAGCATTATTCGGTCGTGCCATGGAAAATATGCTGGGCGCTGCCAGACAATGTGGTTTTTGGCCAGAAGATATTCCGCTGATTGACGTGGGGCATATTGGCTTTTTACCGCCAGAAGAAGTATTAGTTGTGGCAACCGGAAGTCAGGGAGAGCCCCGAGCCGCCTTAACTAAGCTGGCTGAAGATCGTCATCCGCATCTATTACTCGAAGAAAACGATTTAGTTATTTTCAGTGCCATTATGATCCCCGGCAACGAAATGCTAATAAGCCGCTTAATTGATAAGTTTAAAGCAAAAAAAATACAGGTACTGCAACCCAGTGATACCTTGTTGCCTATTCATGTTTCTGGTCACCCTAATCAGGGCGAACTCGATTTACTCTATCGATATGTGAAACCCGCGATTGCGGTTCCCGTGCATGGCGAACTGCCGCATATGCAAGCGAATGCCGCTGTTGCGCGTCAAGCAGGCGTGCCACAGCAACTGCTTGGTCAAAATGGCGATCTTTTTGTATTAGCACCACAAGCTCGCTGCTGGCAAAATTTTGTCAAAGCCGGGCGAATTGCGATAGACAATTAATGGCGGCTTTAAGCGCGTGTTGATTCGCGTACTAGGAGTTCCGGTACAAAGACAGGTTGCTCAAAATTAGCATTAGCAGATGTCTGTTTACAGGCTTTAAATAATAATTCAGCCGCTTGGCAGGCAATAATGCTATTCGGTTGGTTCGCCGTTGTTAGAGGTGGCCACGTTTGACGTGAAAACGGGCTGTTTTCAAAACCGGCAATAGCCAATTGTGCTGGAATGTTAATGTGTGAGAGTCTTGCGCAAAATAGCGCTCCAGCAGCAATTTCATCATTACAGGCAAAGATTGCACTGGGTTTGTCAGCCATTGCTAAGAGTGTTTGCGCACCTTGCACGCCAGACTCAAATGAATATGTGCCTGGAATAATATAATCGTCGTTTAAGGTTATGCCTCTTTTAGTTAAAGCCGCTTTAAAACCGGCTAATCGCTCGCCACTAGAGCTGTGCTCCTCATCACCACATAAAAACGCTAATTTACTGTGTCCCTGATCCAGTAAATGATTTGTAATTCTAAACGCGGCGGTGAAGTCATCAATTAACACACAGTTTTTGAGTTTGTCTGAGGGGGTAGAACCAGAGATAATTCTAACGAAATCAATGCCCTTTTTATCGAGCTCAGCGGCAAGTTCCGGCATCTCAGAAAATGGCGGAGTTAATACCAACCCCGCTAAACGTGAGCGTTCAACCAGATCAAGCACTTCATTAACGATGTTTGTCGATTTAGCATTGGTAGGGTGAATTAACAATTCATAACCATGTTTACGGCAAGCTTCTAATAAACCATTTTGCATATCAATAATGTAATACGCATTGGGATTATCGTACACATAGCCAATGCTATAAGACTTGCTGCTGGCCAGATTGCGTGCCGCTGCATTGGGTTGGTACTGTAATTGCTTAACTGCCGCCATAACTTTGTCTACAGTATCCTGACGAACAGAAGGTTCATTGTTCATCACGCGAGACACCGTTTTAATGGATACACCGGCCAATTTTGCTACATCATTAATCGTTACTTTCATCTTATCTTCAAGTAGTTAGTCTGCGGCTATTATGCGATTGATTATCAGATAATCGCAATTAGTTTATATCGATATGACAGCGCTAGTCATTAATATTGTACAGTTATCGCCTAGAAGAATTGACAGCATTACAATTAATTTTGCGATATGTCGATAACGGCTATCAAAGGCATAGTATTTTTTCAGCTAAAACAATGGCTGATGGCAAGGTTGTATGTTGTTTATTTCGTTGAATTTTATTGACTTAAGTTAGCTTGTATAACTTTAGGAAAGTGAAATGTGTTTGCACCTGAGCCCTTGTTACCTCGCAATTATGCCCCCCTGATTAAAAAAACAGCTTATGCTGTTTGCAAAGCCAGATTTTTTTGTGTATGGTTACTTTATGACAGCGTTGTCATAAACATAAAAACAAGACTACCAGAACAGGAACGGGAGAATCCCATGCTTAACCAAAAGATCGGCATTTGTGCCTTAGCAGTAAAAGCAGCTTTAATAACCAGCGGGCTTGGCGTAGCGTCGCTTTCTTATGCTGAAAACGCGGCAAACACTGATGAGGCTGTCGAAGTTATTCAGATCCGGGGTATTAAAGCATCACAACAAGCAAACCTAAATGCTAAACGTTACTCTGATGCCGTCGTTGATGTGGTTACTGCGGAAGATATTGGTAAATTTCCAGATCGTAACGTTGCCGAATCATTATCTCGGATCACCGGTGTTGGCGTAAGCCGTGAATTTGGTGAAGGCGAAAAAATTACCATTCGTGGTGCAAGTTCTGCCACCAATCGTACATTGTTAAATGGCCAAACCGTCGCGACAGCGGATTGGTTTATTTTGGATAATCCTGGACGTAGCTTTAACTATACCATGCTGCCTTCAGCCCTTGTTTCTGATTTGGAAGTGTATAAATCGCCAATGGCCAGTATTGACGAAGGTTCTATCGGCGGTACTGTGATATTAAGAACCCGTAAACCGTTGGAATTAGACGCAAACAGCGCCAATTTATCCGTTGAAGGGCAATATTCTGAAATGTCAGGAGAGTGGGATCCACAATTGTCTGGTTTGTATTCGTGGAAAAATACGGATGACACAGTAGGCATACTGGTTTCTGCGATAAAACAAGATCGCACCGTGGTGCGTGAAGGGTTTGAGATTTTAGGTTGGCCGAAAAACCCGGGGTTAGATGCCCGTTTACCCAGTCATATTGGGGTGCCACGGTTTGAACAGCAACGTGAACGCGAAACCTTATTTGCTTCATTTCAATATGCACCCTCTGCCAATTTTGACATGACAGTCAATGCACTGCACTCTAAAGTTGATGCCAATAACCAAAATGCCAACTGGTTGGTATTTATCAATAACGATGCGGCATTACTTGGTAATACCAGCTTAGTGAATAATAGTGTTGTTGCAGGAACTGTGGCAGCAGGGGGCACTTCAGCCTACAACTTTATTAATCGGGTTGCGTCAACAGAAACTAAAGGCTTAGATTTTGATTTAACTTACCGTGCAGACAACTACGAGTTGCATGGTCAATTTGGTACAACACGCGCTAAAGGCGGTACTCTGCGCGAAACCTCTTGGGAATATGGCGCGACCACAGGATATAATTTTGATTTACGCGGCAATACACCAAGCGCCAGTACCAATGTAAATGCAGCGGATCCTGCACAATTTCGTGCTGGATGGATCTGGGGTGGCGAAAAGCCGACCACGGATGAAGAAAATTATGGACAGTTAGATTTAAGTCTTCCAGTCGATTATGGTGTTTTCAAGCAGATTAAAACCGGTATTAAACTGCGTGCTGCTGAGCGCACTCAAAGCCGCACGGCTTACAGTTGGCATGGACCTAACACGCTATCAGATGCAAGTTTAGCCCCAGATTGGCCTGTTTATTTGCAGTATATTTTCAATACTTGCCCAACGTTAGCCCAATGTAATTTAACGACCGGCACACAAAATATTAATGCCGCGGTAAATGGTAATTTAGGTCAGCAAGTTATTCATAATCGCGAACGTATGGAAGAAATTGCCTTTGTTGGCTTAAACGGCGTAAAGGCCGATTATGCTAAATCGCTAATTTTAGCGGAGAACTGGGCCGTTGAAGAAGATATTACTGCCCTGTATTTACAAGGCGATTTCGAAGGCGAGGGCTTTCGCGGTAACTTAGGCGTACGCTATGTGGATACCCGTCAAACCTCAGGTGGCTACGAGTTTTCTGATGATAGTTGGGGCTTTTTAACTATTGATCGCGAGTGGCTTCGTCCGGCAGAACTCGCTTGGGTTGAGGTAAATAACAACTATAAAGAAGTCTTACCCAGCTTTAACATCGCGTTTGATTTAACGACCGATTCCTTATTACGTTTTGGTGCAGCGCGAGTTATGGCTCGGCAAAATTGGAATGATATTTCTACCTCTGTCAGTTATGGCTCATTAAATGTTGCGCAGCCAACGGGTACAGCTAGTAACCCATTGTTAAAGCCTCAGATTGTTGATCAATTTGATTTAAGTTATGAATGGTATTTCAATCCATCATCGGTATTTGCCGCAACGTACTTTATTAAAGATGTTAAGAGCTATCGCAGTTTCTCTACATTTACTGGGCAGCGCTACTGGGAGCAAGAAGAGCGGCTAGTTGATGTGACCTTTACGCGGCCGACGAATGGCCCTGGTGGACAAACGCAAGGGATGGAGCTGAGCTATCAGCAGGCTTTTGGCGATTTTGGGGTAATGGCTAATTACACCTATACCGACGCTAAACGAGATGAAGAACGTGATCTTACCAAGCCAGGCTCCGGTTTAGTTGAGGGTACGTCAAAGCATATGTATAACGTAAGTGGTTATTATGAAACAGATTTATTCAGTGTGCGTTTGATGTATAACTATCGTACCGAATGGTATAAAGGGTTACATTTCAATGGCGATGAATTGTGGAATGATGCCTATGGTCAGGTTGATGCCAGCATTAACTACAATTTAACGGACAGTGTAGTGCTGTCGTTTGAAGCGATAAATCTAACCAATGAGCGGGTTACCGAATACAACACGGATCCAGCGCGCTTATTTTCTATCTATGAAAACGGTCGTCGCTTTGTTGCTGGTGTCCGAATGGCGTTCTAACGCTTTTCTCTACGCGTTTTCCCTGGTGTAAAAGGTTGATACATGGATGTATCAACCTTTTTTTGCTTTAGACATTATGAAAATCATCCTTGACCTTAGCTGCAGTAATCACGAGCTTGGTCATAATACCTCTAACTATCTTGAGCAAACCCTCTTGTAACAGGCATAACCTGTTGCTATCAAACGTACTTTAGTGCATTGGTCACTAAGTCACCCTGTTGCGCCTTAAGCAGCGCAAGTACTCTTAATTAATCGCGATGCCAAACCTAGTGCAACGCAACAGGGCTAGAGCAACGTAACAGGGCTAGAGCAACGTAACAAGGCTAGTGCGACCTAACAAGGCTAGTGCAAGGTAACTGGCTCAAGTACAAGCGTTCGGCTAGTTAGCTTACCTAGGCGGCTACGCAGTAAAATAGGCTTATCTTGGCTCGCTAAAGGTTGCTGGTAGTGCTGCCAATGTTGGCCTTGATCTAAGCTGAACTCTATGTGTAAGTGTGGCCAAGCCACATTAGCATGCCATTTTGTTTGTTGTAGCAAGGCGCCTGGCGGCGGTAAATAATGTAAGCTGCCACTGTGTTGCAGGCGTACCAATTCTACTGCGCTTAAGCGAGCTGAGAAGCTCTGCCAATCGGCTTTCGCCAAGGCATTTGTTTTTTCTGGCTCCCAAGGGGCTTTATGCCAAGCGCGTTCGGCCAAGGCCAACAATCTTGGGTAAATCATTTGTTCTAATTGCGCAGGGGTACGAATGGTTTCACTCCATACCTGGCCTTGAATACCTAACATATTTTCAGGTTTTTCTAATGCAGGTAATGGGCGACCCACTAAGGCCGCTAAATCGGTGATCGGAGTGCCATCGCGCTTAAATTCGGCATTGTGATATAAATGGTCTGGCCGATAAAAGAACACGCGTTCGGTGTCATTGTAGCGCGTCGCCCAATAAAAGCCGCGCTCTTCGGGGTGGGCTTCTTGCGGATGATCAAAATAAAGATGGGTTCCCGGCGACTGTACAACGTGATACCCCTGATTCGCAAACACATAAGCCCGATCACCATAGCCCCATTCCCAAATATTATCCCAAGCATTTACAATCACCTGTTCATTATTAAATTGTGAACGAGGAAAGGGCGTATGAGGATCGGCCATTAATCCATCTTCCCAGGCTGCCATACCCAAGCCTCGTTGGTTGGTCAATTCGGCCACCTTATTAATAAAATACGGTTTAAAATCAGCAACACTGTTTACTTTAGGATGGTTAGCAATAAGCTGTTGGCAAGAAGGCGCTTTTTCCCAAGCACCTTTGCCAACTTCATCACCGCCCATATGGAATATCTCTAAGGTTACACCGGCTTCTTGATACATCAATTGTATTTCAGCAATCACTTTATCAACAAAGCGGTAAGTTGAGTCCAAGCAAACATTCACGGCATTATCATTGTAATTCTGTACGGTAAGATATCGAGACAGATCGTTGTCTTCCGTTAAACGATAGCGTAATGCGTCTTCCGGTTTACCTGCTGCCAGTAATCGTTGATAGCGAACTTCCATCGCTTTAATGGCGGCTCGCGCATGGCTGGGTAAATCGACTTCTGGGATCACCTGTATATGGTGCTCCCGAGCGTATTTAAGTAATTCAATAAAGTCAGCACGACGAAAATAACCATTACCTGAGGCCGACGGATGAGGGCCGCTGCCTAATTGAGTCAGCAAACACTGTTGTTCCGTTAAATCAAAACACCGTATGGCACCAATCTCGGTAAGTTCTGGTAAGCCAGGGATCTCCAGGCGCCATCCTTCATCTTCGGTTAAATGCAGATGTAACTTATTCAGTTTATATCGACCCATGTGTGCAATTAAACGCTTAGTGACTTCAACACCGTGAAAGTTTCGCGCCATATCGTAATGCATACCACGCCAGCTATAACGTGGCACATCGTCAATGCTCACATTCGGTAACTGCATAGTGGCTTTAGCACTGGCATTTGGCTCGGTAACCGGCATTAAGGCCAACAAGCTTTGAATACCATAAAACACCGCAGCGGCATCATAGCCAACAATATTAATCGCTTCCGGGGTGATTGTAAGTTGATAACGCTCCGCGTGTTGCAGGGCTTTATCAATCGTAAGGCCTATCGTTTTTTGTGCTGGTACATTCGTTAGTTCAAGCTGGGGGAGACCGAGCTGCTGTAATTGCCGTTGTAAGTAAAAAGCTTCGTTGTGAAGTGCTGCTAACGCGATTATTCGCCAACTCGAATCAAGTTGAGTAATACCATCATGCTGCACCAGCTGCTGCACTTTGGGAATAATTCGGGTGGCTACACTTTGCTCTGACATGAATGCGGCGTTGTTAGTAGCGGGTTTAGGTTCACGCTGATGCCGTTCATAGCGTGCAGCGTTCGTCACCGTAGGGATCAGATCGCCTTGATCAATATGACGAAGCTGTTGTTGACGAGTCACAAGTGGTCTTACAAATTGTTGCCAGTCTTCCGTATCCGTATTGGCAAATATTTCTGGCGCTAAGCCGTCTATTACCATAAAAGCTCTGGGCATAAAGTCGCTATAGCTAATCATCCACGGAGCAGATTCAAAGGGTACGGTTAGCTTTTTACCTGATGCAAGGCCGGCAAAGTTATTGGTGGGTGTGATGCGGTGTAAATCACCCTGAACATGTTCAATTTTCAGCCCTTGGCTTTCACTATCGTGTATTTTACGAATAAGATGAAAATAAATAACCCATTGGGTATTGCCCGCAGCTAAGGGTAAGCGACTGTGATTCTCTAACTCAATTGCACCGGTAAAGGTGGCGGGCGTGGCGAGAAGATTATTAGTAGTACTAAACCATAACGCGGTATTTTGGGTAAATTCGGCGAGTTGTGCTTGCGTGGTAATATTGGCTAAGGCGCAACGGCTAAAAATACTCAGGACAATAAGTAAAAAGAATCGGTTCATTTGCAGATATCTCCGCTGTTGCTAAAAAAAATGCGCTTGTTTTAAATAAGGCGCTTGTTATTTGCTGTAATTGCGATATGCTGAAAAAATGACAACGCTGTCAATTTCTCAGAGCACTGTATGGATGTCAAGCTAATTCAGCACATATCCAGAATAAAGTCGCGACTGAGTAGCACAGTACATGAGCCATTTTAACAGCAAGTGAAGGAGTGCTGATGTCCAGCATAGCGCCAGTAAAGCAGCCCTATTATTTAGGTATTGATGGGGGAGGGAGTAAATGCCAGGTTGTGTTAACTGATGCCTCAGCAACCGTACTAGGTAAAGGTTTGGGTGGGCCAGCCAACCCATTACGTGGTATGGAGTTAACGACGCAATCTATTTTAGATGCGACCTATCAGGCTCTTGAGCAGGCTGCGTTACCGGCCTCCGTTATTGGTAGCCTTACAGTAGGTGCCGGATTAGCGGGGGTGAACATCCCAAAATATCATCAGCTCTTTAGTACTTGGCAGCATCCATTTGCAGCACTGCATTTAACGAGCGATTTGCACGCTGCCTGCATTGGTGCGCATCAGGGCCGAGATGGTGCAGTGATCATTTGTGGTACTGGCTCTTGTGGTTTGGCGGCGGTAAAAGGACAAGTGTTGGAAGTGGGGGGGCATGGTTTCCCCTACGGCGATAGCGGTAGCGGCGCGTGGTTTGGTTTACAATTATTACAGCGAGTTTTAAGAAGTAAAGATGGTTTATTGGCGCCAACCCGCATGACGGAATTATTGCAGCAAGCGCTCGGCATTACTGATACGGTCGCGCTGGCGACGCATTTTATGCATGCTTCGGCCACCGAGTATGCGCGTTTAGCGCCTCTAGTGTTTGATGCTGCCGAACAACAGGATGTACAAGCGCTGCAAATTATTGCAGAAGGGGCAAGTCACGTAAACGCCATTGCCAAAAGATTATTAGTGCTCGAACCACCGGCAATCACCTTAATAGGTGGATTAGCCCCCAAGCTAATACCTTACTTAGATACACACATTCGTGCATTATTAGTCCCCGCATGCCAGCCACCTGAATTTGGCGCTATCTGGTTTGCAAAGACTGCAGATCAACGTGCTGGCAGCAGCACGGTTATTAACAGTCATGCGGGGATATCCCCCTATATTTTGGAGACATAACAATGCAACGTATTGCCGTTGAGCGGTTATTTACTGGTGAAGAATGGCTCGAGCATGTAGAGATAACGATTGCGCATGGCGTGATCCAAGCCGTTCAACCCAGTTCTGGTGCAGTATTATCAGGAACGCTTGTCCCAGGTTTTATTGATTTACAAGTTAACGGTGGGGGGGGCGTGTTGTTTAATACTGCGCCTGAATACACTACCTTGCAGCGCATGATGCGAGCACATAGCCAGTATGGAACAACGGCGATGCTCCCTACATTGATCACCGACGATCTGGCTGTAATGCAGCGCTGTGCTGATGTGATTGCGTTAGCTATCGCGCAAAAAGAGCCAGGTATTATTGGCGTACATTTTGAGGGGCCACACTTATCGGTACCCAAAAAAGGTGTGCACCCAGAGCAACACATTCGCGGCATTTCCGAACAGGAATTAGCCCTTTATAGCCGCTCTGATTTAGGCATACGCTTACTAACGGTCGCACCAGAAAACGTGTCACCAACACAGATAGCCCAATTAACCGCCGCCGGTGTCCGTGTATGGTTAGGGCATTCTAACGCCGATGCCGCCACTGTGCAGCAAGCACTGGCTGCTGGCGCTTGTGGCTTTACCCATTTATACAATGCCATGTCGCCACTAACTTCTCGTGAACCCGGTATGGTTGGCGTGGCGCTAACTGATGAACACAGCTGGTGCGGCTTAATTTTAGATGGTTTGCATATGCATCCACTGGTTGCAAAACTCGCATTATTAGCTAAGCCAAAAGGTAAGGCATTAATTGTGACCGACGCAATGTCACCGGTTGGCACTGATGAAACAGAGTTCGCATTTTTTAGCGGCAAAGTACGTCGCGATGGCAACAAGCTTACTAACGAAGCAGGGGCATTAGCGGGCTCCGTACTCGATATGGCGGCTGCAGTGCGCTATGCCATTACAACCCTAGATGTTGCCCCTGCGGAAGCATATCGGATGGCGTCGCTGTACCCAGCGCAAGCCTTAGGTGTGGCAGCACAGCGTGGATACTTATTACCGGGCTATGCGGCAGATTGTGTGTTGCTTGATGCGCATGGTCAGGTTCAACAGTGCTGGATTGCAGGAAATAACCCGCAGCCTAGTTAAGCGGTACAGTCAAAACGATGGTTAAAAATAAAACGACTTAATACAGCGACAAAACAACAACAGCGATTATCGTGATAACCCTAAAATCTATTAACTACCACGATAACCGCATTTAAACAGCAACTAAAAAAATTAAGCATATTTGACAGGACGAACAATGGAAAATACTCTCACATCGCAGCGTCAGCCATCCACGCTAACCCCCATGCTCATTATCGGTATTTTGTTTTTTATATTTGGTTTTGTAACCTGGTTAAATGGAGCACTGATCCCCTTTTTGCAAATTGTGTGTGAGCTAAATGAGTTTCAGGCCTTGCTCGTCACGTTCGCTTTTTATATCGCTTACACGGTAATGGCCTTACCTATGTCGTTTTTACTAAATGTACTGGGTTATAAAAAAGGCATGCTAGCGGGCTTATTAATTATGGCCGTGGGGGCATTATTGTTTATACCCGCGGCACAAAGCGCATGGTATCCGCTTTTCTTGTTAGCGCTTTTCACGCTAGGAACCGGCTTAACCATTCTGCAAACCGCTACCAATCCCTACATCGTGTGTATTGGTCCGCACGAAAGTGCCGCCATGCGCATCAGTATTATGGGGTTAGTTAATAAAGCTGCAGGGATCGTTGTACCGGTAGTTTTTGCGGCTTTAGTGCTCAGTGACATTGAACAGTTCTCTGCCGAAGCCCTTGCATTATTAACCGCTACTGAGCGGGAATTGCAGTTAGCCGCGTTATCGGCTCGGTTGGTTTTACCTTACGTTTATATGACAGGAGCGCTGTTACTGTTAGCGGTATTTATATGGTTTGCGCCTTTACCTGAGTTACCAGAGCAGGAAGGGGCAGAAACAAAGCGTAAAGGCTACATCAAAGCTGCATTAGCTTATCCACAGCTGGTATTGGGTGTGGTGGCATTATTCTGTTATGTCGGTGTCGAAGTGATTGCTGGCGATACCATTGGTTTGTACGGTAGCCAACTTGGTGTGGCACATTTTGGTATTCTCACCTCCTATACCATGAGCTTTATGGTCGTTGGCTACATTTTGGGGGTGTCATTAATCCCTCGTTATTTGTCACAAACCTTAGCGCTACAGTTATCCGCTATTTTTGGCTTGTTGTTTAGTTTCGGCGTTTTATTCGCATCCGCTGACAGCGTGCAGTTGTCACACCTTGTCTTAGGATGGCTAGGGGTACCCTTAGTGCCTGATACCGTATTTTTTGTAGCGCTGTTAGGGTTAGCTAACGCATTGGTATGGCCAGCGGTATGGCCGTTAGCACTGGCTGGTTTAGGTAAGCTCACTGCAACAGGTTCGGCCATGTTGATTATGGGTATTGCTGGGGGAGCGGTATTACCCCTTACTTATGGTTATTTGGCAGAATCGTCGGGTAACAGTCAGGCCGCCTATTGGATTTTAGTTCCGTGTTATTTATTCATTCTATTTTATGCGTTTAAAGGACATAAATTGCGGCAGTGGTAAGAGGGTTTTAGATAAAGCCGCCAAGCTTATGGCGGCTATTATCTGGATAGGTGAGCAAGTATTGTCACATTATTATCGTTTAAGCTGGCGTAATAACGCCTCGTTTTCCCGCTCTATATGTTGATAAAACGCCATATCAGTCAATTCTGACGCGGCAGCTTCATCAATAACAATTACCGCATGTTGATGTAGCTGAAGCGCTGAAGCGGGACAACTCGCGCTTAACGGCCCTTCAATCATCGCTTTAACGGCTGCTGCTTTTGCACTGCCCGTTGCAAGTAACACTACTTTGCGCGCATCAAGAATGGTGCCGATACCCATGGTGATGGCCAGATGCGGCTGATATTCGTTAGGTTGAAAAAAGCGAGCATTATCCGCAATCGTTGCAGCAGTTAGCGTTTTAATGCGAGTGCGCGATTGCAAACCCGAGGAGGGTTCATTAAAACCAATATGGCCATTGCGACCCAGCCCTAAGAGTTGCAAATCTATACCGCCTGCAGCAGTAATTTGCCGCTCGTAGTCGTTACAGGCGTGAAGTGGATCAGGCGCATTACCATTGGGTACCGCGGTGTGTTCTATTCGAATATCAATATGGTTAAACAAGTGTTGCTGCATAAAATAGCGGTAGCTTTGCGGATGATCAGCAGCAAGCCCAAGATATTCGTCCAAATTAAAGGTTTTAACCTGTTTAAACGATACACTTTCCACGCGATATGCATCAATCAGTTGCTGATACAACGCCAGGGGAGTCGAGCCTGTTGCCAGCCCTAGAACGGAATCAGGTTTTGTCACAATTTGCTGGATAAAAATTGCCGCGCCATACTTGGCTACCGCAGCTGCATCGGGTTTTATCACAACTTGCATAATAGTGCTCCTGTGCCACCTGTAAAAAAATAACGTGGCTTTTTAAGCCGACGCAACACCGCTAATGTAGCAGAACTAAACACAATTGACAACGCTGTCATTTTGCATTGAGATTTTATCTAAACAGGTTTTTGATACTAGCCCAAAGAACAATATGCAATTGAGAATACAAAGATAGTTCGTAAATAACCTTTTTTTAATTTAGCCATGGCAAGCTTTACTAAGCTGCATTATGCTGAGTGTAACTAACCCCCTGCAAGGAGCAGAAACTTGTCTACTTCGACCTCAGCGCATCAATGGCGTTTTTTTCGTTCTGGCGGCTTTGATCAAGTCGCTATTACCACTGCGGCAGATTTACAGCATCTAGCGCTGTTAGATCCAAAACTATGGACCGTGCTTAATTGTCCTACCACCGGCTTAGAATTTGACGATAAAACCTTGGCGATCATGGATCAAGATGGTGATGGCCAAATTCGCGTACCTGAGATTTTGGCGGCGGTACGGTTTAGTTGCGAACGCTTAACTAATGCCGACGTTATGTTTGCCGCACCGGGATTGCCACTGAGCAGTATTGCTGAACATGACAGTGTAGGGGCAGGGATCAAAGAGGCGGCGCGCCAAGTGCTGGCGTATTCTGGTAAAGACGCTGATCAGTTGATACAAGTGGCTGACTTACAGGACAGCACCCGGTTGTTTTCGGCCGATCACTTTAATGGTGATGGCGTGATTATGCCAGAGCTCACCACCGATCCCGTGCTACAGCAGCTGATGGTAGATATCATCAGCACACAAGGTGGCGTAGCGGATCGCAGTGGCGGGGTAGGGGTTAATCAGGATACGCTGACCCAGTTTTGGCAGCAAGCCGAGCATGTTGCGGCTTGGCATACAGCCTTTACCGAAAGTGAAGGGCAATTATGTCCTTTGGCGGGTGAAACGGCTGAAGCCGTAGCGATTTTTGAATCGGTAAACGCCAAAATTAATGATTATTTTGTACGTTGTCAGTTAGCGGCCTTTGATGCACGTGCGGTAGACAGCTTAAACCCTGTAGCCGGTTTATATGATGCGCTAGCTAATCGCGTTGTTGCTGGCGCAGATCAAGACATTGCAGATTTACCGCTATCTGCGATTGCGGCAGACAAACCGTTATCGCTCACCACGGGGGTAAATCCAGCTTGGGCTGAAAAAATCGCGCAATTTAGCGCCAAGGTTTTAACGCCGCTATTAGGAAAAACCTGTACCGAGCTCACGTACTCCGATTGGCAACAGGTATCAACACAGCTAGCCGCATGGCGTAATTGGATGGCTCAAAAGCCAGATTCGGCATTACACACCCTTGGCTTAACGCGTATACAAGAGATTTTAGCCAGTGATGGCCAGCTGGCACTGCAGGCTTTAATCACGGCTGATTTAGCAGCAAGCACCTTTGCCGATAACTTAGCGGCTTTAGAGCAGTTAGTGCGTTATCAACGTGATCTTGTTACCTTACTGCGTAATTTCGTCTCCTTTAGCGATTTTTATCAAGGCGAGACCAAAGCCATTTTCCAAGCCGGTACCTTATATCTTGATCAACGCAGCTGTGAGCTTGTATTGCAGGTTGCAGATTTGGCACGTCATGCCACCATGGCGCCCTTTAGTGGCTGTTATTTGGTATATTGCACGTGTGTGCGTCAGGGCGAGGCGCCAATTAATATTGTTGCCGCCTTAACGGCAGGTGATGTTGATGAATTGATGGTATCTGGGCGTAATGGCATATTCTATGATCGCAAAGGTCGAGATTGGCGTGCCAGTGTAACCAAAGTAGTGGCACAGCCTGTCAGTATCCGCCAAGCGTTTTGGTCACCTTACCGCCGTATGGCTGCATTTATTGAAGCGCAGGTGCAAAAATTTGCTGCCTCGCGTGATAAAGAAATAGAAGCGAAAACCACCAGTGGCGTAGCCGATTCCGTGGCGGCGCCTGCTGCGGCCCCCAGCAACTTTGATATTGCTAAATTTGCCGGTATTTTTGCCGCTTTTGGTATGGCAATAGGGGCCTTGGGTACTGCGTTAGCGGCTATCGTTGCTGGGTTGTTTACCCTTTTCTGGTGGCAGATCCCCTTGGTGTTTATTGGCGTGATGCTGGCCATTTCCACCCCCTCAATGTTAATGGCGTTTTTAACGTTGCGTCGACGCAATTTAGGCCCCTTACTAGATGCGAATGGCTGGGCGATGAATACGCGCGCTAAAATCAATTTACCCTTTGGCGCAGCACTAACCGGTTTAGCCCATCTTCCTGCTGGCGCTAAACGCTCATTGCATGATCCTTATGCAGAGAAGAAAAGCCGTTGGCCGCTGGTTTTAGTGGTTATTGCCATTGTGGTAGTTGGCGTGGTGCTGTTACAACAATTAGGGGCAACGCCCGGTTAGTGTATAGCTTGGCTTGGTGGCTGGCATTTAATCTTGTCGTTAATAATGCCAGTAACCATGCCGTTAATCATGTAGTTAATCATTTAGTAAATCATGTAGTTAATATTGCTGGGTTACGTTTGGTAACCCGGCACATCCTAACGCTTACTTTAATAGGTCGATCACGTTAATTAGTCGATCACCTAAATAAGTCGATCACGTTAATAAGTCGATCACCTAAATAAGTCGATTACGTAAAGAAGCCCTGTTTAAGGTAATAAAATGCGGCTTACCGAGCATAACGCGCTACATAATCAGCTGATTTTTCGCGAGTTCTAACCAATACATCACTCTGGCTGCTTGCCTGGCGGGAACGGGATTCGCGGCTTCACCTTGAATGGCTGCAGCCAATTGCGCGTAATACTGCTGATAGCCTCCGCGCGATAATACGGCAGCGCCACTTTCTAACGCCGCATCAGGCCTTATCCCCCAATTGGGCGCTAAAGGCGTTAACCCTGCTTTCAATTGCTCTTCTTGTGGATCTAGCCCCAGGCACTGCCAGTGTCCTTTGCTACCCTGTAATTCAAAGCGCGGCGTTGGGCTGGCTTGCAGCATCGAAGCCTGTAAATGCACCTGATGCTGCGCATAATGTAAGGTAATGGCAAATTCATCATCAACCGTTGCCCCAATTCGGCGGATCTGAATATGGCCGCTAAGGCGCAGCGGCTCACCAAATAAAAGCAGTGCTTGATCCAATAAATGTGGGCCTAAATCGTACCATAACCCCGCACCTGGAACGGCTTGCTCGCGCCAGCGTTGTCGTACCTCGGGTCGATAACGATCAAAGCGTGATGTGAGGGACTGCACGGTGCCGTAAGTGCCGGTGTTTATATGCTGTTGCAGCGTGATAAAGTCGTCATCGTAGCGCCGATTATGAAAAACGGATAATAAACGATTATTGTGCACAGCAAGCTCGCACAAGCGCGTGGCTTCGGCAAAGGTTAGGGTAAAGGGCTTATCAACCACAACATGCTTACCGGCGTTTAGGGCGGCCTCGGCTAAACTGAAATGGCTGGCATTAGGGGTAGCAATCACAACAATATCAATGTGGGGATGAGAAATTAAAGCCGAGATGTCGGCTTCCACCCTAATCTGGTTGCCAACAGCCTGTTGTAATACTTGCCCTTGACGTGAACCAATATGCGTTAACGATAGCGCAGAGCAGCTTTGTATCAAGGGCGCGTGAAAGGTTTTTCCGGCATAGCCATAACCCAACAATGCAACGCGTAAAGATGACATGATCTTAAAAATAACCTTGTTTACGAGGGAAGTGCATTGCCGTTATCTGCGTCGGCGCTACGTAAATCATACAATTTATATTTATCGATTAAGGCATACAGGGTAGGCCGAGTAACGCCCAGTAAGTCTGCCGTTTTCGATAAATTATTGCTCGACAACATATAGGCTTGGCGGATCCCTTCAGATTCTGCTTGCTCGCGAATTTGCCGTAGTGTTTGCATCTTAACCGGACTTTGCCCTGCTCTGAGATTAAGATCGTCAGCACTGATAAATTTCGCTTCGGCTAAAATCACGGCCGACTTTAATTTGTTTTGTAACTCACGAATATTGCCTGGCCAAGAATGCGCTAACATGGCATTGGTCGCGCATTCAGTAAACCCCTGTATTTGGGTTTTATACTCTTGGTTAAAGCGATGCAGTAGAGCTTTAGCAATAATGATAATATCGTGCCCACGATTACGCAGTGGCGGTATACGCAGCACAATTTCACTTACGCGGTAGAATAAATCTTCACGGAAGCTTTGCTGTGCCACCATCTCTTGTAAATCACGATGGGTAGCACAAATAACACGCACATCTACTTCAATTTCGCTACGTCCGCCCACCCGTTCAATCACACGCTCTTGCAAAAAACGTAGCATTTTTGCTTGTAAGCTAAGAGGCATATCGCCAATTTCATCAAGTAACAATGTGCCGCCATTAGCACATTCAATTTTTCCAAGTGTGGTTTTACCCGCACCAGTGAAGGCACCTTTCTCATAACCAAACAACTCGCTTTCTAACAAGTTCTCTGGAATAGAGGCACAGTTAATAGCAATAAAAGGTTTATCAGCGCGGCGGCTTTGTTTATGAATAGCGCGGGCAAACACTTCTTTTCCTGTGCCACTTTCGCCCAGTAATAATGTGGTGATTTCGGTTGGCGCAATTTTTTCAACGGTACGGCAGGCTTTTTGAATGACTTCGCTATTACCAATTATATCGGCTTGTTGCTGACTACTTGCCCTAAGCGCGTGGTTTTCTTTTTCCAACTGGGCCAGTTTAAAGGCTCGTTGCAAAATAATGGTTAGTACATCGGCATCAATCGGTTTTTGATAGTAATCGTAGGCACCCAGGGCGATAGCTTGTAAAGCATGGTTATTATCCGTGCTTCCTGTTAACACAATAACTTTGGTTTCTGGTAAGGCACTAAGGATCTCGCTTAAACAGGCTAATCCTTCGGTGGCATTCGCGGGATCAGGCGGTAAACCGAGATCTAAGGTCACTACTGCCGGTTCATAACGGCGCAATTGCGTCATGGCTTGTTGGCGATCACCTGCAAATACTAGCTCGTAGTCACTTAGGCTCCATTTAAGCTGCTTCTGGATCCCAATATCATCTTCTATTACCAAAACAGTATTCATGTTTTATCTTCCTTGTGCCAACAGCGAACCTGCTGAGCTATTGGTTTTACTAAAGTGTAACGGAAGTTGAATGCTAAAGGTAGTTCCCTCGTTCAACACACTGCTGACTTTTATCGAACCGCCGGCTTGCTCAATAAAGGTTTGCGCATCATAAACGCCGATCCCCATGCCCGCATTGCCTTTGGTGGTATCAAAGGGTTTAAACAAGCGGTTTGCAATAAACTCCTCGCTCATGCCACAGCCGGTATCCGCAATGTGAATCAGCACATCCGTATCGTTATGCTGCAGCGTCACGGTAATACGGCCAGTATCCGATGTCGCATGTTGGGCGTTATCAAGTAAATGAAACATTACATTGGCAAAGCGATGACCATCGAGAGTTAATTCTGCGTCTTGGATCACACTTAGCTGAGGCTGTGGCTGTTTTGCAGCGCAGCGTTCGTTGATTACGTGACGTAATACAGTGGCCACCGAAAAACTGCGTAAGGGTTGTTCATCCTGCTGTTTATTGGTGAGTTGTAGCAACATATGATCAAGCCGTTGTTGCATTGCTTCTAAGGTAATAAAGCTATCATCAATAAATTCAGGATTATGTTTGTGTTTTTTGGCATTACGAAGCATTAAATCTAATTGCGCTTTCACATTTTTTAAATCGTGGACCACAAAGGCTGACATCCTGCTAAACGCAATAAACTGCGCGTTTTCACTTAATTTATCACTGTGCTGCATTAATAAAAGCAGTGCGGCAATTTGCTCAGATACCACAAACAAATAATCACGAAGCTCCCAGTTTAAGCGCAATTTATGCTCCTTTTCGGCACGCATTAAACACACGCCCCATAAACCCTCTTTGGTTCTGATTGGAAGCAGCAATTGCAGTTTAAGCTGCTCGTCAGGCAAGCCGGCCGTAAGCGCACCCTGCGGTTCGCTTAGATCAATTTGCCAATTTTGCGAAGCATAAAGGTGTTGATAGCGCTGCAACAACTGCTGCTCGGCTTCTGTTAACTCGCCACGTTGCTGTAAGGCCAAGGTTTTTAATTCACCATGCGGCCGGTATTGCACAATGGCGCCTTGGCTATAGTTGATACTTTGCAGCCACACTTGCAAAATACGCTGATGCCGATCGGCTTGGCTAATATCAATTTGCCGAAGCCCAGAGGTCAGTTTCAGCCATTGCTCACGATAATCAAACCGATTGGCAAAAAAGTGTTTTTCAATAAACACTTTAAGGCGGCGGCGAATGGTACCAGAAAGGATCAGCAGCAACATTAAGGCAAAACCCAGCACAATAAAGCTGGTTTGCAATAACTCCGACCAACTGCCGCCAATATAGCGTAAATAAAAACCGGTTACGGCCAACAAGCACAGGTAAATGCCTGCGGCCATAACTAGGGTACTTTGCAACACAATATCGCGGGAGATGTACACATTGATCCCCCAAGCCTGTATGCGTTTGATCGAAATAATTAA
Organism: Alishewanella tabrizica; assembly: GCF_014652375.1. GTDB lineage: Bacteria > Pseudomonadota > Gammaproteobacteria > Enterobacterales > Alteromonadaceae > Alishewanella > Alishewanella tabrizica. The sequence goes on along the minus strand of NZ_BMYR01000007.1, from coordinate 120,017 downwards.
AAAGGGCGTCATTAAGGCAAACACAAAACCGCGCGCTTGCCATAAATGCGTGTCAATTCTGACAAAGAGCGCAGATTCAGCCAGTAATACAAAATCGAAAACGATGATAACAGCAAGTGCAATCAACAAAGGTTTGTATTGCCAACGTTCAGTTATTGCCGCTTTGCGATATAGCGCTTCGAGTAATGCTAAGGATAAAACACAAAAAGCCAGATAACCGGTAAAAAGTATGCTTTCTTCAAGAGACAAGAATACACAGCAAACAAACCAAATCAATGCACATATGCCGCTAACAACGCTGTAAGGTTGTTGCAAAAAGTGTTTCAAATTAGTGTGTTTATTTAAGGCTGAAAATAAAAATAACACCAACATTAATTGGCGTGTAATTTCAAAAAAGTGAGAGAAAGCAGAATTGTAAGAGCTATTTACCCAAACTGCATAGTGTACTGCCCAGAGAAAACTGCTGAAAAAAAATCCCAGCAACAATGTTTTGGGAACATTACGACTCTTGGTCGTTAATATGAGTAAACATAAAACGAGATACGCTACTGCGGCAAAACCAAAGCCAATCCGCTCTGGTAAAAAGGTGTCCCAAAATGCCATCAACGATTTTCCCGTAATAATGCCTTTAAATGTTCTACAGGGATGGCATAGCTAATACCGCTTGGATCGCTTAATACCGCTTCCCGTGTCGATTTAACGTGCACCATATTAATCACGCCAATCACTTCACCAGTACTGGGTAAATATAATGGGCTGCCACTGTTACCCGGATAAGCCACCGCATCTAATTGATAAACTAAATAGGGGGCGGCTAAACGGCGTATTGCGGCCGCATGCAGATTACTTGAATGATCTACAGGTATAGCCACGGGCGTGTGTGCAGCCACTATACCTCGGTGCGTGGCTGGGTATAATCCCAAAACCTGCGTTATGGGAAACCCCGTAAAGGCAATGTCTTCTCCTTCATCAAGTAGTGCGTTGTTGGCTTTAAGCGATAATGCAGGCAGTGTTTTTTCAATAGTTAATACGGCTAAATCATGAGCAGGTGAGACGGTTTGAGCCATAATAGAATGTTGCAATAACTGCGTGCCTGAGCCCGAAATAACCACATAGGTTTCGAGTTCTCTATCATTTAATGGTGCGCTAATAACATGAAAATTAGTAACAATTCGATTTCCCGGAGACACAACAAAGCCGGTGCCAACCAGTTTAACTCTGGGCGTTGCTGAGGGATTATGGATGCCAATAGCAACAATTGAAGGTTTTATTTGCTTAACAGTAGTGGCGAGCTGAGCAAAAACGGTTGTTGAATACAAAAAAACGATAAATAAAAAAATAGTTTTTGTAAATAGCATGCAATTTACCACTATCAATTACTCTAGAATAAGTGGATATTATATTAATAAAAAATATTTTGCTTGCGTAAGCTGGCAAAAAAAACGATTTTCACTCCATACTCATCAATGGGTATTTTGACGCAATTGAGCGAGAATTATCACGCGCTGTTAAGTAATAATGGCAACATTGCTATTCAGAGGCATTTATGAAGAAAATAAGTCAATTTGCGAATGCACCTGTCATAGGTGGCGTGGTTAAAAAAGCGATGTCCGCAGTAGCCAGCAAAGACGCAAGAAACATTTCTGAGCACTTTTCAAAATTTTTAATGCCCACTATCGCTAACACAGATGCCCTACGTGATGAAGTGTACAAATTACGTTATCAGGTATATTGCGAAGAATTAAGTTTTGAAGAACCAAACGCAACACATCAAGAAAAAGACGGTTTTGATGCGCATTCAATTCATTGCTTTGTTAGACATCTAAACTCGGGCAACCTAGCAGGTACTGTTAGGCTTATTTACTCAAAATCTGCTCAACAACTACTGCCCATTGAAGAATTTTGTTCGCATGCCATAACCGATAAACAGATTTATCCTGGGCGCTTTGAACGAAATGAAATTTGTGAAATTTCGCGCTTAGCGGTCCCCGCGGCTTTTAGAAAACGGTCTATTGATAAATTTGCTGGCGCGGCGACAGGTGCCATTGATCCCAATACTTTTTCAGCTACTGAGCTTCGTTGTTTCCCTTACATCGCGATTTGTTTGTATATGTCGGCGGTGGCGATGTCATTTAAAACTAAACGCTATTATGGCTTTGTTATGATGGAGCCTCGTTTAGCAAAAAGTTTAAGCTATGTTGGTATCAAGTTTCATCAGTTAGGCGATCCTGTTGACTATCATGGCCAACGTGCCGCGTATTTTATTGATTCAAGAGAACTTCGTGCCAATCTAAGTGGTGGTTATCAAAGTTTACTCCAATCAGTAGAACACGAATTATTTGGTAATCTTGCCTTAGAAACAGACGTTAAACCCGATGAGTTCAGCTTAGGCTGGAGCGTTTAACAGCACGAACATGTAAGGTTATTTATGTTTGACTATACACAGGCCTTTTCACGCAATATTGGTTGGGTCACGGAGCAAGAACAACAACGTTTAAAACAGTGCAAAGTCGCCATAGCAGGCTTAGGCGGGGTCGGTGGCGAGCATCTTATTACACTGGCTAGATTGGGCGTTGAAAATTTCACTATCGCAGATTTTGATCAGTTTGATGTGCATAACTTTAATCGTCAAACCGGCGCTAATATGTCCACCCTTCATCAAAACAAGTTAGACGTGATGGCTAACATGGCGCTGGAGATTAATCCTGATAGTCAAATCGGTCTTTTTCCAGAAGGAATAAACGAAGGAAATATCGACACTTTTTTAGACGGTGTCGACATCTATGTTGACAGTTTAGACTTTTTTGCTTTAGACGCGAGAAAACTGGTATTCGCGGCCTGTACGCAAAAAAATATTCCCATCGTGACAGCGGCACCTCTAGGCATGGGCTGCGCCTTTCTATGTTTTATGCCGGGTAAAATGACGTATGAGCAATATTTCAAATTTGGCAATTTATCTCGCGTTGATCAACTCTTAAAATTTTTAGTCGGCCTTTCACCCTCTATGTTGCAGTTGCCATATTTAGTTGATAAAACCCGAGTGGATTTTATTGCTGAGAAAGGCCCCTCTACTATTATGGCTGTTCGGCTCTGCGCGGGTATAGCCATAACCAACACGTTAAAGATTTTACTTAACCGTGGCCAGGTGGTTAGTGCACCTTACGGCTTACATTTCGATGCCTATCGTAACAAACTAAAAAAGACCTGGTTACCCTTCGGCACCAATGGCCTGCTATCCAGAATCATGTTTATGATTGCAAAAAAAACCGTGCTTAAAAATAAAGCACATTAATATCGTCAGTTTTTTTTACATGTTTAGTTTTTTAAAATAGTGAATTTCTGTAAGTGACTAATAGTAATGGATTTTAAATGTTGGCCTGCTAGTTGCATTATTAATGGACGAGAGTGCGAAATATTCAAACTTATCCTGAGGGAACAAACATGAAAAAATTATTAGCAGTTACCGCAATTGCCATGAGCTTTAGCTCACAAGCCGCTTTGATAGATATTAACGCTGGTTTACCACGCGCTGCATTTGTTCAAACCGATATGTTTTCAACAAATATTACCTCTTTAGGTTTTAATATTACCAATGCAACGTCTGTTTATTACCAGAGTGCGGCAAACGCGCTTTTGAATAAAACTAACGTTGATGTTGGTGATATTTTTTCTGATGTTGGCGTTACTGCTATTAATCTAGTTGATGGTCAAAGCAATTTTTGTGAACGTGTAGGCGACCCTGACGAAGGTGTTTTTTGCTCAAACGAATTCAAGCTTCAAGCAAGTTACAATTTCTTCGGTCTTGTTCAACCTTTAGGTGGTGATTTAGTTGGTGCCATTTTAGGCGGTTTCATTGACATTCAAGTTAGCAAAAATATTACTGCTAGAACTGCTACGCCTTTCGAAACAGTTGCAAGTCTTGCTGTTACGGGCTCGCAGTCTTCTGGAGTTGGCACTACGTCTGCTGGTATTAGTATTTTTGGTGTAGTTGATTATTCTGGATTAGATGTAACAGATCCACTAATCAAAAATTTCTTTTCTTTCTCTTCGCCTGTAACGGTTAATGGTGTTAATTCAACTAATTGGGTCGATTTATGGACTGCTGGAGTTGCAGCTACGCCAGTTCAATCACTAAATTCAGTCTTAATTTCAACTTTAAGCGGCCCAAGTAACTCTGTTTTACCGTCAATTTCTTCTTTACAGTATGGTCAAAGCACAGGAGACTTTTCTTTTACTGGGTCGCCTTTGCAAAACTCAATTTTTGCAAATTTAGCTGGTTTTGGTGTTACTCCATTAAATGATGTTAAAGTTACTGCTCGTACTGGTGAATCATTAAGTGGTTCTGTCGTCGTTAGCGCAGTTCCAGAACCTGTTTCAATTGCTTTATTTGGCGCAGGCTTATTAGGTATGGGTTTAGTTTCTCGTCGTCGTCGTGAGAAATCAGTAAATTAATTACCATTTGAAAAAACGAAACCCCGCAATGCGGGGTTTTTTGTTTTTATCTATATAGACAATATATATTTTAAAACTACACCGTTTAAAAAACACCGTTTAACAAGGTAAATTAAACGGTGATTTGCGGTTAAATCAGAGTGCAATCAATAGCGACTTTAACTTTTCTTGATGTTGTGTGCTATTAGGTTTAAAACCTTCAAGTAACACTCTTGCTTCGTCTAATTTTCTATCAGCAATTAATGCTTCAGCATAATTAAGCACGACCTCTGGGTGATTAGGCCTTATGGTTAAGGATTTCTTAAACTGAGCTTGAGCTTCTGGGTATTGTTTATTTAAGCTAAGGACTTTGCCGTAGGTGTCAATAATATCAGGATGTTCACTAGAAAGTGTCAGCGCTTTTTTTACATGAACCAGTGCTTGCTCAAGTTCGCCTTTTTCAGCCAAGATCCATGCATAGTTATTTAAAAGATAGGGGTTATCTGCTTCCTGCTTTAGTGTTTCACTATACAATGTAATAGCTTTATCAATGTCGCTTTCTATCAACATATTGGCTAAGTACATTGACACATCAGCGTTAACCCCATGATCTACTTGATGTTTTTCAATAAGTGCAACTATTTCTGATTGAGGTTTTGCGCCTTGCATGGCTTCAGCAAGAGTAAGTAAAGTAAGTTGGATTGGGCTTTGCTTATAAGATTCTGTTAACTTAGCTAAGGCTAAGTTTCTCTCACCTAATGCCAGATGATAGCGACCAGCTTGCGCTTGAACGCGGGCATTATCGCGTACTTCCTGCGGTAAAGTATTATGAAAGGCAAGTGCTTCTCTATATTTTTGTTGCTGGCCTAACAAATCAAACTTAAATAATTTAAGATTTTGATCGTTAGGATAATCTTTGATCAACTGCTCAATGGTTTTTAGTGCTTCAGGGCTTTTGCCATTTAATGCCAGTAAATTGGCATAGGCTAGCGCAGCAGAAGGATTTTTAGGGGTCGAATTAAACCACTGCTCTGTCATCACTAATGCATTAGCCCAATCTTGTTTTAGTAAATAAGCATTTCCTAGCCCTGCGTACACAAATGCAGGCTGCCTCTGTGCAGTTTTAGCAAACGGTTCTAACAGCGATATAATGTCATCAGGCAGTCTTTCTTGTTGTAACATACTGGTAACGAGTGCCAGTAAAGCCATGTTATCTGGTGTTTTTTGGTAGATCGCTTTAACATCATTAATAAAAGCGAGTACATCTTGTTCCAGAGTCTTTTTTAAACGATAGGTTGCAATTAATGCAGGTTCATACGTCGGTTGCGACGCAGTGATTTTTTGTAACGTTGCTAAAGCGTCTTCAGTTTTACCTTGATTTTGTTGTAAGGTCGCCATTAAGTACTGCGAAAGCACATTAGTGGCGTCAATCTTTAACGCTTGCTCGAGTTCTGCTGCCGCGTTATCCGGCTTATCGGTAAGTAAGTTTACGAGTGCTTTAAGATTATAGCCCGCGGCATTGTTTTCGTCTGTTTTAATCCAGTCATCGCCAAGCGCAAGTGCTTTATCAAACTGTTGTTGCCGAATGTAACTTGAAGCTAGTGTTGCTCTGGCATCTTGCCGATTAGGATCCAACAATAAGGCCTGCTCAAGATCGGCAACGGCTTCATCTGTTTTGCCGGGCAAACCTAATTTCAATTGGCCAAGTGCAGACAATGCTTCACTGGTATTATTAAGGCCCGCATCTTCAATTTTCGAAATGAGTGAATTTGCTTGAGTATCATTGCCTTGGCGCAGTAACTGAAAAATAGTTGCCGTTGCCAGCGTAATATCCTCTTCAGTTAGTGCACTATTTTCTAGTGTTGTACCCGCTTGATTGTATTCGCCACTTTGTAGCTGCAATATAGCAAGCATGCGTTTAGCTTGCGGATACGCATCCAGTTCAGATTTTATAGTGGAGAAATGATCTAATGCCAGTGTGGTTAGCCCTAACTCATAATGCACGATACCTGCCAAAAGCCTACTTTGTGTGTTTGAAAAACGATTGGTTAACGCTTTGTCGATTAGCTCTTTAGCTTTCGTAAAGTTTTTCTTTTCATAATTAACAATGGCTTGTAGGTAATTGGTAAAACCATGATCAGGTACAGCAGATAAAATAATATTTAATTGTTTCTCGGCTTCATCAACATTTTGCTGCTGTAAATAAAGTTGCGCTAAGCTCAATCTATTTTGTAAATCAGCGGGCACTAAACGTAAGTACTCTATTAGTGAAGCAATTGAAGCGTCTATTTGCTGCAGCATGGCATAGGTTTGTGCTTTAAGCAGTAAAACATCAATTGTAATGGGTGCATCTTTCGCTATGCTGTCTAAAATAGGTAAGATATTCTGAAGCGAGTTGGTTCTTATTTGTAATATCGCTTGGGTGTAAAGATTGAGATCGGGCTCTGGTGCATCTACTAATTTATCAAAATCTGCAAGCCCAGGCGCGCCAACACCTTCTTGCAGGTTAGCTAACGCCTGATAAAAACCTATATAGCGTAAGTTAGCAGCATTAAGATCGGTGCGTTCTTCAATCAAACGTGTTAACGCATTGAAATTATTTGAACGATAGCTTGCTTGCGCCAAGTCTATAGCAATGTCATTAATGGAATGACCATTTTGTACTGCTCTAGACAGCTCTTTTTCAGCAGAGTCATAATCGCCCTTAAGCATATAGGCTTTACCTAAGCTTACTCTAAAAGCAGCGTTATCCGGTATCGCGCTTACGGCAGATTTAAGTTCAATAATAGCTTCGTTATAACGTTGTGTAGCAATAAATTCATTGGCAGCTTGATAATGCTCGTCAGGCGTCTTTCCACCACAAGCGGTTAAAAATAGACTTATGGCGATTGCCGATGCCAGATATGTTTTTTTCATGTGAACAGTCTCCATTGCTCTAAAATTACTGCATGCATTTTAAATTTCAGTACATTTTCAGGTAAGCTGAATTTACGTGATACCCTTTTTTTTATAAGTTTCTTGTATGCCAGCTTGGTTGTTCATAGTGTCAGTTTTGTAATTTATTTTGAATTAAATGGTTTAAAGAATCGAATGTTTCAAAGTTTTCAGCAGTTAATTCATCGTCAGAAAAAATAATACCTAGCTGCTCTTCTATTAAAGTGATTATGGCAATTATTGCCATTGAATCAAATTCGGGAATTGCGCCAAGCAGGCGTGTTTCTGCAACATAGGCTTGTTCTAAAGCTAATACGCTGTTTAATATTTTAGTTAAAATTAATTCTGTAGGCATTTTAAATGTATTTTCAATTTCTTAGGCAAAAAAGTCTTTTTTTGCTTTTAAATTACAAAAACCAATCGTATCCTGATTTTGCGTTTTAAGCAAAGTGCTTATGGACAGTAAAAATTTAATTAGACGCAAGGATTTTATGATTAAAAACTTATTTGAACTGCTAGCCTTAAGCACACAGAAATTTGCGAATAAACCTGCCTTACATTTTCAAAGACAGACGTTGAGTTATCAACAACTATTCAATGCAACACGGCAATGTATATCGCAACTCCAAGGTTTTGGGGTAAGTCGATTTGATCGTGTAGCCATTTTTTTACCTAAGCAGTTTGAATCAGTCATTAGTATTTTTGCGAGCTCGGCGCTTGGTGCGATATTTGTACCAATAAATCCGCTTTTAAAACCTGCTCAAGTAATACACATCCTTCAAGACTGCAGCGTAAAGTTGCTTATTACTAATGATGAGCGTTACCAACGTTTGTTGCCCATGTTAAGTGAATTATCTGATATAAAAGATGTTCTTCTTTTAAGCCCGTCTACTCACGCTATATCTTCGCAATCAATACAATGCCATCGTTGGCTGCCACAAGTAATTGACGAGCAAATACCTGCAGAGCTTTACACGTTAAGCAATTCTACTGAGATTGACGCGGCTGCCATTTTTTACACTTCAGGTAGTACAGGTAAGTCTAAAGGCGTTGTGTTGTCAAATCGTAACATTTTAGTCGGTGCTTCAAGTGTTAGCAGTTATTTATACAATACTGCCAATGATGTGTTATTGGCTTTATTGCCGTTAAGTTTTGATTATGGTTTTAGTCAAATCACAACAGCGGTTCAAGTTGGTGCAAGTGTCGTATTATTAGATTATGTTTTGGTTCAGGACGTGGTGAAGGCTGTTCATGATTACAAAGTTACCGGTATAGCAGCAGTACCGCCATTATGGTCGCAATTGGTTAAAGCAAATTGGTCTAAGGGTAGTAATGAAAGTGTGCGTTATTTTACTAACAGTGGTGGAACAATGCCCTTACCGCTTTTAAATGAATTGCAGCAAGTATTCAAGCACGCAGAGCCCTACTTAATGTATGGGCTTACAGAATCATTTCGTTCAACTTTTTTGGCACCTAGTGAAATATTAAAAAGGCCGGGCTCCATAGGTAAAGCCATACCAAATGTAGAAATAACAGTGGTGAGGGAAGATGGTAGTCTTTGTGGGCCAAATGAACCAGGTGAGCTGGTGCATCGTGGGCCTCTAGTCAGTTTGGGGTATTGGAATGCACCAGAACAAACGGCCGAGCGCTTTAAAGCCGATCCCATGGCGCCAACAGGTATTCAGCTGCCGCAGTTAGCGGTATTTTCCGGCGATACCGTAAAATATGATGAAGAAGGCTATCTGTATTTTATTGGCCGGCGCGATGAAATGATTAAAACCTCAGGTTACAGAGTGAGCCCTACCGAAGTTGAGGACGCCGTTTATCGGCTGGACCCGGCAATTCAGGATGTGGCGGCGCTGGGCATTTTCGATGGTACCGATCAGGCAATTTTAGTGTTAGTTGCCTTAGCTGCAGGTGCAACGGCCAGTCCTGAGCAATGGTTGCTGCAACTAAAGCGAAGTTTGCCGAACTTTATGTTACCTAAAGCCATTTTATTAAAAGACTGCTTGCCAAAAAATCCTAATGGTAAAATTGACAGAAAAGCGCTGGCGCAGGATTATCAACAGTATTTTTTTGAGGGCGCGCCAATATGAACGAAATAACGCCACAACATGAACAGATGTCGCAATTTTCTCAGGAAGATAATCAGCTGTTAGTTGGTGGTTTTAATCTGAACGCTATTAGTCAGTTACTGGATAAAAGGGTGTTCTATGCTTATGATCGGCAGATTATTCAACAGCAGGTTGCCCGCTTTCGCCAGCATATTCCGGGGCGGATAAAGCTGCATTATGCGGTTAAAGCCAACCCATACTGGCCGGTCGTGCAATTTTTGAAGCCGTTGGTCGATGGGTTTGATGTGGCATCGCAACAAGAAATGTTACTGGCGATGCAAAGTGGCATGCCAGTGTCGGACATTAGTTTTGCTGGGCCGGGCAAAGGCGATGCGGAGCTGCTGTCAGCTATAGTGGCCGGTGTTACCTTAAATGTGGAATCCGCGGGTGAGTTAGCCAGGATCTGCAAGCTTAGTCAAGTCGCCGGGCAAAAACCTCAAGTTGCCCTTAGAGTTAACCCGGCGTTTGAGCTTAAAGCCTCAGGCATGAAAATGGCCGGTGGTGCCAAGCCCTTTGGTATAGATGAAGAGCAGGTGTTGCAATTACTGCCGGCTATAGCCGATATGCCGGTAAAATTGCGCGGCTTTCATATCTATTGTGGCTCACAAAACCTGAAGGCTGAGGCTTTAATCGATGCGTATCAGCATACTTTTGCACTGGCCGCTAAGTTAGTTGCCGCCTGCCCATACCGGCCCGACATGATTAACTTAGGCGGTGGTTTTGGTATTCCTTATTTTACGGGTGAACGCCGGCTGGATTTAGCGCCAGTAGGCGAGTCGTTAGCCAGCTTGCTACAGCAATACCAAGCCGAGTTAGCCGATATCGAGCTGGTGATTGAATTAGGTCGCTATCTGGTGGCCGAGGCCGGGGTTTATGCCTGCCAGGTACTGGATAAAAAAGTGTCGCGCGGCACTACCTATCTGGTGTGTAACGGCGGTTTACACCATCATTTAGCCAACTCCGGCAATTTTGGCCAGGTTATTCGCAAAAACTATCCGGTAGCCATAGGCAATAAATTAACCGCTGCCGAGCAGGAGCTGGTTACTATAGTCGGCCCGCTGTGTACCCCACTAGACATCTTGGCCGACAAAAAATTATTACCCAAAGCTGAAGTGGGGGACTGGGTGGTTGTTTATCAGTCAGGTGCTTACGGCCCCACTGCCAGCCCACAGCAGTTTTTGGGGCACCCTGAGGTGGTAGAGGTTTTATTGTGAATATAGGTTGCATATTTGATGACAGTTATTCATCAGCAATGAATTTAGGATTAAATCGCCAAATGCTGGCCGGTAGTGTGCAGGCTCCCAAAAGTAGGGGCTATCTTCAACAACTTTACTGTTTGGTGCTACCACATCAGTGACCAGTGATGAGCTTATAGCAAAATCGAAAAGAGGTAGCTGATGATGCTTTGCTAGCTGTATAATTTGCTCCTTCCAATCGTATAAATGTTGTCCAAGTTTATGCTCAGTAAGTTGATCCAGATAGGGTTGCTGATAGGGGTTTATCAGAAGGTACACCGTAATATTTTGTTGCTTTAATTGTGTGATAAAACGGTCGAGTTCTGCCAGGTGATAACTATCGCGATTAAACACTAATTGCTGTGAGCCTAAGCGTTGATCAATCTCTTGCGCTTTTTGCTGATATAAGGCACCAAAGCCCTCGCTAGCAACATGAAAATGATAAACTCTACCATCATTAAAGCCAAAGCGGTTTAGCGCATTAACATTATTCTGCTGCGTAACGATTGTTTTTACACTATCAGTCAGTGCTGACAATGAAAACAACAAACTAATCCGTTCAGCAAGATAGCGACGTTTATCGGCAAAACTTTCACTATTTAATGCCTCATGTCGCCACTGCCATCCACTGTTATCTATTGTTGTAACAATGTTTTCAGCACGAGATGTAAAGTCTAACAAGTCCAGGGCAATAATAACTTGTTTTACCGAATCACTGTAATTAATAGCATGCATAGCATAACCGTATTGCATGCTGATACCGGCACCAGGCAAGCCCATGTTGTAGACCGGTTTGCCTTGGTAAAACGCATGTTCAGGCGGCATGCCAATTTCTACTCTGGAGTTACCGACCAGCACAGTAAAGGGCTTGCTGTTTAGTGCCTGATAAGGTTTTACCGTTCTGCCTTTATCGGCAGCGGCAACTTTTCGTGGAAATATATCTTTATCATGAGCAAAGATACCATAAGGATCAATTATATAACTGGCTGAGCACAGTAATAAAAGCCCGGAAACAATAAAGACCAACATAAATCTCAAATAATGTTTCATCACTGTTATCCGTTAGAAATTAAAGTATAAAAATTCAGAAACACGGCCTAGTGTCGATAAGGCAATGATTAACAATAGGCTAATAATGGCAGCCCAGGTCAAAGAGGGCCGCCACTGAATGGCGCTATGAGCAACAGTAACGCCTTTACGTGTCTGCTCAGGTAACTGGGTGTAGAACAATTGCAGTACATTTGGCAGTAGCACAGACAGCAAGAGTAGAATAGTGATCCAAACCCAGGTTTCAACAAATAGCATACCGCCGCCAAGATAAGGTTTCACATTAAGCCATTGCAGCAGCGGTGATAAAAAATCAAGCTGTGCCACTAATCCTGCCGGTAAGCTGATCCCATTGGCTCCCGTCATTGCGCTAAGGATTAGTAAGGCACCATCAAGACTTTCAGCACGGAAAAATACCCAACCAACAACGACCGCTACAAAGGTTATTGTCCAGGCTATTGGTGCAAACCAGCCATCGTTAATAAATGGCAAATATTGTTGTCTGATATGAGTAAACCCGTGATTTATCACCAGATAGCTGCCATGGAGAGCTCCCCAGATTAAAAAGTTCCAGCCAGCGCCATGCCATAAACCACCGAGCAACATGGTAATAAATAAATTGCTATAACGGCGGATAAAGCCAAAGCGGTTACCCCCCAGGCTGATGTAAAGATAATCGCGTAAAAAGCGCGACAATGTAATATGCCAACGTCTCCAAAAGTCGACAATATTCAGCGCTTTGTAAGGAGAGTTGAAGTTAAGTGGCAGGGCTATACCAAATAATAAAGCTAAACCAATAGCCATGTCAGAATAGCCAGAAAAATCAAAATACAACTGAAAGGTGTAGGCCAGAGCACCGCCCCAAGCAGTGAAAAAATCCAGCGCCACCCCTTGTTCGGCTTGCAGGAATACCGGGTTAGCGTAGACAGCGATACCATCTGCCAATACCGTTTTTTTGAATAAGCCAATACAGAATATGCTAAAACCTACTGCAAAATGGCGGCTGGATATTTGCAACCCCTGACGGAACTGCGGCATCATTTCACTATGGTGCACTATAGGTCCGGCAATCAATTGCGGGAAAAAGCAAACAAATAGCACATAATTACTGAAACTGGGTTCAATAACCTGATGGCGCTGCACGTCAATCAGGTACGCTATTTGTTGGAAGGTAAAAAACGATATGGCCAATGGCAGCAGTATCTGTTCAATTTGCCAATTAGAGCCGTATAATAACGCGAGATTATTAACAAAAAATACACTGTATTTATAATAGCCTATAGCGGCAAGATTTAAACAAACTCCCAGGATGGTAAGCCAGCTTTTGCGATAACGGTAAATAGCATTAGCAATACAAAAGTTCACCAAAATAGAGGAGCCAAGCAGCAGCAGATAAATCGGTTGCCACCAGGCATAGAAAAACAGTGACGAACAAATCAGCAAATACAGCGCACTCTGAGAAGAAATGCGTACTCGCAAAAAATGAAATAAAACCAATGTAATTGGCAGGAAAAGAAACAAAAACTCTACTGAGTTAAATAACATCTGCGTAATCCTTTACCTTCAAGACGCTTTTTTGCGTTGAATTATTAAAGACAAATTAATTGTACAGCTACTGGGATGAAAATAAAGCTAAAATGCGAGTTGTATAGGCACACTTTGGTTGTTGTATAAGTGTAATGTTTTAATCATCGTTAAAGCGGCTGTCAGAGTGAGAAAATGGCGAAATGATACTGCGCTCAACCACCGTTAGCGGGCCGCGCGATTTCAGGCTGTGCTGATGGCGGTTGCCAATGATCACCGAGTCTGACAAATAAAGACTATGACTGTTAAGGTATAATGAATGGGCGCGGGCGTCTTTTGCCAGGTTTTCAAAACGACTATGGTTGATCCAAATATAGCCATGCTCTTTCGCTGTTTCTAACAGCCCGGTTTGGCTGTTATGAAAGTAGACATGTTCCAGTGTTAAGCCACGGCCTTCAAGTCAGCGTATCAAAATTAGAAGCAATGTCTTGCTGCACTAAATCACTAAAGCACTAAAGCACTAAAGCATAAATTGACTGATCTGTTCGTCTGACAACGGTAACGCAGCGGCGGCATCAGTCTTTGGGTACCCTAGGGTGGTAGAGGTATTATTGTGAATTAAGTTTGCATATTTGATGGCAGTTATTCATGAGCAATGAATTTAGAATTAAATCACCAAAATGCTGGTCAGTAGTATGCTGGCTCCCAAAAGTAGGAGCTATCACAAACATTACGTCAAACAAGGGGTAAACTACCTTAGCTGCTTACCTTTGGCCTTCTCATTCTTAAAAGTTAACTGCAAAGATATTAATACTCATAAACAGGCTACCTGTAAAAGCCAGTAAATGAACACAGCTAAAGACCGAGTACAATCAGTTATATTGAAATATGCGCTAAATATTCGTGAACGTGCCCTAATCACTTACCCAATGCAATATACCAAGGCATAGCAATCTCTAGCCCTTGCGCGATTCTGTATTCAGGCTGATAACCTAAAAGTTTATTTGCTTTGCTAATATCGGCTTGTGAATGACGGACATCACCTGAACGAAAATCGCGATAAACCGCTGGCTTGTCATAATGAACATTATGCTGCTGTAGGCTTTGTTTAATAGCGGAGAATAACTGGTTTAAGGTTGTTCGATCACCTACGGCAACATTAAACACTTCGCTGCGCACTAACGGTGTAACTGCTGCTAATATATTGGCTTGCACGGCATTGGCAACAAAACAGAAATCACGGCTGGTTTCACCATCGCCATTAATGGCAAGGTCTTCATTGGCAATCATAGCGGCTGTCCACTTAGGAATTACAGCGGCGTAGGCGCCGTTTGGATCTTGTCTTGGTCCAAACACATTAAAGTAGCGCAAGCCAGTGCAATGAAACTGGTATGTACGCGAAAAAACTTCCGCATAGAGTTCATTTACATACTTGGTTACAGCGTATGGCGATAAAGGTTTGCCAATGTTTTCCTCTACTTTAGGCAGTGCCGGATGGTCACCGTAGGTAGAACTTGATGCCGCGTAGACAAAAGATTTTACCTTAGCATCGCGAGCGGCAACCAAAACATTTAAAAAACCACTGATGTTATTGGCATTGGTGCGTGCCGGATCGCTTATAGAGCGTGGTACTGAGCCCAGAGCTGCTTGATGTAAAACATAGTCAACGCCCTCACAGGCTTTAGCACAATCATTGCTATTACAAATGTCACCTTGGATAAAGTGAAAACGTTGCCATTGCTCGGCCGTTACTAAGGCTTGCACTTGATCAAGATTACGCTGGAAGCCAGTAGCAAAATTATCTAAACCTACTACTTGTTGATTATGTTTGAGTAAAACTTCAAGTAGATTAGAACCGATAAAACCGGCACAGCCAGTAATTAACCAGCGTTTAGGTTCGGCTAACAAAGTCGTTAGTGCCTGTTGATAAACCGTCATTATTCTTCCTTCAGATTAAAAACGTAGCTGAACTTTTGTCGGATCAAGCACATATTTTAAATCGTACAATACATGATTTTCTTTGGCATAGGCCAAAATATGGTCTGTACCATAATCTTTAAACGTTTGATGAGCAACTGCCAAAATGATCGCATCATAAGTGCCAACTGTAGGTTCGGAGATGACATCAATACCATATTCATGCTTGGCTTCAGCAGCAGCAACCCAAGGATCATAAACATCTGGCAGCATGCCATAATCAGCCAATTCCTGGACTACATCTATTACCTTGGTATTTCGGATATCTGGGCAGTTCTCTTTGAAGGTTAATCCTAACACTAATACTCTTGCCCCCTGAACCTGAATACGTTTCTTCAGCATGGTTTTTACCAACGAAGACACCACAAATTTGGGCATGCCATCATTGATCCGCCTTCCTGCTAAAATAACTTCAGGGTGATAACCAACGGATTGTGCTTTATGTGTTAAATAATACGGGTCAACCCCAATACAGTGGCCACCGACTAAGCCAGGGCGAAACGGTAAAAAATTCCACTTCGTGCCAGCAGCCAATAATACTTCTTCAGTATCGATATTTAACTTACTAAAAATCACGGCTAATTCATTAACTAGTGCAATATTCAAATCCCGTTGGGTATTTTCAATCACTTTGGCCGCTTCAGCCACTTTAATGCTGCTAGCTTTATATGTGCCAGCAGTAATAATACTGGCATAAACATTGTCAACAAATTCTGCAACAACAGGTGTTGAACCCGAAGTTACTTTTTTAATGGTTGTTACTCGGTGTTCTTTATCACCCGGATTAATTCGCTCTGGGCTATAACCGGCAAAAAAATCTTTGTTGTAGGTAAGGCCAGAAACACGTTCAATAATAGGTACACAATCTTCTTCTGTCGCGCCGGGATACACTGTCGATTCGAACACGATAATATCGCCCGCTTTAATCACTTTACCCAGTGTTTCGGAAGCACGTATTAACGGTGTAAGGTCGGGTTGACGATGCCGATCAATGGGGGTTGGCACTGTAACAATAAAGAAGTTAGCGGTTTTTAAAGAATCAATATTAGCGGAAAACTCAAGATAAGTGGCTGCAGATATCTCATCGGTGGACACTTCTAAAGTGCGATCTTGACCAGCAGCTAACTCGTCAATGCGCTTCTGGTTAATATCGAAACCCAAAGTCGGGTATTTTTTGGCGAACTCAACCGCAAGTGGCAAACCCACATAACCTAGACCAATAATCGCGATCTTAAGCCCTGTTAACGAAAAATTGCTGTCCATATATCATCCTGAATTAACTCGATACGCTTCGGCACAAAAAGCATGTTATGTATTAGGTAAAAATCACATAAAAATACGCATTTGTGTTAAGAATTTACCGGTTTAGGTTGACACAATCAGCTGTTAAAAAGCAAGCTAAAACATTAATTTCCTACTTTAGTTTTCAGTAAATACAGGCTGTGCAACCCTATTAATGCTAAACAGAGGTTTAGTGCTACATAGCGGTTGTTATGCACTGTTGATTACCATATGTTGAAAGGGTTGATTACGTAATCTTTTACAGTCGAGACGCTTATTTACGTTGTATTATTAAAGACAAATTGTTTGTACAGCTACAGGGATGAAAATACAGCTTGAAATGCAAGTTGTTCTGGCAGATTTTAACCGCTGTATCAGTATAATGTTTTTATCATCGCAAAAATATATTTGCTCTATCTGCTTAGAGTATTCACCGTCATAAACTCCCACTTGTTGTTCAATTTTCTTCTCAGTAATAGTGCGTGTTAGTTAGTGGGGGCGCTAGGTGCATATTTTGAATATTAGGGCTGTTTTCCTGACATAGATGAAGATGACAAAGTATTCTGGGCAGATTAGGCCAGCTGCCAAGCGCAGTATTAGCCCGGTATTTAAACTGATGGTTACCTGGGTATCTGTCATGTGCGCCTATGATAAGATTATTCTCCAACAGCACCAAGGGTTGATTATTGCCGCTGTGCAGCAGAATATTGCTGCTAGGGCGCTCCAGCAGCAAAATATTGTCGATTAATTTTATAGTGTTAGTACTATGCTGCAGCCCTTCCAGGCCAAAACCTATGGCTTGGTTATTTACTGCGTGTGGGCCTTGTTGCAATATCGATTGCTGGATCAGCAATTCTCCACCATTAGACAGATCAATTAAGCGGCTGCCAGAGGCAGAAAGTGACGAAATGATACTGCGCTCAATCACCGTTAGCGGGCCGCGCGATTTCAGGCTGTGCTGATGGCGGTTGCCAATGATCACCGAGTCTGACAAATAAAGACTATGACTGTTAAGGTATAATGAATGGGCGCGGGCGTCTTTTGCCAGGTTTTCAAAACGACTATGGCGGATCCAAATATAGCCATGTTCTTTCGCTGTTTCTAACAGCCCGGTTTGGCTGTTATGAAAGTAGACATGTTCCAGTGTTAAGCCACGGCCTTCAAGTCTGACACAGGCACCATTTTTACTGGGTACGCTAATATGCCGGCATTCAATATTCCTAACCGTTAAATTGTTACCCTGAGCCAGTATCATGCCTTTACCCGCTACAGCTGCCCGCTGCAAAATAACATGGCCAACCCCTTCAATAGTGACATTATTAGCCCGGATCGCCATAGCTGTTGTATAAATACCAGCAGGCAGTTGCAGGTGGCTGTTATCTTTGATGTGTGTCAACGCCTGTGCTAAGTCTGGATAGCTTTGGCCGTCAAGCCTGATGTTCGTTAAGGCTTGTGCTGCGGGCAACGCTTGCCAGCTATTAAAATTAGCAGCTATGTCCTGTTGTACTAATGCACTGATCTGTTCATCTGACAGTTGTGACGCAGCAGTGGCATCAGGCGCAACCTCTGACAGCGGGTTGGCAGCAGCCACAGGCAGAGTTTGCATAAGGTTATCTATAGTGCTTAACACAACAGCAGGTTGACTGCTATAAAGATAATACAAACCGATGTGAGCGGCGACGGCTACCAGTACCAGGTAAAACAGTAATAGCCGGCGGGCCAGTGCCGTCAATTTATTAAACATCTAGCTTTCCTTAGCACTGGCTCGCTGTGCAGGGCTCTGCGCCAGCCGTTGCAACTGCCGGGCCCAGAGATAAAACCAGGCCAGTATTAACACCAAGGCGAGATGAGCAATAGCATAGCGCAGTTTAAGGGTAGTGGGTGATACATAGTTATCGCGATCAGTGCTGAGTAGAAATTGCAAGGCAGAAAACACCTGTTGGTATTTTATGATCAGGCTTTCGGTAATGGTGTTGAGTAACAACCACGCAGCTATAGCTACCAGTAAAAGCCCAAGAATAGCAGCGCTCAGGCGCCAGAAGCCGTGTGACTGGCGGGCATCATTTAACGGCTTATCAGGCATGATTAAACGGCTCAGATAAGCGGCACTGCCAAACAGCATGGCCAAATACAGGCTCAGGCCCAGTGCCACCCCATAGCTGCCACGATTTGCCAATAGCTCGGTAACATTATCGGTCGCTGCAAGCTTTACTACAGCCCCATACCATATAGCGGCAAACAACAGACTAAATATGGCCCAAAGGATCAGGGCCGGTATGCTATTGCGTTCTTGAAGCAGCCGCCCGGCAAACAGGTAATTAAATTGAAACACACTAAAAAAACCGCAAAACCTAAGTAACAGTTCAAGGTAGACGGGCAGGTTGCTAACGGGCGCCCCCAAAATATCATGCAGAGATTCACGCGGTACTGTGGCAAACAGCAGCGAAAATACCAGGATGCTTTGTATCAGGATCAGTAAGGGGGAGAGCAAAGTAAAGACCGCAAATTGTTGCAGCGGCAACAGCAATGGCAGTGTCATCAGGTATAAGCTCAAGGTCAGGCCCAGTATTGCGGTATTGTTGTCGCTGAGTAATTCGCGGACATTATAAGGCAGCACAGCTAGGTTGCTGACGGCAAAAAGCAGTACCACTGTGATAAGCAAATGCAGGATCAGTAGACGGCCAGGGCTGAGTATTGGCCCGCTAGCGTGCTGCTTTTGAGCAGCCGGCCTGGCTGCAGGCGTAAGATCCCGGTCCGCTGCAGGCGCTGGCACCCTGGCCCGGCGGTAAAAAAACAGATAACCGGCAAAGCCAAGGGCGGCGCCGACTACTTTTAATATCACATCGGTCGCATCCACAGTTTTGCCAGGCAAAGCTAACTGCATACCTTCAATTACAGATGCCAGGCTGACGATATAGAGCAGCGCCATAAAGGTCAGTAACTGCTGCTGCCAGCGCTGCTGTTGTGCCAGCCATGCCAGAGCGAAAAACACACCCAGAGGGATAAAGGTCAGAATTTTTTGTGATAAAGCGGTAATAGCACGAAATTCGGTACCAAAATACAACGAGTAAAGTAAAACCTGGCTGTTAGCAAACTGCCAGCGCGAATCAATAAAGCTCCAGTCAAAATTAAAATTAAATGGGTACCAGAATAACAACATCAAAAACAGACTATACAGCAATGCCGCGCCGCACCATAACAGGCTGCGCTGTAACTGTTTGCTGGCGGCAGCTGGCCTGTCTTGCACTAATACGCCGCCTTTATGTTGACGCCATTGCTTAACGATAACTTGTGCCAGTACCCCGGCTAATAGGGCACAAATAATGTCGCTAATGTCGGTAACCCGGCTGTAGACAAACAGTTGACAAAATTCTAATAGACTAGCCATTAATACTAAGCGGCTGTAAAACACCAGTTTGGGCTGATTGGGAAAGTTCGCCAGCCATAACAATGCGATGGGCAGCCACAACACTATATCACTGGCAATGGCATAGCTCACCTGGACCAGGTTGCCTTTGTAAGCCGAAAAGGGCAGCAGCACAATACGGCCATCCTGCCATTTTTTGTACAGCTCAATTGGGCTCAGGGTTAAATCCAGCGGTAATAAGTAGTACAAAAAAAACAATGCACTGTATATCAGCAATAAATAGCTCAGAACCGATGCCTGCCCTCTTACCAGGGCTACCCCCAGCAAGAACTGTTTAACGCGCAACCCATATAGCTTATACAGTGCCACCCCAAAAGCCGCCCCCAGGGTTTCAGCAACAATGTCATTTATTGATACGGTACGCTGCGGAAAATACAGCTGAATAAATTCTATGCTAAGGGCCAGGGTAAAGCCTGACAGCACTATAGCGGCACCCAGAAACAGGTTGCGCCGCTTTGCGCCTTCTTTAAAGCTGACCGCACAGAGCAAAAATGCCAGTGGAATAAATAACAGTATGTTGGCTACCCAGTCAGCGCGAGACTGCATACCAAGGTCCAGATAACGGATTTGGCTATAGCGCGACAAGGCTTCGTCAAAGCTTATCGGCACATAGTGTAACGGCACCAGGCTGCCGTAAATGACAAAGGTCAGATAGAGTAACAGACAAATAAGTAAGCTGCGCTGCAGAGCCGGGCCATGGCCATTAGTAGCATTAACCTGATAAGTATTGCCTATTTCAGCTGTAGTAGTTGCCGTGTTTTGCATCATCATCCCGGATTATTTAAAGCGCATCCTGTGTTATCAATTTTAGTGCATTAAGGCTGTTTTATAAAAGCGATACAGCATTGTTCGACTTGCTGGCGCCACTTAGCGCTGGCAAAGGTGTGGTTAGCGGCGGCAATATGCTGGTGTTGTGCGTCAGCCAGACAGGCTGCCCAAGCTTTGTCGCTGTTACAGAGCTGCAAAAATTCTTGTGCAGTTAAATCGTTGCCGCTGGTGATCACTAATACGTTTCCTTGAAATTGCTGCCAACCCCGAAGCATTAGCTTTACATAATTTTGCTCATTTGCAATCAGCGTTTCGGTATCTGGGTATTGCTTAGCGTAACGATGCTTAAACGTCTGCCAAAGTTCAGATAAACTTAGGCGCAACATCATACCGCCGGCCAATTTTTTCCTCCAAAATTGGAAGCTTAAAAGTCGTTTAGGGTAATAGTGCCTTAGCATTACGTTAGCGTGGCTATGTTGCTGACGTACCCAGGGATTTAGCAGTATTACACCGCTAATACGCGGGTCATGTTGATTTAACTTAATTAAAATGCCGCTAGCAGCATCGCACAGTCCCCAAAGCGCCACTTTTTTAAGTTGTGGGCAGTGCTGAAAAAATGCCGCTATAGCCTGGTTAATATCCTCATCTTGCTGGTAAAACGCCGTTTTAATGCCGTTGCTGTCGCCCATGCCAGCGGTATCTAGCCGCATCGAGGCTATGCCTTGAGAGGCAAGCGCGCGACTAAGTTTAACAAACTGGCGATGGCTACCAACCCGGTACTGTGGACCACCAACAATAATTAATACTCCGGTATCAGCGTTGGTTAATGGCGCTACATCATCTGGGCTATGTAAAATAGCACTTAATGTACCATCACCGTTTGCAATGCTAATATAGCGTTCGGTCATACTGCACCTGATGTTAATTGCTGCAGGGTAAGGGCGATCAACGTATCGGCGCTGGCGAGCTCTGCGCTTTGCCAGTAGAGTTCGTCTTTTAAAGGTACGAAGTTAACGCCGCCTTGTTGTAACTGTTGCAGCATGTTTTTTACCGGCAGGGCAGTGGTGTTCAGTTGTGACGTTTCAAACCAGCTTACACTATACTCAGGCAACAGTGCAGGCAAGGCGGTATTCATTTGTGCCAAACTGCGGTAGAACGCCGGACTAATCGGGTAGCCGGCAATTTCGATGCTTTGACCGTTCGCCAGCTGCTGCTGCAACTCTTTCTCACTAATTTTAGCGCCAACCGCCATGGCTTCAGCCACTTTAATGCGGACAAACTGTTGCCAAAATTTATCAATGTCGAATACCGGTTGCCACAGGATAAGTTGCTGAGCTTTTAAAGCTAAGTTGCTATGATTCAGTAAATCAAAAAGTTGCAAGACGCCAAAACGCACGGCGAGAAAATTAACCTGTTCAAAACCGTCGTTTGCCAGGGAAGCCAGCAGCTGCTGCAAATCATTACGCCAAATAACCGTTGTGGCTGTGTCTAAATCACCCTCACTGTCACCCGTACCGTAATGATCTGGCAAAAGAACTTTCCATCCCTGCTGTTGTAAGGGTTCTGCAAGTTTGCGGTATAAATGCCGTACTTTGTTTTGTTCTTCAGCAAAGGGCTGCAGTATGACCAGCACGGGGGCATTTTTCTGCTTAGAAGGCCATTGGGTTAGAAAATATTTACCTTGTGTGCCTGTTACAAATTCAGCCTTAATTGTCATGCCGTGCTCGAAATATTAGGTGATGCATTTGTCGGGCTATAGTTTTTAGTGTGGTTTTTAGCCATTGCTTTGACCATAACCAGCGGCCTGTTAACGAGTTTATATTAAACAGCTCAGCGCCATACAATTTAAAATTAAAATCCATCCACATAGCTTTATAGTTGTCGTTTCCGGTTAAGAAATCAATAGACGTCACCTTATCAATGTCAATGACATAATTCACCATGTCAGCCATAAGAACGGTTCCCGGCGACAGGTTATCAAAAGCCTGGTCCTGTGCCAGTTTATAAATAGCAGCCTTTGAGTGATGCACCAGCCATAATTGGCAGGCAACCGGCTGTTCGTCAATGAACAGCAAGCCTAACCTAAGCATGCCGTTAGCAGCACTATAGTTTGCCAGCCAATTAATAAAATAACGGTCGGTTTCAGGTTGTTTCCAGCTTTGTTGATACACCTGCCAGTATTTAAGCATCAACTCATCTGTTAGCTGGCTGTGTATTTCAATTCGGCTACCACTACTTAATAATTTGGCACGTTTGCGCTTTATGGTGTTTTTTAACTGACCAGGCCTCTTATGCCAGTATTCCTGGTTACTACTACAGTTAGCTAACCAGTTTTCTGAATGCTCAAATACATGGGTACGCAAACACCCATTAAGCTTAGTGAGTTGCTGTATTTGCTCTTGCCTTAGTGGTGAAAGCTGGCAATACACCCAATTAGGTTGCAGCTGGGTAAGCGCATGCAACAGACATTGCCATGGATTTGCTATTATAAGTGTTGTTGAAGAAATAATGTTAAAGGAAGGGCTATACACGTCTGTCAGGCTACTCCAGTAACGACCATCTTTAGTGCTACAAAGGGGCAGGGCGAGGCAGCGTGTATGCTCGGACCAGACCTCAAGTAAAAAAAAGTGCAGCGTTGGTTGCTGAGTAAGGCGTTTAAATTCTGCCAAGGCTAAAAACCAGTTAATGTCTTGCTGCCAAGGCCAATTAGCATTTGCGGTATCGCTTAATGTTTCCGGTAGCCCATGCAAAGGTTGCAGAAAAAAAGTTAGCTTAAAGTTGTTGAACATAGTTTCAACTTTGAGGGCCTTTGACCTTTTCAAGCGCGTTCCTTAATGTGCTTAGCGGCAGTGAAGATAGCTTCATTTTCCGCTAAGCATTTGACTTCAATTGACTTAATGTATCTTCGTAGAGTGAATTTATAGATTTAATGTCTATCTGTGTTAAGTCATATTCTGAATAATCGGTTGTTACTTTCTTCACCTTTGCTGAATTCAAATTTCCAGAATGATCACCTGCATTGCCCACACCTGTAAGCTTCTGGGTTTTAAACTCAGGACTTAAAGGTGTAGTAAGCTTTAAATAGTCAGTAATGCCAGCTAAACATTCTGTTGTGTTATCCCGCAATTGTTCTGCATCATAATAAAAGTAGTTATTAAGCTGCTTACTAATCGTAACCAAATATTGCAAGCGTGCAATGTAATAATCAGCTGCGCCCTCTAAAGTGGAAAATACATGACTAGGATCCACTTTTTGATAAAGTTTTATGATACTCGGAATAGTGGTTTCAGGCTTTCTGATGCTAATTAACACCTTTGCATGCCTGTTATTAAGAAGTGTAGGAGAAACGAAGTGCTCGTTGTGCAGCACCTTATCAAACATGTATTTGCTTTTTTCTTTCAAGTCATGCTGCTTACAATATAACAGCTTTTGCCGAATTAAACTTTTCCAACTGTAATAACCTATATGTTGTTCATAGTAGCCGTTTATTTCAGAGTTGCTACCTAAAATATGACCAATTAAGCTGGTGTTTGCCCGCATATGGCTGAGTAATATTATAGGTTTATAATTTTTAATTAGGCTTGGTTGCTTTA
Source organism: Alishewanella tabrizica (assembly GCF_014652375.1). GTDB lineage: Bacteria > Pseudomonadota > Gammaproteobacteria > Enterobacterales > Alteromonadaceae > Alishewanella > Alishewanella tabrizica. Next base: position 95,686 of record NZ_BMYR01000007.1, on the reverse strand, counting down.
ATAATGTTATGAGGTGTATAAAGTTTTCCATTACTTTTCTCTTGAAATCATTTTTATAAATACTAATGCTGTGAATGATGCCCATTTAAGATTAAATTCTATTGCTAACGCTCGAACAGCATAATAGTAAGCAAGCTTAAATGATTTTTTTTTGTTAAATAATTCAGAAATATGTTTGCAGCTGTATTTTATTGATTTTTTACATGCTTTTTTTAGTTCGTAATTCTTTGCAATTAACAAATTTTTTTCAGCAATCCTTAATTGTATTTCTCTTTTATTAAGGTTATCTAAAGCATTAGATGCGCTTACTCTTTTTTCTGGAATATGGTGTTGTGCTATGTAATTCGAGTCAAATACAATAAAAGTTGCGTTATCAACCAGCCGCCAAAAAAGATCTTTGTCTTCTTCATATCGCAACGATTCATCAAAACCATTTACGTTGTTGAATAATGCTTTGTCTACTATTGTGCAGTTAAGGTGCGCAAAACCACTGGCTGAAAATAACCATTCAGGTTTGGCTAATACTGCGCTCGGTGTAAGAGTCAATTGTTTTGATACTGAGTCATTGAGAGAATCAAGCCATAGTGGTTTTTCTGCTTTTGTGCCATCGGCGCATATGGCGTTCTGGTTAGTAAAATATAACTCTAATTGACCAGCAGATTGGAATGTATCAACAAATCTAGCTAGATGCTCAGTATCAGTCCATAGATCGTCATCGTCTAAAAATGCAATAAATTTTCCAGTCGACTGATAAGCTGCAGTATTTCGCGCAAAGCTGGGACCATGACCGTTCGGTCGTTTGGGTAGATATAGGAATTTAACCCGATTATCTGTGTTTCTTTCAATATCGTGATATTGAGTTAGATGTTCTTCATCACTACCGTCATTGACTACGATAACCTCAATATTTGTATAGGACTGATTGAGCACAGAGTATAGTGCCTCAAAAAATTGCAGAGGACGATTTCTTGTGGCAATTAACACTGATATTTTAATGCACTGTGTCGTCAATTTATTAATCCGCTCGAATACTACTAAATTCGTTTAAAAGTTTTAAGGTGTCATTTCTTAACTTAGACAGATGTTTATCTTCTGGAATATAAGGTGTAAGACCTACTTTAACACTCGGCGAATGAAAGGAAAAAATAAAATTTTCTACTCCTATGTCGTTAAGACTTTTTAAGAGCTTGTGCATTTCTTTATAACTATAACCTTCCGGAGATAGCCGAACTCTTTTTACACCCAACAGTTTAAGTATTACCTTGCCAATAAATGAATTGTTGAATTTTGCCAGGTTTTGGCTGTCACGGTTAAAATAATTGGCAACGCCGTTGCAGTAACTAATGTAGCCTGAAGTATGAGGAATGCACCTAATCCCATCAATGCTTGTTTCAGAATTGGTGTAATTAGAAAAGTCAGGCCCATGATAACTGCTAAAGTCGGCAAAAGCAGAAATACTTACATCTAGTTTGTACCCTAGTTTTTTTAAGATTTGGTAAGTATTAGCCCCTGTTCCATATCGCCCTGCCAGGTAAGTGGTAGGGCGCCTTCCGGTCTTTTGTTCGATAAGTGTAGTTAAAGAAGTTAATTTGGCTTCTTCAGTGTCTGCAGAAAGGTTACCTGGGAATGAATAAAAATCTTCAATTTCATCACCATCAATGGTAGGCTCTTCAAACGGCGGGTTTACCCATGGGTGTAAATGTGACGCAAATTCAACGTTTTTATATTGCTGTTGTTTAAAGTGCTCAATGACTTTAGTGCCTTGTTCGCTACTTACAAAAGCATAGTCCATGGCAAGCACTACTCTGACTCCAGTTGCAAGGATTTGGTCAACAAATGTAGTCAGCTCTGCGCCATGCGTAATGTTGTTGTTTGAGCGAAAAAAACCACCACCCCAATCAAACTCTTCCTCTGCATGAATAATTACAGTTAGTTTGCTTCTTATCATAATTTATTGTCTTTTATTTTAGCAGTTTTATACTGTTCTAATATATGCGTTAATGCCGCAGCAATTAGCTCATAACATTTTTTTACTGCCTCTTCACCTGCGCCGTATGGGTCAGCTATCTCTTTATGGACTCCCAAGCATGAGGGGATAAAATAGGCCAGGTTAAAGACATAGCGACTTTGATAATATCTGCTAAGTTTATCTTTATTTAAATTATCAAAAATAAAAAAGATGTCGTTTTCACCTATATGCTCTTGGCGTAACCATTTAGATTTGTGTTGAGTTAAATCGATGCCCATCTTATGTGCTGTTTTGATACATTCAGGCGGGCAATGGCGCTGTTCTTTTTGATGAACACCATATGAGTCTATCGACCAATTAATTCCTTGTTTGCCACAAAGTAGTTGTAAAAAGTGACAGGCAAATGGGCTTCGCATAATATTGCCATAACAAACCATTTTGACTGTGGGGTTAGCCTTAGTTTGCAGACATGCTAATAGTCTCTTTAGCTCTGCGGCCTGAGATGGTTGTTTGTACCATGGTAGTTTCGGCAAAACATTTTCTTGATAAAACTGTCCCAACTCTGTTTTAAAAGGCATTTTGTCAGCATACAGATAACTGTCGATTCGCTCTTTGCCTAAAACAATACGGCTAAAACTTAGTAGACGCTTTGCGCAATCGGTTAGGGTAGTATATCCAGAGCTGTATTTAAGATTAAACTCAAGTTCTTTTTTAATATCGAAAATGTCATTGATAAGACTACGAGCATATACGCCCACCTTATAATTTTCTTGCCCGTAATTAGTAATGCATAAAGGTGTGGTGTTAAGCTGTTTACTGAGCAGTGCCTTGATATACATCGAGGGGAAATCTACACCAGCAAATATTGCCAGTGGCAGTGACCCCCAGAATCGGGCGTTTACTTCGATTAAGATCCAAGCTCCGGTTTGGTAGTTTTTCTTAAACTCGAACATGCCAACGCCATGGTAATTTGTCGCCTTGCATAATTTTGCACAAGCTTCGGCCATGCTTGCATCAAGCTTAATTGATTTACGATATGAGCTTCCGCCACCTGTTTTTGGTTCATTAACCCGGCTATGAGCAAAGTAAGCGACTATATTGCCGTTTAAAGCTAAGACTGACACACCTTCACCAGTGCCTTCAAAGAAACTTTCAACTAAATATGCCTCGCTTAAATCAAAACTTTGCTGCCATCTGGCATAGCTTGTTTCAGAATCGATAATTTCAACTTTTTGTCGGTTGGATAAAGAGTCAGTTTTGAAAGACAAGGTAGGTTTTATGACAAATTTACTGCCAAATTCAGCAATAAGTTGCTGATAGTTTGTGGCGCTCAAATTAAGTAGGCGCCCTACTGCATGGGGAACATTTTCTTTTTTAGCCAATGCTTTGGTGGTGTTTTTGTCGAATAAATGGTCAAAAACTTCGTTATTCGGAATCGCCAATACTGTTTTGCTTGGAAAAAGCTGATGGTTTTCATGCAAAGGGTATATTGCCCGCTCATCACAAGGAACAATTGCGTGATAATGTTCCTCATGGGCAAGTTTAAGAAGTTCTGCTAACCATTGCTCGCTAGTGTAGGCTTGATAGTTAAATGTGTATGCCTGGCGAATGAATTTTGATTTTAAAGCGGGGGAGGTTGCGTTGTAGCAAACCACATCTACTATAAAACCAGACAAGCCTAAAGATCTGATAACACTCAAAAAACTACGTGTATCTTCGCCTAGTACCAATATTTTTTGACGTTGCGGCGGTGCCGTCAGTTCGCCTTTAGGTGATTGCTGAACAGATTCGATGCCAATAGACAATTTTTTAACCTTTTTATGGTGCTAACGTTACTCGCAAAGCAAAGTGGATTTTAAGTCAATTTAGAGGAAACCAGCTTAGGTTACCAAGCAAACACTTTAAAGAAATAGTGGTGCATCGCTTTATCACTCCTATATAATGAAATATATCTGATGTTAATATGATTAGCAATTTTGACATGACGATTGCAAAGCTAGTCTAAAAAACACCTTGACTGCTAGTTAAATTTAAGAAAAAACAGTGACTGAAAAATTCTCTACAAAAAAATTACTTTTCAAAGCTTATTTATGGAACATGTTTGGCAAGTTAATTGTGCGCAGTTTGGGGATAATTAGTACACTTATTTTGGTGCGGCTACTTGATCCAAAAGACTTTGGCATTGTCGCGATAGGTATCCTCATTATTGGTTTTTTTGAAGTATTATCGAACGCTGGTGTAAACCGGTATCTGATTTTACAACCATCACCTAGCGATGATGACTACAATGCGGCCTGGACTATAAATATTTTTTTAAGGACAGTGTTAAATATAATATTAATACTGTTAGCCTCAAGCGCCGCTAGATTGTTTGAAAACCCTGAACTAGAAACCGTTATTTACATTATGTGCTTAACTGAGTTCTTTTACTCTTTTCGAAATATCGGCATGGTGAAACTTGAAAAAGAGCTTAATTATCAGAAAGAAAACAAAGTACTTATTCTGGCAAAAATATTATCTTTTTGTGCTTGTTTAACTGCGGCTTACTATTTTAGAAATTACTATGCATTGCTGATTGGAAATATTGTAAATGTCATTATCAGTATTATTGGATCTTATATGGTGGTAAGTTACAGGCCAAAATTTAACTTTAAGTTTCAGGCTGAGATGTTTAGTTACTCAAAGTTTTTGTTATTTAGAAATATTGTAAGTTATATCCGCTCGCAGATGGATATTTTGTTGGTCGGTAAGCGTTTTGGCGATGTGGCAACAGGTCAGTTTAGTGTTGCCCGGCAGTTTTCTGCCATGCCCCAATCAGAGCTTGTTAGCCCCGCAATGCAGCCTATTTTTTCTGGATTGGCGAAGTTTAAATCTGAACCCGCGAAGCTTATGGCGAATTCGATCCAGGTTTTGCAATTAGGCTACTTATTTCTCGCACCATGTGCATTAGGGTTGCTGGCAGTAGCTGAACCTTTCACACTTGTGGTATTAGGAGAAAAATGGTTGCCCGTAAAAGATTTTATTGGTGTTTTAGCATTGCTAATGATTATTTTTATTACGCAATCCGTTATAACTACCTTATACGATGCTAATAATAAAATTAAATACTCAATGTTTGGCGATTTTGCCGGCATAGTATTACTTGCTACCGGTTTTATTTATTATTCTGTAAATAGTGTTACAGAATTTGCCTATTTAAGAGTTTTTGTTGGTGCTATAAATTTTTGTTTTATTATTTATTTTGCCAAGATATTTGTTGAGTTGCCAGTAAAAAAGGTGCTGGAAGTTTTGATGCTTCCGCTTTCATTATCTCTGGCAATGTACTATTTTTTGATGTTGCTTAAACCGTATTTTTATTCATACCCAAGCGCTGTCGAACTTTTCCTCACGGTTTTTTTTGGTTTTACAATCTATGTTCTCCTATTACTTTTGTTTAGTATTCTAATACGGATATTTATTAAAGGTGGTGAGTTCAATCTGCTAATTGATAGCTTACCTATTAGTGTTTTGAAAAGGCTAAAATAAATTTTTAGTGTAGCAATACATGCTTTAGTAATTTTAAGGCATGTTAATTTTTATTTTTTTATAGTTTTTATTAGCGATTTTACATAACGCAATTTATCTTTTAAAGTAGCATTCTCAGCCATTTTAAATATAGACAAAGCATCTTTATCAAGTCCAGACCAGTAAGCTGTTCTGAAAGCTTCTAGGTAACATTCATTAATTCTTAATTTGACATCTTTTTGGTAAATAGTAGGAATGTATCCGCTATCTAACAAATCTTGGAGTATGACAGCCCTACCTATACTATTTTTAAAACTAACCGTGGACATGTTTTGTCCTGTTCTTCTGTAACTCCATGTAGTTTGCAAGTCAATAGCAACTTTCGCATCATCACAAAGAATAGCTCTTCGAGTGAAATCTGTGTCTTCAGCATGACTTCTGCTGAACTTATCCCTGATACCGCCTGTGTTATTGTATAATGTTCTTTTGATAAATAATCCAGATGGAAAACCAATGTTGAACTTTAAAAAAGCAGGGAAAGGTTCGTTTACAATTGCGAAATTGTCTTTTGCTATTGTGAGGTATTGGTTAACCCAATTATCTGGTGCTTCGGCTAATCGAGTATAGTTTTCTAATGCTTCGGGTCCAAAGCTTGTGAAATTAGAACATAAAAAATTAAATTCAGGGTTTTTATCTATAAAAGCGATTTTTCTTGATATATGATTAGGTTGCCAAATATCATCACTATCACATAAAGCAATGTAGGGTTGTGAAGAAAGTTCAATAGCGTGCCTTCTGGCTGTCCCACATCCTTGGTTACTTATTTTTTTATATTTGATCTGTTTTGAAAAAATTTTTAGGACTTGCTCTGTATTATCCGTTGAGCCATCGTCTAAAACAATGATCTCTTTTGGCTTGATTTCTTGTGCTAAAGCTCCTTCAATAGCGTCGTTTATATATTGAGCATTATTGTAGTATGTATAACAGCTGAGTAATCTAAATACATATTTTAACTCCATTGTAATAAAATTTTTTATCTGTACTTGTAGTAAGGAATAAAGCTTTTTGTCTGTTTCAGTAACTACGTTTACGTTTTATTGTTATCAATACCTGAATTAGGATGCAAATTTGCATGCAGTTTATATATTTTTATAACAGCAATAATGCCGAAAATGGCATAAAGTAAGTCGAAATAAGCAAGGCTAACGTTAGCACCTGTAATAGCAAAACCTATTATTGCTAAGTTAAGCGCTTTACTGAGCTCGACCACCCATAGCTGGTTGTTAGCAAGCGCGTATTTTTTATTTTTTATATTTGTTAAGTAGGCTAATAGTAAAATAAATAAAAATATAATAAAGCCGATATAGCCATGATCGCCAAGCACCTGGAAATAGATACTATGTGCGGCTAATGTGCCCGAATTTTCCGGAATTTCAGGTGTACTTATTGGACCAAAGCCAGGGGTAAAGGGGGCATAGCTATGCCAGATAATGGGGTTTAACACCGCGCGAAAACCACCACCGGTAGCGGGATTATCATTTGCTATCATCACTGAAATTTTCCAGGCCCATAGCCGGCCGATAAATGAACCATCTTCAGTTGCTGCAGTTTGGATGGTATCCTGTCTTTCACGCCAATGTTCGGGTGTAAATTGATAAGCCGTTGGAAGTATAATGATGGCTAATAATAGCCACAGCATTTTCCGGTTAGACTTCAGCCAAAAGGCCAATGCCAGTATAGCTAAACCGATAAACCCACCACGTGAGCCGGTACCAATAATGGCCAAGATATTGCCAAGAAATAAACCCCATAATCCTAGTTTTAAATGAAAATCTTTGGTAACAAAAACTAGATATAATATTAGTGGCAGACACATGTTAATGGCTACAGCAAAATCATTTCTATTTCGAAGCATTCCTGACCGGCCACCTATCTGATGAGAGCCTCCAGATAGGATAAATTTTAACGCTTCCATCGCCGCATAGGATGAGATTGCCAGCACTATAACCCAGATTAAGGTATCGATATGCAGCTTTTTGGTAACAATAAAAGTGATGGCAAAGTAGAGCAACAGCACCCGGATAAACTGGTTCCAGTATTCTAATGCTATGTCGCTATTAAATGCATTAAAAGAGCTGATTAGAGTCCATATAGCAAAGGCAAGTACCCAGAAACTTAACCCATTAAAAGCCAGTTTTTTATTTTTCTGGACAAATAAATAGGATAACAAAGTGATAATTACCACGGTTAAATTAAGCCGAAAACTATTGGAAAAGCCAAAAGCCCAGTTAGCTGGAGCCAGTAGTGCAATAAAAGTCCATGCTGCGACACCCAGAAACGGCTTTTTAAAACAGAAATAGATGGTGATAAATAAGAAACCTACTAATAGCAAATCACGCATCAGGGTTTGTCCTGCTTGTCCGACCAGTAAAACAAATAACAGACAACCCCTAAGACGGTTAGCAGATATAGACTGTCTATCATGTTGTTACCTTGCTAATCACATAACGGTACTTGCCAGAGGCTTCTGGCGCGATCTCGCTAAGCTGCTCAATACTTATCTGCACTGTAGCCCCAAGCCGTGCCTGAAAACCCGCACAGATTTGCTCTGCAATGGGCTGGGGCAAGCTGCCAGCTGGCCAGACTAACTGCACTGTGGTTTGTAGTAGACTGTATTGGATGATTTTAAAGGCAGCAATGCCTTCTATATCACGCAGAATATATATAAGCGCCAACCCGTGCATCATAGTGCCATCGGCTGCAACAACAAAATCGGTACTGCGCCCCTCAATGGCTTGTAACAAAGGTAAGCCCCGGCCACAACTGCAGGGGTGCTCGGACAGGCTGGCTATATCACCGGTACGATAGCGAATAAAGGGAAACTCAGATGTTGCAAGGTGAGTAACCACAATTTCACCAGACTGACCTGCAGGCAGCACCTGACCGCTGCTCGGGTCGATAATTTCAACGATTATATCTTCAAAGGATAAATGCATGCCCTTAGCTGGACATTCATGTGCAATAAAGCCGGCATCCCGGCCACCATAGCCATTGGCCACAGGCGCAGCAAACACCTGTTCAATCAGCTCACGTTGATAGGGGTAAAGCCGCTCTGACGTGACAAACACCACCTTAATGCTCAGATCATCCATGGCTATGCCGTGCTGTAGGGCTGTTTGTGCTAGTAAATGGTAAACCGAAGGATAACCAAACAACATTTTGGGTTTAACCTCACGGATCCGCTGTAAAAAAGCCAACAGCTTCTGTTCGCTCATATCAAAGGCGGGGATCAGCTCTGAGCGGAATAACATATCGCGCATGATGCGGACTTTATCCTGAGCATCCAGCTCAATAGGGGAGCCCCAGGCAACAATTTCTTTATCGCCAATGTCTACGCCCCACCAGCGGGTGGCGCGCCATTTTGCGGCGACATCATGTGAAACCCGTTCATTACCAAGTAAAAAAATTAATGGCTGGCCGCTGGAGCCGCCGGTATTAAAGCGTTTCAGGCCTGTAGCCTGGTCGGCTTTCAGATCAGCAAAATGTTCAGTGATCTTAGCTTTGGTTAAAAATGGCAGCCTGGCTAAGTCGGCTACGCTTTGAATAGCGTCAGGGGTCAGGCCTTGCTGTTGCAGCAGCTCACGGTAATAGGGCACTTGCTTATAAGCTGTGCTGATAAACTGCTGTAAACGCTTATTTTGCCCTTGTTGCAGTTGCGCCAGTGGCAACCACTGGCTTTGTTCTAACTCACGGCGTCGGCGCACGGTATCGTGTTTTTTTAACCACTCTTGCAGCGGAAACACTATTGACGCAATAAAACGGTTATATAGACTCATCCGATTGCCTGCTCCCGACGGTTTATGGCCGCTTGATATTGCAGTGCCAGCGATTGCCTGACAGTAGACCAGTGAAAGCGCTGGCTGTTTTTCAGACCGTTTGCTACTAACTGCTGGCGCAGTGCTGGTGATTGCAGTAATTCACTGGCCAGTAAATACAGCGCCTGATGATCGCCTGGGTTAAATAGCAAAGCATCCTGACGATGGCTGACCAGATGGCTGATGCCGCCGACATTGCTACTGATCACCGGAACACCGCAGGCCAGGGCTTCAATAATAGAATTTGGGCTATTGTCTACCAGGCTGCTGTTCAACATCAGATCGGCGCTGCGGTATAACTGTGCCATTTGTTCAGTGTTCAGGCGCCCAGAGAAATGTACCTTTTGCTGTAGATTTAGCTGTTGCACCTGTTGCTGTAGTTCAGCTAGTAAGGGGCCGCTGCCGGCTATAGTCAATGTTGCCGCCGGGAACTCTTTTACGATAAGTGCAAAGGCGGCAAGAGAGGTAGCAACGTCATAAATGTGCTCAAGGTTGCGCGTCACTATAAAGTGCGGTGCAGCAAGAGCGCTAGTTGACTCTGTCGCGGCTGGCTTGGGATAAAACAGCTGTTGATCCAGAATATTGGGCACTATAGCCACGGGGATGGCGGTGTCTGCTGTTTGATACTTTGCAAAAACCTGCTGCAAAAAAACCGAGGGTACCATGACTGCACTGGCCTTGCGCAAAGACCAGGAAACAAAGCGCCAGCTTTTGGCAAAAAAGCTATCAGCATGGCCACCCCGATAATTGACGATAACAGGGGTGCCACGCATGCGTGCAGCCCAGATGGCCGGTGCGGCAAATAAATGCCATGACCAGCCAGAATTGGCCATAATATGCACCAGCTGTACCTTGCCGCAAGCTCGATAACAACGGTAGAGGTAGGGTATTAAGCGAAACACGGCGCGCAATAGTGGAATATTGGTCACCCATGCCGGCTGATAAGGAGCATTAACCGCTACAAACTCGACGTCAGCGCCTTCTTGCAGCAATAATTGGTGTAGTTGCCGGGTTTGATTCGACATGCCACCTGCCGGCGGGGCTATAGGGCCAATCAGCGCTATTTTTAAACCTTTCAAGCTAGTGCTCATGTTTCACAAGCCCATTATACAGTGGCACATAATGCTGCACTGATGCTGTCCAATTACGTTGGCTGTGCACATAGTGCAGGCCGTTGTTAATAACCTTTGATTCTGCACCGAGGTTTTTGAGGATGCGGATAGCCTGTTCGGCCAAGTCTTCAATATTATCACGCTGAAACAGCCAGCCGGTTTTATCGTGCTCTATTAATTCCAGATGGCCACCGACATCAGATGCCAGCAGACGCATGCCCTGCGCCATGGCTTCTAAGGGTTTAAGTGGGGTGACTAACTCTGTTAAGCGCATGGCTTTTCGGGGGTATACTAATAAATCAACCAGGCTGTAATATTGCATCACGTCTTTATGAGGCACTCGGCCTGGCATGATCACACTGTTTTCTAAACCAGCATCTTTTATTTGTTTCTTTAAAGCTGCTTCCTGTGGACCACCACCGACCAGCAATAATGTTGCCGTAGGAATTTTTTGCTGGATCAGCGGTAGGGCTTTAATCAGTAAATCCAGCCCTTCATACGCATAAAATGATCCCAAAAAGCCCAGCACCACTTTATGGTGAAGCTGATACTGCTCTTGCAGCTGGTTATCTTTGGCTGAGATCAGTTGAAATTGTGTTGGGTCAACGGCATTGGGAATCACCGTAATGCTGGATTCAGCAATACCACGCTGTATTAAATCTCTTTTTAAGCCTTCACAAATAGTGGTAATGGCGCTAGCTTTTTTAGCGACATAGGTTTCCAGCGCCTGAGTAGCTTTGTAACGCAGATCACCTTCTTTACAGCTGCCATGATCTACGGCGGCGTCTTCCCAAAAAGCCCGGATTTCATACACCACTGGCAAACCGGTTTTTTTTGCAGCCCATATGGCTGCCAGGCCATTTAGTGCAGGGGAGTGGGCATGCAGAATATCAGGTTGCTCAGTTTTAATCAGTTGCAATAAGCGCTTTTTTAGCGCCAGCACCACGGCAAGCTCTTTTAATATCGGCAAGCGCCAGAACCAACTCTGGTAAGCTTTAGTGCGGTAAAAGGTATAACCTTCAGCCTTTTCGCTATCGCTGCCGTTGGCCGGATGTTTCGGGCTGGTGACATGGCAAGTGCTGTACCCCAACTTACGCTGTTGCTGCAAAATAGCTCTGGAGCGGAAGGTATAACCGCTGTGCAATGGCAATGAGTGATCAAAAATATGCACAATTTTCAAGGAAGTGTTAACTCCCATAATTTGTTTTTTTGTTCACTTAAAATATCTTCGTTAGCTTTTTTTTGGATCAATTTCGACCTTAATCCGAACAGCCCAGGGTTTCTAATTAGAAAAGATATACTTAACGGATTTTTATTTAAATACTCTAAACAAAGATCATGTGAATACTCATTAAGTTTTGAAACAGGCTCTTTGTTTAACGTAAAAATTGTCTTTACAGCTAAGTTTTCTATTTTACCTTCCGACTGTCTAAGGTAACGTTTTGCATGAGTTAGCAGATCTTTTGGGTTGTACCATTTTAGGATTGGATGTTGCCATGTTACGTTTGGCAAAACGCATATATTAGCAGGATCACGATTGTTTTCATTGGGTGCAAATCGATAATTAATAGCGGAAGCGATAACAGAGTCTGTTCTATAAATGCCGATTGGTAATTTAAAGCATGAAGCTTTCAGTTTTTGAATACAGTACTTAGGTAGCATAAAAAAATTTCCATGCAGTCCTCCTTTCGTGAGCATCTCCTCAGATAGCTTTCTACTGCTATAACCTGTTGCGGGAGTTCCCGTGTATGCAAGAGCTTCATGTTTTTCAGCTTTAACTATAGTATTTGTTACACTGTCTGAATTAATGGTTACATAACCATCGACAAAAAAATGAAAATCGTAATCTCCCGCTATTTTATAACAATATTGATTAAAGCAGTTTGCCTTATCCCCCAAAGGGAAAAACCATATTCGTAAATTAGTAGGATATTTAATTAAAAATGATTCAGAAATATCGCGCGCATTGATTTCGTTACCATTTAGCAAAAGATGAATACTGAAGTCGTATTCCTTACATGCCGTTAACAATGTTTCTATTGTATGAGACAATATAACTGAGGACTCTCTTGAACTAATTATTACAATTGACAGTTTCATCCTAACTATTCCTCTCCAGAAAGGCAGCAAACATCAGCAACGTCCAAAGTGATGCGCTATTGTCTTTCAAGCCACGCTTGTGATCGTCAATCAGCTGTTTTAATTCAGCGACATTAAAATAGCCACTGTTTAGCATCACTTCTGATAACAATTTATCCTGCAGCTTATGTTTTAAAGGGCCACGGAACCACTCAGCCAGTGGCACGGCAAAGCCCATTTTTTTGCGGTATAACACGTCATCCGGTAAATAGGGTTGCAACACTTTTTTCAGGGTATATTTACCAACACCGTCTTTAAGGTTAGCCGAGGAGTCGGCACTAAAGGCCCACTCCACCAGCTTATGATCTAAAAAGGGTACACGCACTTCCAGCGAGTGCGCCATAGAGGCGCGATCTACTTTAGTTAAAATGTCGCCAACCAGATAGGTTTTCATATCCAGATACTGGGCAATTTTCATCGGGTCCAAGTGTGATACCTTTTCACCATGGCGGCGAAATACCTGCAGTGAATTATAGCCATTTAAACGTTGTTTAAAGGCGCTGGAAAACAAACGATCGCGCTGATCGGTGCGCAAAATAGCAATAGAGTTGTGGTAGGCGGCAACGGTGTCCATGGCCAGTGACTGAAAGGTGGTTTTTGCTCGCAAAAAGCGCGGTGCCCAGTCAAGCTTAGGATAAAGCTTACCCAAGATGCCAAACAGCGGTTTACGGATAACCAGCGGCAGCATGTTACGAAAACTTTCTTCCTGCTGGTGCAGTTTATAACGGCGGTAACCCGCAAATAGCTCGTCAGCGCCATCGCCACTTAAGGCTACCGTTACTTGCTGCCGTGCCATCTGACAGACCCGGTAAGTGGGAATGGCTGAGCTGTCGGCATAGGGCTCGTCATATAAATCAGCCAGTTTGTCCAGCAGTTCAAAGTCGTTTTGGCTGACGATATTTTCGTGATGATGAGTGTTGTAGCGTGCTGCCACCTGGCGGGCAAAATCTGTTTCGTTAAACTTGGGGCTGTCAAAACCAATAGAGCAGGTGTTCACCGGATCACTTTGTAAGCCAGCCATCATGGCGACTACGGCACTGGAATCAACGCCTCCAGATAAAAAAGCGCCCAGTGGCACTTCGGCAACCAGCCGGATGTCTACCGCTTCGCGAAAACGCGCTATTAGCCCCTCGCTTAGTTGTTGCTCGCTTAACGGCTGCTGCCATTGTGTCGGCACATCCCAGTACTGCTTTGGTTCTGGCAATGCCTTAATGCCATGTTGCAGTAATAAGGTATGGCCAGGTGATAATTTATAGCTATGCTGATAAATAGTATAGGGCTCAGGCACATAGCCAAAACTGAAATAATCCTCAATGGTGCTGTCACGTAGCTGCTTTACAAAGTCAGGGTGATTACGCAGCACTTTGAGTTCGGAGCCAAACACAAACTGGCCGTTATCTAGTAAGGAATAAAACAGCGGTTTGATACCAAGGCGGTCACGTGCCAGAAAAAGGCAGTTACGGCTGGCATCCCAAATGGCAAAGGCGAACATACCGCGTAAATGATGCACGCAGTCTTCCCCCCATTCCAGCCAGGCATTTAATATGGTCTCGGTGTCACCATTGGTATTAAACTTATAGCCTTTGTCCAGCAATTGCTGGCGCAGCTCACGGTAATTGTAAATCTCGCCATTAAAAACGATACACGCCTGCTGGTTTGCACTCTGCATAGGTTGCGGGCTGCCGGCAATATCGATAATGGATAAGCGGCGATGCGCCAGGCCTATAGAGGGTTGGTAAAAATAGTCTCCGGCATCTGGCCCACGGTGTAGCTGACTGTCATTCATCAGCGACAGGATCTGATGATCAGGCTTGTGTTGATTATGTAAAAGATAAATTCCGGCAATACCACACATGGTTAAGTTTGCGTCCTTGTCATTTCATAAATTTTACGGTAACGGCTTACCATCGTATCTATACTAAAGTTGTTGTGGCAATGTTTTTTTACTAATTCAGCATCACTTATAAGTAATTCTGGCTGCAACAGATAATTTTGCATTGCCCGCATTAGTGCGTTGCTATCATTACTGGGTACAAGATTCCGTTGAAACAGTTCTTGTGGTATTAAATCGGCATTCCCGCCTACATTAGTAGCTATAACCGGCGTACCGGCCGCCATTGCTTCAAGTAGAGTATTAGAGATTCCTTCTGCCAATGACGGAAGTACAAATACATCAAACCGCTTCATTAACTGTGGAATATCATCGCGGTTGCCAGTAAATAACACTTGTTGTTGCAGTTTAAGTTCGGTAGTTAATTGTTCTAACTCTGCTCTGCAAGGGCCATCACCTACCAAAATCAGAGCACAGCGTTGCCGTTGCTGTGGTTGTAGTTCAAGCAGCAAGGCAAACGCTCTTAATAGTAATGCCTGATTCTTCACAGTGGCCAGCCGGCCAACTGTAGCAAATATTATGGGGGCAGCTGCAGTAACTGCAGCAGGTAATGCAATAGTGGCCGGTTTAGCAGTACTAAATTTGTCGATATGAACCCCATTACATATGAGTTCAATACTGCTTTTTTTTATATTAATAATTGAAGTTAAGTAATTTTCTGACTCTATAGATAAACAAATGAAACGATGTACAAAATATTTAAAAATATGACGGATAATACGATTTTTCTTGTTGCAACCATTAATGTCATTACTTTCCCAGCCATGCTCACCATGAAGGCGAAGTGGTACACATCGCCACCAGCCGACTATTTGAAGTTCTAGTGTTGCAAGGTTTCTGCTATGAAGAATATTTGGCTGTAATAATTTTAGTAGTTTATTTAATCGGTTAAAGGTGCCCCAATCATGGCCAGCTTGTTTATCTAGGGTATAAAAACGTACGTTATTAGTTTTAATGCGTTTAATAAAGTTTTCGTCATGTCCAGTTAGGCTGACAATACTATGATGGAATTCTGATTGGGGTAAATTGTTAATCAAATTTACAACGCCATTTTCCAAACCCCCGGTGCTAAAGTGCCAAAGAAGATGCATTATATGAATAGGTTCTTTACTGGGAACACTCATAACTCGTTCTTCCTGAGGTGTTTATTAATTTTAGGCTGCAGATTAGCGAAGGGTATTGCTGAACTTGAAGAATCACTAAGAGAAGTTGCTGCTAATTTTAGTTTATCAATAATATATTCATTTGCTGGGCCGTTTGTAGATACAGCAAAAATATAAGCACCAGACCGCTCATCTTTAAGAAAATAAAAGACTTGTAAAAGTTTAGTTTTGAAAAGGCTGTCGGTTTTGTGCATGCCAACTTGATACCAATACATGACAGTGCGCTGCTCGTTTTTTAAACTGTTGAGTTGCAATACCGTAGTGTTATCAACAGAAATTTGTTGTTGCACTTGCCAAGTAGATTTGTCAAACAAATTATTATTCCAACTGATCAGTTCACCTAATTGCTGTTTATTGTGATAAAAAGCAACAAAGTATTCTATTCCGTTTTCGTCCTCAAAGTAGCTTTGCGCCATACTATTCTCAAAGCTTATACCCCAGTTACTTACCACTACCGAATTACCCAATTGAGATATTTTAAGTTCTTTGGCAATAACCGGAGGATGAACAATATCAAGTGATAAACGAAAGCTAAGTATTGTTACTATTACAGCTGCTGTACTTATTAGTACTGATAGGTTTGATTTCAATAAAAGACTACGCTGAATATTTTTACATAATGGTATGTGTATATCAGCAAAACGTGCGCCAAGCCAAAAACCTGCGATCAATACTAAACCAAAAAATACCCAGCCATATACATAATGATCAGCACCAAAACCATATCGCATGTTGGTCGTTTCGCCGATATACACAAGCATAAAAGCCCGCACGCCATTAGCCAGTATTGACAGCACTGCCATAAAAAGCACGAAACCAATTTGTTTATATAGTTTATTAAAGTGTAAATATGAGAACAGAGCTGAGATTGCCAGCGACGAAATTAAAAAACGTAGACCAGAACACGCTTCTGCTACCTCAAATAAACCTACTGGAGTAGCGAGAAAAAGTCCTTCTCGGTAAACCGGTATGTTAGCCCAATTAAGCATTATGACAGTAAGGTCGGCAGTAATATTTTGTAGCATTGGTGAAAATTCATCACCAAAAGGCACTAAAAACAATAAATAACCTATCGCAAATAGGTGGTTTCGGCTGTTGTCGTTGCCCAGTAATAGCCATATGAGCATTTGCAGCGTGACTACAGCTGCTAAATGCATTAATAGTGCAATATCAGCAGCAAAGCTAAATAACCATACAAGTTGTGAAATGGCAATAACAAGAACAGCAAGCCAAATCCATTGCTGAGATACTGGCTTACAGGGCGGATGTTGTTTAGATCGGAATAAAAAATACAGACTAATTGGAATGATGAGATAGCAATGATTATAAGTTGCTGAACTATTCCATACTCTCTGCATATCAAGCCAGGTAGAACCATAAAGCCAAAAATATGCTACGCAAAGTAGACTAAATGTAAAGATTTTAAAGATATAACGGGGTATTGTCATTGCAATACGTCCGTTGTTAAGTATTTCTCTAAGTCTGAGAGCGTTTGTTTCCAAGTGAAGTTGCTTATTATCCACTGCCGGTTATGGCAATTTGCAGGTAATTGTTGCATGAGTTTTAAGCAGGAGTAATAAAATTCTTCAGCGTCGTTGGCGACGATTACACTTGAACTGACTAGTGCATTAATACCTTCCATGGCCATTGCACTACATACTACTATTTTATTCATTGCCATAGCTTCAAGCACTTTGTTCTGAATTCCACGCGCAATTAGCATGGGTGCGACAGCAAAAAGAGCTTGTTTAATATAAGGTCGAATATCGTCAACGCGGCCAGTAACAATAACGCCTGGCAATTGAGCCAGAGTGCAAACATCAACATTAGGATTGCTACCAACAATAAGAAAATGAAGATTCGGGTAGTGTTGTTTAAGCTTGGGCCAGACATTTGAGCAAAACCAGGATACTGCATCTATATTGGCCCAGTAATCCATGGCACCTGTAAAAACAATAAACGATTCGGGTAAGGTTGGTGCGGGCAAAGGTTTATCTGGATCAAAAAAATCAATATCGACACCGTTTGCAATGCTATGAACACGTTTTTGATCATCTGTTGGAAGCAGCTGCTTAAACGCATTAGCTTCATCGTTTGAGACAAACAAACTGGTTGCAAAACGCTGGCAGATATTAACTTCATATTTTTGCAATAATCGCGCCTCACGATGGTAAAACCAACGTTTAACGCCAACAGACTTTTGTGCGTATTGACGCCACTTATCAGAATCAATATCTACAAAATCAATAACTCGGTTAAGTTTACTGTAACATTTGTTATCAATGTACTGTGCCATAGAGGAAGAATAAACCAGCACGTTTTTAATTTCCTGCTGTTTAAGCGTTGTGTTAACCCAAGAGGCCATTGCCGAGACATAATAATATGGAACAGATATAGGTGAATTCGTAAGAAAACCCGTAAGGCCAGTTAGTATAGACTGCCATTTTGAAAGTCTCAGACAATAGAAACTTTTACACCATTGGTTCAGGCTTGCTATATATTGTTGATCAAACGCATCATCATAAAAACACCCTAAATAAATATCATAGTTAACACTTAACGACTTAAGGAGGTTAAACGATCGAATCTTATCGCCTTTATTGGGCGGATAAGGAATGCGATGGACTAACATTAAAAGTGATGGCTTACTTGGGCTCACCCTAAATACCTCGACAACATTGGACCAAGCCACTGACTAACTGAAAGCGGTAAGCGTTGCCAAGCTTTAATAAAAAACTGGTATTTTGGGTTCTTAGGGCTAAGGTTTGGAAGTTTTTTTGCAGTAACAAGATGGAATTGGTAAGGTAGCAATTGCGGCTCCATGCCCCAGTGCTTTTTGTACTGATAAGCTCCAGAATCTAATTTACTACGTCCAAAATCGTAGCTGTTACATTCTTTATTAACTTTTGCATGGCACATCAGCTGAAAATACATGTAGTCGTTACTTTTAAGTTCTCGCGCTGCTTTAATACCGCCACCATAATAGGGAAGAACTTGGCCTTTATAAAAGAAACTTAATACACTTGATACCGCTTTACCGTCTTTGCGAACAGTTAGAATTTCTGTGTGTTCTGGAAAATAATGTAACAAGCTTTGAAAATAGCTCTTGGCAAAGACGGGTGTACCTAAGTTGCGAACACTTTCGGAGTAAGTGTCAAAAAAATCATCAGTACTTTGGTCAAACGTTATGCTAAGTGGTTGACTCAAACTTTGGCGAACTACGGCGCGTTGTTTTTTCTTTATTCCTGCTAAAATTAACTCCTGATTGGCAGCAAGTGAGCAGGTAAAGTAAGCATGTTGACTACGTGTTTCTAAGTTATTGTTCTGAGGTTTTTGGTAACGAAGTTCAAGATGATCAACTTGTAATTTATTTGCTAGTTCAATAGCCTGCTGTTCTAGGAAACGTTTAACTTCATCAGAGCCTAAAGCCCCACCGTACACACAAAATGGGGTAGAAATAAGGGAATCGCCAAATAAGCGGCTCCGAACTCTAGCGAGTGGAAGAACACCAACAATGTTGCCTTCGGCCATGGCATATAGATAATAACATTGATGACCTAAACGTATTAGAACATGCTGCCAGTTTGACAGATGAAAGAAACTGCCATTAGGATCTTGATCAACAAATTCGTCCCATTTAATGCTATGCTCATCACCTGGCGTTAGTGTAAATACTTTAAACATTCTAATCCCTAGATTTTAAATACTGGCTGGTATACTTGCCTTAATGTTTGCCATTGAAAATCTTGTAACATCTTCCCTAGTTTCGCTTCCATTTTATCAAGGTTTACGTAGTGTCTAAAATTTGATTTAAGTGGTGCGCCAACAATTTTAGGTTGATCTGGGTCTATCTCCCATGGATGAAAGTAAAACATGTACGGGCTGTCAGTCGTTGCTATATAGCGTTTAATTAAACGCTTACTTAACCAATAAGGCATTAATCTAAAATACCCCCCGCCAGCAACAGGCCATTGTTTACCTGCTATGTTTAAAATTGGCATTGGGCATTCCCAAATTCCCTCAGGACGCAAATGAGCTAGTTGTGGCCAGTCAGGAGTGCCATATAGATCGTGTTTTATAGGGTAGGTGCTAGAGCTATAAAGATAACCTGCTAGTTGTAATTCAGTAAAAGCCCATTCGTTGGTTTTGTCTATTGAGAAACTAGGCGCACGATAACCAATAATGGGTGCACCCGTTAAATCCTCTAAAAGCGCTTTAGTGTCACGAACATCTTTTGCAAATTCAATACGCGTTTGTTTAGTGGCTTTTACGTGATTAAATCCATGACTAGCAACTTCATGTCCACGATTATGGATCTCTTTAATTAGTTGAGGATAACGTTCAGCCACCCATCCTAATATAAAAAATGTAGCCTTAGCTCCGTGCTTGTCAAACATGTCCAGTAAACGAGACGTGTTGTTATCTACCCGAATGGGCATGGCATCCCAATTACTGGCAGAAATATTATTTTCGAAAGCCGCGACATGAAAGTAATCTTCAATATCAACAGTTAAAGCACAAATTTTTGTTTGTTTGATTGACATAGAGTTAACGGCCTTTACCAAAAACAACTATTTCGACTGTTCTGATTAGAATCGTCAGATCAAGCAATAAGCTGCGATGTTTAATGTAATATAAATCGAATTTTAGTTTTTCTAGCGCGTCTTCGGCAGTAGCACCGTAGGGGTATTTTAATTGTGCCCAGCCAGTAAGCCCTGGTCGCACATTATGTCTCTGTGCGTAATAGGGGATATCTTTTACCAATTGGTTAACAAATTCAGGCCGCTCTGGGCGAGGGCCGACAAAGCCCATCTCGCCTTTAAACACATTAAAAAGTTGCGGTAATTCATCAATACGGTATTTTCGGATGATTCGGCCCACTCGTGTCACGCGCATATCATTGGTAACGGCCCACTGAGCGCCATTTTTTTCGGCATCTATCCCCATGCTTCTAAATTTGATGATTTGGAAAGGTTGTCCATCAAACCCCACACGCGTTTGTTTGTAAAATACGGATGCCCCTGTTTTTCGACCGTCTTCTAAGTAAATAAGCAATGCAGTAATCAGCATAATTGGCCAAGTTACAGCGAGCGTTATTAGTGCTAGCAGCACATTTAATCGGTAATCTAAATTAGTTTTAAAGCGATGGCTGTTAGCAAAGCCGTTAGAGTAAATCACCCAACTTGGGTAGATGAGATTAACAGCGATTTGCCCCGTTTCACTTTCAATAAAATCGAGTATTTCAGTAACGTCAATACCACGTGTTTTACACTTAAACAGTAAATCAACTGGTAGCATATTTCTGCGCTCATCACATGCAATAACAAGTTGGTCTATATCGTTGTTTTCAGCAAAGGTGAAAAGATCATTCATATAATCTAAAGGGATAAGTTTCTCGTCAGGGATAAATCCTTCTTTATCTCCTGCAATGGAGACGAAGCCAATAAGGTCAAAGTACTTTCTGTCGACATTGCGCCGCATGCGTTTTTCAATAATAGCGGCACGTTCACCCGCGCCAAGTACTAGCACTTTCCTACGGTTTAGTCTGGTAAAGTCACGGTATTGAAAAATGGCCCGAAAGCTTGTTATAAGCAAAATGGCCAATCCTGACGAGATAATAAGTGTTGTAAGACCCATATCTATCTGTGGTGATAAATTAAAGATAATTACCTGTAGTAACACAAAACTAAAACATTGCGTTAAAAATACTCGCTTAAAAATGCCACTATGGCTTTCTCGAAGTTTTTGATCATAAAGACCCAATGAAAGTGAACATAGCATTGTTGAACAGGTAAAAACCAAACTATAGGCTAATTGCCATTCTATGGTGTGTGAAGCTGCAGGCAGTGTAAAAGTTGAAGAGAAGAATCCAGCGATAATAAACCCAAGGTGGCTGGAGATTAAAATCAGGCTCAACTCGCCAAACATCAGTATCTTATCAGAAACTTTAGAGCGGTTAATCCTTGCATTGAACATATCACTTCCCTTGGTACTTTCAGTTTTGCGATGAAAATTTATGCAGTTATATTCATTTTTATTGAAAAATTTGCAGTTTGACGTCAAATTTCTCATATTGCTAAGTTATCCGAATTAAGGCTTAAATTCTAGTCAAAGTTTTAAATAAAAAATTTAAAAAAAGCAGCTAAATGACGATGTTTTAGTTATATTAGGTTAGCAACGTACAAAAGGACGCGTTTATGTTAAAGAATCACTTCAAAACTTCATTAGTTTTTACTGCTGTGCTTGGTTTAGTGTTGTCGGGGTGTGCTAACAACAGCACTTTACCAAGAGCCACTGTACAAAGCTCAATGACTACCTCTGTTGACAACTATCAATACCTAATTGGCCCGGATGATACCCTCACTATATTTGTCTGGCGAAACCCCGAGTTATCTGGCTCATTTATTGTTAGACCAGATGGCAAGATTTCAACTTCGCTGGTTGAAGATGTGCCTGTTAGTGGCAAAACACCGACACAGCTTGCAAGAGATATGGAACAAATTCTTGCTAAATATATTCGCGACCCCGTTGTTACTGTATCTGTTAATGGTTTTGTTGGACCTTACAGTGAGCAAGTAAGGGTGATAGGTCAAGCAACGAATCCGCAGGCTGTCAATTATCGTCAATATATGACCGTGCTTGATCTTATGATTGCAGTAGGTGGGTTGAAAGAGTTTGCTGCGGGTAATAATGCTAAACTTATTAGAAGCACCAATGGGTCACAACGCACTTTTGATTTAAGATTAGACGATTTAATTCGTGACGGTAATATCGCAGCAAATGTGGATATTTTACCGGGTGATATCATTATTATTCCTGAAGCTTGGTTTTAAGGCGATATGAGTATTACGCATTTTTTTGAAGCTTTCAGGGAGGAGTAATGAAAGAAATACAACAAGCCCTTGAGCTGTTACATACCTACTTACAAGGTATATGGTTAAGACGTCGCTACATCATTATTACCGCTTGGTTGATTTGTCCAGCAGGTTGGTTTTATGTCTACAAAATGCCACCAACCTATGAGGCAAGTGCTCGACTTTATGTTGAGAGCAGCACGTTTTTGGAGCCTATTTTACGAGGGTTAACCATTAACACCAATCAGCGTGATGAGATCAATTTGATGGTGCGTACTCTGTTGAGTAGGACAAACGTTCAAAAAATTGCTCGGCAAGCTGATATGGATGTGCAAACACGTACGGAACAAGAGTTTGAGACGCTTATTGATCTCTTACAAAGCGACATAAAAGTCACTGCTACTGGTCGTGAAAATATTTACTCTATTTCATACGTAAATCCCCAGCCACAACTAGCGCTGAAAGTAGTGCAGGAAACGCTTAATACGTTTATGGAAAATAGGATTGGAACCAGTAGGGCCGATTCTCAAGCTGCTCAAGAGTTTCTTGATCGTGAGATTGCCGAATTTGAGCGGCGGTTAATTGAATCTGAACAACGTTTATCTGAGTTTAAAAAAAGCCGCATGAATATGTTGCCTGGTTCAGAGTCGAACTTTTATTCGCAGCTTACTGCTGAACAGCAACGTGTAGAGAGTGCTGAGCTAGACCTACGTGAATTAGAAACACGTTTGCAAGCCGCAAGAGGCCAACTTTCCGGAATTAATGTAACTGAAGGTAATTCTGCAAATATCACTACGCAATTTGATGAGCGAATCAAGCTTTTGCAATCGCAGCTTGATATGGCGTTGATACGTTTTACTGAAAATCACCCTGATGTTTTAGAAACTCGCCGTTTACTTGATACCTTAGTGAAGCAACGAGATGCTGAGCTAAAGATGCTTTCTGATGCGGCGGCTAACAATAACAACACTGGTTTTGTTGCAACACAAAACACCTTGTACCATGAATTACAGATGAATGTGGCGAGGCTAGAAACAGAGGTAGCATCAGCGCGAGTAAGAGTTAGGGCTTTTAAAGATAAAGTGGTTGATTTAGAAAGTCGCTTGAATTTGATTCCAGAAATCGAAGCTGAATTTACGGGGTTGAATCGTGATTACGATATAACTCGCTCTAAATACGAAGAGTTACTTGCTCGGCGCGAGGCTTCTGAATTATCGCGGCGTGTAGATGCCTCAGAGCAGGATGTGCAATTTAGGATTATTGAGCCACCTAGGGTACCATTTGAACCTTCTGGCCCGAACAGAGCATTATTTTACTCTTTAGTGCTACTTGTAGGCTTGAGTGCTGGTATTGCAATGGCCTTTTTACGTAGCTTAATCTCACCCGTGTTAAGTCGTGCCTCACAGTTATCGTCTATTTCTGATTATCCTATATTTGGCGTGGTTTCACACACCGAGAAAGCCAAAATACTTCGTCAAGCAAGATTACACTTTTTATACTTTACGGGGCTTGCCGCAATTTTACTGATGTTTTATTTGGTGCTTGTGACTAATGATTATGTTTTTGGTCGTTCAGCTGAAATTATCATGAGGATTGTCCGGTGAGCATTATTGAAAAAGCCATACAACGCCAAGCTGAACAACATGTTGAGCAATCGACTAGTGTTTCTACTACAACGAATTTACCTAATAATGCGGTTGCAGACAGTGCAATTGATGTAAGTGTAGTTGATGCAACAGCAGTTGAAGACAAAACTTTACAAGCAGATTCGAATAAAAAACCTATTGATGCTGCAAAAGCAGATTCAGCTTTTACAGATGAGACTGTTTTGCGTCCAGAGACGCAAATTGATTTACAATCGCTTGAGCAACAAGGATTTGTGTCGTTAAGTACCCAGCGGCGTTTGATAAATGAAGAATACCGCGTTATTAAACGCAAACTTATCAACAACGCTTTTGGTCCACTAGCATCTACCTTAAAGCACGCTAATTTAATAATGGTTTCTAGCTCCCGACCTGGGGAAGGTAAAACCTTTTCTTCCATAAATTTAGCGCTTAGCATTGCCTTGGAACAAGATAAAACGGTGTTACTGGTTGATGCAGATGTATTAAGGCCAAAAGTGTCTAAGACCTTGGGGGTAAAACACGAAGTAGGGTTAACAGATTATTTGCTGTCATCTGATATATCGGTGGCCGATATCATGTTAAATACGAATGTGCCAAGATTAAAGCTTATTACCGCTGGGACGCCGCATCACTTATCAACGGAGTTGTTAGCCAGTGATAGAATGCTGAGATTAGCAGCTGAATTTGCAAATCGTTATGCTGATCGTATTGTGATTGTCGATGCTCCGCCTCTGCTTGGCGTTAATGAAACGTCAGTATTAGCAGCAATGTGCGGCCAAGCGGTTTTAGTGGTAGAAGAGAATAAAACCCGTTTAGCTGAGATTGAACAATGTGTCACATTGTTACCCACCGAGATGGCAGTAGGCTTTCTTATAAATAAAGCGCATCGTAATCAAGGCAAAGGATATGGTTATGGATACTATTATGGTGCAGAGTAAATCGAAGAAGCTTACGTTTAAGCTTGCTCGTTGTTATTGGTTAGGCGTGTTTCCACTAAGTGTTATTTCTACTGTCAATGCAGCTGAAACCCGATTCGAACCGCTATTTGAAACCGCGCTATATGCGTATCAAATAAAACCGGGTTTGAACGGTGATAAAGACAATGGTGGTGCTTTGGAGCTTTCACCAGCCTTGGTTTGGTATCGTAATGCCGCTAATATGCAAACTAATTTTAATTGGCGACATAGTTCTGTGCTTTATGAGGAAGATGAGCGCGACAATAGCAGTTTTGATGATATTGAATTCTCAAACGTATTCTTTGCATTTGACAAACGACTGAGTTGGGATATCACAGCTCGCCAGAACTATGTAGTCAGAGATACACGGCAAGGTATTTTTTCTGATAAAATTACAGGTAGTGATAAGTTAAGTAAAAACCAATCCTACGGATCCTCTCTTCGTTACAAGAATGCTGAATCTGCAAAATACCGTACTGAAGCCACATTGCGTTTTAATGAGTCTGATAGTGAAGCACCTGAAGTAGAAAGTGATTTCAGTGATTTCGGTGATTTTAGCACCACAAACTATGCCCTTAACTGGGCACTTGGCACCAATGCGCGAGCGCTTAATTTTTTCTGGTTGTATGAAGGCGATGTCCAGGAAGTTGAGCGAACAAGCTTATCAAGCTACAGTGCTCGGCGACATGGCGTTATTGTTGGCTTGCCAATAGCCCCAAGTATATCTGCTGTGGCTCGCGCGGGTTCTGAACGTGCGAATAACCAAGCGAATTTTGATAACAAGTACGAGTATTTCGGCGCAGGAGTAGAGTATCGTTTTGGTGCTATTTCACGTATTAATGTGACGATGAATCGAAGTGATTCTAGCGTAGGTGATGCGCGGACCGAAACAGATACTTATGTCGCCTCTGATTTTTTATTTGCACCATCTCGCCGTACCCGCATAGAGGGGTCACTTGACAGACGTTATTTTGGTCGTACGCTAACTGTTCAAGGTAATTATAATCTACGATTCTTGTCGATTAGTGTTAGCACCTCTGATTCTGTCACCACTCAAAATCTTTTTGACAATGAGTTACAAAACTTAGGCGTGTTTGTTTGCCCAACAGGGTCTGCAAACTTTGCTGATTGTTTTAAGCCGCCGTCGAATCAGTATGTGCCAGTATTTGGTGAAAGTTTACAGCAAATAAGTGCAAACAACGCCGAGTTACGGCAGGAGCTAGTACAAGCAAAACGTCATAATGTTGTTATTGCTTATAGTAGGAGCCGATTAAATCTTAGTTTAAATGTGAGCGAAATCACTACTGATTATATTGAGCGAGAAGATAGCAATACTAATCAAAATGTGTCTTTACAAACGAGTTGGATACTGAACGACCATAACAAATTAGTCAGTAATTTAAGTTATTATGATATTGATTATCAGGGTGAAAATCGCAAAGATAAAAATATTTCTCTGGAGTTTGGTTTGAATACTAAACTGAGTGCTAAGTCAGAGATGAGTGTCACCTTAAGGCGTTTGGACAGAGAGTCCACTTTGGAAGAGTTTGATAATAGTGAAAATCGTATTTGGTTATCATTTCAACATCGGTTTTGACAAATATGTTTAAAATAAAACGGCGCCATGATGGCGCCGTTTTATTTTAAACATATTTATTTTGCAGATTGTTGTGTAAGGTTTCTTATTCGCTATTAGGGATGTTCGTGGATTTTTGTCGTTGTAAAATCAGTTCGTCCAGCTCTTTTAATAGCTTAAGCTTTTGTTCAAGAGATTCATCGAGTAAATGTTGAACGTGGGTTTGCATTGGATCGCTTTCAAGCTGAACATGGGGCTCTGCGATGGCTGTTGCTGAGTTTACTGCTTGGTTGATGGGTTGCTGATGTGCAATTTCTTCAGAAATCTCACTTACTACGTTACTTACATGTTCGGCGGTGAGTTGTTTATGTTGTTCAAGATAGCCAAGTAGTAACAGTCTATCCATCAATAAGTTGATTTTTCGCGGAATGCCGCGGCTAAATTGCTGAATTAACGCATAACAGTCGGGTGATAATAACGGCGATTTTAAGCCGGCCATACGCAGACGATATTCGATGTACTCTCGGGTTTCTTCTTCTACCAAGGGTGTCAAATTACTAGAGGCAATGATACGTTGGCGGAATTGCTCCATATTAGGTGCTTGAATAATCGGGTTTAGCTCATTTTGCCCTAATAAAAAGCTCTGTAATAAGGGTTTGCCATTAATTTGATAATTAGACAGCATTCTAAGCTCTTCAATCGATTCTAAAGGCAAGTTTTGTGCTTCATCAACCAGTAATAGCGCGCGGCGATGTTGCGAATGCAGACGCTTTAAAAAAATGTGGATAGCATCAAGATAGCTGGCTTTGTTATGTTCAGTCACCATTAGATTAAAGCTGCTTGCAATCATCCGAATAAGATCGTCTGGCCCTAATTTTGACGTGACAATTTGTTTCGCTACAATTTCATCTTGATTAAGTTGCGACAGTAATTGATTGGCGATGGTGGTTTTGCCTGTTCCAACGTCACCCGTGATCACAATAAACCCTTCGCCTTGGGATAAGCCGTACTGTAAGTAGGCAAGGGCTCTCTTATGTAAACGACTGGCATAAAACCATTGGGCATTTGGCGTGAGTTGGAAAGGGCGTTCTGTAAAACCGTAATACGACTCGTACATAAATAATCCTAACGTTCACCCTATGTTTATATTGTGGCTAGTGTATACAAAATCTTTACTCAACACGATTAAAACTGCACTTGAAATAAGGTAATTACCGCTAGAATGCTGATTTTTTGCCGTTACTAAAGTGTGTTACTTAGGTAATGCTAGGCGTATGGCGTATAGCATCTAGAGGATGGATAGTGATTAGCTTAATTTTTGCCCGAACAATCTTGCTGTTATAAAAAACTGTTGACACTTTTAAGGCGTCAACCTAGAATGCGCCCCGTGTTCAGCAATAAGCAACGCTTAGTGTTAACACAGAAAAGTGTGGGGCTATAGCTCAGCTGGGAGAGCGCTTGCATGGCATGCAAGAGGTCAGCGGTTCGATCCCGCTTAGCTCCACCAAGATTTTACAGCGTCCCCTTCGTCTAGAGGCCTAGGACACCGCCCTTTCACGGCGGTAACAGGGGTTCGAATCCCCTAGGGGACGCCACTAAATCTCGCACTTTTCAGACTGTTACAGCGTCCCCTTCGTCTAGAGGCCTAGGACACCGCCCTTTCACGGCGGTAACAGGGGTTCGAATCCCCTAGGGGACGCCAATTCAGTCAGCATTACACTGTTATGTCCCCTTCGTCTAGAGGCCTAGGACACCGCCCTTTCACGGCGGTAACAGGGGTTCGAATCCCCTAGGGGACGCCACTTCCAATGTGGTTGTTTATCCCAGACTCGATATGTCATCGTCATATTCGGGGCTATAGCTCAGCTGGGAGAGCGCTTGCATGGCATGCAAGAGGTCAGCGGTTCGATCCCGCTTAGCTCCACCAATTTCCAGTGCGTCCCCTTCGTCTAGAGGCCTAGGACACCGCCCTTTCACGGCGGTAACAGGGGTTCGAATCCCCTAGGGGACGCCATCTATCATATTTAATACCATTCTTCTTAGCAATTTAGGTAACCTCTGACACCGCGCCTTCTCTTTAGCACGGCGGTAACAGTCGTTCTAATCCCCTAAGGGACGCCATCTATCTTAATTTTCCTATTTACATTCTTAATAACGCCTTGAGGCGGTGTGGACATCGCGCAGCACCAATTATCTGCTATGTTTCTCTTTTTTAATTAAACATTTTTAATCACTTTCTTTTATAATCGCATGCTAGCGGGTTAATTCAGATTAGCGAGGGTTAGCCACAATTTTATAATTTGTCATTAATACACCACTGTTTAACAAGGGAAGTTTCTTCGCTGTGATAAAAAGCCTACTGTTTTCAGTTTTAACCTTGTTGTGCACTGTGGCCTTTACCCTTTTATTAGGTTTTTGGTTGTTTATTAGTCAGGGTACTGTTGAGCAACCTGATTTCTCCAGTGATGATATAAATGACTCCCGTCAATTTTTATCCTCTACACTTTCCAAATTACGCAATGAAGATCAAACTATAGAGCTAGTTATTAACCAAGCAGATTTGAACGCATTGTCTAATGTGGGTAGTTTTTCTCTCGATCCATTGGTTTTTCGCGGCGTGATACAAAATGCCAGTGTTGATATTAATATCACATATCCATTACCAGCTCATTTTGGGGATAAGTTAATAAGTTTAAAATGTACCTGGTCAGTCCAAACAAAGGCGTTTGTTATAGAACAATGTAGAATTGGTAAGCTCACTATACCCAGTTTCTTGACAAATTTCTTATTCAATTCAATGGTTAAGCTTGCTTTGGATTCACCTGCAGATAATAAATTATTACAACTGATAAAGCAGGGAGTCGTACAAGATAAAAAGTTACTGTTTAATGGTGGCGAACTTCAAAATATAGATCTTAATATCAACGCTCTTTTGCATAAAACATTGACGAGTCAGCAGAGCTTATTAAGCGAAAGTGCAAGTGTAGCACCACATTTAGCGTTTTATCTTGAGCGATTAAAGCAGTTAACTGCAAAGCACCCAAATGAACGTCGTTTGGCTTTTTTCATGCAAAATCTTCTTGTTGATGCTATTGAACGTTCGGCTTCGTCGTCACTTAATGAAGAATACCTCAGTGTTGTCTGGGCTTTGGCTGCGGGCTTTGGTAATAAAAACTTTGCTCAATATGTCAGTGGTGGTGAGAAATCTATAACAGTTCCTGCTTTACCCCGCGTAGAGTTAGCGGCTAGACGCGACTTAACATTACATTTTCTGTACTCAGCCGTGATTAAGAGCTTAGGCAATATTCACATAGCGAATCAGATAGGTAGACTAAAAGAAATAAGCGATGCAGGTAAAGGCGGCAGTGGTTTTAGTTTTGTTGATATGGCAGCTAATAAAGCAGGTATACACTTTGTTGATCAGCTAAGTAAAATTAATAAAAATCTTGTTTTAACGTTGGATACAGACGCTTTCCAAGCTGCTTTTTTTCCATCAATAAGCGATTTACCTGAGGGTCTTTCAGAATCGCAACTTAATGAACAATTTGGTGGGATCCGCGGGGATAAAATTGCTGAGTTAGAAACGCTAATTGAAAAACGCCTTGCCGCTTTGGCACTCTACCAAGCGCTATGAATGCCATCATTTATTTGTGCTAATGCCATAGCCAAAAGTGTACTATGGCAAGTTTTAAATGCGCGTTAATCAGCGTTTTGGGTTAGCCCAGACACCAACTCATACATAAAATCCCGAATAATTGGCTGCGCCTGTGCATTGGGATGAATACCGTCTTGCATCATCAGATCGGGGTTAACCGCTATCTCATCCATAAAAAACGGCCATAACGTCACTTGCTCTTGTTTTGCCAGTTTGGGGTAAATATCGGTAAAACGCTCAACATAACGTGGTCCATAATTGGGTGGAATACGTATTTGCATTAGTAAAGGTACAGCATTATGCTGTTTTACCAACGTAATCATTTGTTGTAGCTGGTTTTCAATCAGTGTAGGGTTAAATCCGCGAAGACCATCGTTGCCGCCTAACTCAATTAATACCCAATCTGGTTGATGTTGTTTGAGCAAAGCCGGTAAGCGTGCCAAGCCGCCTGATGTGGTTTCGCCGCTTATGCTGGCGTTGATTAATGTTAACTCGGTTTTTTTTGCTAATAAGGCTGGCCAGCCTTGCGATTCTTGTAAGCCGTAAGCGGCACTGAGGCTATCGCCTAAAATCATTAACTTTTGTGCCAGAACATTCTGGCTAAATAAAAACAGTACAATAACTAAGATAATGCGCATGACTAAACTACCTGAAATTCATATTAACGCTTCCCACCTTGCTAAACGCGTCAAAGTGAGTGAAGGATCACTGACTATCCTGCACGATATTAGTCTGACAATCAATCAAGGCGAGACAGTCGCCATTGTTGGTGCTTCAGGTTCGGGTAAATCCACGCTCTTGAGTTTGCTTGCGGGCTTAGATATTCCCAGTGCCGGCGAAGTGTTTTTAGCAGGGCATCCATTACACTCATTATCTGAAGACGCGCGTGCCGGTATCCGGGCGCAATATGTTGGGTTTGTGTTTCAATCGTTTTTGTTATTACCCAGCTTAACTGCTTTAGAAAATATTACGCTACCGGCAGAGCTTGCGGGTGATAAAAATGCCAAGCAGCGCGCAATTGCGCTATTAAAACAAGTTGGCTTAGAGGCACGTCACGATTTTTATCCTGCACAGTTATCTGGTGGTGAACAACAACGGGTTGCGATTGCACGCGCGTTTATCACCCAGCCAGCCATTTTGTTTGCCGATGAACCCTCGGCAAATTTAGATGCCAATACAGGGCAAAAAATCGAAGATTTGTTATTTGATTTAAACCAACAGCAAGGTACTACCCTTGTGTTGGTTACACATAGCGAAGATTTAGCCCGTCGTTGTCAGCGTCAGCTAAAAATGCAAGCTGGTCGTTTTGTTGATGCGAGCGCGACTGATGATGTAAGCCAACAGGAGCAAACACATGTGGGCTAGTATTGCCTGGCGCTTATTCTGGCGTGAGCTTAAGCGTGGAGAATTGTGGGTTATCGCTTTTGCCTTGTTTTTGGCTGTATTTTCGGTCGTTAGCTTAAGTGGCATTACCCAAGGTGTGAAAGTTGCGTTAGAGCAGCGCAGTGCGCAGTTTATTGCAGCAGATCGGGTATTGGGCTCCAGCCAGCCGTTTAATCCTGAGATTATTGCGTTGGCGAGTGCACAGCAGCTGCAAGTTGCGCAACAAATGCAGTTTGACTCAATGCTGTTTAGTGCTGAGCAAATGCAATTAGCAACGATTAAGGCGGTTAGCCCCAGTTATCCTTTACGTGGTGAGCTTATATTGCATCGCTCTGCCAGTTTAACGGAAGGCGAGCGCGCGCAAATCACACCGGGAGACATTTGGTTTGAACCGCGTTTGTTAGATCTTCTTGGTGTAGTGGTAGGCGATACGATTGAGCTGGGCAGTATTGCTTTACGCGTTGGTGGCGTTATTGTAAATGAGCCCGATGCGCCGCTGAGTGTTTTTGGCGGTTCACCACGCGCCTTAATGCACATAGACGATGTCATGACTTCAGGTATTGTGCAACCTGGTAGTCGCATTAGTTATCGTTATTTACTGGCCGGTAGTACCGTGCAGCTAGACAGCTTTGCCGAGGCAGTGAAGCCATTATTAACGGTGCATCAGCGCTGGCGAAATCGTGATCAACAATCTGCCATTGGTGGTGCTCTCGATCGCGCCGAACGTTTCCTTTTGCTAGCAGGCTTGTTAGGCATTGTGTTAGCCGCCTGTGCTGCTGCTGTGGCAGCCAACCGCTACAGTCAGCGTCATGTGCAAGCGGTTGCCATTATTAAAGCGCTGGGCGCGAATACAGCGACAGTTCGGCGCATTTATGTAAGCCATTTAACCTTGGTGGTGTTATTTAGCTTAGTGGTTGGATTGCTGGCCGGTCAGGTTGTTTTATGGTTAGCTGAGGCCGCCATTTTACATTATGTTGGCGATTTTAGGCCCGAATTTAGTTTAAGACCGCTGTGGTTAGGGAGTTTAACGTGTTTATTGTGTGCCGGCTTATTTGCTGTACGGCCTTTATGGCGTTTAACCCGAACGCCAGCAATTGAGGTGTTAAAGCAGCCTGCTGTTGTTATGTCATTCGATCGTTGGCAACTTATTACTGGTGGCATCGCCGTGTTTGCGTTGATGTGGTTGTTCTCAGGGGAGTGGCTAATTAGTATTGGACTATTTTTAGTGTGCGGTATTTTTATTGCGCTATTGCTGAGCATTGCGGCCATTTTGGTAAAAGCAGCCAAACCGGTTGCCGCAGGGCAGAGCAGTGCCGGTAAATTAGCGTTAGCCAACTTACGCCGTCGTTTATGGGCCAATAGTTTTCAGCTTATTACGTTTTCATTGGCGCTATTTTTAGCGCTGCTGCTGTATTTTGTTCGTGCAGAATTAATTGGTCAGTGGCAGCAGCAGATCCCCGAGGGGGCGCCTAATCACTTTTTAGTTAATGTAAACGAAACGCAGCGCACTGAGCTGGCCGAGTTTGCCAAAACGCATCAGTTACAGCCTGAACCGTTTTACCCCGTAGTCCGTGGCCGTTTGGTGCAGGTGAATGAGAATGTGATGCGGGAAGAAGCCACAAAAGAAGATCGCACTGAGCAGCAAACGGGTATTGGGCGGGAGCTTAATTTAACCTGGTTAGATACCTTACCTTCTGCCAATAAGGTGCAAGCAGGCCAATGGTTTACTGCGCAAAGTACGGGTGAAGTCTCTGTTGAAGCTGAGCTGGCTACGCGCTTAGGGCTAACCTTAGGTGATTCGTTACGATTCTCTATTGGCGGCCAAGAGGTTATGGCTGTGGTGAGCAGTATCAGAGAAGTCGATTGGAATAGTTTACAGCCTAACTTTTATATGATTTTAAGCCCCGATGTGTTGCAGTCTTTCCCCGCAACCTATATTACGGCTTTTTATATTGATCCTTCGCGTTATCAGTTGGTGAATCAGTTGGCAAGACAAATGCCAACAGTCACCGTGTTAAGTGTTGAGGCGATTATTAGCCAAGTACAATCGATTATATCGCAAGTGACGCTTGCTTTAAGTTTTATCCTGGTGATCATTGGATTAGCAGCAGCTTTAGTGTTGGTGGCACAGGTGCAAGCAACGATTGAGCAACGTGAGCAAGAACTGGCGATATTGAGAACGTTGGGCGCGCGGTATGCTTTCTTACGTAATGCGCTTATTTTGGAATTTACCTTTTTAGGGGCGTTAGCCGGCCTATTTGCGACTGTGTTGGCAGAGGTGTTATTACTAACATTGCAACAACGTTTGTTCGATCTGCCCTTTAGCTTCCACTATACCTTGTGGTGGTTAGGACCGGTCAGTGGCGCACTGTTAGTATCGTTACTGGGCTGGTGGCAATTGCGCCAATTGTTACGGGTGCCAGGTGCGGTATTGATCCGACGGGTTTTACAGGGATAGGGTGGGAATAGCAACGAGAATACTGTCCATTTTATTGCGTGCTAGTTATAGCGTGCTAGCCACTACGCTAGCACGCTATATTTATGTGTAACACAGAGTAGAATTTATAAGTCTAAAGCGGCTAATGCTTGCGCTAATTGCGGATACCGAAAGTAAAACCCCGCATCCAACAGTTTTTTCGGCACAACACGTTGTCCGTACAGCAGGATCTCAGACATTTCACCAAAGGCTAACTTCGCCATAAATGCCGGCATTGGCAATAAAGCTGGGCGTTTAATTCTGCTTGCTAAGGCCTGGGTGAATACTTTATTTGTTACCGCTTTTGGTGCCACAGCATTAATAGGGCCAGATAACTTGGAGTGTTTTAACGTGAAGTCAATTAAGGCCACCATGTCATCTAAATGCACCCACGACATATACTGAGTACCCGAGCCAATCACACCGCCAAGGCCAAGTTTGAAAGGGGGTAACATTTTACGTAATGCGCCGCCTTCGTCCGATAACACAATTCCTGTACGCAACAAACAAACCCGTGTGGCAGGATTACTGGCTTGCATGGCTAAATTTTCCCACTTAGCACAGATATCATGGCTAAATTCTGGAAAAAACGCTTGATAATCCTCAGTGATCTCTTGCGCATCTTGTCGACCGTAGTAGCCAATTGCCGAACCACTGATAAACACTTTTGGAGGCGTTTCTGCCTGCTGGATCAATTGGCTTATGTCATCGGTTATTTGCCAGCGACTTTGGCAAATCGCGGTTTTTTGCGCGTCGCTCCAACGCTTATTAGCAATAGGCTCACCCGCTAAGTTCACTACGGCATCCAAGGTGTTAAAGTCAACCTGCTGTAAGCGGGTAATATAGGTAAGATTATCGTGATTGCTTTTGCGTTCAGTTCGGCTGAGCACCCAAAGCTTGTTATCAGCTTGCCAAAGTCGA
This sequence comes from Alishewanella tabrizica, assembly GCF_014652375.1. Taxonomy (GTDB): domain Bacteria; phylum Pseudomonadota; class Gammaproteobacteria; order Enterobacterales; family Alteromonadaceae; genus Alishewanella; species Alishewanella tabrizica. Next base: position 60,587 of record NZ_BMYR01000007.1, on the reverse strand, counting down.
ACCAAGGCGCTACCAATCAAACCTGTTCCACCGGTAATCAAGATATTCATTTTAGTGACCTTTTAAAAGCGATTGCCAACACCATGTTGCTGGCAATCTACAGTCAGTGAGACAACAAGACTCACCATAATATCAGTATAGCGGGTTATTTATTAACCGATAAGGTGAGCGAAACGGAGTCAGCAAAGCGTAATGCATGCGGTTTATCTATTTCTACTTCTGCAAAAATAACAGAAGGATGGGCGCTGGCAATGGCCAATACATCGGCAGTCAGCTTTTCCAGTAACGCAAAACGGTTGTTTTCAACAAGCGCGATAATTTGTTTGGTAATCGTACGATAGTTTAGTGCGTTGGCCATATCGTCCGAGTTTGCTGCCGCTACAGCACTGTATTCAATACGGGCATTCACCACAACATCTTGCTTATTCGCGATTTCATCATCGTTGATACCGATATAGGTGCGTAAACGTAAATTTTTAACTCTGATGACGGCTGGATTAAGATCCATAATTGAGGTCCTTGATGGGTAATAGTGGCTATTGTTACGTGTGAGCATACTACGTGTAGAGAACGCTTGAAGATCAGCTGTTTACCGGCTTTTACGAAACTTTACACGTTGTCAGCAAAGGTGAGAATAAAGCTAGCGCCCCCAAGATCGCTATCGGTCACCCGAATCGTGCCAGAATATGAACGAACTAATTCGGCAACAATCGACAATCCGACACCATGACCATCGGCATACGTATCTAGACGAGTCCCGCGTTCAAACATATCTTGCTGCTTTTCCGGCGCAATGCCTGGTCCATCATCTTCTACGGTAAGAGTAAAAGGATGCTGACCAATAGTCACGCGCACCTTTTGATTACAGGCCTTGCAGGCGTTATCTAAAAGGTTACCTAGCATTTCCATCATATCGGTTTCGTCACCGCGGAAAAAAGCGTTAGGTGGGCAATGCAAGGTGATATTACAGCCTTTGTCGCGGTAGATCTTTCGTAACGCATTAAGTAATTTTTCAGTTAACGGTAAAATTGGCGTTTGTTTTTTCCAAATATCTTGGCCAGAGCTGCTAGCTTTTTTCAGCTGATGCTCGATCATCGCCGTGATCCGATCTATTTGCTCTTTTAGCTCAGGTTGTTGCGCTAACGGTGACGTGCGTAACACCGCTACTGGCGTTTTTAGGGCATGAGCTAAGTCACTTAAATGATTGCGATAGCGCTGTTTTTGACGATTTTGACTTGCCAATAATAAATTGAGATCTTCTTTAATCACGCGTAGTTCTGACGGGTAATTACCATTAATATTATCTTGTTTGCCACGTTCAAGTTGTTGAATCTCATAGTCTAACCGGGTTAAAGGTTTGGTGGTCCAATAGTAGGCTAAGATACTCAGTAATAATAAACCCGCCGCGATACCCACAAACCATTTTAGTAATGTCGCTCGAAAACTTTTATGCGGTGCCATTAACATGGCATGGCTTTGGACAATATGGATCGATAAGGGAAGCGCGCTCTCACCTGAATCAAACAAAAACGCGATACTAAGGATTTGATACTCTTGTTCAGCTTGCTCTAAGGCATAAAAAATATGTTGACCGGGCACCAGTTCATTTTGGGGAATAAAAAAATTCTGGTTTAGAGAGGAATCTGATTGCCATACTAATTGTTCTTCATTGCTAACAAAAGCACTTAACCCCGAATCGGGACGATAAAAATCAGGTGCCAAGGTATTATTATTGAGTTCAAACTTATTATTATTAAGGGTAAGTTCTGACAAGATAGAGTACATATGCACTTCCATCTTTTGTTCAGCATTTTTTAATAATTGGGTGTAAAACGCTTGTTCAATTGCGAGAAAGGAGCTGGGCAGGAGTACTATCAACAGTACGGCGCTGACCAGTCCTTGACGCAGTTTTAAGGGGATCGATTTCATTTATTCAACTGTTAAGTTAAAGCGATAGCCACGACCACGCAGTGTTTCAATAGGCTTAATATCACCATCAGGATCAAGCTTTTTGCGTAAGCGCAAGACAAACACTTCAATCACATTGCTGTCTAAATCGAAGTCTTGATCATAGATATGCTCAGTTAACTCGGTTTTAGAGATAACCTTGCCAGGATTTAACATAAAGTACTCGAGCACTTTGTACTCGTAAGCCGTTAAGCTTACTTCGTCGTCTTTTAACCAGACTTGTTGGGTACGGCTATTTAACGAAATAGGGCCTGAACTGAGTGTTGGATCGGGCTGGCCAGCTGCCCGACGGATCAGGGCATTGCAACGTGCTAAAAGCTCTTCATTGTGAAAGGGTTTAGTGAGGTAATCATCTGCCCCAGCGTCTAACCCTTCTACTTTTTCTTGCCAACTGCCTCGGGCCGTCAGAATAATAATTGGGGTTTTGATTTCTTGCTTACGGGCTTTTCGGATCAACGATAAGCCATCGAGTTTCGGTAAACCCAAATCGATAATGGCCAGATCATAAGGATATTCAGACAACTTAAACCAGCCGTCTGCGCCATCAATGGCTAAATCGACGCTAAATTGTTGCAGTAATAATTGGCTTTTAATCTGTTCGGCCAGTAGCTTTTCATCTTCAACGACCAGTACACGCATTGTTATTTTTCCCTTTTAACCTGACCACTTTGGCCATCTACGACGACGTTCACAACTCGACCATCTGTTTGCATAACACGGATTTTATAGGTTCTTTGCTCTGAATGCACTTTAAGTATTCTGCCAGGATACCGCTGTTGAGCGAGTTGCGTGGCAACTTCTTTTGAAATAGTGCGATTTTGCGTGGCGCGCGGTTTCGTCGGTGGTTGTTTATCATCCTCGGCACGCTGATCTTGCAAATTTAGCGCCTGGATCGCCTTAGTACCTAGCTCAAGCGCATTAACGACTATGGGTGCAGTTAGCAAAAACAGGCTACACAATGTGAGTACACTTAGTTTCATTTCGTCCTCCAACCTCATGGCCTTTTACAGCTTGTCAGCAACTTCAACATCGTTTATCTGAAGTGGCTGTTGGCGATGTGGTAATGTAAGCAAAAGGATTTGCCCTCTGCCACAAACTTAAAAAATCGTTACGACGTTGCACATATTGCTAATGTACTGAATTATTTTAACAGCGGCAATCAACAATATACCAAGCCTATCTGATAACTGCTTAATTGCGGCTGAATGTTATTGCACTTTTTATAGTAATTAATTTGTAAAATAGTTGATAAATTTTTAATTAAAGCTAAATTAAATAGTGGTCGGTGTAAGCATTGCGTTAGATGCTCGCTGTGTTACTGAGTTGTTTTGCCGATGAAACCGACCTCGGCATAGTCGTAAAGTGGTGTATTTTGTCGCAGCCTGGCATCCAGCCGTTTCGGGAGGAAACTTACGATGAAGCAAATAGTGATTGCGGTATTTATGGCCAGCTTAGTGTTGCTTGCAAATTACAGTTTAGCAAACAACACCGCACAAGATGTAACACGCGTTGCCGCAACAGCCGCGAGTAGCAAATTACAACTTAATAAAGCGGATGTGGAGCAACTTGTTGCCATACCGGGTTTAGGTAGGGTAAAAGCACAAGCCATCGTTGATCATATTAGCCAACATGGCCAGATCACCAGTGAAGCTGACCTGACTAACGTTAAAGGTATTGGCGAAAAACTGGCTGCACGTGTCGCGGAATATGTGAGTTTTGATTAAACCCACATCCTAAAGCCTGACGGTTAAGCCTTAGGTTAATTCACCTAAGGCTTTCATTTGTTCATTAGCCCACTGCACGGCGTGATGGTAGGCATCGGGTACTTTATCCGGATCCAGTGACAATGCTTCAATAATACCACTGGCTTCTTTCCAGTTTGCCGTCTCATAACACTTAATCAAATTTAGGTATGTGGCAAGCAACCCCGTGTTGTGAATTAAGGCATCTTTGATCTCGTTAGCCAGCGGCAATTTTTCCATCACACTTTCAATAGGCTCATCTAAAATAGCATCCATTAACGACATCATGCCGGTTAAAAAGGCTTTTTCTAAGGCAATGTTTTGGCCCAAGGCCGCAAGGCTTTCTGCAAAATTAGCACGGGTCATGGCCAAGCGCATTAATTCTGCGGGTTTGTCTGTGCTAATTTGTGCCGTAAACAGCAAGCTTAAAAACTTCTTTAATTCAGCTTGGCCAAGCACGACGAGCGCGTGTTTAATTGTTTCAATTTCGGCACGACGTTTAAAAATTGACGAATTACTATAGCGTAATAACTTATAAGACAGCGTGACATCGCGCTTAAATACCTCGGCGATAGCCACTAAATCCATTTCCGCCTTAGATGTTTCATACAATAGCTCTGCTAGCGTGAACTGCGAGGGAGATAGGGCACGCGTTTGCATCATTTCCGGTCTGGAAAAAAAGTATCCTTGAAAATAACTAAAGCCTTGCTCAAGCGCTTGTTGAAATTCGGCATTCGTTTCTACTTTTTCTGCAAGTAACTTAATATGGGGAAAATCAGCAATAGCCTGTTTTATTTCTTCAATTTGTTCAAAATTAGTACTGCGAAAGTCAATTTTGATAATGTCGATATACGGGTAAAAGTGGCGCCACACGTTTTTATGTTCGTAATCATCTAGCGCTAAGGTATAGCCTTCTTCCTTTAACTGCTGGCACTCCGCTAACAAACGTTTGCCGGGTTGAATAGTTTCTAAAATCTCTATAACAACCTGTTCTCTGGGTAACATGCTGGGGTATTTTTTTAGCAACGTATCTAGCGTAAAGTTAATAAACCCAGGTTTGTCGCCTAAAAAGTCGCCTAAGTCAAAAGCAAATTGACTGCCCTCAACCATCTTAGAGGTTGCTTCATCGCCATCAATGTCTGGAAATGCATTGTCTACGCCATCGCGGAATAATAATTCGTAACCATAGAGAGCTTTGTCGCGATCGAGGATGGGTTGGCGCGCGGCGTAAAAAAACATAGAAGGGGATTCTCCAACACGTTCAGTGTGCATATGACTAATGTAGCAAAACGCTGGCTATAAAAGCCAGCGTAGCCTTGCAATTATTACATAGCATGAAATGTTATGCAGCTTGAATATTATGCACGAGCCGCACGCTGGAATTAGCCTGCGGCTACCTAAGCCATACCTGACTTAAGTTATTGCTGTGTTTTTACGTTTTGTTGCATTTTATCAAACAGGTCTTGCATTGAATGGCTAGGCGCTTTACCCAGTAAACTGACAATAACAATGGCGAGAGTACTTAAGATCACTCCTGGTACTATCTCGTACATTATTGCGCTGAGTTTTTGCCCATCTAGCGTAATAGGCAGATAAATCCATAGCAATACCGTCAGCGCACCCACTACAATACCGCTGAGGGCACCAGCAAACGTCATACGTTTCCAATATAAACTAAAGATAATCAATGGGCCAAAGGCCGCACCAAAACCAGCCCAGGCATTACTGACTAATTGCAGTACTGAGCTATCCCGATCATACGCCAAGGCGATAGCGATTGCTGCAACCAGTAACACTGACAGACGGCCTACTACCACCAATTCTGTTTGGGTGGCACTTCGGCTAATAAAGGTTTTATAAAAATCTTCGGTTAAAGAGCTGGAGGTAACCAGTAATTGAGACGATATGGTACTCATGATCGCGGCTAAAATAGCGGCCAGTAAAAAGCCACTGATTAAGGGATGAAACAAAAATTGTGAAAAAACAATAAAAATGGTTTCTGGATCTGACAAGGTCATTTGTGTTTTCGCAACATAAGCGATCCCGACAAAGCCCGTCATCACAGCGCCAACAATAGTCACTAACATCCAACTCATACCAATATGACGCGCCATCTTGATATCTTTTACTGAGCGAATCGCCATAAATCTAACAATAATATGCGGTTGCCCAAAATAGCCCAATCCCCAACTTAAAGCTGAAATGATTGCCAGTGCCGAGCTGGCACCAATCCAATTCATTAAATCTGGGTTGATCGTGGTGACAATCTGATTCACTTCGGCAAGGCCGCCGAGGTGTTGAATAGCCACAACGGGTACCAACACCAACGCAATAAACATTAAACAACCTTGCACAAAATCGGTTAAGCTCACGGCTAAAAAGCCACCAATTAGGGTGTAGATAACAACTACGCCTGCCGTAACATAGAGCCCTAACTCGTAATCTAGGTTAAATGAGCTTTCGAAAAGTTTACCTCCTCCCACCACGCCAGAAGAAGTATATAAAGTGAAGAACACCACGATGACTAATGATGAGACGACACGGAGTAAACGCGTTTTGTCTTCGAAACGTTTTTCAAAATAGTCGGGCAGGGTAATCGCGTCTTGGGCAAGTTCGGTGTAAACCCGTAATCTTGGCGCCACAATAAGGTAATTTAAAAACGCGCCGATCAATAAGCCTACTGCGATCCATGTACTGCTTAACCCAGAGATATACATGGCACCGGGCAGGCCCATTAACATCCAACCACTCATGTCTGAGGCGCCGGCCGACAGCGCAGTAACACCTGGGCCTAATTTTCGTCCGCCCAGCATGTAACCGGAAACGTCGTTATCTGTGGTTTTATACGCGTAGAGACCAATAGCAATCATGGCCAAAAAATAAATAGCGAGTGAAATAAGCGTGGCAGTTTCCACCGTTTAAGCTCCTGTTTTGATTTTTAGTTATAGGCGCAAATTAACCGGGTGTGTCTGATAGATTATTAGCATACAAGGTCAATCAGCATCGATTTGAGCTGACGTTTGCTGACGTTAAAAACACTGGGAAGAACACAAAGTGCCATCAGCAAAAGTCAATTCACTATGAATGTTAACAATACCGACCTAAGGATGCCAGTGTTAATCCACTGAGCCATCCCATATCGCGGGGTATTAACCGAAAAATACTAGGGCGTGTTAACGTTTGCTTGTTAGATTTTGTTCATCAGGCGGCGTGTGGCTAGCATTTCTACTGCGTTATCGCTTGTTTTTGTAGAATAACTACACATCACAAGCTCTGCCTTGTACAAATACTAACCACTCAGCTGCAAAAACAACCAGCAAACGTCAACACGCCCTAAAAAAGCAGGTAACAAGATATGTATGCTAAAGCGGCGTGGTGTTGCCGCTTTTCGAGGTGCCGCTTTGTCAGGACCTAGTAGGCGCTAATGTGGATAAAGCGGTGCTAATGTATCTTTAGACTGTGCCGAAGTAGGAGCATGCCACTCTCGCCAGCATTGATAAAGTTTTTGGCCTTGCCAAGCAAGGGGTGTCGAATGATAAAGCTGCTGCTCCAAGAGTTTTACTTCTGCTACAAAGTGTTGATCCTCAAGATGTTGACATAATTGCCCTAAGGATAAGATGGGCTGTTTAAATTGTTGCTTACCCCAGGCCAGCAATTCTGTTGCTGCTAATTGCGCGTCCCCTTTTAAACAAGCATGTTTTAAACGTTTGTTATCAAAGGGGCTACGTGCTGACAGGATAACGTTGGGGGGCGTTACTGTGCGCCGAGAAAGGATAAACCAAAAGCCCAACAGGGTAAAAAGCCAACCCAAGGTTAGGAGCGTGCTAGTGTAATTCCACTGCCAAGGGTTATCGTTAATATACTCGGTTTTAGTTGCCTCAAGGACAGTACGCTGCGTACTTTCACTCGTTGCTGCTGGCAGGTTACCTGTTGCGGCATTAACACGCAGTGTGCGTTGGGGCAATACGGCAATCTCTTGCTGATTGGTTTGGCTATTCCACCAAGGCAAACGAATTTCGGGAAGTGTGATATCGCCACTTTCATTGGCAATAATGGCGGTAGTAAAGACTTTTTGTGCCACTAAGCGATTACTGCGTTCCGCACTTTTGGTTTGCGGTTGTTCTTGGTAAAGTCTCAACTGGCTTGGATACTGCGGTGTTAAATCGGGTAATTGACTGCCTGCAACATCTACCGCCGATAACGTTATAATGCGCGTGATGGGCTCCCCAACGGTGAGTGTCGAAAGTTCTGGTTGCCACTCCTCGGTTAATGTCACTAAGCCCGCCACCAGCCAAGAACCGGCAAATTCAGCAGGTTGCGGTTTTACCTCTAGCGTGATAGGCGGCGCTTCTGCCATCACGGTTTTGCTACGGGCAAAATAATTGTAATTCCCCACATCGCGTTCAATCATATCGCCAGTAAAAAGCGGCGGGGTTATTGTGACTGTGCCGCTGCGCTGCGGCGTAATGCTGTAACGACGGGTTATGGTGCGGTAGCGCACCCCGTCTACTAAGTCATTACCTTCAACATCCTGTCCGACACGTTGGATCTCCGCACCTTCTAATTGTGGTTCTGTTAAGTTACCCCGTTGTAAATCACCGCTAAAATAAATGACTACATCATAGTAGAGCATTTGTTGTACAAAAACATTGGTGCTGCCGACCAAGGTGGCATCTACAAAAAGTTCGCGCGGCGTGTTTGGGCTGGCTGTTTGCGCTACTATCGTCAATTCAATAGGCAACGATCGAATACCATTAATCTCAAACGCGGGAATAGTCACATTACGGGGTTGTAAGGGAAATAACGTAAAGCTCCAGCGTGTACTTTGGGTACGTTGGCCGTTAACGATCTGTGTACTTTGACTAACAGAAGGCGCCATCACATTAAACCACGTCGACAATTGTTGATAGTCTAAATCATTAGCATTTAATCTTGCATCAGCCGTGACGGTAAGGGTGATGGCTTCGCCAGCCAATACTGGATTTTTATCTACTTGGCTTTGTAAAGTGGTAAATGCCAACAGGGGCGAACTACTGAGTAGCATAACGAACAAGAAAAAAGTGCTAATAAAAGTAAACTGAATTTTCACCATTCCTGACGGGCTCCTGCAGGGGGTTGGAAACGACGTTTTTGGTGTTCTAATAACATACGATTTCGGAGCAATAGCCCGGGATCGTCTTGCACCTTACGTAGCAAATTTTCTAATTCTTGCTGTTGTTCTGGCGTTGCATTCGGCCAGCTTTGCTCAATAATGCTTCGTGTTTGCTCTGTAGTAGGTGTGTCTTCAGTGTTTTCCTCTAGCCTAGCTTGCTGTGCGGTTTCTTCTGATCCCGCTTCTGCTTCTGCGTTTGCCTCGGCGCTAGATTGCTGTGCATCTGTGGGTTGCGCAGTGGCTTGCTCTGCCGCATCTTCCGATGGCGCCTCTGATGATGACGTATCGTCGTTTGTGTTAGGCGATTCTGAGGACGATTGCTGAGATTGCGCATCGCTGTCATCTGCCCCATTTTCTTGTGAATTTTGCTGATGTTGTTCAGCTTGTTGCTGCAGTAACTGTCGCATCAATTCAGCATTTTTTGCTGCATTTTCATCTTCGGGTGCTAAGCGTAATGCTTCTTGGTAAGCATCGAGTGCTTGTTGATATTGTTGCTGCATCGCTAGCGAATTACCTAAATTATGCCAGTTTGCTGCGCTCGCTTCTTGTTCGATCGCTTGCCAATACGCGGTTGTTGCTTGCTGATAATTCCCCGCTCGATAAGCCGCATTGCCTTGCCACAAGGGATCAGTGAATTTTTGCTGAGCTTGTGCATACTGTTGCTGCTGATAATCTTCTATTGCTTGTTGTTGTTTGGTTTGCCAAAGATCACGCCACTCAATCGCTTCAGCAGAGGGTAAATACATCGCAGGGATCAGCAATAAAATGGGGGCCCGCCGTGCTAACCAGAGCGCCAGTGGCAGCAACAGCCAGACGAAATATACCGCATTATCTTGCCATTGATCACCTGCCAATGTTTGCACGGGCGCGCGACTGGGTAAGCCATCTTGCTGTGTATTGAGCAGGGCTTGTAAATCACTGTTATCCGCGCTTGCTTGTCTAAATTCGCCACGGCCCTGTCGAGCAAGCGTTTGCAGTTGCGCTAAGGGGACACGTGGCAAGACTACCGCACCTTGTGCATTTTTCAATAATTCCCCATTCTCTAATTGCACAACAGCGCCTTCTGCCTGGCCAAACGCTAATATAGACAAACGATAGGGGCTGGCATTGCGCCATTGTTGTAAAGCCAGAAAACTGTCGTTATCAAAGCCATCAGTGAATAAAACAATATCGCCAGAGGGATAGCCCGCTTGTTGCAAAAGCTCAGAGGCGAGTTGTAGTGCACCTAATACATTAGAGCCCTGAGTAGGCATTAATTCAGGCCGTAAGGTGGGGATTTGTAATCGAACATTATTGTGATCAGGGGTCAGTGGTGAAATAACAAAGGCGTCTGCCGCATAACTGATCAGGGCTAAATCCCCTTCTTTAAGGAGATCCACAAAATCGAGGGCTTTAAAACGTTGTTGTGTTAGGCGATTAGGCGCCATATCGGTGGCCCGCATCGACATCGACATATCCATTACCAGTACCGTTGCCTTTTTTACAGTCAGGGCAGGTTGGGGTAGCTTTTGCCATGTAGGCCCACTTAATGCGAAAACCGCTAAGAACCAGCAGAAAGCCAATAAAGGCAGCGCCCAAGGTTGTTTACGTTGTACTTGTTGACCAATCAGCACCGCAGTTTGTAAATGGCGAGCAATAAGCTGCTGCCATGGGCTCGAATCATGGCGGTAGTAATACAATAACCACCAGAACAACATGACTGGCAGCAATGCGACTAACCAAACTGGCCGCAGTAGATGGAAATCAGCGAGCATGTTTAAACACTCCCGACCAATTAATTTGCCGCCATGCGAGGAAAAATGACAGTAGCAAGGCCGCGGCTAAGCTCCAATGTACTAAGCTGCGCTGCGGTCGAAACGTCACTTCTTCACGCTCAATCGGCTCAAGTTCATCTAATAGTGTGTAAATCGCATCTAATTCTTGCGGGTTACGTGCTCGAAAGTAGCGGCCACCCGTTTCTTCAGCCAGTTTAATTAGCAGTGGCTCGTCTAAATCTTGTGAGGGATTGATTACGCGTTGGCCAAATAGGCTTTGTTGAATCATTTGCTCTGCGCCTAAACCAACAGTATAAATTTTGATACCGGCGGCTTTGGCCAGTGTTAGCGCTTGCATCGGATCAATATCTCCCGCGTTATTTGCGCCATCACTCAGTAAGATAAGTACTTTATTACTGGCGTCATAAGTGTTTAGACGTTTTACCGTTAAACCGACCGCTTCGCCAATCGCCGTGCGCTGTCCTACTAACCCTATGACCGATTCTTCTAAAAAGCGTTGCACCGTAACCAAATCAAAGGTGAGTGGCGTTTGCTGATACGCCGCATCAGCAAATAAAATTAAGCCAACGCGATCGCCTTGTCTGGCGGCGATAAAATCACGTAACACGGTTTTCATAGCGTCTAGCCGCGTAATATTCCCGGTGGGGGTTGCCATATCAGGTGTGTTCATCGAGCCTGATAAATCTAAGGCTAACATTAATTCTCTGCCCGGTTGCGGCAGGCTAATGGGCTCACCTAACCAACGAGGCTGAGTCGCACTAATAACCAGCAATACCCAAATAAGCGCAGCGCAATAGGGCGCAACACGGGTTAATTCAACTTTTACTTCCTGTTGCCGACCCAGTTTCGCCAGCGCCGGTAAATTTAGTGCGCTCCCCAAAGGTTGGCGCTTTTTTTTAAGTAGCCATGGCAAGGGTAAGGCCAATAGTAGCCACGGATAGGCTAAATCAAGCATGGTGTGTCCCTAACATTGCAGTAGCGGTTGGCGCAAAACGTTTTTTGCTAAAATGTTTAATAATGTATGCCGCCGCCAGCCAAAATTGTTGATGTGCTTCTGTCTCTGCTGTTGAGGGCGCTTTATACAACAGATGTTGTAAGTTTGGCAGGGGCAGCGTTGTGGGTAATTGCTGTTGTAAAAAAGCCTGCCAAGCGGTGATCGGGGCCGATAACATGGGATGTGTTGGATGATAAGTGCGTAGTAAACGTTTCAATAAGTGATTGATGTGTTCCGCAGCCGCAGGTTCTTGCCAACGTATTTGTTGCAGTGTCTGCCACGCTAAGCGTTTTGGCGCTTGAGCTTGCCAATATTGATAGCCTCTCCACGCCAATAATGCTAACAACAGCAAAGCCAATACCATAATAACATAATGGCCTAATGCCGGTTGCCAAGGGAGCAGTAATTCCGGTTCGTAAATATCAGCAAGGTGTTGCAGTAAGTCGTTAGTTGTGGCCATTTTTACTGTATTCTTGTGGCATTACCCTGTGGCAAGGCAATGAAGATAATATCAATGTTAACATAGCATTCCTGTTCAATTCGTTCACCCTGTTTTAACGCACGGGTAACGTTAATTGATTAAGCAAAGGGACTGCACTGCTGAAGGTTAAATAGCGACACCCTAATTGATGTAATTGTTGCTTTACCCGATGAGTCACCTCAGTTTGTTGCTGTTGATAACGGTTACGGATAGCGTTATCGCCTAAGTGAACGGCAACAGTTTCTTGCTGAGCGCTGACCAATGCGGTGCCCTTAGCCATGTGCGGAATTTGTTGCTCTAAGGGATCGAATATATGACAACAATGCACTTCATTGTGTTGGCAGATCAATTGTAAATGCCGTAAGGCTTCAGCATCTAATTGGCTAAAATCCGAAACAATAAAGAGCAAACTCCCTGGCCGAAGCAAACGCCGTAACTCTGCTAAGGCGTGGGCTAAGGTTAATGGCACTGCAGGTTCGACGGTTTCGTGCTGGTGAGTGTCTGCTTGATGAACTTCAATCAGTGCTTGTAAATAGCGCAGCACCCCCCGTGTTCGGCTGGCAGGTTTTAACAATCTGTGGTGGTGTTGGCTAAACACTAAGCCTGCTAATTTGTCACCTTGCGCCTTGCTATGCCACGCAATGATTGCCGCTAAATGCGCCGCTTGCACAGATTTTAACAACAACGTGGAGCCAAAACGCATCGAGTCGCTTAAATCGGTTAATACAAAGACAGGGCGTTCTTTTTCTTCTCGAAACAGTTTAGTGTGTACTTTACCGGTACGTGCAGTGACGCGCCAATCGATGGCTCTTACGTCATCGCCCGGTTGATAATGTCTGACTTCGTCAAACTCCATGCCTCGGCCTTTACTTTTCGCCAGATAAGTACCTGCCAGCTTGCTTTGAATTGCCATTTTAGGGGCAATATCTAAGCATTGCGTATGGCGCTGATAGGCCAACAGCTCAGGTAACGCCAGCGTTACACCATTGGCTTGAAGCGTAGTAAGCCATGACAACATATCGGCATTTAGCATGGGCATTTAGGGTACGGCAACGAGTTGTAAAATCTCATCCAACACCTGATCAGTGTTAATGCCTTCTGCTTCAGCGCTGTAGGTTAAAATGAGACGATGCCGCAGTACATTATGAAATACCGCTTGAATGTCTTCGGGCGTAACAAAATCGCGCCCGGCCAACCACGCGCGTGCGCGTGCGCAGCGATCAAGTGCAATGGTGGCGCGCGGGCTGGCGCCATAGGCGATCCAATTCGATAATTTTGCACTGTAGGCTGCCGGTTGGCGGCTTGCCATAATTAGCTGCACAATATATTGCTCTAAACTCTCGGCTAGGTGCAGCGATAAAATAGCCTGTCTTGCGGCAAAGATGTCCGTTTGACTAATTTTTGGTGCAGCCAAACTGGCATCATGGCGCGCCTCGGCACGGGTTAAACGTAAAATGGCCAATTCGGTTTTGCTGTCTGGATAATCTACTTTTAAATGCAGTAAAAAGCGGTCTAACTGTGCTTCTGGTAACGGATAAGTGCCTTCTTGCTCTAAGGGGTTTTGGGTGGCCATCACCAAAAACAATTCCGGCAATTTATAGGTATTACGACCTACGGTAACTTGCTTTTCAGCCATAGCTTCTAAGAGTGCCGATTGCACTTTAGCCGGCGCACGGTTGATTTCATCTGCTAAGATAATATTGTGAAACAGAGGCCCAGATTGAAAAGAAAATTGACCTGTTTCAGGACGATAGATGTCAGTACCGGTTAAGTCAGCAGGTAGCAAATCGGGGGTAAATTGTATGCGATGAAATTCGCCTTCGACACCTTGTGCCAAGGCATTGACCGCGCGGGTTTTAGCTAAGCCCGGAGGTCCTTCTACCAGTAAATGACCATTTGCCAGTAAAGCCAGCAAGATCCCTTCGGTAAGGGCCGGTTGCCCAAGAACCTGACTATCAAGGTAAGATTTTAACGATGCAAATGCCTGAACCATAATTATTTATCTTATGTTGAACAAAATGAGTAAGTCTCTACCGCGATAGATAACTCGCTTAACCCTGTCAATGGTGTTTACTGCCATGCGTTAGGATTTCCCGATTTTATCGCATCGCTTTGACGATAAAACCTTTATAAGGTTCCTGATTAAAGAAAACAAGAGGTTTAAATCGATCCCGTTGTCGCAGAAGTTTTAAAACAACTGTTTTAATTTTTGCTGACAGTGGTTACAATCGAAGCATCTTGTAGAGGTCTGACCTGTAATACTACCTAACACAGCAAACGAGGAATACTATGGCCGCGCCAATAAAATTAACCACTCGCCAAGGCGAACGCATTGCGATCGTCGCCGGGCTACGCACGCCTTTTGCCAAACAAGCGACCGAGTTTCATGGTGTCTCTGCGCTTGATTTAGGCAAATTAGTCGTTAATGAGCTTTTAATTCGTTCTGAATTAGATCCCGCGCTAGTTGAACAAGTGGTATATGGCCAAGTTGTGCAAATGCCCGAAGCGCCAAATATTGCCCGTGAAATTGTGTTAGGCACGGGCATGTCGGTGCACACCGATGCCTACAGTATCTCGCGGGCGTGTGCCACCAGCTTTCAGTCGGTAGCGAATATTGCTGAATCTATGATGGCGGGGATCACGCAAATTGGTATTGCCGGTGGTGCGGACTCCAGTTCTGTTTTGCCGATAGGTGTCAGTAAAAAGTTGGCGCGCGCGCTGGTTGATTTAAACAAGGCCAGAACCTTCGGCCAAAAACTGGCTATCTTTCGCCGTTTAGGCTTAAAAGATTTATTCCCTGTGCCGCCGGCAGTGGCGGAATACAGCACTGGGCTATCTATGGGCGATACGGCTGAACAAATGGCAAAAACCCATGGTATTAGCCGTGCATCACAAGATGAGATGGCGCATCGCTCGCACACGTTAGCAGCGGCCGCTTGGCAATCGGGTAAATTAGCGGGTGAAGTGATGACCGCGCATGTTGAGCCTTACAGTCGCTTTTTGCAAATGGATAACAACATCCGTTTAGAGTCAAAATTAGAGTCTTATGCCAAGTTAAAACCGGTATTTGATCGTGTACACGGCACCGTGACCGCTGCCACCAGCACACCGCTTACAGATGGTGCTTCAGCCGTACTTATGATGACCGAGAGCCGTGCTAAAGCGTTAGGCTATAAGCCACTGGGCTATATTCGTAGCTATGCTTTTGCGGCCATTGGTGTGTATGACGATATGTTAATGGGCCCCTCGTATGCCACGCCAATAGCGCTTGACCGTGCGGGGTTAACCTTAGCCGATCTCACGCTAATTGAAATGCATGAAGCGTTCGCTGCACAAGCCTTAGCCAATGTAAAAATGTTTAGCAGTCGTAAATTTGCGCAAGAAAAATTGGGCAGAGATCAGGCTATCGGCGATATTGATATGGACAAGTTTAATGTTAACGGCGGCTCTTTAGCCTATGGTCACCCGTTTGCTGCAACGGGCACGCGGTTAATTGTTCAAACGTTAAATGAATTAAATCGCCGCGGAGGAGGTATTGGCTTAACCACCGCTTGTGCCGCGGGTGGCTTAGGTGCAGCGATGATTGTGGAGACAGAATAATGAGTGAACAACGCGCAAACAGTTTTTCATTAAGCGTACGGGAAGACAACGTTGCTATCTTGACGATGGACATTCCTGGCGAGAGCATGAATGTGCTCAAAGCCTCTTTTGCTGATGAAATTGAGCAAATCTTAAAACAAATTACCAGTGATACCACCTTGAAAGGGGTAGTGTTTATCAGTGGCAAAAAAGACTCGTTTATTGCGGGTGCCGACATCAGTATGTTGGATACGTGTACCTCAGCAGAGCAGGCTACCACTATTGCCCAAATGGGGCAGCAAATGTTTGATCGTATTGCGCAGTTACGTTTACCCGTCGTTGCGGCAATTCATGGCCCGTGTTTAGGGGGCGGTTTAGAATTAGCCATGGCGTGTCATGCGCGCATCGCCACTAGCAGTCCGAAAACGGTGTTAGGTTTGCCGGAAGTGCAATTAGGGTTACTTCCTGGCAGTGGCGGTACCCAGCGTCTTCCTTCGCTGGTTGGCGTACAAAAAGCCTTAGATATGATCCTAACCGGTAAGCAATTACGTGCGGCTCAAGCTAAAAAATTAGGCTTAGTGGACGAAGTTGTCCCTGAAAGTATTCTGTTAGACGCTGCAGTAAAAAAAGCGCTGGCAGGCAAACCAAAAGCAGTAAAGAAAAAACGCAGTTTATTAAATACGTTGTTAGAGAATACTGCGCCTGGGCGCAAACTAGTGTTCTCACAAGCAACTAAACAGACGTTGGCAAAAACGCATGGTAACTATCCCGCTGCGCTAAAAATACTTGAGGTTATTCAAACCGGTGTAGAGCAAGGCTATGTAAAAGGCTTGGCCGCTGAAGCAAAAGCCTTTGGCGAATTGTGTATGAGTAAAGAGTCGGCTGCACTTCGCAGTATCTTCTTTGCGACGACTCAAATGAAAAAAGAGTCAGGTGCTGGTGACACCTTGCCGCGTAAAGTGCGTAAAGCGGCGGTATTGGGTGGGGGATTAATGGGCGGTGGTATTGCCAATGTTACTGCAACAAAAGCCAATATCCCGGTACGCATCAAAGATATTTCGGAGCAAGGTATTAGCCATGCATTGAAGTACAGTTTCGATCTTCTTAATAAAAAATTCAAAAAGCGCTTTATCAGCAAAGCTGAGATGCAACAGCAATTGTTAAAAATTACTGGTACCACCGATTATAGCGGTTTTCACGATGTGGATATCGTTGTTGAAGCGGTCTTTGAGGATCTCGATCTTAAACAACGCATGGTAGCCGATATTGAACAGCATTGTGGCGAGCAGACCATTTTTGCCAGTAATACCAGCTCGTTACCGATCCATAAAATTGCTGAAAAAGCGCAGCGTCCTGAAAACGTTATTGGCCTACATTATTTTTCGCCAGTGGATAAAATGCCATTAGTCGAAGTCATTGCGCACGAGAAAACCTCGGCTACCACCATTGCGACTACGGTAGCTTTTGCCCGTAAACAAGGTAAAACGCCGATTGTGGTAAAAGACGGCGCCGGTTTTTATGTCAATCGTATTTTAGCGCTGTATATGAATGAAGCGGCTAACATCTTATTGGGTGGTGAACCGGTTGAGAAGATTGATAAAGCCCTAGTTAAGTTTGGCTTCCCCGTTGGCCCGGTCACTTTGCTGGATGAGGTAGGTATTGATGTAGGTGCGAAAATTTCGCCTATTTTAACCACCGAGTTAGGCGAGCGATTTGCCGCACCGGCTGCGTTTGACAAGTTGTTAGCCGATGGCCGTAAAGGCAAAAAAACCGAGAAAGGGTTTTATCTCTACGGCAAAGCGGCGAAAAAAGGTAAAAAGCAAGTCGATGAGGCGGTATATCAGGTGCTGGGTGTTACTGCTTCACCAAGTTTACGTGCAGAAGATATTGCCAGTCGGTGTACGGCACAAATGCTCAACGAAGCAGTGCGTTGTTTGGAGGAAGGAATTATTGCGTCGGCTCGTGATGGCGATATTGGCGCTATTTTCGGCATTGGCTTTCCACCGTTTTTAGGAGGCCCGTTCCGCTATATAGATACCCTTGGCGTAAATAACGTGGTTGCAACGTTACGGCAGTTAGAAACCCGTTTCGGATCGCGTTTTACCCCCTGTCCGTTATTATTAAAAATGGCAGAGCAAGGCGAGCGCTTTTACGTGTAAGGTGTATTAGGTTTCTCGGTCGCACCGCGTGTGTACCCTCAAAAAAAGAGCCGCTTGGCTCTTTTTTTGTACATAAATTCGACTAAAGATTAACAGTCTACTGCGATACTTTCTGTTAAAATAACACTATAAAGTGCGTTTTCGTGCTTACTGGGTGTTTAACCTGTTTGTTAGTAAACGTTGAGCAAAAGGGTTAGTGCGTTTTTATACGCGTGTGGCCTCATTAACAACATATTCAAGTGTTAAAAGGTGGGAAAAGGTGTTGGTATTTCCAGTTGTATGGCTAATGGTGGTAGTGGGGGTTTACATTGCGGCGCTGCGCAATGGGATGCGCGCGCTACAATGGGCTATAGCGGCATTTTTTACAGGTCCCTTACTGTTACCCTTATTTAACAGTTATAAACGCTTAGCTATTCAACGAGCGCGTGCTAAAAACGACACTATCTTTAGGCCATAACGCTTTAGGCCAAAACGTTAAGTTCACGATTGTTAGGCTTTTATCATCGCGAGAAACGCATAAGCGTTGGCTCATTTTTTTTTAGCAACACATCAAGACTGGAACACCTCAGCTACCTGCTGCTTTAGACCGGCTACGACAGATTGTAATTCCTGATTAAATTGATTGTCACTCAAATGTGCAGCGTACAGTGCTAACGTGATCTGTGGGGCGTCATGATGCGCAACTAAGCGACCCGTTTTAAGATGCTCTGTAATCATAGTCCTTGGTAAGTAGGCATAGCCTGACGTTGTCAGTAGCCAATTTACGGCTAATTGTGCACTACTACTGCGTAAGATGATTGGTGCTTGCTCATAACCATGTCGAGCATGTTGTATGTCGAAATGGCTTCCCCAGTCTATATAGCAGTACGGCTGGCTGGCGCTAGCGTTAGCGTTGTCTATTACAGGGCTACTCACCGCGAGTAAGGTTACATCTGCCAATTTCTCGACACTTATGTCATCTGTTTTTGGGGGATCAAACACCACCGCAAGATCTATTTGATGTTCTAGCAAATGGCGCGTAATAAGTTCGCGGTTAAGGGTATCGGTACGCCAAAATAATTCTGGTTTTTGTTGTTGTACGGCCAAGAAAATCGGTTGTAAAAACGCATCCCAGATACTGGTGGGAGCAGCCAGAGAGATTTGGCGTGCTTGCTGTAAACTCAATGCAACATCCTGTCGCGCGAGGTGTAATGCCGACAGCATTGTTTGCGCGTGCGGCAGTAATCGTTCGCCTGCTGCTGTTAATTGAATATTGTTTCGATACCGAACAAACAGATTTACCCCAAGCAGTTGTTCAAGTTGTCGGATCCGAAAACTCACCGCAGATTGGGTTAAATATAGATTTTCTGCCGCTTTGCCAAAATGGCGAGTACGCTGGACTTCCAGAAAGGTTTTCAGTAACTCAGTATCCAAAATGCGCCCTTAATTAAATTTGTCGTAACGATAAAAAATTTTTGTTTTACGACAGTAATTTTGTTAACCATACTCCGCACAGTTTAAACTGGCTGGCTTGATATTCAACGACATGAGAGGAAAAAAGTGATGCAGCAAAGTTTTGTCGCTAATCGTCGCTTTTTCGATGACCGGAATTTCCCACGTGGCTTTACCCGGTCCGGGCGCTTTACTCTAGCAGAAGGTAATTTGTTAGAGAAACATGGTTTAGCAATGCAACAATTGGAGCAAGGTTCACGTGAGCCGATTAACGAAGAAGAACAACAGTTCTTACGCGTATGTCGTGGTGAATCTGAGGCCACTTCGGTGTTTGAAAAAACCTGGCTTAAATACAAGCAGCGCGTGGCTGAAAAGCGGAAATTTCACACGGTATTTGGCAAAAAACGTATTGCCGATGGTTCAGACGATTTTTCTTATGTCGAAACCGACACCGAATAAAAAGCCCTAACGGGCTTTTTTTATGGCTTAAACAAAGCAAATAATCGCTGTTGTTAACGTTAGGTGTGTTAAGAAACATACAGCTGAGGTTGCCGCTGCTTTTTTTGTGCCATTAAAAAGGCCGCAAAGTCGTCGGCAGAAAGCGGTTTACTGTAATAATACCCTTGAATAATTTCGCAGCGTAATTTGCGTAGCTGCTCCAATTGTTCAAGCGTTTCAACGCCCTCAGCAACAACGCTTAAACTTAAGTTGTGCGCTATCGTGACAATCGTATCCACCATATTACGACCGCGAGCACTGCTCATATCATCAATAAACGCCTTATCGATTTTCAGGGTATTGAGCGGGAACTGTTTTAAATAGGCTAAAGAGGAATAGCCAGTGCCAAAATCGTCCATAGCTAAATGAATGCCGCGTGCACGAAGTTTTTTCATGGTGTCAATCGCCAGCGTGGGCGATTGCATTACCGTACCCTCGGTGATCTCAAGTTCTAAATGATACGATGCCAAGTTGGTTTGCTGTAAAATGTCATCAATTTGATCACACAGAAAGGGCAGCATAAATTGTTTGGCTGAAAGATTCACTGCCACCCGACCATTAAATAAGCCTTGATCAAGCCAGCGTTTTACATCCAAGCAGGCTTTACGTAATACAACCGTGCCGATATCAACAATTTGTCCCGTTTCCTCGGCGACGGGGATAAAACTCCCCGGGCTTATTACCCCACCTTTTGGTGTAATAAAGCGCACTAACGCTTCCATGCCAACCACTTTACCGCTAAGCATATCCATTTTGGGTTGATAATAAACGGTAAAATAATCTTCTTTTAAGCCATGGCGGATCAAGTTTTCAATTTGTAAGCGTTTTACCGCCTGTTTATTCATGGTGTCGTTGAAAAACAGATAACGATTAGCACCGGCACTTTTGGCATGGTACATCGCGGTGTCGGCATTACGAAGCAGGGCTTGTGGATCTTTACCATCTTCAGGAAACAACACGATACCAATACTGCTGGTCACCACCAGTTCATGTTGATCAACGGCGAAAGGCTTATTGATTTGATCAATTAAGGTTTTCGCTAAACTGGTAATAGCATGGATGTCGTTCGTGTTATCTAACAAAATAGCAAACTCATCGCCCCCTAATCGATACAGTTTTTGACGGAACAATTTATTGTGATGCAGACGCTCTGCCAGTTTGCATAGCAGGGTATCGCCTAATTCATGCCCCAGAGAATCATTAATCTTTTTAAAATTATCTAAATCAAACACCAGCAGCGCATGTTCGGTGCTGTTACTCACTAAGCTGGCCAATTTAGTCATAAATACAGCACGGTTTGGCAGGCCAGTCAGGGTATCACTGTTTGCCAAACGGCTTAATTCCGCTTCACGTTTTTTCCGATCGGAGATATCAGAAAACACCGCGACATATTGCGTGATACTACCTTGTTCATCTTTGATTACATCAAATGTAAGTTCGGCTTGATAATATTCGCCATTGGTTTTTAGCTCACGGATCTCGCCACTCCAACGGCTATTTTTTACCAGTGTTTTCTCAATATCTTGCATAAAGCGCGGGGGATACAGTGTTAATTGAAAACGTGTCTGTAATACTTCTTCACGGTGTTTACCGGTAATAACGCTATAGGCGGGGTTAACTTCAATTATGGTAAATTTAGTATCACAAATGATTACTGCATCAGAAATATTTTCTAGGCAGCGCGCAAAGAGCTGCATACGCGCTTCGGCTTCTTTTAATTGACTGATGTTTTTTAAGGTACCGGTCATGCGACCAGCTTTGCCATCTGAATTATACGCGACCACTTTGCCGCGATCTAATACCCAAATGTAGCTGTCATCTGAGGTTTTTAACCGATAACTGGCTTCAAAAAATGGGCTATTAGCGGCTAAATGTTGCGAAAGTGCATGGCTAACGCGATCTAAGTCTTGAGGATGAATAACGCTTTTATTTGGCGGGAAATCCTGGGTATGGCTTGGCGTGGCAATAGGATCTAGCCAGGCACTTGAGCGATAAAGCTCGCCGGTTTCAAGATTCCAGTCCCATAATTCATCGCCGCTGCCCCAAATGGATAAGCGTAAACGCTCTTCACTTTTGGCAAGTGCTTTATGGTATTTTCGCATGCGTTGCAGGCTAAATTGTGCCAGCAATAAACCCACAACCGATAACGCCAACAAAGCGTGAAAAAGGTAAGGTTGTAGGGTGTCCCATTGTAGGGCTGCACGCACGGGCCATGTACAAAAAGCCAATAAAATCAGGCTACAAAGAATAAATTTTTTAAAGTGCACGTTATTATTTTTTTTATACTACTCATTGAGCTACGTTAACCAGATTTCGACACACTGTCAAAAGCATTTTGCACCTTTAATGTCGACAGTAATTGATGTTTATTCATTGCTTTAACATAACTATGCGATGGTGCCGCATCGGTGGCTAAAAAAAGCACATCATAGTCGGCTGCGAGCAATTTTTCTAAAAAGAGGATAAACGTCTGTTGCGACAGCTCATGCAACGCCTGTTGGATCCGTTCAGTTAAACTAAATTCATAATCACCTTGACCCAAGGCGAGCCATAACCGTTTGGCTCTGGCACTTAGGCTGGTGTCGCGTTCTGCTAATTGCGTTAACAGCCCTTGTTTAAAGACTGCAAATTCAGCAGGCTCCAGTTGATGGACTTGTTGTAAAAATCCGTTAAAAAACGCGACAGTAGCCTCGTACAACATCGCAGCGGGAGAGTGGGGCGATTGCACATAAAACGCCAATCCTGGCAAGGTATTAATGGGCACATAGCCTGTACCAACCAAATAGCCCAGTTGTTGCTCGGTGCGTAGTTGATGAAAGTAACGCGGAGACATCACGTGGTTTGCCAACATAAAGCACGCCATTTGTTCTGGCGTTTTTTCGAGTGCCGCCAAATAAATAACTAATGCATGATCACTTTGCCCCTCGGGTAGGCTCGTTAACCAAACAGGGCCTAAATTAGCAATACTACGTTGGCTCATCGCCAGAGCTTTACCCGTGCTGGCTTGTTGCTGTTGCCAGTGATGCAATTGGTTTTGTAACGCCTGTGCTGCTGAGCGTGGCCAGTTACCGACTAACAGTGCTTCAACATGCTGTTGTTGCAATAGGGGCTGTAAAAAGTGCTGAAAATCGGCAAAGTTTAAAGCCTGTAAAGTCGTTTGCAATACAGTGAGTTCGGGATTCAGCGGCTGCAGTAATGCTGACAACTGACTAAACAATCGAGCAACGGGTTTGTTCTTGCTACTATTTTCCCAGTGTCGGCAAAGTTGTTGTTTTAATTCATGAAAGCGTTGCTCGTTAAAGTGCGGATCGGGTAGTTGCTGTAAAATGTCAGCTAATAATTGTAATTGGTTAGCGGTGAGTCCCGATGTTTGAATACTGATCCCTTGCCGATGCACATGAATAAAGTAATTAAGGCCAGCGGTGGTTGCGGCATAGAGTTTTTCATTAAAACGATCTAGTACTAGCTCAACCCACAGCCGACTTGCGGCTAATTGCTGGAGTGTTTGGCTACTATTTGGTAAAGCAAGCTGTAAAAAAATATGGCCTTTGGGTGTATGAAAATCGGTATCCGCTTTATACCAAAGGGACAATCCCTCATCGACGTAAAGTTGTTCGGCCCGTGCCATATGTGTGGCAACGGGAATTAAGGACAGCTCTGTTTGCAAGTATGGATTGGGTTGCGGTAACTGTAAGGCCGGTTTCAGCGGTTGTGAGTTTAACTGCTGCAGCCAGCTTGCGGGTAAAGACTCGACACTGTAAGGCGTGTGATACCAGCGCGCCTCTTTTGTGGTAACCACATCATCAGCCACCAGCATAAGACGCATATTATCACTGTGAAAATACGCTAACAGTTGCTGGTACAAGTGCGGTGGCGGCAATTCCATTCGATAATCACCATACACAATATCGTTTACCGGATAATGCTGCATGTTAAGGGATAAATCGCCAGCAGTTTGCAATGCAGTGGTGGGTTCGAAAAATTGAAATGACCAATTTAGCAGGCGTTGGCGCTCTAAAAAAAGTGCCGTAGGAAAGGGCGTTTGTGCCAATAAATGCAGTTTGCTAAATAAGGCTGCAACAATATCGCGATAGTGGGCACGGCCAGCGGCAGTTAATTCAAACGCAATGGTAAAATCTTTATAATTACTGCCATCAATACCGCCCCCTGCGCTGAGTTGATTGACTAACTCACGCCCCTTTAAATAAGCCAACAGTGAATGTTCGCCCTCGTCTCCGAGCAAATGTGCTAAAAAACTGACTAATTTATAAGGATACCAAGGTTGAATATCTGGCAGGGCAAAGCTTACCACTAACCGGCTACTGCTTTTATGCGGTTGTATATTAAGTTGTATCGCCTGCTGCTCGGCCAAATATAATGGGGTGGTCAAAGGGCGCTTTGCAGGCAAGTGTGCAGGCAATTGAGCAAAGTGGTGTGTGGCAAGCGCGATCAGCTCCGCTAAGGGCTGATTACTTACCAAGCACAGGGTCATCCGCGCAGCACTGTATTGTTCTTGATAAAACCGGCTTACTGCCGCTTGTAAGGTTTCATGCGGTAAGTCGGCCAATGTGTGGGCGTTACCCACAGAAAATTTGGCAAAAGGATGCGCTGGATTGATGGTTTCTTTATGGACTTGGTAAATGCGGCGGCTGTCATCTTTGAGTTTCATCGAAAACTCTGCTTCTATAGATTGCCGTTCCTTTTCAACATACTGCTCGGTAAATAAAGGTGCACTAAACATATCCGCAAAGCGTGCTAGCCCTTCGCTAAACGAGGGATGTTCAACATCAAAATAAAAATGACTATGCTCGCTACCGGTCCATGCGTTATGGCTACCACCATGCTCACTAATAAATTGTTGAAAGCCGCCCGCGTCAGGATAATGTGCCGATCCCAAAAATAACATATGTTCTAAAAAGTGTGACAATCCCTCGCGTTCCGCAGGATCGTCAAAATGTCCGACATTAATCGTTAACGCTGCGGCACTTTTTTCGCTATCCGCTTGGTGAACTACCAGCACAGCTAAACCGTTAGTCAGTAATTGATAATGATACTGCTTGGGATCGTTGGGACTTTTGATGAGCTCAGCGTTTTGCAAGGGGTATCCTTATTTGTGCAGTGCGTGATGAACCACGTTTCATAGCGATAAGTAATAACCAGTAGTAATCTTATGCTTTAATAGCAGTTACACTAACCTTAGACTTTCTTTATCATAGCGCACAATTTTCACCTGTCGCATGCTTATTTGTTAAACCGTCGACAGAACAGGACAAACACAGCAGTATGGTAACACTTTCATGGTAAATGTGGTCATCATGCGTCACGGCGAAGCGCAAGCGCTTGCTGCAGACGATCGTGTGCGCACCTTGACGTCTCAAGGTTGCAGCGATGTGCAACAGATGGCACAGTGGCTGGCGAACACGTACGCGGCTTTCGATTATGTCTGGGTGAGCCCTTATGTGCGCACGCGTGAAACGGCGGAACTGATGCTCAGCTCGCAGCCCAGAAGTACTCAACAGCATGTAATGTCTGAATTAGTACCTGAGGGATCCGCTATACAGGTGCAACAACAGGTGGACAGCTTGCTCGCGGAACAGCCACACGCTCGCGTGTTGCTCATTTCGCACATGCCGTTAGTCAGCTTTTTGGTTGAAGCATTTACGCAGCCTGGGCAAATGCCCATTTTTAGCCCTGCCGCACTTTATTGTATTGATTATGAGCCCAGCCGTGGCGGTAAATTACTGGAACGCAATTCGCCCCTTGAGCTGAGTGTATTGGCGCTTAAATAATGGATGCTAAAATTTTGCAACTTTGTGAACGATAACCGGATGAAACGGCATTAATGTGCGTTACGTTTAACGTTCTGGAAGATCACGAAATTGTTGCTCAGTGCTTTGATTAATTTTTAGTAATAATAACAATGCGCCATGTTTGCCCCAACTACGGGGGGCGGTATGAAAAGCGCGGACGTTAGGATGCTGAATAAGCCAATTTGGTACCTTTTTCGCTAAAATACCTAAGCCCTTGCCGTGCACCACGCAAGCGCAGTTAAATTGCTGTTGTTCACAATACTGTAATAGCCCCGCAAGTTCAGTTTTCGCTTGTTGCGCTGTCATGCCATGTAAATCCAATACCACTTGTGGCGCTAATTCACCGCGACGCAAGCGTCCCGCTAGATGGGGATCATCGCCGTTTTGTACATAGGATAATGTGCCTTGCGTCTCGGCAAAAATTTCAAACTCGTCGGAAAAAAAGAACAGCTTTTCAGCAGTCAGGCTGTTACTGGGCAGGGTGGGGCGTTTTTGCTTGCTGCGTGTGGCAACAGGCGCTATCTTGTCTTGCTTAAGCGGTCGGGTGCCAGCAACATAGTCTCGAAATAGCAAAAACTCATCTTGGTCCGCGTTATTGCGGGGGCCTGAGTCTGCGGTAACCGCAGGGGGATTTTTTTTCTGCATGCGCGAACGTTAACAACTTTTATCTGAATTTTGGAGTGCAGCATACCATGTCTGAGCAGCCGCTATCATCTTTTGATCCCGAACACCTGCAACATACGTTGCATGATCTGATTACTGTTCACGATTGGTTACGTTGGGCCGTAAGTCGTTTTCATCAAGCAGGCGTCTATTTTGGTCATGGCACCGATAATGCGTGGGATGAAGCTGCTGTGTTATTAGCTCATGTGATGTACTTACCCCCGTTTACCGATGATAAGTTATTACCTGTGAAGCTAGATCGACCTGAGCGTGCTGCCTTTGTCGCTTTACTGCAACAACGCATCGAACAGCGGATCCCAGCAGCTTACCTGACCCATCAAGCCTATTTTTGTAATTTACCGTTCTATGTTGATGAACGGGTATTAATTCCACGTTCACCCATTGGCGAGCTGATTCAAGATAAATTTGCGTCGGTGTTACCTGAGACAAACTCGCCACAATTCATTTTAGATTTGTGCACAGGTTCTGGCTGCATTGCGATTGCGTGTGCCTATGCGTTTCCTGATGCCCAAGTTGATGCTGTTGATATAAGCGAAGATGCACTCACTGTAGCGGATATGAATATTAGCGAGCACCAACTGCACGAGCGGGTATTTCCGGTGTTATCTGATGGGTTTGCGGCGCTTAATGGCCAGCAATACGATTTAATTGTGACTAATCCACCTTATGTTGATGCAGAAGACATGGCCGACTTACCGGATGAATATCGTCATGAACCCGAACTCGGGTTAGCGTCAGGTCACGATGGCTTAGCCCTAACACGACACATCTTGTCAAACGCGGCAGCCCATCTAACCGAGCACGGTATTTTAGTTTGTGAAGTTGGCAATAGTATGGTTGAATTGCAGTATAGATATCCAGACGTCCCATTTCGTTGGCTTGAATTTAAAGCGGGTGGCTTAGGCGTGTTTGCTATCAGTAAACAGGATCTCTTGGCACATCAACAGGCGTTTGCGCAAGCCGAGTAAAACGTTATCGACGTGAGTAAGTTAAGATAGGTAGGAATAGCGATGGCAGGTAATAGTATTGGGCAAATCTTTAAGGTCACCACCTTTGGCGAAAGTCATGGTCCGGCCATTGGTGGCGTGATTGATGGTTGCCCACCAGGGATGACATTGACGGTTGACGATTTGCAATTAGATTTGGATCGTCGTAAGCCAGGGACCTCGCGCTATACCACCGCGCGCCGTGAAGAAGATTGCGTAAAGATTTTGTCAGGTGTTTTTAATGACACGACTACGGGAGCTAGTATTGGTTTACTGATAGAAAATACGGATCAACGTTCACAAGATTATTCCACTATTCAAGCGCAATTTCGGCCCGGTCATGCGGATTATACGTACTGGCATAAATTTGGTTTGCGTGATTACCGAGGTGGTGGCCGCTCATCGGCGCGGGAAACCGCGATCAGAGTCGCTGCAGGCGCCATCGCCAAAAAGTATTTAAAGCTGCATTGCGGTATCGAAATTCGGGGTTATCTAGCGCAGTTAGGGCCCATTAAAGCCGAGCAATTGCAATGGGAAAGCGTAGAGACGAACCCGTTTTTCTTCCCAGATCCAAGCAAAATAGCCGAGTTAGATGAGTATATGCGTCAGCTGAAAAAAGCGGGCGATTCTGTTGGCGCACGCGTCAACGTTATCGCCACTGGCATGCCAGTTGGGCTGGGGGAACCGGTGTTTGATCGGTTAGATGCCGATATTGCCCATGCGATGATGAGTATCAATGCCGTTAAAGCGGTTGAAATTGGTGATGGGTTCGCGGTGGTAGAACAATTGGGTTCTGTCGGTCGAGATGAACTTACACCAGAGGGATTTAGCGCAAACCACGCTGGCGGCACTTTGGGCGGTATTTCCAGTGGCCAAGACCTACTGGTGAGTATGGCCCTTAAACCGACATCAAGCATTAGCGTTCCCGGTAAAAGTATTAACACCTCCGGTGAAGTAGTTGATATTGTGACGAAAGGCCGGCATGATCCTTGTGTGGGGATCCGCGCGGTTCCAGTAGCGGAAGCAATGTTAGCCATCGTGTTACTGGATCATCTGCTACGGCATCGGGCGCAAAATGCGCATGTTCAGGTTGCAACACCCGATATCGCTGCTGTTGCTCGCCAATTAGCACCTAAATAACGAGTTATCCTTGCTAACTTTATCTATCAAGCCAGCACTTTCGCTGGCTTATTTTGCTTATTTTGGTGTGTTAGGCATTTTTGTGCCTTATTTTGGGCTGTTCTTAGATGGTCGGGGCTATGACTCGGCGCAAATTGGCTTATTACTGGCCTTAGTGACCGCTACCCGTATTGTGGGTCCTGCCTTGTGGGGTACGTTAGCCGATCGCACCGCTAACCCCTTACGAATTATGCGAATTGGGGCTTTGGTGGCGATTTTAGCCTGGTTTTCCAGTTTCATTGATGCCGGGTATTGGCCATTACTCTTAGGCTTTGCCCTGTTTAGCTTTTTTTGGACCGCGATTTTACCGCAATTAGAAGTGTGTACCTTTCATGCATTAAATGATGATGCAGGGGCTTACAGTAAAA
Source organism: Alishewanella tabrizica (assembly GCF_014652375.1). Lineage (GTDB taxonomy): Bacteria > Pseudomonadota > Gammaproteobacteria > Enterobacterales > Alteromonadaceae > Alishewanella > Alishewanella tabrizica. The sequence goes on along the minus strand of NZ_BMYR01000007.1, from coordinate 31,781 downwards.
TCCGTACCTTTGGCAGTGTGGGCTATATTATTTTAGTGATGCTGGGTGGCGCGCTTTATCAGCATTGGGGCAGCGAGTTTATGCCTGCCACGGCCACCCTGTTTTTAGTACTGCTCTTTATTAGCCTGTTAAATTTACCGGCTGTGCCAACACTGACTTCAACAACGCAGCGCAAGATGTCGTTTCGCGAGCTATTTTCCAGCAAAGTCCTATGGCTGTTTATGGGTGCGGCGTTGTTATTACAAATGAGTTTTGCCCCCTATTATGGCTTTTTTACACTGTACAGTCGTGATCTTGGCTATTCGGGCACGGTAACCGGCTTGTTTATCGGCGTGGCGGTACTGGCTGAGATTGTGGCATTTTACTATGCAGGGCGTATTTTAGGGCGTTATCGATTTCGGACACTATTGGCTTGGTGTTATGGCTTAACCGCGCTTCGCTGGTTAATTGTGGCGTTTTATGCCCATATTCCGCTGGTGCTGGGGCTCAGTATGCTATTGCATGCTGGAAGTTTTGCTATTGCGCACAGTTGTGCCATGCAGTTTATTCAGCAGTTTTTTCCAAAAGCACAGCGCGGGCGTGGTCAGGCGTTTTATGCTGGCATTATTTATGGGGGCGGCGGCGCTATTGGCGCCTATGTATCAGGTATCAGTTGGCAAAATGGTAGTGGTGCTAGCCAGACGTATGTGTTAGCTGCGCTCGCCGCCGGTTTCGCCATGGTGTTAGCCTTAAGCTTACCGCGGCAGATGCCGCGTGCTGCTTAAATTAGCTATTTATCTGTGCGACGCTATATTGCTTCGCAACTTCGCAACTTCGCAACTTCGCAACTTAGTAGCTTCACAACTTCGCAATTTAGCCAGTCAGCGGCGTAAGCAAGGCATTGCTGAACCAGTAAGCCGCTTTATCCGTTAGCGACTCAATCAATCCTAGAGATTACCCATTAACGGCTTAACCAATTGAGTAAAGCACGGAATAACGGGCGATCAAAGGGTGGATAAATAAAGCGGCTGCTACTGAAGCGACCTTTTTTGTGCACAGCTTTGATATGAGAGAAGCGTTTAAATCCCTCAGGGCCATGGTAGTTGCCCAAACCTGAGGGGCCAATGCCACCGAAAGGTAAATCGTCTTGGGCAACATGCAGTAAGGTATCATTAATACAAACACCGCCTGCTTGCACCTGTGTTAATACGCGCTCAATCAGCGGCTGATTATCGCTTATCACATAAATTGCTAACGGTTTGGGGCGTTGCCGGATGTAATCGATAGCGTCTGCGATATCATCATATGGAATAATCGGTAACAGCGGGCCAAAAATTTCTTCCTTCAGTATAGGGCTGTCATCTGGCGCGTTTAAAATCAAGGTTAGCGGTATAATGCGCTTTGCTTCGTTGACGTCTTCTGAACCCTTTACGTTGTCAGTATTGTTCATCCCTGTTGTCGCGGTATAACACGGGATCACCTCGGCACCGGCTGCTTGGGCTTGCCTCAACAGCGCCTGCAAGCGTTGATATTGGCGTGTATTAATAATGGCACTGTAATCCGGTGTATCTGGAAAGTTTGGATAAAAACGCGCAAAGTCGGCTTTTAATTGTGAGACAAGCGCATCTTGTAATGCTCGGGGAACTAACACGTAATCGGGGGCAACGCAGGTTTGGCCGGCATTGGCCGTTTTACCAAACAATAGGCGCTCTGTCATGGTGGCAATATTGGCATCTGGCGCAATTAATACGGGGCTTTTGCCCCCTAACTCTAATGTCACTGGAGTTAAATTTTTTGCCGCGGCTTGCATCACTTTATAGCCTACTGCAGTGGAGCCCGTGAATAAAAGATGATCAAATGGCAGTGCTGCAAACTCAGCGGCAACCTGTGCATCGCCTTCGATAATGCTGACACAATCGCCAAGCGCCTGCTGGCATAACGTGCGTAAAACCTGATTGGTCGCAGGTGTAAACTCAGACAATTTCAGCATCACCTGATTACCCGCGGCAAGGGCAGCCATTAGCGGGCTTAATGCCAAAAAGATTGGATAATTCCATGGCACGATAATACCAACTACTCCCAATGGCTGGGCCATAACGTAGTTACTGGCCGGTGCAAACGTATAATGAACGTGCCGTTTCTCTGGGCGCATCCAGCGTTTTAAATGGGCTAATTGATAATGCAGTCCTTGCAAGGTCGGTGCGATTTCTAACAAGCGCGTTTCGGCAATACTACGTTGGCCAAAATCGGCCGAGACTGCTTCGCATAACGCTGTGGTGTGCTGCTTTAAGGCGAGCGCTAATGTTTGTAGCCGTTGCTGGCGACTGGCTATGCTGGGATAAGGCTCGCGAAAAAATGCGTGTTGTTGTTGGTTAAATTGCTCGGTCAGAGGCAGCATAGTATGCCCTTATAAGGGTAAAAATGAGCCTTAATGTAGAGCAGTGTGTTAGCGGTTGCAACAGGGCAATGCAGCAAATTAATGACATGACTTGCTTTTAGTAGGCATTGTCTCGAAACGGTCTTTGGCTCAAATGCGAAGGGTGCTACTGGGCAAGCTGCTGCTGAGCAGGTACACTATACACAACGAAAACAGTACACTTAGCCAGTTTTGGTTAAGCAGTTTGGGCAGTAAATGCAAATGATAAAACCGTTTCGGTTAGGCCTTATTATTAATCCACTGGCGGGTTTGGGCGGCAGTGTTGGCTTAAAAGGCAGCGATGATCTTGCAGAGCAAGCGTTATCATTGGGTGCGGTGCCGATGGCAGAGCAGCGTGCCCGCGTGTGTTTAAGTCAATTATTGCCATTGCGCGAGCGCGTTCATATTGTCACGGTAGCAGGCGAAATGGGCGCAGCCTTGTGTCATGAACTCGGTTTTAATGTCGAGGTATGCTATGTGCCACCTGCCGCTCCTACCACTGCCAACGATACCGAGCAGGCGGCTGCGCTGCTGGCAGAGCAGGGGATAGATCTATTGTTATTTGCCGGTGGTGATGGTACAGCGCGCAATATTTGTCATATTGTCGGCGATCGCACCACGGTGCTGGGGATCCCCGCGGGCTGTAAAATCCATTCGGGTGTTTATGCCATATCGCCGTTGGCCGCTGGAAAATTGCTGGCAAAACTGGTTGCAGGTGAGCTCGTCAGTCAACAAGAGGCTGCGGTAATGGATATTGACGAGATCGCCTTTCGTCAAGGTGTCGTCAAAGCGCGCCGTTATGGTGAAATGCGTATTCCGGCCGAGTTGCGGTATGTGCAAAGCGTAAAAATGGCCGGTAAAGAATCTGAAGAGCTCGTATTAGATGACTTAGCGGCCTACGTGGTTGGCCAAATGCAAGAGAATGTGCGCTATGTGATGGGATCTGGATCAACCGTGGCTGCGGTGATGGCTGAATTAGGGCTAGAGAATACCCTGTTAGGGGTAGATGTGATTGAAAATGGTCAATTGCTGGCAAAAGATGTCACGGCCAGCCAGTTACTTGACTTGGTAGCAGCCTATCCAAGCAAATTATTAATTACGCTAATTGGTGGCCAAGGCCATGTATTTGGTCGCGGTAATCAACAGCTTTCTCCCGCCGTTATTCGCGCCATCGGCCGAGACAATATTATATTGTTGGCCACTAAAACGAAATTACAGCAATTGGGTGGACGGCCATTATTGGCGGATACCGGTGATATGGCGTTGGATCGCGAATTACAGGGGCTGCTGAGTGTACTGACCGGTTACAACGATTATGTGATGTATCGCCTAGGCTATGAGGATGACAAAAACGATGAATGAGCTTGTTCAAACCACGCATTTTATTCAGCATGCAGCTGACTATTTTGATCAATTAGTGCCTGTTGCTACAGATGATGAACTTTTTGCTGCCGGTTATTTACGTGGTCACGTTGACTTAGTTGTCGGTACCTTACAAGTGAGTGAGCAACCTTTTGATGTTGAGCAGATTACCGGTAATGTTGCTGCAAGTTTACAACAGGCCATTATGCAAGGTGAGCTGAATGCTGCTGATGAACAGCAAGTTAGAGCTGTTTGGCAACAACTACTGCACCTATACGAGACTTCTGCGCCTTGATAGCGTAAAATATGCTTCCTTTTTAATTCTGGTCTTACTAACAAGATCAGCCAATCATAAGTGAACGTTATGTCAAAATTTACCACTTTAGAACAGCACGCGAGTTACGGAATTGGTCTACAAATGGGCCAGCAACTGGCTGACAGACCCTTTGATGGATTAGATATTACTGCGGTCGCTGCAGGGTTAGCCGCGGCTTACCAGGAGCAAGAACCTGAAGTAACTGATGAGCAAATTCGTGCTGCTTTTATGGTGATCAGTGAGCGCATGCAAGCTGCTGAATCTGAAAAATCTGCTGCTTTAGCCGAAGCGGGTGAGTTATTTTTAACTGAAAATGCCAAGCGTGCTGAAGTGACAGTAACGGCATCTGGTTTACAATACGAAGTGTTAGTGGCCGCTGAAGGCACCAAACCAACCGTATCGGATACCGTTCGCACCCATTACCATGGTACGCTGATCGATGGTACTGTGTTTGATAGTTCATACCAACGCGGTGAACCGGCCGAGTTCCCTGTATCAGGCGTGATCGCGGGTTGGACCGAAGCGTTACAATTAATGGCGGTTGGCAGCAAGCTGCGCTTATATGTACCGCATAATTTAGCGTATGGTGAACGTGGTGCTGGCAATGCCATTGCGCCGTTTAGTACGTTAGTGTTTGATGTTGAGTTACTCGCCATCGTTTAAGCGCTGTTTAGCAAGAACAGCATACGCTGTTCTTGCTGGTGTTTCTTAGCGCCTGTTATAGCAGATACAACGTACCAAATAACAGCTATGTCTTTCGGCCACTTTTGCGCCTTTGCTATTTATCGCACCCTTGCCGTTTTGGGCAACCTGTCGTTTGACTGAAACGCATTCAAGTAAATTTATGCATTGTTTTCAAGCGATTTTTCAAACATTCATTATAATCAACGGTGATGCAATAATAATCCGCTAACTGAGAACGTTCTATGGCAAATTTAACTATCCAAACTCGCATATTGCTGCTGGCATTATTACCCAGCACATTACTCGCTATTTTTCTGGTCAGTTTTAGTTTGTACCAAACTAAACAACTAGGTCAGCAAAGCGTTGCTGGTTTTGAAGATATGTTTCAGCAAAACCAACAAGCCGTCATTAAAAACTATCTGCAATTAGGCAGAAGTGCCATTGCCCATTTATATAACGCGCCCGATGCGGCAAGTAATCCCGAGATAAAAAATCAGGCCTTGGAAATCCTTCGTCAATTACGCTTCGACGATAGCGGCAGTATGGGGTACTTCTTTGTTTACGATAAACAAGGCGTTAACGTCGTGCATGCGGCCAATCCTGCTCTGCAAGGACGCAATTTAATGGATTTAAAAGATCCCAACGGCGTTGAAGTGATCCGCGGTTTATGGGATGCCGCAACCAGCGGTAAAGGGTATTTGTACTATCATTGGAATAATGCTGAAACGGGTACTACCGATCCCAAGTTAGGGTATGCCGAAGAACTCACAAAATGGAATTTAATGTTAGGCACCGGTTTTTGGATTGATGGTTTGGACAAGCAAGTGGCGGTGATGCAAGCGCGTGCCGATGAATCGCAAACCACCAGTTTGTGGAGTTCGGTGAGTGCTGCGGTTATCGCGTTGATTGCCATCATGTTGTTAGCGTTAGTTGTTGTACGCAGTATTATTACGCCATTAAAATCGGCCGTTAGTGCCATGACAGATATTGCCCAAGGCGGCGGGGATTTGCGCCATCGTCTGGCGGTAAATGGTGATGATGAACTCTCCCAATTAGCTCAAGCGTTTAACCGTTTTGCGAGTCAAGTGCGTGATTTAGTCGCGCAAGTTGCAGGTTCAACCTCAACCTTAAATGTGAGTGCCACTGAGCTTAATAAGATTATGCGTAAAGCTGAGCTAGGGGTACAGCGGCAGCAATCAGAAAGTGATCAAGTCGCCACGGCGATGAATGAAATGGCCGCGTCAGCAACGGAAGTCGCAGACAGCGCGATGCGTGCGTCAGGTGCCGCTGCCGATGCTGAGGATCTGGTTGGTAATTCTAAGCAAACCTTATTAAAAACCGTACGTGTGATTGATGGTTTAGCCGAGCAGGTGACTCACGGTGTCTCGGTTATTGCTGACTTAAGCAAAGAATCAGACAGTATTGGTGGCGTATTGGATGTGATCCGCAGTATTGCGGAACAAACCAACTTGTTGGCATTAAATGCTGCCATTGAAGCCGCTCGTGCGGGTGAGGCAGGCCGAGGATTTGCCGTAGTTGCCGATGAAGTGCGTACATTAGCTAGCCGTACGCAAAAGAGTACCCAAGAAATTCAGCAAATGATTCAGCGCTTGCAAGCCGGTATTAAAGGTGCGATTGAGCTTATTAGTAATCTTAAACAAAGTAGCCAGAGCAGTGTTGACGAAATTCGCCAAGTAGAAGTCGCGTTAAATCAGATCAGTACTGCAGTAAATACCATTAACAATATGAATGCGCAAATTGCTACTGCTGCCGAAGAGCAAACCCATGTGTCTGGGGCGATTAACGAGAACGTGCATCAAATTGTGGTGGTAACAGAAGAGACTGCAGTAGGTACACGCAGTGCCACTGAAACCAGTGAACGTTTAACGGCCTTGGCTGCGGAATTAGACAAACTGATAAGTGATTATAAGGTTTAATAGCAGATACCTTTGCCTTGTCAGCGTGTTGCTTGAGTTTAATTGCCTAATGTATGGCTGAGAGTAATAAAAAAGCTAGCGTATGTTCGCTAGCTTTTTCGTTTTACTGACGGCAATTGTGCGGCGTAAGGTTTTTCAGTTTTATTACAGCGACAGGCTCAAAGATAAGGGTTTTTGTTAGGTTTAGTTAATTGGCTAATAAACACTAGCAAATGAATAAGCCCATATACCGCTAAAATAAAACGGCTCCATTCTGCCATACTTAGTCCTACAAACTGCCAATCAACGCCTCCACAGGTTCCGGTAACCGCGAAAAGCGCAGGAAACCAGCTATCTAAGGCCAACCAGGTCGGAAAATTAGCAAAAAGCGCACAGGTGGTAAAACCGCCACTGGCTAATACCTGTTCAATGTTAACCAGTTCATGTGCCTGCAGCACGCCATAAACGGCAGCGGCACCGCCTAAACATACACCAAGATAACGTAAAAATGCTTGCTTGGGTGCAATAGTCACTAACAAGGCGGCTAGCATAATACCAAAAAAGGCTACTCTGACATAAATACATTTAATGCAAGGTTGATAGTTGAGTTGATATTGAAAATAGAGCCCTGCGAGCAGCAACAGTAAGGCGCTGAGCGCTAAAACTAACCAGGGCCAACGTTGCACAGAAACAGTCTTTAAGGCTCGAAACATAGCAATGTCCGCAGGTAAGAATTAAACAAAGGCAGCTAATCTAAGGTATTTCAACCAAATACACAACCTACGTCTATTTCAGTGAATAGCGAATTTCATTCGATTACTTGTTAACTGCTTGGTCTCTGGTACAATCAGTGGATTATTTTTTGCTGACCTTATTGAGACGGATCACTCCGCATGACCAACCTGATTAAAGCGCAAAGCCCAGCAGGCTTTGCAGAAGAATATATTGTCGATTCCATTTGGAACGGGAAGTTTGCACCAGGTTCAATTTTACCTGCGGAACGTGAACTGTCGGAGTTAATTGGTGTTACTCGAACCACGTTACGTGAAGTTTTGCAGCGTTTAGCACGAGATGGCTGGTTAACGATTCAGCATGGCAAGCCCACGAAAGTGAATAACTTTTGGGAAACGTCCGGTTTAAACATCTTAGAAACTTTGGCGCGTTTAGATGAAGAGCGTATGCCAGATTTAGTGGATGAGCTGTTATCCGCGCGCACCAATATTAGTGCAATTTACATCCGTGGTGCGATTAAAACGCATCAGCAACAAGTGATTGATGCCCTAACGGATGCAGAAACGTTGGCTGATACTGCTGAAGCTTTTGCCGAGTTTGATTATAACTTAAACCATGAAATGGCCTTACATTCTTCTAATCGCATTTATGTGCTGATTTTGAATGGTTTTCGAGGCTTATATAACAAAATTGCCCGTTTTTACTTCTCGCATCCTTCTGCACGCGAGTTAGCTAGACGCTATTACGAGCAGCTTAAGTTATTAGCGCAAGCAGGTAAACACGATGAAGTGGTTATGGCTGTGCGTAAATACGGTATCGAGAGTGGTAAAGTATGGTTAGAGTTGCGTCCACAAATCCCACGCGATTTGATTGAATAGGCCTGATGCCAACTTATCTGCTGTAGGCTTACCTATTAGCTTTACTAAATAAACAACCGCCTTCCTTAAAAGAGGCGGTTTTTTATTATTTAACTACTGGGCGATATAAACTAACTGATATAAGATATAGCAATAAGTTATAAGTGTTAGACCATATAAGGAACCCGCCCATGTCTGCGCCAATCGTTAACTGCCGCACGCTTACTGAGGTCTACTTAGACAATAACGCTACTACGCCAGTATTATTTGGTGCAGCGCAGGCCGTTTTACATGCGATGCAGCAAGACTTTGGTAATCCGAGTAGTAGCCATAGTACAGGTATTAAAGCGAAAGCAGCATTAGAGCAAACGCGTAGCCTTGCCCGTCAGGTGTTAGGTGCCGACAGCGGTGATATTATTTTTACCTCAGGCGCCACTGAAGGTATCCAAACTTCCGTCATTTCAGCCTTAGAGGCTATTCGAGCCCGAGGCTTGGGCGGGCCAAATACGCTATTGTTATATGGCGCGACTGAACATAAAGCCGTACCTGAAAGCCTTAAACACTGGAATAGCTTATTACAGGTAAATGCCACCTTAAAAGCCATTCCGGTACTTAGTACGGGACAACTCGATCTTACTGCGCTGGCCGCATTATTACCGCACGCGGCATTGGTGTGTACCATGGCGGCAAACAATGAAACGGGTGTGCAGCAAGATTTGCATGCATTAGAGCAGGTTATTCGCCAAGGCAAACCCGACATTTATTGGTTAGTGGATTGCGTACAGGCGCTGGGCAAAATGTCATTACACTTGGCGGCTACAACTATTGATTATGCACCGTTTAGTGGGCATAAACTTTACGGCCCCAAAGGGATAGGGTTTTTATACGTTCGCGCTGGCGCCCCTTATCGGCCATTAATTACCGGCGGTGGACAAGAGGGCGGATTGCGATCGGGGACTGAGAATTTACCTGGTATTGCGGCGCTCAACACGATTTTTACGGAATTACTCAAAGAAGAGCCTCGTCTTTTTTGCTCCAACGCGGTGCTGTGGCGTTATCGAACGGACTTGCTAAGTGCGCTTCGTGAGGTCTTTCCTGCACTGGTGCTAAACAGTGATGCGCCTTATGTCATTCCAACGACCATAAATTTTTCTGTACCGGGTTTTTTTGCCAAAGATATTTTAGATTTGTTTGATGCTGCGGGGATCCGGGTAAGCTCTGGCTCAGCCTGTAGCTCTAAAGTCACCGGTAGTTATGTATTAGAGGCGATGGGTTTAGAGCGCTGGCGCAGTGAAAGTGCCATACGTTTGTCTTTTGGTCCGGCGATGACGGACGCAGAGTGTCAGCAAGCTTGCGAGCGGATCCGTGCGTTGGCGCAGGTAGTGCAAAAACATCATTTGGTACTCACCGATGCGGATCCGTTAAACGTGCCAGATGCTGATGGCTTATACCAATTTAAATATGATGCCTGTTGCACCTATTTGCTTATGTGTGCACAACGTCGCGAGGCGATTATTATTGATCCGGTTATGCCATTAGCGGAACGCTTAGCGAACATTATTCAGGGGCAAGGCTGGTCGCTGTTAGCCGTGCTCGATACACATTTACATGAAGAGACCAATGCGGCCAGTGAAGTATTGCGTGCCTTATTAGGGGTATCGCAGCCCTATGATAATGTGGGGTGGACGCAAGCGAGCAATGACTTAACGTTAGGGGCGTACCAGCTTACTCGTATCGCTACACCTGGGCACAGTGCGGTGGCTTACAGTTATTTATTACGGCATCATATGCAATTAAAAGCGGCATTTGTTGGCGATATCGTCTTACCTGGTGGCATAGGGCGAACGGATATGCCCGGTGGTAATGCGGCAAAATTACAACAGAGTCTTCAAGTTTTAGTTTCACAGCTCTATCCTGATACATTGCTGCTTTCGAGTCATGATTATGCGCAGCGTTTTGTGACGACGTTTGACCAAGCCATAAAAGAAACGCCGCTGTTAGAAACGATTTTGGCCGGATCAGCAGAGCCACAATGGCTACACGCTTTAAATGCACAAGCTTTGGTGTTGCAGCAAGCCAGTTCACACTTTTGTGGCTTGGTTGAAGTGACCGCCCATGATGCAATTGCGTTAGTCTCATCGACAGAACTACCTACTTTATTGGCGGGAACCGCATTGACGATTGTTGATGTTCGTGAGCCTTATGAGCAAAGTGCTGGCGCGTTAATGCATTATCTGCCAGTACCCGCCACTATAATTCAGGTGCCGTTATCGCGATTATGTGATGCGGTGTTACATCAAAGATTACAGCCAGAACAGGCGTTATTATTAGTCTGTCGAACGGGCAATAGAAGTTTACTGGCCGCAAGAGTATTACGGCGTTTAGGCTTTAACCAGCTTTGGAATTTGCAGGGCGGTGTAGCATTACTTCGTTAAAAAGCGGTAAAAATTAAACGCTTCAACAATAACTAAACTGCAGTAATCATCGTCGGGGTACTAACAAGCTGCGAAAAATGCTGCTCAAAAAAAACGCCGGAAAAACCGGCGTTAACGCGCTGTCATTACATCATAAAAAATGGTTAATATCTTAGTAGAAGAACTGCTGCAATGGATTTAATAAACGTACTAGACCTTTATTGAATTTCAGTGGCGCGCTCAGCACAGATAAACACAAACAATCTTCATCAACCCGAGTATGTGGAGTGTGGGTATCGTCTGGCGAATTTATTAACAAATCACCTGCGCCGTATTCGCCATTCTCATCACAAATGCGACCACTCAACACTAAAGTCAATTCCATACCCAAATGGGTGTGATTTGGGATCTCTGTGCCTTTATCAATGTACAATAAAGACACATGTAATTTTTCACCCGCGGGTAGCTTTGCAGTTGCAATACCACCGAGCTGTAGCCATTTACCGTGCTGTTCAGCCATTCGGCTTAAGGCACGTGGGATTTTAAATTCACGATTGTTAAATGTTACAGTAACACTTTCAGCATCAGTTTTTCGTGCAGCTTTAAGCTCTGGCGCTTGCGACGTGATAAAACTGAGCATATCTGCAAACTCGGCTGCATTGTTAGATACCGCAGGCGTGAGTTCAGCAAGCTGAGCGCCTTTATCGTTATGCAGATCTTGACACAACTGCTGGCAGTGCGGGCAAAGATCAATATGCGTCGCTACGGCTATGGCAACGTCTGCAGCAAGGGTACCTTCTACATACTGTTCCATCAGCATCATTCCAGGATGAAATTTAACTGCGTGTGTCATCTAATGCCTCTCTCAGCCGATCCAGAGCCAATCTGATCCGCGATTTAACGGTACCAAGCGGAATATCTAATTCATCAGATACTTCTTGATGGGATTTTTCTTCTATATAAACTTTTTGCATCACTAAACGTTGTGCGGGTGGCAAGGCATCAAAATGTGGAGCCAGCTTTTCACTCATCAGCATGGTTTCCCACTTATCACTGGCTGATTCTTCCTGCTCAGGATAATCACCATCTGCCCATAAGTCATCTGCACTTACATCATCTTTACGGCTCTGCTTTTTACGTAGCATATCAAAGCGGACATTACGTGCAATAGTAAATATCCACGTTGAGGCACAGCCACGGCTTGCGTCAAACAAACTCGCCTTTTTCCACACATTTAGCATGGTGTCTTGCACCATTTCTAGCGCTTGTTGCTCGTTACCAAACATTTTCATGCCAAAGGCTTTTAAGCGTGGCGCAAAATAACTAAATAACTCGGCATACGCTGCTTTATCTGCATTAACAGCAACGTAGGTGAGGGCGTCTTCCCATTGGCCACTACGAATGTGTGGCTCAGCACTAATTGTCATACGGTCTGGCATCCTCGGTGTTGCCTGCGAGGTAGCATGATGCCCTGTTAGCGCGGTAGATTCCAACATATTCGTTCTTTCCCGGCGTTAAAGTTCTATTATCGACTGACAATTAATACGTAGCCGATTGCGTGCTGGTTTATCTTTTTTTTAATTAATTAAATCGAACGTTTAAAGCAATATTTTGCGATTTTTTTCCTAAAAATTACATGTATAGTGTTCAGTATTAACATTGCCCCAGGAGGCCATTTATGAAAAATGTACTAGTGATCAAAAGCTCAATTAGCGGTGAAAATGGTAAATCAAATCAATTGATTGGCCATTTATTAGCGCAAGCACCGGCTGCAGTTAACGTTACGGAAATAGATTTGAATGCTGCGCCGCTGCCCCATTTAGCCATGACGGAAATTGGTAGTTGGATGACACCTGAGGCTGAGCGTACTGCTGAGCAACAAGCATTAGCGGCGTTGTCTGACGCGTTAATTGCCAAAGTTCAAGCGGCAGACGCCATCGTAATTGGTGTCCCTATGTATAACTTTGCGTTACCCAGCCAATTGAAAGCGTTGTTAGATCGCTTAGCCCGTGCTGGTGTTACCTTTAAATACACTGAGCAAGGTCCTGTTGGCTTGTTACAAGACAAACCTGTGGTGTTTGCATTAACCCGTGGTGGTGTATATGCCAATGGCCCAGCGGATAGCCAAGTGCCATTTTTGAAAACCTTTTTTAATTTTGTAGGTTTAACGCAATTGCATTACGTTTATGCCGAAGGGTTAAATATGGGCCCTGAATCTGCAGAGGCTGCACTGGCTAGCGCGCAGAGCGATTTAACGACGCTTGCTCAAACATTGTTTAAATAAAGGTTTAAGTGAGCATTCTTACAAAACCAGCTTCGGCTGGTTTTGTGCTTTTTGGCGTATAGTGGCAGCATTGTGCCGCATTGGGTTGCGTTTTGTGATGTAGCTTTGTATAACTTTGGCGTCATTTGCAATATAAGAAAAAACCTATGAGAATTTTTCAAAACGCGTTACTTGCGCTCAGTATCAGCGCGCTGTTTTGGCATAGCGCCCCGCTTGTGGCCAAGGCTGAACCACAAACATGGTCTACAGATACGCTAACCATCAATCAAGTCTATGAAACCGATCCCAGTATCCGATTAACCATGGAACACATCATGGCTGATCCAGACTGGTTAGGACGGCAACCTGAAATCGCTTTCTGGGGGCCTGATAGCAAAACGGTTTACTATCAACGCAAGCGCGAAGGCAGTGAACTTCGCGATTGGTTTAGTCGTGCAGTTGAGGGTACGGGTAACGGCGAGCAGGGTAAGTTGGCCGACTGGCACCAGATGGGTGCGCAGCAGATGGTTTATAATGCTGATCGAAGCAAAGCCGCTTACGTATTCGAAGGCAATATTTTTGCACTTCACAATGGCAACCTGTTGCAAATTACGCGTACCAACAGCAGCCAAAGCAATCCACAATTTTTGCTAGACGGACGGTTAGTGTATCAGCAAGGTTGGGATTTTTTTGCCTATGACTTTACGTCAGGTACCGTGTCGGAGCTAGTGAGTTTAAAAACGGAAGATGCACCCAAGGCGCCGAGTGTCCCGGCAGGCTATTTAGCGCAAGAACAGCATAAACTTATTGGGTATGTAGCCTTACAACAAAAAAATAACCGTGAGCGTTTTGAGGCCCAGCAGCAACTGCGCGAGGCCAATCCTAGTTTACCTGCTGCGGCAGTGTACTTAGGTAAACAGCAACAGATCGTGGACGCCAGTTTATCGCCTAATGGCCAGTACATTATTTTAGCTACGCGTAAACCCAGTGCGCGCAACGATAAAGACATCATGCCAAATTACATTACAGCTAATGGTGATATCGCTGCACAACCCGTTCGGCCGCGTGTGAACGACTTTAAACCTGCGCCACAAAAGCTTATTTTGGTTGATTTAAACAACGGTAACTTGCACGAGCTTAGTTACAATGTCTTGCCTGGGTACAATGAAGATGTGCTAGCCGAGGTGAAAACTGAAAATGCCAAAGCCCGTGGTGAGCGATATAAATCAGAAAAAGTGATTCGTGATATTGGTTTGATGACCGATTGGTACTGGAGCCAAAGCGCCATGCGTTGGCATAACAACGGTAACCAAGTCGCTGTTATGTTAAAAGCGTTTGATAATAAAGATCGTTGGATAGCCACTGTCGATTTAAACCAGAAAAAACTGGTTCCACAGCATCGTTTGCATGATAAGGCGTGGGTAAATTATGCTTTTAATGATTTTGGTTGGTTGAATCAAACGGAAACGTTGTATTTTTTATCTGAAGAAAGTGGTTATTCGCATCTTTATACCAAAGCCCTGACCAGCAAAACAGCTACGAAGTTAACGCAGGGCACCTTTGAAATTAGCAATCCGGTATTAACGCACAACGATCAGTACATCTATTTCACAGCAAATAGTACCCATCCGGGGATTTACAACGTTTATCGGCAGGTGCTGGCAACTAACAAAACAGAGCAGATCACCAATTTATTGGGCAGCACTGAATTTACTTTGTCACCCGATGAGCAATCATTATTATTACGCCATTCTACCAATTTAACCCCACCTGAATTATTTGTAACGCAGGCCACACCTGGTAGTGCGGTACGTCAGCTTACCGATACTGTGTCAGCCGAGTTCCGTAAGTTACCGTTAATTGCCCCAAACATCGTTGCTGTGCCTTCTAGCCACACGGCGCATCCTGTATTTAGTAAGGTGTATTTACCCGAAAACTATCAGGCGGGTGATGCACGCCGTGCAGTTATTTTTAATCACGGTGCGGGATATCTACAAAATAGTGATTTAGGTTGGTCAGGGTATTTCCGTGAGTTTTTGTTCCATAACTTGCTGGTTCAGCAAGGCTATGTGGTTATGGATATGGATTTTAGGGCATCAAAGGGCTATGGCCGTGATTGGCGTACGGCGATTTACCGGCAAATGGGGACGCCTGAGATCCAAGATCTCGTGGATGGGGTAAATTGGTTGGTAGCCAATGCCCATGTCGATCGGCAGCGTATCGGCACTTATGGCGGTTCGTACGGTGGTTTTATGACCTTTATGGCGTTGTTTAAAGAGCCTGATTTGTTCCAAGCAGGGGCGGCTTTAAGGCCGGTAAGCGACTGGGCGTATTATAATCATCCTTACACCTCAAATATTTTGAACACACCGGATATCGATCCTATTGCGTACGAACGCAGCTCGCCAATTTACTTTACGCAGGGCTTAACCAAGCCGTTATTAATCAACGCGCCGATGGTGGATGATAATGTGTTTTTTCAAGATGTTGTTCGTTTAGTGCAGCGGTTGATTGAGCAAGAGATCATTCATTTTGAAACGGCAATTTATCCGGTGGAACCGCATGGCTTTCGCCAGCCAAGCAGTTGGTTAGATGAGTATCGCCGGATCTACAATTTGTTTGAGCGCCATCTGTAATCGCTTAAACGCTAAAGCGTGTTAGCTAGCAAATTGCGCTAACACGCGCTGCGTGATAAAACAACACACCTGTTTACAGGGCACTTGACTTAGGCTGCAACCAAGTGCCCGATGCAGTTACAAAATCGGTATCAGCCTCAAATGTGAGCCATTGCTGATGATAGGGCTGCAATAACTTAAGGGTGGCTGCGTGCAATAATAAGCGCGGTGCCGCCTGCCTTACTGCGATAGGGGCATAAAACGCGTCACCTAAAATGGGATGGCTCAATGCGGCCAAATGCACCCTCAATTGATGTGAGCGGCCTGTGACCGGTTTTAATTCAACTAAGCTGCTTTGCAATCCATCTTTTTCGCGTTCTGCTAACAGCATATAAGCGGTTTCTGCTGCTTTACCCTCGGCATGTACTTCATGTGTCGGCGGTTTATCTGGATTGGCCCGTAAGGGTAAGGTAATCGTTCCTGAGGCCTGTTGCATATATCCTGCTACCACCGCCAAATACCGTTTTTTGACCAAACGCTCAGCAAATTGCCGTTTTAATTCGCGTTCAGCACTGCGCCTTAATGCGAAGACCACTATTCCTGACGTGCTTAAATCTAAACGATGTACCAACAGTGCAGTAGGAAACTGAGCTTGTACGCGACTGAGTAAGCAATCTGCCAGTTCGCTACCTCGGCCTGGATTCGTTAACAAGCCACTGGGTTTGTTTACTACCACCATATCTTTGTCTTGAAAGAGGATATCTAAAGGAGATGTAGGCGGGCAATACACAAAGGGTTCAAGCATCAATTCACTCCTGAGTCATCGGCTTGGCAGCTTAGCCGATTTTTCGCTGCTGACAATGCTTTTTTACGGCATAATAAACAGGTTTTTAATCTATAACGAGCCTAAAGATGTCAGTCGCCCTCGATGAATTGGCTATTTTGCCAGCCAGCCAGCAAGCTTATAAAATATATTATGAAGATGATGTGTTGTTAGTGGTTGAAAAACCCTATCAATTACTGACCGTGCCAGGCCGTCATCCCGCGAATCGCGATTGTCTTATTAGCCGAGTGCAGCGTACCTTTCCAAGCGCGCAAGTTGTGCACCGGCTAGATTACGATACGTCAGGCTTAGTGGTGTTGCCCTTAAACAAACCTGCCTTATCAGCCTTGAGCAAACAATTCCAAGCGCGCACCATTGAGAAAGAGTATTTAGCTATTGTGCATGGCGAGCTGCCACTGGCAGGTGAAATAAATTTACCGATTGCCGCGGATGAGACAAATCGGCCGTTATATAAAGTGTGCCAGCAAACGGGTAAACCGTCATTAACGGTTTATCAGCGACTTAATTATGATCCCGCTACGCATACTTCAAGGGTATTATTACAACCTGTAACGGGGCGTTCGCATCAATTACGCTTACATCTTGCTGCACTAGGGCATCCGATTGTGGGCGATGTCTTTTATGGCAATACTGCGATTAGCGTAGGCTCCCGCCTAATGCTACATGCATGGCAGATTTCGCTGCAGCATCCCGTTACGCAACAGCGTATTAAGGTAGAGGTACTGCCGTCATTTTAAGCTGCGTTTGCTGAGGCTGCATCAAGATACTCACCCCTTGCTCTGCCGGATAAATACTAAAATACAACAACACCGTTGTACCAGGTAAGGTAAAGCATAGGTGCTCGGTATGTTGTTTATAAAAGGCGCGCTGGATAGCCGTCGTGATTGGGCTAAAATCTTTACCCGATGCAAAAAACACATCGGTAAGTAACTTCCCTGGTCTGGGGTGCTTTAGGCTACTTAGCAACTCTAAAGCGGTTTGGTTTAAATAGGTAAAACGGAAATGCGCGTCGAGGATAAAGAAACCGTCTGAGATCCCTTCAAGGGTTTGATATAAAGTATGTTTTAGATGATCGGTTTGCTGCCACAAGGCCTTTTGTTCGCTAATGTCCATGGCTGAACCAAACCAATACATCACCTTGCCTTGCTCATTTTTTATGGGGAGGGCAGAGGTAAGGTGCCAGCAATAATCGCCTGCTGCGTTTAGAAGTCGAAATTCGATCTTGTAGGCCAATTGTGTCTGGACACAATGTTGCCACATGGCAACCGTATCGGCCCGATCATCTGGGTGAATAATAGCTAACCAATCTGCCAAAATGGTTTCTGTGTCAATACCAGAATATTCAGCAAAGGTATTTGAGGCAAAATCCACTATGCCCTCAGCCGTGGCTGTCCATACCTTTACGGGTAAGCTATCAGCCAATTGTTTAAACCGCAGTTGTTGTTCAGCGAGTAAGTGGGCTTTTTGATAGCTCTGCTGCACATTTTGTAATAAACCACGCACTAATTCAGGATGGGCTGGATCAGGGTAGGCCACTAATTTTACCCAAATATGTTGACCAGACTCTGGATGAAGTTGTACCTCTATAGCCATCGAGTGTTGTTGTCTCAAACACTCTTGAAGTTGCTGTTTTAATTTAAATTGCACATGATCATCAAAGCAACAAATGAATTGCTCTAAGGTCAGTTCAGCACTGGGAATATTTAATAATTTCCGACTGCCAGCATCCAACGTAATCATTTTACGATGATCATCTAACAGCCAGTGGCTTAATGCTGCTACTTGGTTGGCCAAGGTGAGATCTAGTTTCGCCAATTGTTCTTCGGTGTGCTGTTGCGCTTGTTGTAATTGAGCCTTTATAGCCTGTGCCGCCAGCCACCACAGTAGCACTAATGCTAATGTGGCCAAACTGCGATTCGTCAGGACATAGCGTATGGCAAACTCTGCTGGAGTCGATGGTGAAATAACGTAGCCTAACCACACCGCACAAATGGCCAAAACGCCCGTCAAATGCAACAGAGAAGGACGTAGGGTTAACCCCGCTAGAACGACTAAAGGCATATAAAGCATGCCATGGGAAAACCCCAATGGTGTTTGGCTATCAGCAAAGAAGACGATCAGTACACTGCTAAGCAATAACGGTGCAGTAAAACGATGCTGTTGTATAACGTTAATCAGTTTGGGCATAAAACTCCTTTTACAAAAAACGCGTTCCACGCTGCGATAGTTTAATTTGCTAATCTAACAAATATATTACCTACTTTAAACAATTTTCACCTTAAGTGGCAGGGACTATTACACCTGTAGGTTAATAATGCTCCCACTGGTTATGCGAGTCTCTCCAGCAAGGGTATTAATTAAGTCGCGTAACAACGGGTTTGTAGACGATGTCACGGTTGTCTCTGTTGGTGGTTCTTGTGTGTTTGTCTCTTCAGAACGTGTTTCTTGAGCGAGGGGGTCTTGTGTACCTGTATCTGCAGAACGTGTTTCTTGAGCGAGGGGGTCTTGTATACCTGTATCTGCAGAACGTGTTTCTTGCAGGCGCGGGTCTTGTGTGCCTGTATCTGCAGAACGTGTTTCTTGCAGGCGCGGTTCTTGTGTGCCTGTATCTGCAGAACGTGTTTCTTGCACGAGGGGGTCTTGTGTGCCTGTATCTACAGAACGTGTTTCTTGAATACGCGGTTCTTGTGAGCGTGTTTCTTCTGTAAAGATTTCTTGAGTACGCGGTTCTTGTGCTCGGGTGAACTGAGTGATGGTTTCAGACAATTGTTCAGTAACGCGTTCGCGGCTTTGCGTTAGTTGATCGGCAGCTGAAATATTACGTTTTAGTAACGATGATTGGGCGCTGGATTGATCAGCTTCTATATCAAGTTTTCTGGCGGTCGCATCAGCTTGTCTGGCTTCGCGCCGTTTTGCGGCGGCTTGGTTTTCCAGTGCTTGTGCTTGCTGTTCTGCTTGAAGGGCTTGGCGTTCTGTTTGCTGCCGCAACAAGGCATTGACGGTGCTGCCACCAACGTTAAACGTGGATATCATGTTGCTCAACGCTCCCATTGTATTGCTGATAAATTGGGATAACGCTATTAACTATAGAGTATAGTTTTTAAGATGCAAGACAGCTTGTATGCATTATGTCGGGCTTAATCAGCAAAGCGTGCTTTTATTTCAAGAATTGCCGGAAGTGCCTTGAGTAAAAGCGGTACCAATTGCGGATCGAAGTGTTTACCGGCTTGTTCTTGAATAAACTGCAGCGCCCGCTCAACTGACCAAGCTTCTTTGTAAGGGCGGTTACTGGTGAGCGCATCAAAGACATCGGTAAGAGCCACTATTCTTGCTTCGATAGGGATAGCCGTGTCTTTTAAACCATAAGGGTAACCGCTACCATCCCATTTCTCATGATGATAGCGCGCCACACTGGATGCCATCTGCATAAGGCTTGAATCGCAATTTCCTAAAATTTCTGCCCCAATAATGACATGTTGACGCATGATCAGCATTTCGTCATCCGTCAACTTACCTGGTTTTAATAAAATATGGTCTGGGGTACCAATTTTGCCAATGTCGTGCATCGGCGCGGCATGCAACAATTCTTCAGCCCACTGCGAAGAAAAACCGGCTTCCAACGCAATAATTTGTGCATAATGGCTCATGCGTTTTACATGTAAGCCTGTTTCGTTATCTTTATACTCTGCAGCACGACCAAGCCGTTCAATCACTTGCATGCGAGTGCGTTTTAGCTCGTTGGCGTGCACTAACGATAAGTGGGTTTTTACCCGAGCACGAACGATGGTTGGGCTTAGCGGTTTAGTAATGTAGTCTACGGCACCTACCTGAAACCCTTGTGTCTCGTCAATTTCGTCTTTTAACGCGGTAACAAAAATAATCGGAATATGTTGCTTACTCACATCTGCCTTTAGCAAGGTACAAAGTTCAAAACCTGTCATATCAGGCATCATCACATCGAGTAAAATTAAATCTGGCGTGTGTTGTTTTAACAAGGCTAAGGCTTGTGCGGCACTGGTAGCAAACATCAGTTGATAGTGGTCTTGCAAGATCTGTTTTAAAACCCGCAGATTAACAGGCTCATCGTCTACCACGAGTATTTTTTGAAAAGACTGATTGATCAAGGTGTTTAGCATAAATTAACGCTCTAATTCTGTTACCAGTTGTGCAATAGCATGGTGTGCTTGCTCAAAATCAAAAGATTCTGTGGCGTGTGTAATGCGTCCAATAGCGTCTGCATAACGCGGGTGTTGACTATATTGCCTCAACTCACGAAGAACTACATCATCATAATTAAATGTTTGTAATTGCGTGTTTAATAGACGTAACAACATTGCAAGATGGGCTAAGTCCTGCGCGCCCTTGTCAGTAATAGGCTGTTGCACAGGCGTGTGCAGCGTATTAATCATTTTCCGGGTATGTTCAGCGGTAAAGCAAAGCTGTTTTATCTGCTCTGTCAGTTGCGCCTCGTCGGCTGTAGTAATAGCATTTTCAAGCTGCAAACAGCTATTCGCCAGTGCCATTAACGACAAATTACCGGTGAGTCCTTTATAGCTATGCGCAATGCGTTTTAGAGCGCTGAGATCTTTTTGTGCTTCTGCCGTGAGAATGTCCTGACACAAATGTTGTAAAGGGCCGTTGGCAAAACGTTGAAGTTCAGCGTAAAACTTTTCTTGGCTGCCCCACAGCTTTTCACCTTTTGTCACGTCGACAATGGCCAGTTCAGTTGGCGAAGTTTGTGTATTTACGGGCAATAAAGGGATGTTGAGGACACGAGCGATTTCTGCAAATAACGTATCAGTATCAATTGGCTTAGTGGCAAAGCCATCCATTCCGGCCTCAATAACCGCTAAGCGATCTTCTGCCAAGGCACTGGCGGTCAGAGCAACAATGGGAACACGCGCCAATTGCTGCGCAGCTTCATATTCTCGGCGACGGGTTGCTGCGGTAAGCCCATCCATGATGGGCATTTGGACATCCAGTAATACAATGTCGGGTACGCGCTCTTGTAACGCTTTTAACACTTCTTCACCATTGGTAGCGCTAGTTACATGGTGTTTGTCACGCTGCAGTATGGCTGTTAATAGCTCAAGATTTTGCGGAATATCGTCGGCAATTAAAAAGTGTAACGGCGGCAACTTATGTACTTTTTCAAGTGTGTTAGTGGCTTCACCCTCAGCTAGAGGTAAATTGATAACAAAGGTTGAGCCCTCGCCGAGTTTACTGGTAGCCGTAATAGTACCGCCCATCAATTCAATCAATTGTTTACTAATGGTTGTGCCCAAGCCGGTTCCCCCAAAGCGGCGACTCATGCTAGCATCGGCTTGGGTAAAAGGCTCAAAAATGCTGGCAAGCCGTTCTTTTGCAATACCAATACCGGTATCGGTGATTTCAAAGGCAATGCCTTCAGCAATGGGATAAACGGTTAGGGTGACACTACCTTGCTCAGTAAACTTGATAGCATTGCCAAGAATATTCAGTAATACCTGTCTGATCCGAGGTGCTGCACCAAAGTAATAGGGCGCAAGAGTAGGGTGAATAGTAAAGTTGAGTGCCAGATGTTTTTTGCGAGCATTCACCCACAAAGTAGAAACAACATTATCTACCAATTCGGTTAAATTGAAATTGATCGCCTCTAATTCTAATTTCCCTTTTTCCAGTTTGGCGCTATCTAAAATATCGTTTAATAACACCAGTAAGGCGCGCGCTGAGTGATTAACCGTTTGAATATAGCGGCTGGCATCGGGTGTATCGGGATTCTCTAATAACAGATCCGTAAAGCCAATTACGGCGTTTAGTGGCGTGCGAATTTCATGGCTCATATTGGCTAAAAAGGCGCTTTTTACTTCTGTTGCTTGTTCTGCCAGTTGTTTCGCCTGCCGTAATTGTTCTTCCATTTGCCGACGTTCGGTGATGTCCATAATAAAGCCATCTAATACGGTGACTTCGCCGGCATCATTTTCAATAATATCGCCATGCTCCAGCATCCAACGAATAGAACCATCTTTATGCAGGATCCGATACTCTAATGAAAAATCGTGTTGGGTTGCCGTCAATGCCGCGCGCTCGCGATCTTCAACGAGAATCAGTTCAGCCCAACTTCGACTGGGAGCGGGGAGCATAAAATCACTAGCCGGATAACCACAAAGTACCTCTACACGCTCACTGATAAATATCATTGTCCAATCATCGTCTTTTAAACACCGGTATGCGGCGCCAGGAATATTGGCAATAAGTGAGCGAAATTTTTGCTCGTTTTCTTTTAATGATTGCTCGAACGCGATTTGAGCCGATATATCACTTAGTGACGCAACATAAAGAGGCTCATTATTTACGCGAGTTAAACTCAGCGTCATTCTTACCGGGATTGTTTTGCCCTGTGTGGTTAGAACAGTTAAATGTCGTTTGGCGCTTTTAACATCAAAATGATTTTGTTGGATATTTTTAGACAATAGATTTTCAAATTCTGCGGCATATTCTGCAGTGAGTAATTGGCTAAAATGCTTTCCTGTTAAACTGGCGTTTTCTTCAAACAGGCTTAAGGCAGCATGGTTATATTCAACCACTTCGCCTTTGCTGTTGACAGTGAGAATGGCATCTAACACCGTATCCATAATGGAACTAAGCCGCTGCGTATAATTTTCAGTCATGGCTTTTGCGTTGTACAGTTTTAACATCACTTGCATTAATAGCACTAGCAGTGTCACGGTTACCGTGACAGAAGTCACAATTAGCGCCATCATTTGGCTATTCGCTGTATCCGTGACGGCAGTAAAACCGACCGGTGCGACAAAACGGGCCGCTAACATCCCGGTATAATGCATGGCGCTGATCGCCAAGCCCATAATGGTGCCGCTTAATGCATTGAGTTGCCATGTTTGCAACGTTGTTTGTAAATGTTGAACGCCAAAACGGACCCACAAAGCTAAAAACGCCATAACGACGGCGACAAGAATAGACAGTGTAAAAAACAGCGGATCATAGCGAAGCTGAACGGCCATTTGCATCGCCGCCATCCCGGAGTAATGCATTGCCCCAATGCCTGCACCGACTAAAATTCCCCCTGTCAGCAATTGCAATAAAGTAATTTGCTCACGAACCAACAAATTTAGGGCAACCCAAGAGGCCAGTAAGCTGGGTAATAATGAGAAAAGTGTAACGCTGGCGGCATATTCAACAGGTGTGCAGAGCTCAAAGGCTAACATGCCAACAAAGTGCATCGACCAGATGCCAATGCCTAAGCTGACAGTGCCTGCGAGTAACGCGAACTGTTTTTGCCACATTGCAAGGTGTTGCCGACTAATATCGACAGAGAATAGAGCGGCACCTGAAGAGAAGATAGCAATAAATAACGATAATAAAACTAAGCCCGCATCGTAAGTGGCATCTAGTAGTATGGGTTGCGACGGCAACTGAAACCATTCTATTAACAACGACAACCTCGGTTCTTAGAATAAGGTATATTGACAATTAAGGGTGTTAGCATAACGTACCTAGCTGATGGGCGCGAGTATTTTGCCATAAGTTGAAGTGACGCGTTTCAGCTACGCGATACCCGCACACAAGCTTAAACCAAGGCTATGGACGCAATTTTTCGACCATTTGCACCAATTGTCTCACACCCGTTTCGACCTCTGCAATGCCAGCAGAAACACTACGAATTTTATGCTGGCCTTTTTCTGAGATATGATTAATAGCCGATAATTGTTGATCAATATTCGTTATTAAGTGCGCGTTATGTTGCACCACACTGGAAATTTCAGCTGTTGCATCGGCAGTGCGTGCTGCGAGTTTTCTCACCTCATCGGCGACAACGGCAAAACCTCGTCCGGACTCACCTGCTCGCGCCGCTTCAATGGCGGCATTGAGTGCCAGTAAGTTCGTTTGATCAGCGATGGCTTTAATGGTTGTCACGATCTCTGCAATGTTTTTAGCTTGCTCGCGCAGTTTTTCTCCCGCTACAGCCGCTTTTTGTGCTTCTTGAGTAATATCACTCGCCGTCGTCACCGCCTCACTTAACACCGATACGGCATTTTGCGTGATCTGTGAGGTTTCTTCTGATGTCGCAGAGGCCATCTCTACTGCTTGTACAGCGGCTTCTATGCGCTGAGAAATGTTCGTGGCGAATTTAATGATTTTGTAGACTTTACCGTTCTCGTCCACAATAGGGTTATAGGTGGCTTCTAGCCAAATACTTTGTCCTTGAGCATCTTTTCTTAAAAAACGACCACTGTACACATTGCTGCGGCCCAGACGCTGCCAAAACTCGGGATTCTCTTTGTAAAATTCATCGTAACAAAAAATACGATGATGTTTACCGACTATATCGTTTAGCTGGCAATTCATGGTTTGCAGAAAATTTTCGTTCGCAGTAATGATGGTGCCATCGGGATAAAACTCTATCACCGCCATAGAACGGTTGATGGCAGTAAATATGGCTTCACGGTCATACAGCGATTTTTGCTTGTCAGTTATATCATTTGCAATTTTAATGACTTCGACAACGTTATTTTGTTCATCGAATACGGGAAAGTAACTGGCTTCAAGGTAGAGTTTTTGCTTGTTTTTCTTCAGTCTTAAAAAGCTACCGTTTGTCGCTATTCCCTGCGCTAAATTTTGCCAGAATATACGGTATTCTTCAGATTGCGCATACTCAGGTAAGCAAAATATCTGATGATGTTTACCCATTAATTCTGCTGCGGTATACCCCACAACAGATAAAAAAATGTCGTTAGCTTCTATAATGTTGCCTTGAGGCGTAAAGCGAATACAGGCAGTATTGTTTTTTATGGCGCGAAGTGCATAGCTTGACAGCTTTAACGACAATTCAGCTTCGGTACTAACATTATCGTGTTTACGTGCAAAACTAAAAAGTGCCATATGTATAATCCTGTACATGATGAGTTTAAAATCGAATCGGTAGATGCTGAAGATTGTCTCATTTGTCTTCTGCAGTATAGGCTAAAAAAAGCATTTAGCAAGTGACAAAGCTGAAAAAAACACCATAAACAGCTTGAAAATGCCCCATTTATTACAATGCGAGTATGAGCTAATCATGCTCTTTGCAGGCGTAAACAGGCTATATAGCGCAAAGTGCTAGGAACTTTTTAGCGTTTGGTTTAGCGTATCCTTATTATCAATCCCTACCGGTAATTTGATACCGGTGAAATGACAGTGATTAAGCATGCTTGAAACATCTAAACTCTCTTCTTTTTTGTCGTCTTTACCTGCATTATTGTGTTGCCTGTTACTGACCGCGTGTGTGAATCGTACTGCGCAGATCCCAGAGGATACGCCTGAATCTGCAGTTCTGTCACAAGTCAGTTTTAGCAGCGTGCTGGCGTTGCCAGTAGTAGATAAAGCCGAAAAGCTCGCCTATGGTGAGCATACGCTACAGTTTGGTCAGCTGTATTTGCCCAGCATGAGCGCAACGACCTCAACCAAATCAGTACCGTTGCTTATTTTTATTCATGGCGGCTGTTGGCTTAATGCTTTCGATATCCAGCATACACAGGCGTTTAGTGAAGCGGTTGCAGCAGCCGGTATTGCTGTGTGGTCTTTAGAATATCGTCGGGTTGGCGATGAGGGTGGGGGATGGCCTGGTAGCTATCATGATGTTTTAGCTGGAATAGCCTATGCGCAAACCGCATTACAGGATTATCCTATTGATCTGAGCCAAATAGTGTTAGCCGGGCATTCAGCAGGTGGGCATTTAGCGTTATTGGCGGCAGGGGCGTCAACTCAAGATCTTCAATCAGAGCCGCAGGCTAAATCAGTATTAAAACCGGTGAAAGGGGTTATAGGCTTAGCCGCCATCACAGATTTACCCAGCTATCAAAGTGATGAAACGGGCTGTCAGCGCGCTGCGCGACAATTTATGGGGGCCGTCTATCCGGATCTTGCCGAGGAATATCAAAAAGCAAGCCCGTCTCAACACCCCGCACATCCGGCAACGCTGTTACTGCATGGTCGTGCTGATAGCATTGTGCCCCTGTCTCAGGCAACCGATAGCGGCATGCCGGTAGACGTATTGGATGACGCTGGGCATTTTGATTGGATCCATCCCCAAACAGAAGCATTTCATCATTTTATAACAGCGCTGCAGGCGTTAATGGCCAAGTGAGTATCCCCATGACCATGTTACCCGATTTAACAAAAACAACGTTAGCCTTGTTAGATGCCACTGATCCATTGGCTTTTAAGCGAGAAGCCTTTGTGTTACCCGAGAATACTATTTATTTAGATGGGAATTCGTTAGGTGCTATGCCAAAGGCCGCGGCTGCAAGAGCGCATCAGGTGCTAAACGAGCAATGGTCGCAGGATTTGATTAAAAGTTGGAATAGCCATCAGTGGATTGATTTGCCGCAGACGGTGGGCGAAAAAATAGCGCCATTGCTGGGTGCTGCGCCAGGCCAAGTAATTTGCTGTGATTCGACTTCGGTGAATTTATTCAAAGTACTTAGCTGCGCCATGCTGATGCAGCCAGGACGCACCAAAATACTATCGCAAGCGGGTAATTTCCCAACAGATCTCTATATGGTGCAGGGCTTGGCAAGTTTACTCGGTGAGCAGAATTGTCAGTTAGTGTTAGTAGACGACAGCGTTGATCAACAAGCGCTTGAGCACGCCATCACCCCAGAGATTGCGGTATTATTGCTGACGCAAGTCGATTTTCGCAGTGGCCGCTTGTTGGATATGCAACGCTTAACACAACTAGCGCATGAGCAAGGTGTGTTGGTTATTTGGGATTTGGCGCACAGTGCAGGGGCCTTGCCTATTGAACTTGACGCGTGGCAGGTAGATTTTGCTGTGGGGTGTGGCTATAAGTATTTGAACGGTGGCCCTGGTGCGCCGGCCTTTTTGTATGCCGCCAGCCGTCATCATGCGCAATTAACGCAGCCATTAACCGGTTGGATGGGCCATAATACCCCTTTTAGTTTTGCAACCGCCTATCAAAAAGCGCCGGGCATAGCGCAATTTCTGAGTGGAACCCCCGCTATAATTGCCATGAGCGTACTGGACGCCGCTTTGGCGGTGTTTGACGATATTGATATGCAGGATGTACGGTATAAATCGCTGGCGCTTAGTCACTGTTTCCATCAGTTAGTCGAAAAGCAACCTGGTTTAGCGTCCCTAGCGTTAATCACGCCGCTGCATCCTAACGCCAGAGGTAGCCAATTGGCTTATCAGCATCCACAGGCTTACGCCCTTTGCCAAGCCTTGATTAAGCGTGGTGTTATTGCTGATTTTAGAGCGCCCAATATTTTACGTTTAGGGTTTACGCCGTTGTATTTGCGTTATGTGGATATCGGCAATGCAGTAGCTATTTTAGCCGATATCGTAAACTCGCAAGAATATTTAAAACCAGAGTATGCCGTGAAGCATAAAGTGACGTAACACGGTTTAAACAGAAAAATAGAAACTGAGAGAGTAAGTTTTTCTTCATGACTAATGTTAGGCGCTAAAATGCCTAACATTACTTTAACGTTTTAAGAGTAGCTTGTTCATAGCATCACAATCAATGAGGCTTAAAAGCGGCTAGGCTATTAATAGCGTATTTTGGAATTTCAAACAACAACGCCACTCAGTGAGCGGCGTTGTTGTTTTGAATTCTTGGTGCGTCCTAGTGGACTCGAACCACCGACCCCCACCATGCCAAGACTGTTAAACTAATTATTTCTAAATCTATATGCCTGTCGTTGATGTAAATTAAATTTAGAAAAAACAGTTGTTTAAATTGTTATGGCAAGTAGTTGAAACGCGATTTTAAAGTGTTTTGGGACTTTTATTGTTTTTTGGTCAAAAAAATCTTAAAAAACCATCGTGTCCAAAATGAGGTTATTTTTTGTTAGATTATCAGATCTGTTTTTCGGAGAGTTAACAATTACTGCTTAAATTCATTAAAGTCGTTTTGAGATTTGGGGAAGTCCAAATAACTGTACAAATTGGCCAGAGAAGATGAAAAAATTCAGTTAAGACTTGATGTAGAAAATAATTAAGCCCCCTTTAGGGGCAAACGTAAAGTGATCTGTGCCAAGAATATAGGAACTTAATATGCTTTGTTTATCAAACTTAATTCAGCTCTTAGATTAATACTATTAAGATCTGTCAGCTACGAAGTCATGAAGTTTGATAAGTGTGAATTATTTTACAAGAATCAAAAGGGGTTTTGATGCTGCAACCGTTGTGGAAAAAACGTGCATTAATGGCGTTAGTGCAACAAGCAGATTTAGAGTTGAATAGTGGCTATGATCTAAAAGAATCTATGGTAGCTATTTCAACAATTAAAGGATGGGTAAGTCGGAATAATTCTCTGGATAAGGATGTATTCCTTCAGCAATTGCAGGAGTTTTACAAAGATGTTCAGCAACGCTGGTTTTTTCACGGAGAATACAATGGTGGTTATGCGACTCTTGGGAGTTGCTACAGGGTTATTAAACAAGCTGTTTTAAGTTCTGATGACACCTATTCACATAGTTAAATTATTGTTTCAAAAAAATCTTGCGCTGTGACCATCCAGTACTATTTTTCTTTGACATAATCGCCCATCGAGAATATCTTTCTGATTGCTAATCATCTATTTTTCTAATAGATGTATTCACATTTATTTACGAGGTTTAGGGATTTCTTTTTCTGAGTAATTTTTCTCGGTAGATACTTTTTGAGGATAGCTATGGAGCAAAACCTAAACGCTTTAGCAGTGGGCTCTGAACTAAACCACTATTTTATTGAATCGATATTAGGCAGCGGCGGCTTTGGTATTGTGTATAAAGCGCGTCATGCGCATTTAGATGAATGGGTTGTCATTAAAGAGTTTCTGCCAGTTGAGCTGGCGGGGAGGCATGGGAATACGGTGCAGCCGCATGGCACCTCAAAGCAGGAAGTTTACAGCGAATGCTTACGCCGCTTTATGGAAGAAGGTAGAACCTTAGTAAAGCTGCGCCACCCGAATGTAGTGCGTTGTCGCGATTTATTTACTGCCAATGCTACCGCCTATTTAGTGATGGACTTTGAAGACGGCCTGCCACTGGATGAGCTGGTGCGCAGCTTAGAAGCACAAGGTAGCTGCTACACTGAGCAACAATTACTGCATTTTTTACTGCCGCTGGCCAATGGCCTCTCTTATATTCACAGCCAGGGTGTATTACACCGCGATATCAAACCCGCCAACGTGTTTATCCGCCGCTGTGACGGCTCACCGGTAATCATTGACTTTGGTGCAGCGAAACAAAACTTTGCTTTAGTCTCCCAATCCCAAGCACCCTTTACCGAGTTTTATGCGCCGCTGGAGCAAATAGAAGGTGGGGGTGAAGCC
Organism: Alishewanella tabrizica; assembly: GCF_014652375.1. Classification (GTDB taxonomy): domain Bacteria; phylum Pseudomonadota; class Gammaproteobacteria; order Enterobacterales; family Alteromonadaceae; genus Alishewanella; species Alishewanella tabrizica. The sequence continues at coordinate 2,068 of NZ_BMYR01000007.1, read as the reverse complement.
AAACCGACGGTGGATATTCATGCCTTTGGCGGTTTAATGTATCGATTGGCCACCGGCCAAATGGGCCCCAAAGCTGAAGCGCGGGCGATGGCACTGGTGTATGGCAAACCCGATCCGCTAAAGCCCGCCAGTGATCTGGCTAAAGGCCATTATAGTGACACTTTTTTAACGACTATCGACCAGTGTTTAGCCTTTAAAGCCGACGAGCGGCCACAGACGATGCTGGAGGTAAGTCAGCGTCTTGCCGATAAGGGCACCGCGCAGTCAGCCAAACAACCTGAAACTGAAGCGGTGCAGCAGGCAAAACCAGAGCCGCAAGCTAAGCCCGAGCCGGCAACGGCTAAACCTGATGGTGCAACAGCCAAATCTAAACCCAAATCCTCGCGCGGGCCATGGCTGGCATCGGGTGTTTTAGTGCTTGTTGCGCTGGCCGGTTATGGCCTGTACCCACTTTATCAGGACTACGCAGAGCAAAACGCACAGCAAGCTGCACTGTTGAAATTAGAAAGCAGCAGTGCCAAACCGCTCAGATTGCAGGCTGATGATGCCTACTATATTAATGATAATCACGGCATAGCCTTCCCGCTGTATCAACAGGCCGCAGAGCTTGGCAGTGCCTATGCTGATGCGCAATTGGCAAAAATGTATTTTCAGGGTTGGGGCGTAGCAAAAAATACCGAGCTAGCGAAGCAGTATCAGGTATCGGCAACACAGAAATTGGGCCAAAACGACTATCTAGATGGTTATGCTTATTTTCTACTTGGCAGCATGGCCAGTTCTATTGATAAAGATTATGCCGTTGCAGAGGCTTACCATCGCCAGGCAATTGCACAAAACAATGCTATGGCAAAAAGTGCCTTGGGTTATATGTACCATATGGGTAATGGTGTAACTCAGTCAAACGATGAAGCCGTCTTTTGGTATCGGAAGGCTGCTGAGCAAGGGTCTCCGAATGGACAAAATAATTTAGCCGTAATGTATCGCGATGGTTTGGGAGTGTCGAAGTCTGAAACTGAAGCGGTAAGTTGGTATCGCAAGGCAGCAGAGCAAGGCTATAGTGTCGCGCAAAATAACCTAGGTTTTATGTATCGGGAGGGACGCGGCGTCGCGCAGTCTGATACTGAAGCCGTCGCTTGGTATCGTAAAGCGGCGGAGCAGGGAAACTCAGGTGGCCAGGTTAATCTCGGTTATATGTATGATGTTGGTAAGGGTGTTAAAAAATCTTATGCTGAGGCGGTAAGGTGGTACCGTAAGGCTGCTGAGCAAGGCGATGCTGCCGGGCAAAATAACCTTGGCAATATGCTGCAGGAAGGGCGTGGTATAGCGCAGTCTTACACTGAAGCGGTTAAGTGGTTTCGCCTAGCCGCCGAGCAAGGACATGCTGGCGGGCAAGTGAGCTTGGGTTATATGTATGATGTTGGTAAGGGTGTTGAAAAATCTGATGCTGAGGCGGTAAGGTGGTATCGTAAGGCGGCTGAGCAAGGTAATGCCTGGGGGCAAAATAATATGGGCATTATGTATGCAAATGGCCGTGGTGTACCTAAGTCAGATACCGAGGCTGTTAACTGGTATCGAAAAGCGGCAGAACAGGGGCATATCGATGGGCAGTTCAATCTCGGTCGTAGGTATGACCAAGGGCTTGGAATAGAGCAATCTTATGCCAACGCGCTAAATTGGTATCTCAAAGCCGCAGAACAAGGCGATTCCGACGCACAAAACAGCCTCGGGGTGATGTATGCCAGAGGTAATGGCGTTACTCAATCTGAAGCTGAAGCCGTAAGCTGGTACACCAAAGCGGCCCGGCAAGGCCATGCTACAGCGCAAAATAATCTTAAAAGCCGGGGATTGAACTGGTAACCCCTGTTGTTAGTTCTTGCGGTATCGTTGTTACAATAACGCGTCAGGTTATGCTGAATGCAAGTCGCTTTCCTTATAAAATTGAGGCGTTATGTTTGACAATATCAATGCGTTACCCCATGGAGCCGAGCTTAACCACTATGTCATAGAAGCGGTTTTAGGCAGCGGCGGCTTTGGCATTGTTTATAAGGCCCATCATGCGCATTTAGAT
>NZ_BMYR01000006.1 GCF_014652375.1 Alishewanella tabrizica | reverse complement strand
AGCCTACGAGAAGATTGGATACGGTTAAGGTAACCATAAATATAAAGCTTTAATAAGGTTGCTGGGGATAGCCTGGTCGCCCAGTTTGTTTGGCTGCAACTCTCTCAAAGCCAAGTGAGTCCAGCTGCAATCCATCTACAAATATATCAATTACTCTGACAGGATTACCTTCTGTAACAAAGTCATCCAGCGCTTCAGGTAGTAATGTTATTTGATGCCGGCCCTGACCTTTAATATGATGAGACATAAGTGCACACGTTTATAAATTTACCTATTAGTAATTTTAGTCAAACGGTTGCTGCAAGCATTGTTTTATCAAGAACGATTGATCATAAAAATCTTGTGCTTAGACCAAAAAGTGATCAGCAGTTTTCACACAGCCTGAGCGAAAAGCAGCTGTTCAGATCAGGGGCTCTCGAAAAAACGAATCTCTGGTTTGCCTTATTTGCAGACATTTGTTTTGCAAGAGCCTAGTTTCTCATAACACTTCTACTGAGGTACAAAACTCTGTGAACCACTACAAATTAAGCCCGAGCAGTTGATTTTTATGGGCATTTTGGTCAAATGTTTATACGGGGTTTCAGCAAGATAGATAGACCAGATACATGACAGGACAAAACATTAACGTTAAGCCTGCAGCATCAAAAGAATCAGTTTAAAAATAAAAAGAATAAGAACCAGCCCATTCAACGATCGCCAGACAGTTCGAGATTATGCGAACTTGGCTTCAGGCGAGCTTTACAAATCATGTCACTCTCCAAAATTAAAGATAATAAGTGGCAACGGTATTCAGGACGGGTTACATTTTATAAAAAAGGCGCTTAAGCGCCTTTTTTACTAGGATAAGATTGAATGTAAAAACATTATTTCGCTTTAGTTTTACGACGCAATAAAACCAACCATGCTAGCGATAAACCTAACAAAGAAATTGGTGCTGGCGATGATACGGATTTAGGGTTTGTTGATTCGGAGTAATCAACTTCTAAACGCACTGATGCCGCGTCTGGACTATTGAATCTATTCGCTCCGATCCACTGGTAAGACGTGGTACCTTGTAAGTGCAAGCCGAACCAACCGGTGTTTGCAGCTAAGCCAGCAAGTAAATAATTTTTTACATCGATTGTGTTTGAACCCATGTTAGAGACTACTGAGCCACTAAATAAATTATTTGGTGCATTCCAGAAATGTCCAAGAGTACCATTCGCAGAAAACGACGTTAAATTTATCACTTGTAAACTGTTATTTACGGTGAATTTCAGATATGCATTATTGATAGTCTTACCTAATAAAGCAGAAACATTTACCTGAAGAGCGGTGCGGCTGAAATCTTGAACCTCAACGCCAAAAATTCCATTAAACGAAGAATTGTACATACCAACGTAACCATTACCAGTGTAAACATTAGATCTGGATTGACCTTCGTTAGTTAAATTAAGAATATCGTAGCTAATCAGCGCAGCATTGGCAGATGACATTGTTAAACTTAACATTGTGCCTAACAACAATTTTTTTAACATTAAAATAACTCCAAAATAATAATAAAAAATACACGAATTGTCAAGCAAGTATCACGCCACAAATTAAGTTTTTGATATAAATAACTTATTCACACTAATAGGCTGCAAGCGTAAAATTTACTGACACTTAAATAGTAATACCCTTACTTTTAAAAGGAGCAAATGATCTGTGAGCGTAACAGCAATAACAACTTCAGTGTGATTGCTTTGTAAATCAGAATGGCATCAACTTCGCTAGCTTTTTCTGTTTATCAGCGAAGAGGAGCTCTTTAAACAATGTGGTGAGGTAATCATACGGCTCCAAGCCTTAGGGATCTTATCTATCCAAGCAGCGATACTCGCGACTTTCTGCACTTAGCCAACGAGTTGTTATAGATGCAAAGCTCTCGAAAATAAAGCTCAAAAAACACACAAAATGAGGAAGGCTTTTTCAGTGAATTCCGCTCTGCATTCAAAAGCAGACGTTCGTTGTGAAAAACTTCAATGTCAGCAATTGGCACAGAGCACCTATTCAAAGCCTAGCGCACTCTAAAGCCACTAAACAACTTGCTTTAACTTACGAATATATTGACAGCCAGCATTACCATTCTGCAACTTGCAGCCGTTGTTTTACGCCAACTGCTTGTAATTGTAAGGCCTGAAAGATTTCATCAAAATCCCGACACCCCGAGCTGATATTAGGTAGCGATAAACCCGCTTCAATAAAAAAGCGTTGTTGCTCTTGCTCAGTTTGCCAGGCTTGTTGCCACCATTCGGTAATTAAAGCTCGGGATGTGGCTAAACGGCTTTGGCTGGGAAGGCGATCGCGTTTTACCCGGTTTTCCTGAGTACTTGTAGGTAGTAAATTCCAAAGATCATTATTAGGCCAATAACTAAAGGGAAGACAATGATCGATATCGTATTGATACAGTTTGGTTCCGCTCCATACGCTGCATACCGCAATACCGCTGGCTTTTAACTGCTCTACCTTTTTTCTGACTTTTGCTGTGTCGTGCTGCCGCTCTAACCAGCGCAAATTAATATGATAAGTGTCTAAGGTAAGCTGTCGCTGTATATTTAGCTCATATTTTTGCATCTCAGCAATCCACTGCTGTAGCAACAGCGGTTCAATCCAGCAGCCATATTGGCGAAAACAGTTCCACATTTCTTCGCTTAAAATAAAACTGCCAAAACTATCCAGAAAGGTTTTATCGACTAATACGCTGGCAGTTCGTCTGGTACTGGAGCGTTGTATGTCAAACAGCCGGTTTTCTTTGTTGCCTTGCCAAATGTAGGTAACAGGCCCGCTTTTAATGGTTTTTAACGTATCGGCTATTAGTTGCTGGAACGCCTGCGCATCTTGTCCGCTGTAAAAGTTGCCAATAGCAAAATCATCTGCTGTAAGGTGTTTAAGTAAGCCCCAACCTTTTGCGGTAACAAAACCTAAGCCTTTCGCTGGATCGGCACTTTGCTGAATACCGTTATCGACCAAGCGTTTGAATAAGCGGATCCAATACAGGGCCACTAGACCTAGGGAGACAGCCACTTTGCCATCTTGTTTATCGCACACCGCCCCCGGATGGGCATCGGCAATGCGTACCAAGGTGCGCAGCAAGGCCAATTTATAGGTTGAGGATTTGTTATCATTAACCACGATATGCCGGACTTTACTCAGGCTACCGCTGCCATCATCTGGCAGTTCCAGCACTAAGGTTTGCCAGCTAATGCCAGCGCGGCCGCCACTGTCGGCATTGAGCGGGCTGATAAACCTTAATACTAAGCCAAATTGCTGGGCAAGGTCTGCAACCTCATCCACGCTTACTGTATAGGCTACTCGCTCATCAGTAAAATCACCAAAGCGTAAGCTTAAAATCAAGCGGCCGCCCGGCGAAAGCAGGTTTGCCATTTTACGAAAAGCACGAGCGCGTTCAGAGGGTAAAATATGCATCCACACCGCACTTAACAGTATGGTATTAAATTGCAGATTTAACTGATAACAGGCTTTTAATTCAGGCAAAGTATCGGCTAGCCATTGCACATTTTGTAACTGTGCACTGGCCGTTTTTAGCTGCCCCAGTTTTAATAAATCAGCGGCTGGCTCTACCGCAATAACCTGACAACCCTTTGCTGCTAACCAAGCGGCATCTCGGCCACTCCCTGCGCCAATATCCAATACCATTTGGCTCTCGGGCCAATATTGCCGCCAGCTTTCATGCACGTGTTCAAAGCTAAGTGCATTGTATTGCGCTGCCAATAATGCCGCTTGCTGATGATAATAGAGAATAGTTGTGCTCATGGCTTAGCTAGGGTTGTTAGCGTTATGGGTAACTCTTTTAACAGCTATTGTTAGTCGCTGCAACCATTAGCCGGCAACCTTACTAATGCCGTATATGCTTAGCCGCTAACACACTAGTACAGACCACGACTGCACGACATTTTCCTCATCAACCTACACCACATTTAAGGATGATAATGTTAAGACAATTCTGCTAGCGAGCGTTAGTATAATTTAAATTACCCGATTGCGACCTTGGGTTTTCGCTTGATAAAGATTTTTATCGGCTTGTTGCAGTAATTGATCAATATTCATTAATTCAGACAGTTCTGCCACACCGATACTGATGGTGAGTTGAATGATGCCATCGTCGGTTAAAATGCGTAATTGTGACACGGCAATACGTAATCGCTCGGCTAAACCGTAGGCTTGCTCTAATTGCGTATCGGCGCAAATCACCATAAATTCTTCGCCACCCCAGCGCCCAACAATATCGACATCACGAATTTCACGTACCAGTGTTTTTGTTACAGCCATAAGAACTTTATCACCGTTCAAATGACCAAATTGATCATTAATCGCTTTAAAGAAATCGATATCGAGCAATAAAATGCTGAATGGCCGTTTGTAGCGCTGATACAGTAAACGAGCTTTGTTAAGTTGTTCATCTAACGCTTTGCGGTTGGCAATACCGGTAAGGTGATCGGTAAGCGTAAGTTGTTGTAAAGCATTATTTGTAAGGGTTAAATCTTGCATTAGGGCGCGAGTAAGATTGCTGTAAATACCTAATAACTCCTCGTTTGATAAATTGAATTCATGGCGCTCTTCTTGCTGTTTAGGCTCGGTCTGTACCGCAAAACTGATCTGAGTGGGCTGTTCAGCTAAAAATAACAACGACATACTGTGCGTAAACAAGGCTGCTTTACCGTTGTTGTCCATAGCCATTTCACCAAAACTAAAACTACCACATACGGGAAGCTTGCTCGCGAGGGGCGTAATCTCTTCAACAATGTTGTCTTTTAATAAATCTAAGCGAGCACAACATGAAAACATAAACACCTGTTCGCCTGGAAGAGGGCCTGCTGTCGCAAGGTAGCTGTTATCCAGCAACGATTGCATATTGGCAAACGCTAAGCGTACTTGCTGCCCTATATTGATTTTTTGATTAAAGATAGCACCGCCCTTGGCTGTGGTTTTAACGACAAAGGCGCTGGTTTGGTGCACATCGTCATCGAACAACAACGGAAACATACTCGATGCGGCGGGTAAATGCTTTGCCACGCCAGTGCCTAAATAATGCTGATAAATATCTACCACACTTTGATTATCAATTGAATGCACGTGATTATCGTGCGCGGATGTAATATGCAATGGATTACCAATAGCAAACCAGTTACGTTTTAATACGGAGCGGGCGTGCAGTGCATCGCCATGCAAGGCCGTTAATAAAAAGGCATTTTCGGCTTGTTGCTGCATATCGAACACACAGCAATGCAATTGCTCGCCACTGGGCTGTGCGATAGCACCGGCGATCACGATATCGGGCCGAAGCTGAGTAATTAGCGGTAATAAGTCGGTATGTTGGCTAAATACGTCCGATGAGAACACCAATAAGGCTTTGGTGTTTGGGCACAACAACTGCTGCAACACGGCTAATTTATCGTCTTCACTTGCCGCAGCGGCAATCAAGCGCTGGCTAAGCTGGCTATGCGTAAATTCGGTGATAAACACTGATAACCCTTCTGCTCGAATGCTGTTCTGCTCAATTTGACCATTACTGGTCATGCCGGCCAGAATAGCGTGAGGCAAGGTGTCGCACACGAGCTGTTGCAGCATCTGGATCCACATTTTAGCCTCGCCACTGGCATACGCTTGCATGAGCAAGGTGCCATCACGGGGAATGTCGGCAAAGGCTGAGGAATGAATGGCGGCGGGATGGCTAAAATGCACGATATGGGTTTTCATAAAACGTCTCACTGCATTAACTTAATTAAGTATTGTGTAACAGATGTCGCTTGGCAAGGATGTTTGCCGTAAATAAGCGGGCTTAGTTGGCGAGCGCGAGCCATTGATCAGCCCAGCGTTGCCATTGGTCGCAATAGCTTGATCGGCCTCTTGTTATCTATGTTAGCCACGCTTAAGGTGAGAAAAAACCGTCTATCTCATCAATGGAATTTTATGCGTTTAGTAAAACTGACTTTGTTGGCTGCCAGCCTAAGCTCAGCCATGGCGTTTGCCGCGCCAGAACACACTGTGCCGTATTTCCCGAATAGCCAATACCGCGCTGATGCGGCATCGGTGCCACAATTATTGGGCCACCACTTTGGCGAACGTATTTCAGAACCGGCCGATATCTCGCGTTTTTTTGAGCTGCTTGCTAACCGTTATCCCGATCAGATCAAACTGGTACCCTATGGCAAAAGCTGGCAAGGCCGCCCATTATTTTATGCCGTTATTGGCAGTGCCGCGAACATCGCTAATCTGGCTAATATTGAAGCAGGTATGCGCCAACTGGCTGATCCCGCTAGCGTAAGCATCCCTGAAGCAAAACAGCTTATTGCCTCAATGCCCGCCAGCGTATGGATCGCCAGCAGCTTACACGGTAATGAAATTAGCCCAGCAGATGGTGCTATGGCCTTAGCCTATCATTTAGTCAGTGATAGCAGCGCGCTCACCCAGCAAATTCTAAGTAACACCTTAGTGTATATCGATCCGCTACAAAATCCGGATGGGCATCATCGGTTTGTCAGCCGCTATTACGCCACGGTTGGGTTAGAACATTCTCCCGATCGCTTATCTGCCGAGCAAAATGAGCCTTGGCCCAATGGCCGAACCAATCATTATCTCTTTGATATGAATCGCGATTGGATTTCGCTCACCCAACCTGAAATTGCCAGCCGGGTAAAGGCCATGCAGCAAATGTATCCGCTTATCTTTGTCGACTCCCATGAAATGGGCGGTGATATGGGGTATTACTTTAGCCCTGAAGCTGAACCATATAATCCGCATATTCAAGCCAATCAGCGTTCGGTGTTACAAAACGTGGGACAAAATAATGCGAAATGGTTTGATGAACTCGGTTACGACTATTTTACTCGCGAGATTTTTGATGCGTTCTACCCAGGCTATGGCGCCAGCTGGCCACTGTATTATGGCAGTGTCTCGATGACGTATGAAATGGCGTCGGCGCGTGGTCATCACTATCGTATGCAAGACGGTACTATTTTGACCTTTGCTGACGGTATTCAGCGTAACTTTGTCGCCTTTAAATCCACCCTAGAAAGTGCCAGTAATCAAGCCAGTCAATTATTAGAGAATTTTTATCAATATCGGCTAAATGCCAGCAAATTAGGCGAAAAAGACGGTATTCGTAGCTATTTATTTGCTGCAGATCGGGATCGGGCTGGCCATCAAAAGTTGATGGGCGTGCTAACACAACATGGTATTGCAGTAGAGCAGGCACAAGAGCCGTTCCGAGCTTGTGGTAAAGAATACCAAACCGGTAGCTATATTATTCGCACTAATCAACCCAGCTATCATTTAATGCGCACCTTGCTAGACGATACGGTGCCCATGGATGAGGCATTTATCGCGAAACAAGAGCAGCGCCGTGCCAATAATTTGCCAGATCAAATTTACGATGTCACCGCTTGGTCGCTACCGTTAATGTATAACCTAGAAATGCAACGTTGTAATCAAGCTCCGCGTTTCGCCAGTAATAAGGTGGGGCCTGAAACCGTGCTGGCGGGCAGCGTAACGAATCCCGAGGGCAAATATGGTTTTGTTGTGCCTTGGGGCGATATGGCTGCCGCACGTTTTTTAAGTGGCGCCTTACAACAAGGGCTTAGTTTGCGCAGTAGCGATTTAGCCTTCACCCATCAAAATGGGTCGCGTTATCCTGCCGGCACCTTGGTGTTAAGCCGCGCCAATAATCCAGAGAACTTAACCGCAAAGATCACCGAACTGGCCTTACAAAGTGGCGCCCATGTTGAAGGGCTAGACAGCAGCTGGATCACCGAGGGGCCTAATTTTGGCTCCAACAATGTCCCAGCGGTTCCTGCCATTAATATTGCCATGCTATGGGATGAACCCACCAATCCGTTGAGTGCGGGTAGCGCACGCTTTGTGCTAGAACGTGGCATTAATTATCCGGTGACAGCGATTCGCCCAGCGCAATTACGTAATGCCGATTTAAGCCGTTATCAGGTCCTTATTTTGCCGGCCACCGGCCGTGGCAATTATCAACAAGCCTTAAGCGCGAGCGGCCAACAAAATATCCGCCAATTTGTCGAGCGTGGCGGTGTATTAATTAGTTTAGGCAACGCCACCAGCTGGCTTATTGAAGGTGAAAACCCGCTGCTAAACAGTAAGCAAGAATACCAAGTAAGCGAACAAGAAAAGCTGGCGACTACGGCTAAAGTCCCTGGCAAGGTGCTAGCAGAGCAAACGGATGCCGAGCAAATGTTAAAACCTTATCAAGCGGATCCTGATTGGGTACCCGGCTTTATTGCTAATGCCACCGTCGATGAAAACCACTGGCTAACGGCAGGTATTGCACCGCAATTACGCAGCCTGTATGTCGGCAATCAAATTTACCAACCGCTGCGGATTAGTGATGGTAGAAACGTGGTCAGCTTTGCAGGGCCAAAAACGCTGTTAGCCGGTGGCTTTGTATGGGAAGAAAACCGCCAGCAAATAGCGCATAAACCGCTGGTTATGGTGCAAGCCCATGGCCGTGGCCAAGTCATTGCCTTTACGCAAGAGCCTAATTTCCGTGCGTATGTTGATGGCATGCACTTGCTGTATATCAATGCCGTGTTCCGCGGTGCCGCCCACGCCGGTGCCCTGCGCTAAAAAATCCACACGCCATAGCCACTTGCTATGGCGTTATTCCCTTCTTGCTAACACGTGATTAAAACTAGCAGACCTTTTGTTGGTTTTATCACGTACTCTTCTATACTCATTCAGTACAAATAATCACCACACAGATATTGCCAAAAAAAATTAATAACCTATAATTGTCAAAATCTGGCAAATTAAACAAATTACTCAATTTAGTTGATTTTATGAATTTTAGGCTTTTTGGCCTTATAATCAATAAGGCAGGTTAAGAAATCTGTTCTTGCAGGTTATTAACCCAGAAAAACTACCGAGTATTAATTTATATAAATTCAGCGCGTTTACACTGCATCTAAAATTTAAGCAAGGTCGTAGTTTGGTAAACACTCATTGAGAACAGGTACTGATATCGACATGGAACAATCTCAACAACACTTATTACAACTCCTTTATGCCACCTCGCAGGGCAATAAAGAGGCCTTTGCACAACTTTATAAGGCCACGTCAGGCAAGCTGTTTTCAGTTTGTTTAAATTTATTGCGGCGCAATGATTGGGCTGAAGATGTGTTACAAGATGCGTTTGTAAAAATTTGGCACAATGCCGGCGAGTATCATGCTGACAAAGGCACCGTGATGACCTGGATGATCAGTATCACCCGTTATCGCGCCTTAGATTTGTTAAAGTCGCGCCGGGTTAAACTGGAACAAACTGATAGCGAAGCGCAAATTAACGAATACGTAGCACCCGAAATCCCAACGGGGGAGCAATTAGGCTTAGTGCGCGAAAAAGTAAAATTGGATGATTGCATGTCTGTGCTTAGCGAAGATCATCGCAACTCGATCCAATTAGCGTATTTCAACGGGCTAAGCCATCAAGAAATCACCGCACACACAGGTACCGCTTTAGGCTCAGTGAAAAGCTGGATCCGTCGAGGCTTAGTGCAATTAAAAAGGTGCCTTGAATCATGAGATATGACAACCAAGAGCTTCTGGATAACTTAGCCGTTGAGTATATTCTTGGTACCCTGCAAGGGGCGGCGAGAAAACGCTTTCAAAAACTGTTAATTAGCTCTAACCATGCCAGAAAAACACTTTGGCTTTGGGAACAATATTTAAACCCACTTGCGGAAAGCTTACCTGAAACCGAACCTAATTCTGCGGTGTGGCATGGCATCCAAAAACGTCTAGGTTGGCTTGATGATACGGTTGTCGCGTTTAGCCCTAAGAAGCCTAAACTGCCTTGGTTTATTGCTGCTGCGGCGTCGGTCTTACTGTTTGTCATGCTTTACTTACCTCAAACATCAACGCCGGCGTTCCAAGAGGTAGCCGTTATTCAAAGCACAGACGCCAAAGCTTGGTGGTTAATTAACAAAACCGGCGATATGTTGCAGGTAAAAGCGTTAGCGGCTATTACTCCCAAACAAGACAATGATTATCAGCTATGGATGTTACCCACTGATGGTAGCCCACCGATCTCGTTAGGCCTGTTACCACAATCAAGCCAGACTAACTTACAAATACCTGCAGCGGCCAACAATATTACCATTGCAGCTATAGCAGTAAGCCTTGAGCCTAAAGGCGGCTCACCTTTATCTATTCCATCTGGGGAGGTGCTATTTGTTGCTGAAATCATCACGCTTTGATGATCATTCGCACGTGAAAACCTCGTTACGGACTTAAATTTAAAATTTTTTATTTATTTTAAAAATAACTGCATCCAATAAATAGACTGAGTCGTTTCTTGGATGCAACTTAATCCAGAGGATAATTAAAATGACATTTACCAAAACCGCAATTGCTATCACTGTTGCCTTAGGCACATTAACCGTGCTGAATACCACGCAAGCGTCAAGCCACCGTGAAGCACCAAATATCACTAAAAACCCTACTGTAGATGCAACAGACTTTTACTTATTTACTAGTTATGAAAGTAATCGTGGCAATTATGTCACCATGATTGCTAACTATATCCCGCTACAAGATGCTTACGGTGGGCCAAATTATTTCGCGATGGACTCTGATGCCGTGTACAGCATCCATGTCGATAATACCGGCGATGCCATGCCCGATATAAGTTTCAATTTTCGTTTTACCAACACCTTAGCCAACGACAATATGGGCGTTAAGCTACCCATTGGTCCTGCGGGTAACCAGCGCATGGTTGCGGTGCCACTGAAAAATGTGGGCGGTATTAGTGCTGAGAGCTCTGCCGCGTTAAATTTTATTGAAAACTATACTGTTGAATTAAAGACCGGTAGCAGCAGCGCCATGCTGACACCCAATGGTGGTGGCAGCTTTACCAAGCCTTATGACAATGTTGGTGAGAAAACGTTTGGTGATGCGCAAGGCTACGCGGCTTACGCCGACCAATATATTTACAGCGCTGCAATTCCCAACTGTAACTGGCCTGCCCGCATTTTTGTGGGACAACGCAAAGATCCCTTCGTCGTTAATCTGGGGGAAACCTTTGACTTAGTGAATTATGTGCCTGTAGAAGGTGACAGCGCGCCAGGCGCAAATGATGGTGGTGGTTTCCCTGGCGGTATTACTCAATCAAGCGCTAACGATGATCTTAATGATAAAAATGTGACGGCTATTGCAATCGAAGTGCATAAAAATTGTTTAGTAGGTAGCGGCAACGGCGTTATCGGTGCTTGGACAACTGCAAGCTTACCGCAAGCACGTATCTTAAATCCGAATGCTCGATTTGAAAAAGCAGCCGTATCGGGTGGGGCTTTAGTTCAGGTATCGCGTTTAAGTAATCCACTGGTTAATGAGTTAGTCATTGGCCTGCCTGATAAAGATAAATTTAATAGCAGTATGCCCGCTAATGATGGTCAATTTGCCGATTATGTGACGCATCCCAGCTTACCTGCGTTGTTGAACATTTTATTTAAAGACGCAGTTAACGCCACCTTAGGCACCAACATTCCTGATTTAGCGCCCAGTAACTTCCCAAGAACAGACTTAGTGGCAGCCTTTTTGACCGGCGTAGCCGGTGTAAATCAATTAGCAACGGTTACACCGTCTGAAATGCTACGGTTAAATACCAACATTCCAGCAACACCTGCCGAAATGCAATCTGCTTTTGGTGTCGCGGGTAATGATTTAGCCGGTTTCCCAAATGGTCGCCGTCCAGGTGATGATGTTGTGGATATCGCGTTACGCGTAGTGATGGGTGCGCTGTGTCATGACATTCCTGTAGCCGGTACACCGACTAACCTTGGCTTCTGTACACCTGCTGATGCACCCGTTGGCAATGTGCCGTTTACGGATGGCGCGCCACTAAATGCCAGTATGTTAAATACTTCATTCCCATACTTGTTAGCGCCGTTAGCTGGCTCACCAAACTAAGGAGCGCAAAATGAAAAAAATATGCATATTGTTGGGTGTCGTCTTACTGGCAGGATGTAACAGTTCTGATGAAAAAAATGCTTCGCCCATCTTTGGTACAAACCTTTTCGTCACTGAAACCGATGTAGTGATAAGCGATAAGGTTAGAGCAACTGATGCAAATAATGATGTCTTGACTTACAGCTTAAGTGGGCAGCCTCAAAATGGTTCTGTCAGCTTGGCAAATAATGGCAACTTTGTTTATACCCCTGCAGCGGAATTTACCGGAAATGACAGTTTTTCAGTAATGGTCAGTGATGGTGAGTTTGCCGTATTCGGAACAGTAAGCATTGACGTCAGAGTGGCTAATGTGTCTTTTCTGACTTACAGCAGAAGAGCCTTTAACCAAGCAGAAACTAGCGCACCATTAGCCATAAATGGTCGAACCTTTATACAAGATAGTAACAACACTGCAGACTATGCAGATCTGCTATCAGGAAATTAGTGAATTAAAGGTGAGAGCTTTAGCTCTCACCTTTGTTAAGGATAAATTATGTTCTCATTGATGTATTTGCTTTTATTTTTAACTCAACCAGTAGCGGTAGATAATACTAAACTCGTCAATGATGAAGTAGTGTTCACATTAAAACCTGAATTACCAACAAATCAAGAAATCGACACTCTTTTAGAAATAATGAGAACGAACCCCACAAACAACGTTCGTTTGAGATTAGCAAGCTTATATATCCAAGGATCAAAATTACCTGGTTTTGGGGATTGGTTTCATTATGCAGAATCGTTACTTATGCAATATGTACCAAGCGATACCACCTCCATAGACTACTTATTGCTATTAAGCGATATCAAGCAACAACAACATCATTTTTCAGAGTCGCTTCATTTACTAGACCAAGTTTTTCAAGCGCAACCACAACATATCCAAGCAAGTTTGATCGCCGCACGAATTCACTTGGCAATGCACAACACAGATTTGGCACAAAAATCTTGTCAGAGACTTTTATCACAAGATATTTTTCTTTTTTCAGTTTGCACGTATGAAGTGTTAGGCCGAAAAGGCGAATGGCAAACAGCTTACGAGGCATTATATGCACTGCATGCCAAATATTATGAATTAGAACCTGCGCTCGATATTTGGATAAAAGGCATCTTGTCAGAACAAGCTGAACAACTTGGACATATCAGAACCGCAATTGAATGGTTAAAACCTGTCTTGGACAAAGCACCTGCCAGCTTATGGTTAAAATGGGCAGATTTAAATTTAGATATAAGTGAGGCTGATATTGTTTATGAAACATTAAGCAATCTTAAAGTTGTTGAGTCACTTGAGGATAGCTTATTGCTAAGGCTTGCTATTGCGGAGCGGGATCTTAAACGTGGCGAACATTATCAAACGATTATCCACGATAGAATGCGTTTGAGAGTTATACGCCAAGATACTGATCATGCTGCTGACTTAGCACACTACTTTTTGAGATTAAAGTATGATCCTAAGCTCGCTTTGTATTGGGCAAAAATTAATTATCAAAGCGCAAAAGAACCCGATGACAAAAAATTGCTTGTATTGAGTGAACAGGCGTTATTAGCAATGAAATCGGAGTAAATATGAGAACATTCTTCATCAGCGTTATTATCCATTTATTTTTTGTTGCGCCCGCAGCTTACGCCCATAAATTTAGTACAGCTTACTTAGATATCTCTGAAAAAAATGCGCAAATACAGTTACTCTATAAAGTCG
This sequence comes from Alishewanella tabrizica, assembly GCF_014652375.1. Classification (GTDB taxonomy): domain Bacteria; phylum Pseudomonadota; class Gammaproteobacteria; order Enterobacterales; family Alteromonadaceae; genus Alishewanella; species Alishewanella tabrizica. The sequence goes on along the minus strand of NZ_BMYR01000006.1, from coordinate 248,974 downwards.
CTATACATGATTTAGCCAGTGCCAACTTATTATCTGAGCAAACCAATCAGATAAGCTGGAAACAGATTACCGCATCATATGAAAGTATTGCGCACTATATTGATTCCCAAGTAAAGCTGAATAGCGAAGGCACGCCCTGCGCCTTAGTGTTATTACCCGCTACAACTTGGCAGGTGCAACATATTCAACAACAACCCTATGTGCTCTTACAAATAACCGCAGATTGTTCAAATAATCCATTAGTACAATTATCTTATAACGCCTTATTCGAGACAGGCCATAGCCATAAACTCTTACTCAGCTGGAACATCAATAATCTTAAAGCTAACGCAGTCTTAGCTGAAGACGAGAGAATTTTCCCCAACGTTAAGGATTAACCATGTATAAACACTCTTTATTATGTTTAAGCGTTTGTAGCCTCGTCTCGTTCTCACACAGCCTACAGGCAGATCCATTATCATCACATGCTATTGAAAATATTCTAATTAAAGGCCGGCAGATTGACCTACTTGGCCACAGTAGTAGCGCCTCTGAAGGGGTTATCGGTAATGCCGAAATTTTAGATCGGCCTTTATTACGTACCGGTGAAATTTTAGAATTTATACCTGGCATGGTTGTTACGCAGCACAGTGGTAGCGGCAAATCTAATCAGTATTTTTTAAGAGGCTTTAATTTAGATCATGGCACCGACTTTTCCAACTTTGTCGATGGCATGCCCGTCAATATGCGTAGTCATGGCCATGGCCAAGGTTATACCGATTTAAACTTTATTATCCCCGAAACGATCAGCCAAATTGATTATCAAAAAGGCACTTATCACGCCAACAGCGGTGATTTTTCTGCCGCAGGCACAGCACGTTTTGGCCTTCAAAATACCACACGTAATGATATCTCATTAACTGTCGGACAAAATGCCTATCAGCGCTTACTAGCAAAAGGCAGCTTAAAAACACCCGAGGGCAATTTGCTTTTAGCCTCTGAGCTGCAAGGCTATGACGGTCCCTGGCAAGACATATCTGAAAATACGCGTAAAGTGAATCTGCTTAGTCGTTACAGTCAACGTCTTGAAAACGGGCAATTTGCCCTAACCGTTATGGCATATGATAACAGTTGGAATGCCGCGGATCAGGTGCCGCAACGCGCTATAAATGCCGGTGTCATTGATCGCTTGGGTTCACTGGATACCACATTAGGCGGGGAAAGCTCGCGTTACAGCGTATCGGGTAGCTGGCTTGCCGAGACGTGGCAGGCAAATGCTTATGTTATTCGTTCAGAGCTCGATTTATGGTCAAACTTTACCTACTTTTTATCTGATCCAGTTAATGGCGATCAGTTTGAGCAAACAGATTCGCGTCTTATCTATGGCGGAGAAGTCAGCCGACATTGGCATCAAGACATCGGCGGTATGGCTGCCGAGTACCTTGTAGGTGTACAAACCCGCATTGATGATATCGACGAAGTTGGCCTCTATAACACTCAAGCCCGTCAAAGATTCAATACGGTGCGTGAAGACGCGGTGCTACAACGTAGCATTGCTTTATTTAACCAAAACACCTTTGCGTTAACAGAACAATGGCTTCTGCATGTTGGCGCCCGTTATGATGTAATGCGTGCCCGCGTAGAGAGTAACGACGCGGCAAATAGCGGTAAGTCATCTGATGGTATTTTCTCGTTAAAAGGCGGGTTAAGCTATCAAATGAGCGCCAATTGGCAAACCTATTTTAATGTGGGACAAGGTTTTCACTCTAATGATGCCCGCGGCACTACAGCAACACGAGTACCGCAAACTGATGAAGCCATTGAGCCAGTAGACTTTTTAGTGCGTAGCACCGGCGCCGAACTTGGCATGCGGTATTTCGATTTTACGACCTTTAACGCCTCTGTCGCATTGTGGCACTTAGACATGGACTCGGAACTATTATATGTTGGCGATGCGGGTACCAACGAGCCTAGTCGTGCATCGCGCCGCTATGGCCTAGAGGTGGCGGCATACTATTGGTTAAATAACCGCTGGAGTTTAGACACAGAACTGGCGCTTACCCGCTCACGATTTACTGAAGATGCACCAGATGAGGGAAATTATATTGATGGTTCATTACCCATGGTGTTAAGTATGGGGCTTATTTATAAAGCCGATGACGCTTGGCAAACAAGCTTGCGTCTGCGCCATTTTGGCAAACGCACACTGGATAGTTTTAATGAACAACGTTCTGCCTCGTCTACTGTGCTAAATGGCAATTTGAAGTACACCTGGTCAAGATGGCACATTTCTCTAGATCTTTTAAATATACTCAACAGCAAAGCCAGTGATATAGAATATTTTTATGCGTCTCGATTAAACACTGAAGCGGCAGAGGGTATTGAAGATCGACATGTACATCCTATGGAACCTAGAACCTTACGTATTAGCGCAACCTATACTTTTTAACATTTTTATTGCTGCGGACAAGCCAATTAGATCCCTTGGGCTATTAAATGCGCCTTGTTTTTAATAGCCTAATAACGTATTTTTTTAGACGTTTTTTAGCCAGATGCTACTTACCTTAATGCAATTAGGTGTTATCCACTGATCAGGATGGATGTATGCAACAATCACTCGAACTGCTTGAACACGTATTCCATGCATGAGATTCGCGTACTGCTTGCTGATGATAGCGTACCCTGTAAAGCAGCTACGAAGATCATGCTTGAAAAGCTTGGTTGCATGGTGACCGCTGTTGATAACGGGAATGCAGCACTCTTGCATGCTGAGCAACATCTATTTGATCTCATTTTCCTTGATGAACAAATGCCTGGTTTAAATGGCAGTGACGTCGCGATTAAATTATGTGCAAAGGAGCAACTTAATCGTGATACGCCAAAAATCGCGCTTACCGGAATTACGGATCCAGACGAATTATCCGCCCTTTTTAAAAAAGGGATTACACATTATTTAAAGAAACCTATAACAAAACCAGCACTAGAATCTTTTCTAAACAATTGGCCAACCGTTTACTAAAACTTGGCCTATTCTATGCTCTTAAAAAGCATATCAATATTTTTTGATGCTTTCGGAGCAACACATCATGCCAACAAAACAAATTGTATTTTGTGAAAATGGTGAAGACACTGACTGGGATCGCCTTACTAAAATCATTAATCTCGCGTTAAAACACAAACATTTTAGTATGGCTTATCAACCTTTGATCTCAGTTAACACTGGCAAACTTATAGGGTTTGAATCTTTGGCACGCTGTCAATCACCGCAATTCGGCCTTATTTCACCAGCAGATTTTATTCCATGTGCCGAGCAATCTGGCCAAATCCTTGAATTAGGTCATTGGATAATTCATCAAGCATTAGTAGATCTTAAATGCATGATGAATCAGGGGCTTAGTGATATATGTCTGTCGCTAAATATTTCGCCAGTCCAATTATTACATAGCGACATTTTTGAATTGATTATGTCACTTGTGCATACTTTATCATTACCCGCTACAGCTATTAAGCTTGAACTCACTGAAACTGCATTGATTAATAACCCACAAAAAATTTCCAATGTTTTTAATGCCTTTCAACGCGAAGGGATCCAAATATGGTTAGACGATTTTGGTACGGGTTTCGCGTCATTGAGCTTATTGCGAAAATTCAATATTGATGGATTAAAAATTGATCGTAGCTTTATTGATGGCATTAACAATAATAATGATGACTTTACATTATGCAGCGCCATTATTGCTATGGCGCAACGTTTAGGTTTACAGATCATTGCTGAAGGCGTTGAAACGGAAACCCAATTACACATCCTAAGCCAACTGGGTTGTGATGTTGTACAGGGCTATTTATTGGGGAAGCCTAATACACTTAACAACAATCTTGAAATATGGGTGCCATAAACGTTGACACGCATTTGCAATTTGCTTCGCAATGTGCAAACTAAATTGATATGTTGTGTGATAACTCTTCCTAAAAATTAGCCTAACTGTACAAATTGCTTGCTCTTTACATTTTCAACTGCCGTTAAGCATTTGTGCCATAACAACGCAATAATATCCTATAAGGATAAGGCTATGATAAGTAGTAATGCATCGGTTTCCCTCCCTTTGCTTGATCAAACGGTAACTCAAGCAATAGTTGATGATTTAGGTGATGACGTCACGCACCAGCTTTTGCATTTATTTATTCAAGAGTTACAGCAATTGCTGCATAAAATCAACATAGCCACTGTTGAGCAAGATAATGCAGTAATTACGGATGCCTTACATATCCTAAAAAATTCAACCGCGCTGTACGGTGCCAGCAAATTAGCTTTTATGGCTAATGCACTGTATGAAGCTAGGTTACTAACGCCACTTCAACGATTTGAATATGCAAAAGAGCTCATGGCGATTGGCCAGCAAACGCTAGCGCTTTATCGGTTTCATTTCAAATCTCAAGGTACAAGCAAGGACAATTATGAATAAAGTAAACCACAATACCCTTGTCTATGTGGTTGAGGACAGCCTGTCAAGTGGTGCCTTATATTGCAGACAATTGGAAAAAGCCGGATTTACAACTAAACATTTTATTGATGGTTACTCTGCTTTAGCCGCAATTCAACAACACATGCCGGCTGTTATTGTACAAGACGTCAAACTTCCTGATATTAGTGGACTTGATGTACTGCAGTTTGTGAAAAAACTAAGTTCCGCGGCTCAAGTCGTAATTATTACATCAGATAGCTCCATTGATATTGCCGTTGAAGCCATGCGTTTGGGAGGCTTTGATTTTATCGAAAAACCTTTTACTGCTGAGCGTTTAGTTGCATCAGTAATTAATGCTAACAAACAAAACAAAGAAGATCAGGTAACGACTAACCATAAAACGGAAAAGCTACTTTTATCAAAAGAAAATGTAGTAGGGGAATCCCTAGCAATGCAAACGGTGTTCAGGTTATTGCATAGCGCTTCACGAAGTAAAGCCAGCGTATTTGTTACCGGTGAAAGTGGCACAGGCAAAGAGGTATGTGCGCAAACGTTGCATAATTCTGGTGCTCGCAGCCAAGGGCCATTTATTGCTATTAATTGTGCGGCTATCCCTGCAGAACTGTTCGAATCAGAGTTTTTTGGGCATGTAAAAGGGGCGTTCAGTGGTGCACTTACAGAACGCAAAGGCGCAATAGAGGTAGCCAATGGCGGCACACTTTTCTTAGATGAAATATGTGAGATGGCGTTATCGTTACAAGCTAAATTATTACGTTTTTTACAGACAGGCACGTTTTGCAAAGTTGGCAGCAATGAATTGCAACAAAGCGATGTTCGTATTATCTGTGCCACTAATCGTAACCCGTCTGCTGAGGTGGGCGAAGGCAGATTTAGAGAGGATTTATATTACCGATTGAATGTGATACCGGTAAAGCTGCCACCGCTACGTGAGCGTGGCAATGATGTACTTCTGTTAGCAAAGCATATCTTACAGAAAAAATCTGTCGAAAACGGTAAAGCGTTTCAACAATTCTCACCGGAAGTTGAGCAGTTTTTTTTAAACTATGATTGGCCTGGTAACATTCGTGAGTTGCAAAATACCATTGAAAATATTGTAGTTATGCATGATGAAGCGGTAGTTTCAATGTCAATGCTACCGAGTAATGTTGTCAAACATCAATACGATACGTTAAAGAATACGCCCGCTAATCAAACCAGTCAGAATCCCCCAAATCCTGTGCACTCGCACCGAGATATTGTGCCCTTATGGATTGTAGAAAAAAATACCATTTTATCGGCTATTGCCAGTTGCGATGGCAATATCCCCTTAGCAGCTGCGTATCTTGGCGTAAGCGCTTCAACCATTTATCGCAAAATGAAAGCATGGTAACGCTCTGACATATCACCTAGTAGAACGCTTAATATCGCTCACTAAGGTTTTAAGTTAGTTCTGACATTACCAACAAACTAGGGCGTGTTGGTCGTATTTGGTCATTTAGAATTCTACAATCACTCTGACTTGATCGCGATACACACCTGGCATCGGGAATCTGTCTTCCGCGATAGTTAACACGAGTAGCTGAAACCCTTGCACCTGACCACTGCCAAGCCCGGCAATACTATGCGCCATGCTCGGCCCAACAGCCGTATGACCATCCGTCGTCTTGATAACATAAGGAATGGCCTCGGCATTTAACACCATATTGCGCTGACCGTTTGCAAAATTATCGCCACCATCAACATAATATTGATAACTTAACTGCTTGGTACAATTAATATTTAAGGGCAAAATGGCACTGCTCACATTGCCTAGATAAGTCAAACTACCGAGCGACACATCCGTTGTTTGGATACTACAGCTACCTGTAACAGTGAGTTGTACATTGATTATTATCGTTTCACTGCCCTTATCACGGCCAATACAAATTCCCAATAAACCGATGCCGGAGCAATAATCCCATCGCCAAAATATGGCAATAGTATCGCTGTAAGTGCCTGCCGAAACATTGGCGACAGCAGTATCGAAATAGAGTGGAATGGTACCATCATCACCAAATAGCCCTAATAAATCGATAAGATTAAAAGAACCGAATTCCTTAGTACTATTGAGTACAAACGGGGTACTTCTGGCCGCATCTGTATACAATGTGTAAGGAATAGCGTCACCATTGGCATTTTGTAGTTCAAAGTTTGCCGCGACTAATGTGGCATCGATTCGACTGTAGTCAAGTAAGTTGACAAAACCACTACAGCTAAAATTAGAGCTAAAACGTGTTGATAATGTTGATGTTGCTATCTGCGATGATGAGAAGCTGCCCAAATTTTGGGTCGAGTTTCCAACCACTGTACAACCGGCCTGCAGTTTAAAGCTGATTAATGCTAAACAGACTAATGCCACTAACACGTATTTGGTAGACATGTTATTTCTCCTTTGCATCACAGACAAAAGGCCCTAATACCGGAATATCATTTGGTTTAGCAGCAAAGTTAAACGAAATAACACAAGTCAGTTTGCCGTTTTTTAAGATGACTGTATTAGTGCTTTGCAACCTCTCTAAGTACAATTCACCATCCCACCCCACAAAAAAAGGTGTATTTTCGTTATTAATTGTCGCAATGCTACCTACCGGTATAGGCCTACCATTTTTATCCTGCACAATAACTAACGCTGCATAGGTTTGATACAGTTCAAAATTAACTTTAGCGCCATGACCTGCTGCTGCCATAATCGTTACACGATCATCGACAACATTGGTGTCGAGTGGTAAAACTTTGGTATTTATACTGATATTGACAGGATTGTATGAAGCAAGACCGGTGACAAGGAACAAGCCATTACGATCTGATTCCCCGACCAATTGATTCTCTACCACCACTGGGACATTTGCTAAACCGCCAGTGGAAACAATAGCAAAGGCATCTGCGATACGATTACCCAAAAGCAAGGTATTCTCAGCCCACACTACCGCACCAGAGGCTTGGGCAAAATAACCTTTGCTGTCCCCGCGATCATAGAAACCACCGGAATATTCTGCTGCGCTACCTCTCCATCCACCGCTAACTGAATAATCACCGGTTCCGATAACTGCATTAGCTGCCCAACGCCCCCCCTGATTACCCACTCGCGCTTGATTGATAGCAACTAACGAATTTACTTTTCCAGTTGTATCCCTTTGGGTATTGGTGTTAGCTCGATAACGACTCCCCAAAGGAAACGACAGGTTTAGGCCAAAGCTGGTTGCTGATAACTCCGCGTCCCAGTTTAATGAGGCTGACAACGAAGCAACTTCAAAGGATTGACTGTAAAACACCGACAGTAATTGGCGTTTTTGCCCATCAAAAGGTTCTAAAACAAAATACCCCGCTCCCATAGAAACGCCATTATTAAACGAATAAGCGGCATTAACCTGGATCTCACGTTTATTTTGCGGCACCCATTGTGTTGTCCCAATGTCCTGATAGGTTTGCTGCTGCTGTTTATATTTAAATGCTACCCCCCAACTACGCGTTTGAAAACGATAACCGAATAAGCCTAACCATCCGCCTATTTGCTCATTTTTACCATACGCAGCTGCAAGTGATATCACCCCCACGTTGGCGAAGTTAAAGTCTGTTCCTCCACCCAAATTGTAAATATCAGCACCCACTTCAGCATGCATCCCCAAGGTCACGGCATCCGAAATGCCGTACCTGAGATCGGCAATCCCTAAGGGATCACTCGCATAATCAAAAGAGCGAATACCGAAGTTTTGTCTTAATACGCCCAAGTTAACATCATAGTCAAACACGCCTTTACGCAACAAATCAGGGGCAATATAAAACTCGACTTCCCGGCTAACGGCTTGCCCTGTAATATCCGTAGTAATAATTGTGGCCGTTGCCAGACCGGTTATGGACGGCTCACTGTCCAAAATAAAAGGCCCGGGAGCAACCTGTCCGGCAAAAAGCCTGGCACTGTTAATAAAAATTTCTACATCAGAGGGCAGCACGGCGCTGCCTACAAATTCGGGATAGGGATAACGTACAAATTGGGGATCTAACTCAAAGCGACGTGATAACTTTACTCCCGCCATTCTAACTTGACGAGCCCAGCTACTCGAACCACTCACCATGTCGCCAATTCGCAAGAAGCGCATATGTGCTTCATCATTGTATTGCCAAAAACTGTCGTAACGCACCAAACCTTGGTTAGTACTACTTTGGGACTCACTGCTAAAGTATTTGCTGTAGTTCGCTGTCGTTTCAATCATGCCAAAGTTGCCGAAACCGCGCCATTGCTGCAGTAAGTCTAATGTTTGTACACCACCACTGAAATTACGAAAATAAGTATCATAGTTTAACAACGCACCAAATGATTTAGTCGGCTGCAAACCGCTCTTGGAAAACCCAACAATACGTTGTGCCGGAAACAACGCCAATTCCGCAGTTAGGTATAACCGCTGCGTAGAAACATCGTATTCGCATTGAATTAAATTAAGCGCACAATAATCGATGCGACCGCTTAGTGCCGCTGCATAATCAGATAAACTTGTCGTGAGCAGGACATTTTCATCGCTCCAAAAATGTGTTTGTTCATACTCGAACTGCACGAGCTCTTTAACTTTAACACCATTTAAAAACACATCTAAGAATAAGGTTTCAGCAGAAAGAGGCGCGCTAAGCACAGTACTAGATAGCACCAGTAAATAGAGTAGCTTGCGCATAATTACCTCCCGTCTGCGAGGATCTCTAGCGTGACACCATTAACTTCAGCGTACAATTGCACCCCCTCTGCCAAGGGTAACTCCGGTACTGAAAACGCCGCTTCACTGCGTGCTAAAACATAACCAAGCAAACCGGCGAATACCGCGCTCTCTTTTCCTTCAGCATCAACCAGTTTGACTTTTGAGATCCTGGCATGCCCAGTTGCTTGATTTTTAAATACTAATTGTCGAGTAACTGCATCATATTTATAACTTAATAACTGCTGCCAAATCTTGGTCAACTTTTCGATATCGTCAATCCGACTGATCGATAAATCAGGGCCGCCAACGAAGAGTGGCAGCGCGTATCGCACTCTTAACACTAAGCCTTTTTCAGCAGGCTGCTCTAAGTCAGGGATCTCGTCTAGTATCACACGATAAAGTTGCTCTCTGTCGGGATGGCTAACGGGCCCAACATTGACAACTCTAACAACCTGCTGCTTTCCAGGCTGAATATTTAAGGATGACGGACTTACCACAATGTTTCTGGGCTGATTGACTTCTTCATCCCAATCCCAGGGCCTCACGCGCACCTGAATTTTAATCGCCTTATTGCTGTTATTTTGAAGCATTAGCAGTGCCGACTTTTCACCCGGCGGAATATCAATATTGACAGGAGAAATTAGAAGCTCTGCAGCATGGCTAACGCTAAACATCAGGGCCACCAAGCTAATAAAAAAAATGTGCAAAACCTTCATGATGTTTCTCCTTAAAAAACTAACAGTACTTCAATGTTGTCCCGATATTGCCCTGCAGAAGGCGTCAATGTCTGTGGAGATATTGCCCCATAAATAGGCAACCATTGTTGCTGTCCGTTAGCGGTGCCTGTAACCGCATTTGCACTATCCCAAACTAGGCTTCTAGCTGCATCTTGGAATAGCTGGTAAGGTATTAACTCATTAGTTAGTGGATTTAAAAGCTGCCTGTTGCCGCCAGTGCCATTTTGGCCATTACCCAGCTCAACTCTAAAACTAAGATTGGGGGAGCATCGCAATCCTATAGACCCATTACCGGGCGTAGATATGACATCAACGCCATTTAGCAGACTGCTGTGCTCGCCAAAATTAACTGTGCCAAAAGTATTACCACCGCTACCATTATCCAATGCACAACCCTGTGCTATGTGGATACTGATTTCGCTTACGTCTTGCGCCTGCTCCCCATACAAAAAAGCTGGCAGCACACTTAACAGAACGAATATACCTTTCCGATGCATGACATTTCTCCTCAGATCGATGAAGAGAGGTACTTGAGCAGTGCTTTAACTCAGGTACCATGACATCACCATGAAATGGTCATACGCACGGTATCGATATAATTACCTGCGGCTGGCGTAGACTGCCCAGCTAATACTCGACCATATATTGTTAAAGGTTGCGCTGCGCCAGTCCCTGTCAATGCCCTAGCCTGCGGGCCTTGTCCCCAACGTACTGAGCGTGCAGCGTCCTGATACAGTTCGTATTGCACAAAATCCAAACCGCCACGTGTAACGCGACGCTGACCTGCTTGAGCATTAACACCATCATCTAATGACACGGCATAAGCCAAATTGGTATTACAGGTAAGTTCCAATCCCCCTGCACCGCCTGATCTTGTCGATTCAGCATCAACAAACAGGGTTAAATTGCTTTGCTCACCAAAATCAACAGTACCAAACTTATTCACTCCTGCAGCGACAACACCGTTTATTGCGCAGCCTTGACCTATCTCCAGTAACACATCTACATCACCACGTAGCTCGCCTGCAGAAGCTGCAGACGTCACTACTGCAAAAACTGCACTGGTAATTAACACTAATTTGTTCGTTTTCATAAGCCACCTCAACGTTTTATAAGTCAGTTACGATAAACTCAATAGTAGTAATGCATACACAATGCCAGCAGTGAAAAACAATATATATTTTTGATTTATAACAATTAAATTAATGCCTGCAGCATATAACTGGCGGTGAGGTATTTTCTTTTGCATTTTGCAAATCAGGATTTTTTCCACAATGCAAAATCCTGATTTCGCTAACGTTCCAAGTGTGCATTTCAGGAAAGTTTAACTATTAAATCCCAGACGCTTTCTCATACCTATTCCTGCCGTGTCAGAAATAGACATGTGATCAATTATATTTCTGGCTAAATCATTATTTTTAAATAAGCTTTTTATGATGATTAATTAAAAACAATAAAATCTCTTATCAGGGCTTGACTGCAGTCTATTTTTTGCACAAATTAAGCATCCCATAATTGATACGTTTAGGTGCCACATGACCTCCCCGTTTGTATTATCTGTACATAGAAATTTCGCCCTTAAGATGAAAGAGACTGGCAGTGACGAGCAGGTTATTGCGTCGCATTTACAAGAGGTACTGCTAGAGGACGACGAAATTCATCATATACTGCAAGAGCTTACTCAACAAAACGAGCGAGCGTCTTAAGTAATCGTTTGTTTAGGAAAGTAAGAAGAGAAAAAATTGTTGGGGGAAAATCCCCCAACCTAAAACCACAAGGGTTAGTATCCAGGAAGGAGCAGCACATGAACACTACTTCTGTTACTCATGTTAATGAGGCTAGATGAACCTAACATGACAATTCAGTGGCAGTTTTATGAAGTTGTCACGTGTTAATCTACTTAAGCCTTACTTTAGCAAACAACGCTTTAACTCTGCCGTGCTGTAAAAGTACTGCGTACCAGTATAAGCTTGGCAATCAGCTTTTAAGCGCGTTTCTTGCTCATGATGCAACATACGGATTAACGTAAGATTATCGGCGTTGCGATACACGTCCCATTGCACGTTGGCCGACATAGGCGATACTTTGCCACTGCGCCACGCGCTGTTTTGATAACTGTATACCACATTCTCGGGTAACGACTCGCTCCCTCCGGCAATGCCCAAATAAGCTGCTAACGGCATTAACACTTGAGCGTGCGTAAAGCGGAATGTAGCGACATACCCGTTAGGATTTTCTGCTTTGTCCAACATATCTTGAACTAAACGTCCAGCCAGCTTGTAGGTAATATCCTCCCCCACAAACCCGGGGCCCCGCCCATAAAAGGAGTCAGCATCATCTAATTCTGCCAGCGGCAACAGATGCTCTGCCAGTAAGAAGGGACTAAAATCAAACTCACCCTCTACCGCTAAATTACTGGCAATACTGTACAGGCTATATAACACATTAGCGGCATCCACTGGATTGCGAATGGCATCATCATCATCTGGCAGCGTTAACGCAATATCGCCTTGTGTTAACTTCGCCATAAATACGGGCGAAAAAAACCGTGCTAACATCGCCTCGGCCGCTTCTTTTACGCGAGGCTGGTTTTCTAACTGCTGCATCACTGCTAGTAGACGTGGATCACTTTCACGATACCGCTCAAAGGCTTCACTGCCCTCGGCTTTATAAAAATACAATGTGGCTTCATCGGCTTTTGCTGTATCGACTAATGGACTTATATCAGGTTTGAGGGCGATTAGGCCGGCTATAAAAGCCTCTCCGCTTTGATCAGCACGTTCACGCCCCGAATGTAACACGGCGATACGCTGTTGCTGCTGCACCGCGTAACTGAATAACTGAGGATGGCGGGCAATAAGGCGTGCAGCCAGTCCCTGCTGCTCTTGTTTGCCCAAACCTGAAATAGCGCCATAATTCGTCGTTAAATGATTAGGTAAATGCGCCTGATGCAGGCGTTCGATCAGCTGCATTAGTGCCTGCCCTAACGGCGTGAGTGCTTGCTCATGATTAGCTAGCTGCAATAACTGTAACATAAGATCATCATCACCTCGGCTGGACAGATAACGTGCACCATGCCGGGCAACATGCTCTACGCTAACCAGGTTAAAGCCCTCGGGTGGCAAGCTGTATTGCTGCCAATCTTGTAAAGGCTGGTACGGTGTTTTGCTGGTGAGTAAATAAAGCGCTGTCGACACTGGCTCGGTGAGTGCTGTATTGGGCAAAGCTTGCACTGCGGATACCGCGGTTTGATGCTGAACAGTCTCTGTTGCAGCGGGTTCTGTTGCCGGTTGGCAAGCCTGTAGTAACACAAAACTACTGAGCACCGCGATAGACCGCGCACTTTTAGAATAACGTTTCATCACACTTCCTTATCCTTTATAGTATAAAGGCCGGAACAGTGTTCCGGCCTTGTCGTTTTAGCCATAATCGCTTGTGTTGTCAGTCAACACCCTTTGGATAAAACGTGGTTAAAACTTACCGCTTATCCCTACTTGCCAAGCACGACCAAACTGCTCATGTTCATACACCCGATTACGATCGCCCTGATAACGAATGGCTTTGCTATCGGTTAAGTTGGTGGCTTCTAAAAACACCGACAAGTCTTTCGTTAGTTTGTAACTTGCCGTGTAATCTAACGTGCCGCGACCATCCCAATACAGGTTTAAATCTGGGTTCGCGGTATCAAAGGCATCGATATACTCAGAACGATAGTTATAGGCTAACTGCGTGCTAAATTTAGCTATATCGTATTGCAGTGCTAAGTTAACGGTATGACGACTGGTACCATTTAATTCCGTTTTACCAATACCAAAGGGTAAATCAGCTTCTGACTTGGTATGGGTGTAGTTAGCAATAAAGCCTAAACCACTCCACGCGCCAGGTAAGAAGTTTAACGATTGCTGCCAGTTAAGCTCTGCACCATATAAATAGCCGCTATTGCCGTTTTCTGGCCGCACCATTCTAAAACCATCAAACTCGCCACCGCTTAACTCACTGCGGGCTTTAAAAATTGGATCGGATAACTTCTTGTAAAACACCCCTGCCGATACCAAGCCGACTGGCGCAATATAAAACTCGCTGGTTAAATCGAGGTTATGGGCATACGTAGGCTTCAGATCGATATTACCAATATCTACCGTACCACGGCCCGATTCCCGATCTTCGATAATAAAGTATGGTACTAAATCAACAAAGTTAGGCCGTCTTAATCCCGTACTGTATGCAGCTTTAATAATAACGCCATTATCCAGTTCTTGGCGGACATGAACGCTTGGAAAGAGGTTTGTGTAACGTTTGCTCGCGTCTACTAAGCTGGCCGAGTCAGTATCTAAATCGTACTCGAAGGCTTCGCCGCTATTTTTTGTTTGCTCTATCCGCGCACCAAATAACACGGTGGTGCTATCCCATTCCAATTTATTTTGCACATAGGCCGATAAAATATCTTCTCCCGCTTTGTAATCTGCGGTAATCGAAGGCGCGCCACGATCTAAAAAGTCAGCATTTTCAAAAATGGCGCGGTAAGCATTAACAAAGTCGCGCTGTAATTTCGGGCCATTATTGTAAAAACCGTCAAAGGGTAAAGACTGCTTATCAATAATCACATCGGCATAACTTGGTGCATTAGTACCTACACTGTTACGTAAGCGATTTTCATCATTAGATTTGTCTTTTAAGCGGGCTTTAGCACCAAACTTTAGTTCAGAATACGCATTACCCCACTGCCCTGGGCGAGTAATATTAAAAGCATAGGCTTGTTCTGTTTCGTCGGCACCGCCGGTGCGGCGCTCATAACGACGCCAGTTCATTTCTGATGGCGCAAAATTAAAATCGGTTCTTACCACACCGCCCGTCGCATTGAGAATTTGGTAAGTAGGCAAATCGGGATTACTAAAATCGTATGCGACACGGGGGCGGCTACGTTCGCGATATAACAAATAATCACGGTTTGGATAGGCCTGTTTGGCTGATGCATACGACGCTTGGAAATCCGCGGTATAGGTATCCATTACCATCCGACCACCCAACACCGTGGTATTAATGGTATTTACAAAGGTACGATGACGTAATTCTTTCTCAAACGTGGCACGGCCAGCAGTGCCCTGTTGTTGAGTAGACTCTGGGGTGTAGCGTTCCCACTCAATAACTAACGTATCTCGGTATTCGTTATCTTCAAACCGCGAGTAATTGTGCGAAAAATACAGATGTTTATTATCGTCTATTCTAACGTCTACACGGCCACTTAACCCTGTGCGAATACGCTTTAATTCATAATCTTTAAACTCGGTAAATTCTGGTACAAAATTACCATTATCGAGTTCCATCCAACCGTGTTCTACATTATCGGTAACCCGATTGGTTTCACTATGCTGAGCTGAAAAAATGAAACCCGCGTTGTCATTGCCACCAAATTTATTACCAAAGGTAAGGCTCGTCTTATAAGCGTCTCCGCTGCCTTTTTCATTTTTACCACCCGAAATCTTACCACGTAAGATACGGCCTTTAGCATCAAGTGCACCTTGCGTAATAATGTTAATGTTACCGGCAATGGCATCGGCATCCATCTCAGGTGTGATGGCTTTGGTTAATTCTAAAATGGAGATGATATCTGAAGGGATGGTGTCTAAATCAACCGCGCGCGTGCCGCTGTCGGGTGAGGGTACATTAACGCCATCAATCGTAACGTTAGTAAATTCTAACGGCGCACCACGCACGTTCACATACTTACCTTCGCCTTGATCGCGCTGAATTGAGGCGCCGACCAGACGCTGCATAGCTTCAGCTACGTTATCATCTGGGAAGCGCCCTAGATAATCTGATGACACAACCGATTTCACATTATCAGAGGCGCGTTGAATATTCAGGGCACGCGATTGCGCATCGCGACTGCCTACAATATGCAGCACTTCAACATCATTACTCGCAAAACGTAAATTAAGTTCGGCGCCTTGCTCGTCACTGACAACAACATCAACCGTTTTTGCTGCATAGCCTAAGTAGCGGATTTCTAATTGATAGGTGCCTGCGGCTAAATTGTCAAACCGAAAACGCCCTTGACGATCGGTTGCCGTTTCCCGGTTACTGCCAACAACGCGTATCTGTGCCCCTTGCAATAACACATTACGATCGTCGCTGAGCTGGCCGCGAATACCTTGGCTATCAATGGCCGTAACCGCAACGCGTAAAGGTACATCAACGCCTTGCGCCAATACCGTAACAGGGGCAAAGCAGGCCATAGCAATGGCTGCAGCTACAGCGTTTTGCGTAAAAGTGGGTCGGAATAAAGCAGTCATAAGCGAATAAGCCCTATCAAGTAGTATGTTAGTAATGAATTAAGTTAGCTACTTTGCGGGGTAAATATGACAAAAAAACGACACTGCCATGATCGCCTGAGCTGAAATGACCCGGGTCTAGATAGCTCTGTGATTGTTACGATACCGAATTAATTGTCATCGTTTTGTCATACTGCCTTTACACACTCATGGTGTAATTGCTCGATATGAACTTGGTCACGACAACCGTGCCAATCCGATTTGGAATTCAAAACACCATGTGGCGACAACATCTGCTAAAAATCATGCTGCCTCTACCGCTGTTCTGTGTTGGCCTCATGTTGGCGTTAAGCTTAGGGGTGTCCAAGCTGCCATCAAAGCTGGATTGGTTCGATATTTTGGGTGAAGGGATTGTGTTACTAGTTGCTCTTTTATGGCTTACTTTGATTATTAGTAGTCGCCCAGCAGGTCGAGTAACTGAATGGCTTTACTATGGTAGCTTATTATTGGTGTGCTCGTTTTTTCTGGATTTTATTGACGAGTTTGTACGCTATCCCGATCACATTAGGATCATGAGCTGGTTAGAGTCGTTGCCGGCGCCTATTGGCATGTTGCTGCTTACCTATGGATTAGTGGGCTGGCATCGTGAACAACGTATTATTAATCGGCAGTTGCAGGGGCGTGAACGTTTTTTACGTGATCATCGATTACTGGATCCATTAACCCAAGTATATGGTTTGGAATATTTATATGCTGTACTGATGCGAGATCTTGAACTGCATCAAGCAAAGCAGCAACCTCTATGTTTAGCGATGCTTAATATTCAGCAATTTGCCGCGTTTAATCGCCGTTATGGCGTTGCCGCAGGCGATGCCTATTTAGTGGCTTTATCAGAACAACTGTGTAGCCAGCTGCGTGCTTCAGACATTTTATGTCGGTATGCAGGAGATCGTTTTGTCATGTTGCTCGCAAATACGAACCAACAGCAAGCAGAGATTTTTGTCCAGCATGTGCAGCAGCACTTAGCAAATTTGCCTGCCCTGCATGAAACGTTAGCACTGGACATTGTGGCATGCGATGTATCTACCCTAAGCGCCATGGAGGCGCTACGACAGACAG
The DNA here is from genome assembly GCF_014652375.1 of Alishewanella tabrizica. Taxonomy (GTDB): domain Bacteria; phylum Pseudomonadota; class Gammaproteobacteria; order Enterobacterales; family Alteromonadaceae; genus Alishewanella; species Alishewanella tabrizica. The sequence continues at coordinate 231,680 of NZ_BMYR01000006.1, read as the reverse complement.
AACATGCACTTAACAGCCTAAAATCGCCGCGTTATCCTTTAACAATGCACATGGCTCAGGGATAAGTCATGCTCACCAAACCGTTTAGCCAAACCGATAAAACACTTTTACTGCAACATGGCCCCAGTGCGTTATTGCAATTAGCACAGCGACGCGGTGGTCGTTTGCACAAATTATTAAGTGGCACAGGTATTTTTGAGCAAGATCTTACTCATCCTAGCGCCCGTTGCACACATAAAGATTGGCTCACGCTGATTGGTCACTGCGAACAACTGCAAAGCCCAGAACTGCCTTTTTTACTTGCTAATAGTATGCTAAATAATCCCCATTGTGCTCTAAGTCAAAGCCTGTCGGTCGCGCAGCATTTACAACAAAGTTTGCAACAATTGCAGTATTTTAAGCATCATCTGTTTCCGGGATTATTTGCACAGTTACATCAGTTTGAGCACACTGTCATGATCGTGCTGAAGCCCAGTGTTACCCTTGGTCAGCAACAATCCTTTATGCTGAACTTGGCTATATCTTTTATTGTTAATCTGATTAAGCACCAACTAGGATGCACAAAAGCGCTTCGGATATTACTAAAACAAGATAGCCCAACACATCCTCAACATTTTACGGCCCAGTGGCAATGCCAAATTCAGTTTTCTGAAGATTTTGATGCGCTATATATACCGCTTGCTCTCTGGCAACAGCCTTTTAAAGGGTATCAGCCGGAACGTTTTAAACAATACCGTTTAGCCTGTTTTCAGCTTAACAAGCAATTACCTGCGCAGCCTGGCCTACTCGAATTATTACAACGATACATCGCCAAAACCTTACCAGCAGCATTAAGTTTAGAGCAGGCTGCCAATTTGTTGCAGCTTAGTAGTAGTAGCTTAAAACGCCTACTACAACAGCATAACACGCACTTTGCAGCACTGGTTGACGACGTTCGCCGTGACAAAGCATGTCTACTGTTACTGCAAGGCGAACTGTCTAATCGCCAACTGGCACAACAGCTGGGTTACTCAGACGAACACAATTTTCGCCGTGCTTTTAAACGTTGGACAGGCATGTTGCCCAGCAGCGTTAAAGCACTTTCTTACTAACCGTTATGCTTGGCTATGATGCCAGGTTTCAAGGAAACATCATGACATTTTTTACGCGTCTTATTTTTTGTATTGCAATGCTGCTATTTGTGTCCAGCGCGCCGGTATATGCTGACACAACAGCTCCCGCCACGTTAAGTTTTGCCGTGCTAGGCGACGCCGAACCAAAACCCAAGGCAGAGTTTCCGCATATGGCACAAGCCGTGGCCGATATTAACCAATTAACGCCTGCGCTGAATTTACAATTTGTACTGGGTGTAGGGGACATTGCCCACAAAGGTACCTTGCTGCAATACGAGCAAGCCACACCGGTTTTACAAGCGTTAACGCTGCCGTTTTATCCTATTATGGGTAACGAAGAGTATGGCAGCACGGTTGAACGGTTTTTACAATTTGCCAATCTGTGGAACGCAGATAAAACCCGCATTGACGCCATTCGCTATACGTTAGAATTTCCGCAAGTGGCTATTGTGTTGGCCTCACCTGATTTTAGTCGCGATTTTAACGATGATGGCATAGCTTGGTTAACCAACGAAGTGCGCCGCTTAGCGCCAAAACCGGTTATGCTGGTAGTGCATGGTGCGCAACAAGGTGTATACAAGGAAAATGCTGAAAAAGGGATTAGCCATCCTGGGTTTGTCACCGATGTGGTAAGCCAGCCAAATGTGCGCGCCGTTATTTCAGGCGATTTACACATGGATATGCCACGCGTGAACCATTCGTTAACCTTAAATGGCGTGCATTATTTGCACATACCCGCGTTAGAACGCACCAAAATTCCCGATGAAAGCCAGCATACTGCGATGTACCGAGTGTTCCATGTACATAAGGATGGCCGTGTTGAGGTAGAAACTTATCAAACCGGCACACAAACACCCATAGCACGTTACCATTATCAATTTACGCTGTAAGTAACAGTGGCGCCGGTGTTATCTGTCTTGATAATACCGGCTATAGGCCAAACTCAGGGATCACCATATCTGCCGAAAAACGCTCACCAGCTTCCAGCTGATCAAAAATCCACAATAAATGCCCTACTTTGATCTGTGGTTGCCCAGTATGTTTGGTAATGCCATGCACATAATCGCGAAACTCTGCCCCCAAGCCGCACTGATCGGCCTCGGCTAACGCATTTTGTAAGGCCGTATAACTAAGCGGTTTATGGGCATGCTGCGCCATATCTTGCTCAATATCTTGCTCGATTTTCTGGTTACGATAAAACCGATAACACCACCAACAAATCGCACCTATACTGCAAAACGTCAGGATGATAAACATGTTATGGCCCTACTTTTCTTACTGTTTAAACTTACTGCACACTTTATTCTTACTGGTTTCAGTGCTTAATCATACTGCGTAAGACACCATCGCGCCGGATCAGGCCATGATAGAGCGCGGCAGAGATATGCAGAATAATCAGTAAAATTAGCGCAATACTTAACCATGCATGCAGCTCTCTAAAAGCACCATACCAGGCTAAATCGGTTGCAATAATACTGGGTAACGACACGCCAAACACACTTAACGGCCGCCCTGCGGCGTTTTGCATCAAATACCCCGAAAGCGGCATAAGCAGTAAGAGTGCATAAAACGCCAGATGCGTCAGCTTAGCGATGGCTTGTTGCCACTTAGGGATAGCATTGGGAAGCGCTGGGGTGCGTGACGACAAACGCAGCGCCACGCGCAACAACACCGCGAATAACGCTACCACACCCGCAATTTTATGCCACTGTAATAAGGTGTATTGCCAAGGCCCCAAACTGGACACCATGCTTAACCCCACAAACAATAATGACAAAATTAAGGCGGCCATTAACCAATGCACAAGACGCATTGCAATAGGGTAAACCTGTGGCTTATTCATCGCCCGCTCCTTTTGCTGAATTATTGCCGGTTAATGATTCAAGTAATACTTCGCGGGCACGTCGCCGATGCGACTCGGCATAGGCGGCTGCGCGAGCCCGTAAAATAGGATCCTCAGACGGTTGTATGCCAGCGGGCAACACTAAGGGATCAAAATTAAGTGCGTCACATTGATGCCCTTTTTGCTCATTAGCGGCGGTAATCACTAATTGCCCTGCGATGCGTTGTGGATTAGTAGCAGGCCAAAGCACCGTCGCGTCACTGGCATTATCGTTAGCCGTTGCTAAAGTAAAGACCAAATCAAAGGTGACGGGGCCTTGCGCTAAACGCGTAAATAACTCTTGTTGTAACGAATCGGTTACCGCAGGTTCCTGTTGGGAATCGTGTTGAGAATCACTCGATAGCGTCTCTGATGCCGCAGAGGGTACTGCGGCCCAGCGTACAGCTTGCTGTTGCCCTGCGTTGTTAATTAGGTAAAACGCATTAATACTATGATATTGCTCGGTCGCATAACTTTGCGTGGGTTGATAACTGGCTCGCCATTGTAAGAAGGCGGCACTTTCAGGATGTGCAGCAAAAAATTCGGCAATCGTATTGTTTTTAATCGCTTGTAGTTGCTGATAAAACTTTTCTGGTGTACCAACGGGCAGCACCGGGGGCGTATTCATCGCAGTGCGCCATTGAGCCGCGCTATCGGGTAACAGCGTTAACGCTAAACTACGTACCGGTGCTTTAACATCTGGCGCAGTTGGGTTGTTGCCAGCAACTGAAAAACGGCCAATAAACGGATGCCGTCCGGTTTGAAACACGGTGGCGCTGGAATATTCCGCCAAAGCACCCGAGGCGATAAACTCACCACTCACACAGAATCCGTTGGCATGTGCACGACGGAAGCCTTGCTGTATTACATCACCCTGTTGTAAATTAACAAAGTCTTGGGCACTGACGGGTTGCCTTTTATCACTTGCTGCGTAGACAAAAGCTGCAATTATTGCCGCAATTATTGCCAAAAGAGCACCGTATCGCATTATACTGTTTTCCATTAACACTTATTTGGACATGAAGATAAGTGAAAAACCCAGGCTTGTCACCTACTCTAGGTACATAATCTGATTGCGGGGCGATAACAAAAGTCCTAGGGTGTAACTGTACTTGCACAGGCACAGTGCCAACATCTTCGATTAGCTATTGTTGCATCCGAATAATCACTCAGTAAAGGCGAAAACCACCATGCCTACAGATAAAAAATTTCTCCACCTTCTTTCTGGACTCTGGCTAAAGCGGTTCGGCACAATGGGCTTTTTGAGTTATTTATTACTTGGTTTACTGGGCTGCAGTCAGCCCGCAGTATGGCAATCGGGCGAGATTATCCACGTTCCTCTTCACACGTTAAGACCAACGCAGCCCGCAGTAGCACATGATCAAATTGCCGCCAATTTAGCACGCTATCGAATAGATAAAGACGCCTTGTTTACCGAGTTATGCGCCAGCGCAGGTCGAGGCAAATTACGGGCGTTTTCAGCACAGTCGCAGCCAAAGCAGGAGCACAGTTATCAATGTGAACATGCACGCCCGCAACCTGCTTATGCCACCAAGATTAACCCAGTCGTATTAGGCCCTGATCAGCAATTATACCTAATCGATGGCCATCACACGTTTTCTACCTTTATGGATATGCCAGAAGGCGGCTCGGAGTTACTCGTTACCGTAAGGCTACAACAGGTTTATCACGATATTTCTCTCGCTGAGTTTTGGCAACACATGCAAGCCAATGCCCATACTTGGCTATTTGATGAACAGGGTCAAGCGATCAGTTATCAGGCATTACCTACTCAACTGGGTCGAAAACACTTAGCTAATGATCCATTTCGGGCGGCGATGTTCTTTTTACGCGGCGGGGTATGGCAAAAACCTAAGCCCGCGATCCCTTTTGTGGAATTTTATTGGGCGCAATACCTAAAAGCCCAACCGCAGCTTGCCTTTCCTGGCTACAGTGACGCCGCAACATATACCCAATGGCTAGAGCGCCTTGCGCAGCACCTAAGTGCGTTATCGCCAGACACCTTAATCCATGGGCAATTTACCGCAGCACAGCTGGGATTAATTCCGACACAGAAACTCTCTTTTACCGCCCATTTACTCTGCCAACCTAAGCAAGATGGCGCGGTGTTAGGGCGCTTAGGATTAGCATTACAAGAACAAGGTATGGTAATTAATTGTGCTAAGGCGCTTAACTAATACGGTGATTTTAGCTTTGCGAGGTTAACGTAGTGATTCTGCTAGCGAATACCTTATTCTCGAACCTGTTGTTGCAACCTTAGCATTATTGCACTACTCTGAAACGGCTAACGCTGTGAAAACGCTGATAAGTTTTAAAAAGCTGACGACTGACGACTTAGCAAGGTGTAATTAGCTAACGCCAATTACGCCGCCTAACATAACAAGGATACCTTCATGATAAATACCGTATTAAAAGCCAGTGTATTAAGTGCTATGCTGCTTTGTGGCATAAGCCAGGCCAATGCCAGTGTATTTGCATCTGATCACGTGATTGCCGAGCAACAGCATCACTATAATAAACAACAGGTATTGTCGTTTGTAGACGACACTCAGGTTCAACGTAAGCTGATTGAACTTGGTGTAAACCCGGCCGATGCCAAAAATCGGATCGCCAATATGACGGCAGCGGAATTAACTGCATTAAACACCCAACTCAATGAGATGCCTGCAGGGGGTGTTGTTGGCACTATTCTGACGGTGCTGGTAGTGGTTGCCGTGCTGGATTTAATGGGTATTACTGACGTTTATCCGTTTATCCGCCCCATTTAATTGTACGCGTAGTTGTACTTTTAATTGTACGCTTAATTGAAGATTTAATTGAACTCTGTGTACCCCCGCTTTCAGCAAACGCGCGTCGCCGCGCGTTTGCTTATTTTATGCTTACTGCTGCTACTAAGTGCCTGCCAAACGCCTCCGCAAACGCAGCAACTATTTACTAACCCGCCCGCCATTGCCAAACAACATCAGATTGCGCAGGTACCTTTTTATCCACAACAAGATTTTTTTTGTGGGCCAACCACCCTAGCCGAAGTGGCCAATTTTTATGGCCTAAATACTACACCCGACATTATTGCCCCGAATACCTTTACACCTGGCTTGCAAGGCACCTTACAGATCGAAATGGCTGCTGCAACTAGGCAATTAGGCTTAGTGGCTTATGAGCAACGTGGCACGCTATCGCAGCTATTAAGCTTGATTGCCGAAGATATCCCGATCATTGTGCTGCAAAATAATTCGATTAGCTGGCTGCCACAATGGCATTATGCGGTTGTTATTGGCTATGATTTGGTCACACAAGAAGTGATTTTACATACGGGGGTGACGCCTGAACATCGTTTGAATATCGCCACCTTTGAGCGCACCTGGCAACGTGGCAATTATTGGATGCTCGCCATGCTCCCTAGTAGTCAAGCCAGCAAGCATTTAGAACCTTTTCTGTATACTAAAGCCTGTCAAGATCTCCTAAATACCCAACAAATTACGGCGGGGATTGCCGCGTTAACAACGGCAACCCAACAGTGGCCCGATTATTGGTTACCGTATTTTTTACTCGCCAATCATTACCTTACCACTGAGCCTTTGCTCGCTGCGCACTGGTTTGCGCAGGGCTGGGATGTCGCTCAGCACGAGATTGCCTATTTAAATAACTATGCGGTGTTACTTAGCCAATTAGCGTGTCATCAAAGTGCCAGCGCACTATTGCAACGTGCTTTACAACTGGCACCCGACAATAGCACCTTATTAAGTAGCCAGCAGCGTATTACCACGGCCCAAGCCAGTGCAGCGCCTACCGCAACGTCTTGCGCACTCTCGTTGCCCTTTGCCCCGGAATAATTACCGTAAGCACTACCCTTGATCGCATTTCGATCTTATACTGTATATAAATACAGTTAAAGGAGGTGAATCATGACGGCATCATTACTTGGCCAAGCAGCGTTGGGTAAGAGCATCGCTTTACCCTTATTTAGCCATCACATTTCGGCGGGATTTCCTTCGCCCGCACAAGATTATGTGGAACGCACACTGGATTTAAACGAGCTATGTATTCGGCATCCCACGGCAACCTTTTTTGTAAAAGTCAGTGGTGACTCAATGAAAAACGCCGGTATTTATCATGAAGATATCTTAGTGGTAGATCGCGCCCTGCATGCTCGGCATGGCGATATTGTGGTGGCATTCATTAATCAGGAATTTACGGTAAAGGAGTTACACCTAAAGCCACAGTTGCAATTGTGCCCACATAATCCCGATTATCCCGTATTGCCGATCCGCGACACCGACGAGTTTGAGGTATTTGGGGTAGTTACCAGTGTGATACGGAATATTCCGCGACCATGAGTAAAGCACGTTGTTTTGCCTTGGTCGATTGTAATAATTTTTATGCCAGCTGCGAAAAATTATTTCGGCCCGATCTAAAGCATAAGCCTGTGGTGGTGCTATCGAACAATGACGGATGCGTGGTGGCGCGCTCGAAAGAAGCCAAAACGCTAGGCATAAAAATGGGCGTGCCCGCGTTTCAAATTCGTGAGCAGTTAGAGCAAGGCAAGGTATTAGCGTTTTCGTCGAACTATGCGTTATACGCTGATATGTCGGCACGAGTAATGACCACACTAGAACAATTAGCACCCGCGGTAGAAGTGTATTCGATTGACGAAGCCTTTCTGGACTTAAGTGGGCTAGGCGCGACTCAGGATCTTAATGCCTATGGCCAGCATATTCGTCAAACCATTCAGCAATGGCAAGGGATCAGCGTTTGCGTGGGTATTGCCCCCTCAAAAACACTGGCCAAACTGGCTAACCATGCGGCCAAAAAATGGCAAAAAACCGCAGGCGTGGTGGATTTATCTTGCCGAGAACGTCAGCGAAAACTCCTAGCCTTATTACCGGTTAGCGAGGTATGGGGCATTGGCAGCAAACTCAGCGTTAAGCTGATTAAGTTGGGTATTGAAACCGCACTGGATTTAGCCGATGCCAATCCGGCATTTATTCGCCAGCAGTTTTCAGTGGTTGTCTCGCGTATTGTGCAAGAGTTAAATGGCGAATCGTGCTTGGCACTTGAACACGTGGCGCCACCCAAAAAAGAAATTGTTAGCTCGCGCTCTTTTGGTGAACGCATTACCTGTAAACAACAAATGCAAGAAGCCATTAGCGAGTATGTCGCGCGCGCCTGCCAAAAACTGCGTAAAGAAAGGCAACAGGCTAAGCAATTGTCGGTGTTTTTACGCACTAGCCCGTTTAGTGATAAACAGCGCGATCCTTTCTATGCCAACAACATTAGCCAAGCCCTTGCGCAACCGAGTGCCGATACCCGTGATTTTTTAAGTTTAGCGCAGACCTTGTTAGATCGTATTTGGTGTGACGGGTATCGCTATGCCAAAGCGGGCGTTATGCTGTCTGATTTTTATGATGAAGGCGTGTATCAAGCCTGTTTATTTGATCACGCACCCGCGCTACCACGCGCTGATAATTTGATGTCGGTTATTGATCAGTTAAATCGCTCGGGCAAAGGTAAAGTATGGTTTGCGAGCCAAGGCATGCAACAAACGTGGTCAATGAAGCGCGGTATGTTATCGCCCCAATACACAACACATTGGGGCGATTTACCGAAAGTGACCTGATCTACGCGCTCAGTACCGGCTCATGCACAGCCCGAGCTAACCGCTCTTGAATAGCAGCCCACTCGGCTGTTTGTGGCGGCATTTCTAACAAGATCTGTGCGGCGCCCGCCTGATCGGCGGCAAACAATTCACGGTATAAAGCTTGGCCATACGCCACAGGATCCGTTGGCATGACTTTGGAATAAAACGGTTGTAGTGTTGCAGGTAACGCCTGTTGATGTAACACCGCAATCTTGGCGGAGCTGTGGCCAACCTCTGCTATCAGGTCGGGATAGGCTAAACAACGAAACGGGGTATTAGGCTGATAATGCGCTTTAACATTACCTGCCACTTTAATCTGATGCGCTTTAGGATGGTGCACGGGCAGCCCTAACACGGCCTCTAAATCCGCTTGGCTAATCGGGCCAGCACGTAAAATTTCTATTTTATCGCTCACCAAGCTCACAATAGTTGATTCCAAACCAAATTGGCAATCGCCGCCATCTAATACCGCTTCAATGCGACCGTCTAACCCATGTAACACTTGCGTAGCGCTGGTTGGGCTCAGTTTTTTATACCGATTTGCCGAAGGCGCGGCTACGGCTAAATGCTGTTGCCGTAATACCTGCAGTAATACTGGATGCGCTGGCACGCGTAAGCCAATGCTGTCTAAACCACCGGTAACCACAGGACTAACATGATCCGCTTTAGGTAACAACAAGGTGAGTGGTCCAGGCCAAAATGCCTCGGCCAGTGTGTAAGCTGCGGGCGGTATCGCTTTGGCCCAGTTGCTGAGTACACTGGCATCTTCAATATGCACAATCAGTGGATGATCCGCTGGGCGCCCTTTAGCCACGAAAATGCGGCTTACCGCCGTGGGATTTGTGGCATCGGCGGCTAAACCATAGACCGTTTCGGTGGGTACAGCGACTAAATGGCCTTGTAGTAACAAATCGGCGGCGGTGGCAACATCGGCTGCTATTGCAGCATCTAGCCTTAAGGTGTTAATCAACACAGACTCCTTGAGACCCTGCTTATGGATTGCATAACGGGCAATGGGCAGCTGAGGCGGTGGCCGTGGCTGCCGGTTCTTGTTCGGTGTAGCCGCATTGCTGGCAACATTTATGATAATAGTGTACCGCTGATGTGGGATAAGCGCACGTTTCACAGGGCAATCCCGCCACCGCTTGGCCACGCCAAAAATTAGGCGTTTGACACTGAGGACATTGCGCGACATAACGTGCAGCGAGTTGCTCCGCCGCCTGTCGAATATAGTGTTGCCGCGCGGGGCATAAGTGCGCTCGATAATCAGGTTGCAACAAGACGGGTTCAGTTAATTGTGTTGTCGCGGTGACACAGCCCGCAGCGGTTAAGCGCTTCGTAATAGCAGAAAACCCTATTAAGCCTTTTTGTACGGTCTCCCCTATGCGTAGCATCCAACCTTGCGCTGGATCATGACGTAAGATATGTGCCTCAATCGCCGCCAGATCGGCACTTTCCAACGCCGATAATGCAATAGGCCCTGCAGCCTGAGCCACAATTTCTTGACCTGTAGTATGATCTAACAAAACCAATAATTCGGTGTCCCAATTCATCATGCCCGGCAAAGGCCCGCCACCAAAGGTTCCCTCACTGCCAATACCGATTGGTAGCCCCGTTAGCGATAGTGCCAGCCGCGCTTTTTCTCGGGCACAGTCCAATGGGCTAAGCTGACGAGGGATTTCACCGGCAAACGTTCCCAAGGTGTCGGTATCGAACTGATCCGTTACAACCAAAGCAATACCCGCTTGCGCTAACGCCGGCGCAATAAGAGCGTATTTTTCATGCTTGGTAAGTAAGGCAGCAGTAGTATTCATGTTCGTATCCATGTTCCTATAAATATTATAACAAGATTAACGGTTTTGTAGATAAGCAATAAAGGTTCTTGCTGCCACACTTAGCGGATTGGTTTTATGCCATACCGCTGACCACTGGCGCACACACGGAAAATGCTCAACCGTTAACACTGCAATGCCCGGTGCTCTCGGTGCTGTAGTGCTCTGTTGAGTACTATGCTCAGTACTATGCTGAGTACTATGCGGCTCAAGATGTAATGGCGGTGGGCAAACCGCAACTTCTGAGAGCACTCCTATGCCTAACCCCGCTGCTACCGCATGCTTTATGGCCTCATTACTGCCCAAACTCATCACCACGTTAGGTGTAAACTGCAGCCGTTGAAAATGTTCTTCCACCGCCATTCGGGTACCACTGCCCGCTTCGCGCATTAACCAACGTTCGTTGGCTAAATCCGCCAGCGTAATGGCTTTACCTTGTTGTGGATGTGCCTGTGCGGCAATCACAATAAGCGGATTTTGTTGAAAGACCATACGCTCCAATGCCGGATCATTCGGTGGCATCATCATCACCGTAAGATCGTCCATGCCTTGTTGCAAGCGTTGCACAATGCGATCGCGGTTTTCAATGGCTAATTCAATTTCAATACCCGGGTGTGCCGTGACAAAAGGCCCCAGTAAATCGGGCACAAAATACTCGGCCGTGGTGACTGCTGCGATACGCAATCGCCCCGATTCTAAGCCATTAATCGCGGCTAAATTGGCTTCAAAACGTTGCCAGCATCCGGCTAATTCACGCACCGTTTTATACAACACCTCACCGGCTTGGGTCAGCCGAATTTTACGGCCAGTAGGTTCAAATAGCGGCTCGCCAATGGTCTCGGCTAATTCGCGTAATTGCACTGAAACCGTAGGCTGACTGACATAAAGCGACTTTGCCGCTGCCGTTACCGATAATAAACGCGCAGTCGCTTCAAAAGCACGCAATTGCTGTGGGGTAATACGCTGAAAACGCGCTAACGTTGTGGCAGGCATAGTGCAGGAAAAACCTTATTGTTGAACGCCAATTCATAGATTATAAGCTATAGGTTTGATTAAAACTAAATATTATAATCAATATAATTTTTCCGCTAAAGTTGCGCCACTTAACTAGCAAGGGGTACGCAGCATGCAAACACATACAACGCAATCATCTGCTTCACAATCAGAGACCGCTGAGAATATCACCATTACCGTGGCCTTAGGTGATGGTATTGGCCCAGAAATTACCCAAGCCACCTTAAGTATTTTAGCTGCCGCCGGCGCCCGTATTACGCCTGAATTTATTGATATTGGCGAACGTGTTTATTTAGCGGGCCATAGCTCGGGTATTCATCCTGCTGCATGGGACACCTTAAGACGTAACAAAGTATTTTTAAAAGGCCCTATTACGACCCCTTCGGGCAGTGGGTATAAAAGCTTAAATGTCACCATTCGTAAATCGTTAGGGCTGTATGCCAATGTACGTCCGTGCATTAGCTATGCGCCTTTTGTCAGCACCCTACACCCCAGTATGGATGTGGTCATTATTCGAGAAAATGAAGAAGATTTATATGCAGGTATTGAGCATCGCCAAACCGATGAGGTATATCAGTGTTTAAAACTGATCACCCGCCCAGGCTGCGAAAAGATTATTCGCTACGCCTTTGAGTATGCGCGCAGCCATGGTCGCCAAAAAGTCACCTGTATGGTAAAAGACAACATCATGAAAATGACTGATGGGTTGTTTTACAAAGTATTTCAAGAAATCGCTCCGGATTATCCTGATATAAAAACCGAGCGGTTTATTATTGATATTGGTAGTGCCAAACTGGCGACTCGCCCAGCGCAGTTTGATGTTATTGTCACCTTGAATTTATACGGCGATATTATTAGTGATATTGCGGCTGAAATGACCGGCAGTGTGGGATTAGCGGGTAGCGCTAATATTGGCGATCATGTTGCCATGTTTGAAGCCATTCATGGCAGTGCCCCTGATATTGCAGAGCAAGGCATAGCCAATCCCAGTGGCATGATACTCAGTGCGGTGATGATGTTGATCCATCTGCGCCAAGCCGATATTGCCACACAGATCCACAATGCGTGGTTAACCACGATTGAAGAAGGTATTCATACCAGCGACTTGCAAGGTAGCCAAAGCCAACAAATCGTGGGCACTGCTGCGTTCGCGGAAGCAGTCATCGCGCGCTTAGGGCAAACGCCAAAAACCTTTACGCCCGTCCTGTATCACAATCCTGCACCCAACGTGGCCTACCAAGCGCCAAGAGCAGATGCCATACGTAATATCACGCCACTGGTGAAAAAAATGGTTGGGGTAGATATTTTTATTCATCAACATTATTTAAGCCCACAACAACTGGCGAGCCGTCTAACCGCCCTTAGTACGCCGGCATTAGTATTAGAAATGATCACAAATCGCGGCGTTAAAGTCTGGCCAGAGGGCTTTCCTGAGACCTTTTGTACCGATCATTGGCGTTGTCGCTTTACCCATCCCGAGCAACAGAGTGTTAGCCACAAAGATATTATGCAGTTACTGGTGAAGCTAACCGATTGCGGCATTGATGTGATTAAAACCGAAAACCTGTGCACCTTTAACGGTGAAATCGGGTTTGCCTTAGGACAAGGGCAATAACGCACAATAAATACCAATAAACATTGATCTGGCACAGTCATTACGCGTATTATTCTTTCAGAAAGTTCTGAAAGTTCATAAAAGGAAAAAACTGATGCACATGACGCCGATGATCGAATCTTTTGTTTATCACTTTGGTGAGATGGGCAGCCGTTGGGGATTTAACCGCACGGTTGGCCAAATCTACGCGTTATTAGTGATCAGCGAAGCACCGCTATGTGCCAATGAGATTGGAGATTTATTAGGTATCTCTCGTGGCAATGTCAGCATGGGATTAAAAGAACTCGGTAGCTGGCAGCTAGTGCAAGTGAGCCATAAGCCTGGTGAGCGCCGCGAGTTTTATCATAATCGCGGCAGTATCTGGGATATGGCCAACCGCGTTTTTGAAGAGCGGCGGAAGCGTGAGATGGATCCGACACTAAGCCTACTACGCGACATTATGATGGACGAAGCCGCTAACCCCGATGAGGTTTATGCGCAAAAACGCATTGCTGAAATTCACGATTTACTCGAAAACATAACCGAGTGGACACAGAGCTTACAATCATTATCACCTGAAAAACTGAATACCCTAATGAAGCTTGGCTCTGGGGTAGGCAAAGTGTTGGATTTTACCGACAAAGTATTGGGCAAGAAAACGCCGCCAAAACAGGCGTAACCCAAACAGGCATGACCCGTTTTTTAATTTGACATTAACATTGTTGTAGTGAGGTTGCCATGTTAGATACGCTAATACTCTCGCGCATCCAGTTTGCTGCTAATATTAGTTTTCATATCTTGTTCCCCACCATTACCATTGCCTTAGGATGGCTATTGGTGTACTTCAAAATCCGTTTTGATCTATCACAGCATCCCGTGTGGATGCGCGCTTATCGTTTTTGGGTAAAGGTATTTGCGCTAACCTTCGCACTTGGCGTGGTGAGCGGCATCACGATGTCATTCCAGTTTGGTACCAATTGGCCCGGCTTTATGGAAACCGTAGGTAATATTGCCGGCCCGTTACTGGCGTATGAAATTTTAACCGCTTTTTTCTTAGAAGCGACCATGCTGGGTATTATGCTGTTTGGCTTTAACAAAGTACCACGCTGGCTACACACCCTGGCAACCTTGCTGGTTGCAGTGGGCACTACCATGTCGGCTTTCTGGATTTTAGTATTAAATTCGTGGATGCAAACCCCTGTGGGTTTTGAAATGCGCGACGGTGTTGCCCATGCCACCGATTGGTTTGCCATTATTTTTAATCCTTCTTTCCCCTATCGCTTTACCCATATGATGATGGCTTCTGCGCTTACCGTATGCTTTTTAGTCGCGGGAATTTCTGCTTATCGTTTGTATCGTGGCGATAATAAAAAAGCGCCACGCATTACCCTGAAAACCGCACTGTTTAGTGCCGCGCTTTTGGCGCCATTACAAGCCTTTATTGGCGATTTACACGGCTTAAACACCCTTGAACACCAACCGGCCAAAATTGCGGCTATGGAAGGTATTTGGCATACCGAACAAGGTGCGCCTTTGGTGTTGTTTGCCATTCCTGATGCTGAAACACAACAAAACCGCTTTGCCATTGAAATTCCTAAATTAGCGAGCTTTATCTTAACGCACGACTTTAATGGCGAACTGAAAGGCATTAATGAATTTCCGGATGCGCACCCGCCAGTTGCCCCAGTGTTTTATAGCTTCCGTGTCATGGTCGGGATTGGCTTACTCATGCTTGCTGTAGCGTGGTGGTGTAGCCTGCGCTTGTATCGTCATGGCGAGCTATCACAATTACAATATAAAGTCCTAATTGGCATGTCTTTCTCTGGTTGGATCGCCACGCTAGCCGGTTGGTATGTTACCGAAATTGGTAGACAGCCTTACCTGATACATGGCGTATTAAAAACCCGAGATGCTGTAACTACAGTAGCCGGTGAGCAAGTAGCACTGACCTTGATCATGTACTTGGTGTTGTATGTGGTATTACTGATTGCCTACGTAAGAACGATTTTCTGGCTAGCAAAACGCGCCATTGATGTAGAAGAGTATGATCTTTCGTTACCGGGCTTACCTGAGCGTAAAACGCCCTTGGCCACGACAGGAGCAGAACAATGAGTTGGCTAACCGCAGAAAACTTAGCGCTGGTTTTCGGTGCTCTCACCGCGCTATCGGTATTACTGTACGCTATTTTAGATGGGTATGATTTAGGGGTAGGCATTACGTTGCCCATGCACGAAGAAGCATGGCGTGATACGGCTATCGCCTCTATTGGCCCCTTTTGGGACGCGAACGAAACATGGTTAGTGCTGGCGGTTGGCTTACTGTTGGTGGCCTTTCCAGCCGCCCACAGTGCCATTTTGCATGCCCTGTATTTACCCGCCGCCTTGTTATTGATTGGCTTAATTTTACGCGGTGTTGCCTTTGATTTTCGAGCAAAAGTGAAACCTGAACGGAAACGCAACTGGGATTGGACCTTTAAATTTGGTTCATTTCTGGCCACTTTTAGCCAAGGTTTTATGCTGGGGATCTATGTAATGGGCTTAGAATACCGGACAGGCAGTATCATATTTGCTTGTTTCAGCGGACTCTGTGTGACGGCAGCCTACGCCATGATTGGTAATGCCTGGCTGATTGGGAAAACCACCGGCGACTTGCAACGCCGGGCTATTCGCCAATGTAAACTGGCGGGCGTATGGACACTAGCAGGTATTTTAGCGGTTAGCGCCATCAATCCTCTGGTAAACGCCAATGTATACCAAGTATGGACACAACCGCCTTTAGCCTATTTTTTCTCTGCTATTCCCTTGCTGTGTTTTGCCATGTTTGCCCTTGGTTATGTAGCCTTAAAACGGTTGCCACTGCCTGATGATCGTGGTGCTTGGTTACCGTTTTTTATCTGCAAAGTGATCTTTATCTGTAGCTTTGTAGGCTTGGCCCTGAGTTTTTATCCCTTCGTTGTGCCGAATCAACTGACGTTATACGAAGCTGCCAGCTCGCAAGAATCTTTAACAATTATCTTCTTTGGTGCAGTAATAGTTATTCCAATTATCGCAGCTTATACCGCGGTGGCTTACTATGCATTCCGTGGTAAAGCAGATGGCTTGAAATATTATTAACAAGCGCTAAACAATAGTCTGCGGATGATGTGTATTAATGAATCATCCGCTTAATTTACAGCGATTAAATCCCATTAAAAACGGGTATTGTAGAATTTATTCGCCACAAGATTCATGTTTATCCCATAGCCCTTGCTTGCTGTGATAGACAGGTTAACCTAAGATACGATTTCCTCTGAACAGACCTCATAATCAAGATTAATGCATTAAGATACTCAATCTACGTACTTTTTAGCCCAAGACTAAAATTTGCTTAATCATTGTATTATGCTAATTTTAAAATATTATTTTTTGCATTCAACCTCAGCTTGGCCATTTACTCATATTATATTGCCGTCAATTGGAGACGCTATGCGCAACAACTTACCCATCACGGATCGAGAAAAAACGTTTAGTTCCACCACCAAACTTATTTCTGTTACCGATATCCATGGCAATATTCAAGAATGTAACGACGCCTTTGTTGAGGTTAGTGGTTTTGCCAAAGAAGAGCTCATTGGTCAGCCACATAATATGGTTCGCCATCCAGATATGCCCACCGAAGCGTTTAAAGCGATGTGGGACCATTTAAAAGCCGGCAAGCCTTGGATGGGCCTGGTTAAAAACCGCTGTAAAAATGGTGATTATTACTGGGTAGACGCTTATGTAACACCCGTAAGCCAAAATGGCAGAATGGTGGGCTATGAATCGGTACGCTCATGCCCCGCTCGTGAAGATGTAGCGCGCGCCACCGCGCTGTATGCCAAGATTAAAAACGGCAAATATCAAGCTAACCGGCTGGCACTCGCCTATGAAAACCTGTTTTTGGGTGCATTGATTGCCTTATGTTTGCTGCTGTTTTTTTTCGGTTATAAAGAACTTTCCGAAGGCCTGTTACTTGTTGGTGTAATTATTTTTGCTGGCTGGGTGTCCATCAAGCGCAAACAAACCTTAGCCTCACTGAATGACATGTTAAGCCATGCGTTTTCAGACGAGCTGGCCGTACAAAGTTATACCAATGACGTAGGTGAACTGGGTAAGTTAAAAGTCGCCATATTGAGTCAAATGGCCCATTTAGGTACCGTGATCACGCGAATCGAAAATGCGGCCTTAACGGTGGCAAGAGAATCTGAAAAAGGCGCGAAATTAACCATACAAACCCGAACCGATATTGAAAGTCAGCAAGCGGAAACTATTCAAGTGGCAACCGCCATGAATGAAATGACGACAACCATTGCCGAAGTATCACATCATGTTAGCCATACCGCGGAGCATGCCGATACCGCCAACGCACTGGCCAAAAAAGGCACTGATGTTGCCAAAATCACCCATCACTCTATTCAAAAATTAAAAGAAACTGTGCAAGAAATTGGTAATTCGGTACGCGGTGTTTCAGACGAAACCAGTCGCATTGCCCAAGCTGCACAAATGATTGAACAAATTGCTGATCAAACCAATTTATTGGCTTTAAATGCTGCTATTGAGGCGGCAAGAGCGGGTGAACAGGGCCGCGGTTTTGCCGTGGTGGCAGATGAAGTTCGTAATTTAGCGCGCCGTACTCAAGAATCGACTAAAGAAATTTACGCTATCGTCTCTACTTTGACTCAACGTGCCAGTGACGCTGTTAAAGTAGCCGAAGCAGGTGCTACAGATGCGGAAGAAGGCTTATTGCATGTTATCGACAGCGGTAAAATGCTCTCGGGTATTTCTGAGTCGGTAAATCAAATTGCTAATATGTCAACGCAAATGGCCGCGGCTGTTGAAGAGCAAGCGCATGTTGCCGAAGATATTAATCGACAAATTGTCAATATTTCTACCTTGGCTGATGCTAGTACCGAAAGTTCTGTTCAACTCTCCTCAACTATTACCTACTTAAATAAAATTGCTGACGATTTACACGAATTGGTGGTGCGCTTTAAGAGATAACTTATGCATGAAATGTTAGAGGATTTGGGGTTACTGTATCGGGCGTTGATGGACTCAGCGGCCGATGCCATTATTGTAATTGACGATAACGGCCTTATTTTACATTTTTCTCGCTCAGCTGAATTGCTATTTGAATATACTGCGCTTGAATGCCAAGGCAAAAATGTCAATATGCTGATGCCAGAGCCCTATCACTCAGCGCATGATAAGTATCTGCAGAACTACCATCAAACGGGCAACGCTAAAATTATTGGTATTGGCCGCGATGTTACTGGCCGTAAAAAAAGTGGCGCACACTTTCCAATGCATTTATCGGTGGGTAAAGCGCGAATAAAAGACCGCGCTTGCTACATCGGTATCTGCCATGATCTATCAGAATACAAAAAAACGCTCTCCGAAAAGCTCAACATTGAATCACTGCAAAATGCGCTATTTGATGCGGCTGTTGATGGCATTATTACGATCAACGAACAGGGTAGTATTACCAGCTTTAATCGCGCAGCAGAGCAGCTATTTGGCTATCAAAAACAGGAAATAATAGGTCAAAATGTTAAATGCTTAATGCCTTCGCCTTATCGCGAATCCCATGATGGTTATTTAACGAATTACACCCAAGGGGGTAAAGTTCAAATCATTGGCATTGGCCGAGATGTGCCTGGCCTACGCAAAGATGGCAGCATTTTTCCCATGCGTTTGTCGGTTGGGAAAGCGAAAACTGATGGGGGTAAGTTTTACATTGGCGTGTGTCACGATCTTACCGATTACCAAAATGCTTTAATTGAATTAGCACAAGCAGAGCAGCGTTATAAAAGTATTGTGGAGTGCCAAGGACAAATAATATGTCGGCTTGATGCCCAATACAAATTAACTTTTGCCAATAAGTCTTTCCAGCGCATTTTTGAATGCTCGGAACATGAAGTGATCGGCATGCATTTTATTAATTTTATCCCTGGTGATAAGCATGAGATGCAGCAAATATTACATGAGATCGCGTTTAGCGATATCGACACCCAATTGCATTTTAAAACATTGATGCTGCGTAAAAGTGGCAAATTTAATATTGAGTGGTGGTTTACTAAATTAGCCAATGAGAATGGCGTTGATCAAATTCAAGGTTTTGGTATTGATATCTCCGAAAAAGAGGAAGCATTACGCGAAGCCGCCTTTTTGAAAAATCATGATCCCTTAACTGGGTTACTTAATATTGATACCTTTACGGCTGCCTTACCTGGATGGATGACAGGGCAGCGATATGCCATTTTATATACCGATTGTAACCACTTTGGCCTTATTAATAATCGCTTTGGTTTTGATGTTGGCGATATTATGCTGATTGAATCCTCTCGGCGTTTAAAAATATGCATGAAACAACCTGCGATGTTTTGTCGCCCTGGTGCAGATGAGTTTATTATCGCAGTGGGTATTTATGACGTTAATGATGCCTTGATGATTGCTGAATCGGTTTTAGACGCATTAAGCAAACCCTATCATGTTGCGGAAAACGAAATTAGGGTAAGTGTAAAAATCGGTGTGTCGATTTTCCCAGATGATGCCAACGCGGTAACGCATGTGATTAGGCAAGCGGAATCGGTATTAGCGCGAGCTAAACTTAGCCAAAACAATATTGCGTTTTATGATCCTGTTGCACATGGATCGCTACAACGGCAATTGGATGTAGAACAACGTTTACGTCTTGCCATCGAACATCATCTATTACAGGTCTTTTTACAGCCTAAAACCCATTTATCTTCGCAGCAAGTTGTGGGCTATGAAGCCTTATTGCGCTGGAACGATCCCATACTCGGTTTTGTCTCACCAATTGAATTTATTAAGGTCGCAGAGCAAATGTTGCTGGCCACCATGATAGATCGCTATGTGTTAAAAACGGTTTTTCTGCGAATTCGCCGCTGTCTTGATGAAAATATTACCGTATTGCCGATTGCTGTAAATATCACGTCGTCACACTTTGGCGATCCGTCGTTACTCGACTATATTTTTTCGTTATCACGCGAGCATCAGGTGCCTTTAACCTATATTGCGCTTGAAGTAACTGAAGGCGTATTGTTAGAAATGAATGCCCAAGTACAGCAAAACCTGTTCAACCTGAGGCAGCAAGGAGTAAAAATCGCTATCGATGACTTTGGCACAGGTTATTCTTCCCTAAGCTATATTAGAAAATTGGCAGTAGATGCCATAAAAATTGATAAAAGCTTTATCGACGATTTAAGCGATGAAGTCGGTCAACAACTTATTTCAGCCATTCTAGCAATTGCCCAGGCTGTAAAATTAGAAGTCATTGCTGAGGGCGTAGAAACCGAGCAGCAACGACAATTATTGTTACAACTGGGGTGTGATTTTGGTCAAGGTTACCTCTTTGCCAAACCTGCGTTTATTGATGACGTGTTATTTAAAAACACGCCAAATGAAACACTATAAACGCTTTGCTAAGCAGATGTTCTTGTTAGCCAACTAGAACACCCTTCAGTTTTAACTTTTAATTACCAGCATTTAAACTTACTTGAACCGCCATTTGTACATATGCTTAGTTCATCGCTTTGTTCATCGCTTGGTTGATTTTTGTGGGTGATACTATTAATTGATTGTCGGCGTAACATCAAAAACTGTATCGTATCGTCATCATTTTTTTATTTTTATCTGTTAACGTAATAACCACTTTTGCGCCATCTGGTATCTGTAGTTCTGGCACATGCATTTTGCCTGCGCCAATTGAACGCAACATCACCTCTGATTTTTTACCCGCGGCAAGTATCACTACTTGCCCTGTGAGTGATTCTGTCGCAAACGGCTCACCATGATCGCCAACATAGAGACTAACACCTTCTTTCTCACGTACCAGTTCAAAACTAAGATCATACTTAGTGTAAACCACGCCTCCATACTGAGGTTTCACATCCGTATGACTTAGCACAGCCGGCGAAACCAGGACCAGGCTACCCACAATTATCATCATAGTAGCGAATGTTCTTAACATGATTTTTTTACCTTTTATAACCGACAAACTTGCATCAGGTGTTGTCATAAAACCTGTTAATAATCAAATACAACAATCTTACATCATCTCGTCAGAAGCATGGTTAAGCCAAGTCAGCGTTGGTTTTTCGCCAAACAACCAAAACAGCAACGGTGTTAACAAAGTGTCTAGCAAAGTTGAACTTAGTAGCCCAGAAAAAATAACAACAGCAACAGGATGTAGAATTTCTTTACCCGGCTGATCTGCTGCCAGCAGCAATGGCACTAAGGCAAAAGCGGTCACCATGGAGGTCATTAGTACAGGCGCCAAACGCTCTTGTGCCCCCCGTATAATTAAGCCAGAACTAAACACTTCTCCTTCGTGGCGACACAAATTCAAATAGTGACTCACTTTTAAAATGCCATTGCGTGCCGCAATGCCAGTTAGAGTGATAAAACCAACCACGGAAGCAACCGAGAGCGGCGTTTGGGTTAACCACATAGCCACAAGTGCCCCTGTTAACGCCATCGGCAAACTACACATGATAATACTGGCGAAAATGAGTGATTGATAACGCACATACAACACTAAAAAAATGAGGCTAAAAGAGAGAATGGACAATAACACTAACAGTTTCATCGCCTGTTCTTGTGCGAGAAATTGGCCTTCAATACTGACAAAGCTATCTGTAGGAAGCGACGTTTCACCCACAATCTTACGCACTGCGGCTAAAAGCTTGCTAACATCCGCGTTCTCACTATTTGCATAAATAACAATGCGGCGCTGTCCGTTCTCCCGATTGATCTGATTGGGTCCATCAAGCAGTGCTATTTGCGCCACAGCAGAAACCGGTATGCTGCCCATTGGGGTGTTGAGTAATACCTTTGCCAGCTCATCAGGCGTTCTGCGTACTTCAGGTAAGCGTAAAATCAGCTCAATACGTTTAACACCATCAATAATATCAGTAATACGGGTGCCATCCGTTAACATTGCCAGCTGCCTTAGCGCGTCGCCAGGCGACAGACCATATTGTGCCAATTTGGCGTGATCGAGTCTAACAACCAATTGCGGGATCAGAACTTGCTTTTCGACAGTCACATCGACTAACCCTGGCACTTGCGCTAATTGCTGTCGCAGGTGTTCAGCACTGATCCGCAGGCTATTTAAATCATCTCCAAACACCTTAACCGCCAGCTGCGCGCGCACGCCAGACAAAAGATGATCCAGTCGATGCGAAATGGGTTGGCCTATGGCCACTTGCGCGGGCAACACCGCCAGTTTTTGTCTGATCTCAGCCAAAACCTCATCCCGAGTTCGGTCGGAGCTGATTAAATCTACATCAATTTCTGACGAGTGCACTCCCTCAGCGTGCTCATCTAATTCAGCGCGCCCTGTTCGTCGTCCTACTTGATGTACCTCTGGAACTGACATTAACAAGCTTTCAGCCAGCTGACCCATTTGGTTAGCTTCATTTAACGCTGTGCCGGGTTGAAACAACACCCCCAGCACCAGAGAGCCCTCGTTAAAAGTAGGCAAAAAAGCACGGGGCAACGCCATTACCGTAAACGCAATTACCAGCATTGTCGCACTGGCTATTGCGATCAATCGCTTAGATTTGGGTAGCGCCCAATCAAGCCAATGTTGTTGTGCGCGTTTTAACACGCTTAGTAAAGCGCTGTCTCCACGATGGAGTTGTTTCATTTTGGGAAGTAAATAAAAGCAAAGCACTGGCGTAAGCGTCATCGATATCAACAAGGATGCGAGAATCGCTACAATGTAGGCTACGCCAAGCGGGGCAAATAATCTCCCCTCAATACCAGGTAACGCAAAAAGGGGCAGGAAAACTAAAATAACAATAGCCGTGGCATAAACGATGCCAGACCTGACCTCAACACTGGCTTGCCAAATCACTTTCAGTACCGGATCTGGCGTTACACGTTGTACGTTTTGCTTTAAACGGCGCAGAATATTCTCGACATCCACTACCGAATCATCAACAAGCTCACCAATAGCGATAGCCAACCCACCTAAGGTCATAACGTTGATAGATAAACCTAACCACTTAAATACCAATATTGTTATCGCTAATGAGAGGGGAATTGCCAGCAAAGATATAATCGTAGTACGTACAGACAGCAGGAACACAAAGAGGATCAGCACTACCATGACAGTGCCATCGCGAAGTGCTTCAGTCACATTATCTACCGAGGCGGTAATAAAATCGGCCTGTCTAAACAGTACTTGCGGTGCAGCAAGTCCCTGCGGTAGACCTGGTTGCATCTCACGCAATGCGTGTTCAACCGCTCGTGTGAGTTGTACGGTATCAGCACCAGGCTGCTTTTGAACATTGATAATCACTGCCGGCATGCCGTTAAAGCCAGCATCTCCGCGCTTTACTGCCGCGCTGTAGCTCACCGTGGCAACTTGATCTAATCTGATTGGTAAGCCATCGCGCATGCTTACCGCGAGTTGACGAACATCGTCTAAACCTTGAGTACGCCCCACATGGCGGATTAAATACTCCCGATTCCCCAGATCAATAAAGCCCCCTCCCATATTTGCGGCAAAATCGGTTAGCGTCTGTTGGAGCTGTTGCAAACTGACCTCATAGTGACGCAATCTCGCCGTGTCCGGCTCTACCCTGAGTTGTCGCACCTCCCCTCCCATAGTAATCACTTGGGAAATACCGGGTAGAGCTAATAAACGTGGCCTTAGCACAAAATCAGCATATTCTCTGGCTTCCATTGGGGTTGCCTTGGCATCAGCGGACAGGGGCAAAGCCAACAACATAATTTCACCCATGATGGAAGAAACCGGTCCCATCGTTGGGACGATATTTGCGGGCAACTGAGCGCCGGCTAGAGAGAGACGCTCTGCAACCAATTGCCTGTTGCGATAGATATCGGTATCCCAATCGAATTCAATATATAAAATGGATAAACCAATACCGGAGGTTGAGCGGATCCGCGTAACGCCAGTCACACCATTTAAGAGATTTTCTAAAGGAAAAGTGACGAGTTGTTCAACCTCTTCTGGCGCCATACCTCCGGCTTCTGTCAGCACGGTAATAATCGGTTTATTCAGATCGGGAAACACATCAACGGGTAGCTTTGGCACCTGCCATAAACCATAGATTAACATTATCAAGGCAGCGACAATAACAAACAGACGATGCCGTAAGCTCGCACGAACTAACGTGGTAAACATACTGATCGCTCCTTAGCGTATCTGGTTAAGTAACGAGGCGCCTTGCACCACGACACGGTTATCTTCACCTAACCCATCAGTAATAAGTACCTGATCTGGCGCCAAAACCTGATATTGCACCTGCTGCGGTAAAAAGCGTTCGGCAGAGAGTTTAATCCACACTACAGGTAAATTAGCCGAGTTCCTCACCACAGCTTGTGTTGGCAGCACAATGCCCTGTTGCTGCTGCTTTAGCTTTGCACGCAGCCTCAGCGGCTGCTCAATAATCAATGGCGTGGCATTTAGTTCAGCAGGCGCTAGTGGTTCAAAATACAAGGGAATTTGCCCCTGCTTAAGTCGTGCGGCATGGCCAATCAGCTGAAGTATAATTCTGGGATCGTGCTCAACAGTGGCACTCTCTATCGTTGTTAACAAATGAGGATCGACCGTACGCGCTTCAATCATCAGTTTTGTGGGGTCCACTATTTCAAACAAGGTTTCACCAGCCTGTACCCACTGACCACGACTGATGTTTTCGGCATGCACAATACCCGTAAGTGGCGCCAGCAAAACCTCTGGTTGTTCTAACCCCTGTTGTAATACTTGCTCTTGCAAATTAAGGCGTTGTAATGTGGTTTTGAGCTGCTCTAATTGCTGTGCAACAGCTAAATCGCCAAGTTGTTGCAGCCGTTGAATATCGCGTACTACTTGCTCTGCTTCGGTACGCACTGCGATAAGTTCACTGGTTTGGCTGGCGAGCTCAAACGCAGTATCCTGATAACGAATATAGCCAAGCACGTCCCCTGCTTTAACAACCTGCCCAGTGAGAGGAATACCCTTAGCACCTGCATCCAGACGACCATTACTGCTAGATTGCACCACCGCTTGGCCTGAAGGATGTGCACGAACGATACCATCTAATTGCACATACTCAGCCGTCATACTGATCTGCACAAACTGCGTTAAAATCTGTAATTGACGCTGCGTTGCCATTGGCATTAATACTGATCCATCAGCTTGTCGGCCTAACTGATGCATCGATGTAGTAGGCCCGTCTGCCAAGTGTTCACCATTAGGACCATGCGCCCCAGGTGCTGCCATTACACTTGAGGCACTTGCCAGTATCAGGCAACTTAACCAAACATGTTTGATAAAAAAATATTTCAATCCGTTCATGTTGTGACTCCGCGGCGACCTAACCAGAAACCTGCACCCAAGATGAAAAAACCGGTTACCAGCAGCCACCAAGGAACATGATGGTGATGGTGTTCTGGGACATCATTAACGTGAGTGAGATGCTCGCTGTTATCCAGACTGGCAGTTAACAAATCCGCCTGGTTTACACTGATAATAGTTAGGATTAATTCATGACGGCTGGCTTGCTGCAAACGCTGCACCAGCTCGGGGTTCTTGATAATGTAATGATGTTCCGCTGCTACAAAATCAGCTGTAGTTGCCAGCTCACCGCTCTCAAGTTCTATTTGCGCATCAGCAATAAATTGGTTTGTTGCAAAATCATGCAAATATAAGACGATAGTATCGTGTTGTAATTCACCCACCAGTTCAAATACATCACTAAATGTTTCAAAGCGGGGGTTTAGTGATACCTGAGTATGCGTATCTGTTGCTAAATGTTCACCATCAGGGCCATGTGCACCTGGCGCAGCATATACAGCATGACTTTGAAGAAATACGCCAAACAGCAAAAAAGTAAAAAGAACAGACATAGCGGTAGCTACACTAAATAGCGTGTAATATCGAAAAACCATAATTAATCCTGAAAGGAGTGCGTAATCAATTACTCCGCGACGTGTCAGCGGAGACTAATAATGTTAAACAACAAAAATCAGGCTTTGGGGGGCGGTGTAGTATGGTGCAGGAAGGGATCAGGATGAACCTGAAGTAAGTGTTTATTTGGGCGTGATAAAACGGCTTGGCATTTTAACATGCTGGGCTGAAGCAACGCAGGTTGTGTGGCGGACACATCACAAGAAATGTGTTTTCTCGCCTCTGCAGAAAATTCCAATTGGATGTTTTGAGGATCTTTCTCATCATGGGTGTGTGGCTTTCCCCAAAAATGTAAAGCGTCATGTGAAAACGATTGGATAAGATGATTATTTTTATGCAAAAAACTAGCGCCCAGCGTTTGAAAGCTAAGTGCAATAAGAAAAAAAAAGATAATCGTTTTTCGCAGCATATTAACTACAACAATAAAATAACGCATTTAGATTAGCATGGTTACTCTGCTACCGTTAAAGGTTTTTACATCTGTAGCCTAAAAAACTTCAAAAATTGACATCCTCCCCGCCCTAAAGGACGGGGATTCCTCCTGCGAGACGCTGATGCCCCAGCGCGAGAATGTTCTTTGCTGCGTTAATGTCGCGGTCATGATGAGTACCGCAGTCATAACAAGTCCATTCTCTTATTCCAAGTCCTGGTCTACCTTTCAGACTGCTGTGGCGTGAGCCACAGCGCGAACAGGATTGGGTAGTATAGGCTTCGTTGATGCTCTGATAGACAATGCCTGCGTGAGCGCATTTGTATGCCAGCATAGTCCTCAGCAAGCCCCATCCTGCATCTAAAACCGATTTTGCCATCTTGGTTTTAGTGAGTTTAGTGCTTGATACATCACCTATGAATATGGCCGCATTTTCATTCACGAGCTTACGGCTGTATTTGTGTAATTTGTCTTTGCGGCGGTTTTTTATTTTCGCGTGTATCGCCTTTACACGGCGTTTCTTGCTGGCGCGTTGCGCCAGTCCTAATTTAGCTTCTAACGTGCGGTAGTCACGGCTTGGGACACTTACACCGTTAGAGTCGGTAGCAGCAGCCTTACAGCCTAAGTCGATACCGACACTGGCAGTACCCGTTGATTGCGTTGTGTCAACTTCAACGACAACATTAAAATACCAGCGGCCTCTGGTATCTTCTGTAAATGAGGCAGATTTAAACGCATAGCCAGACAGTCCATAGCTATCCCATACCTTATAATATTGCCTGTTAAAGTAGACTTGACCGCTTTTGAAGCAGGCAGCGCCAGATTTAATGGGGATCCAGCCTAGCGAGCGTTTAGCGCCACCTGACTTGCGCCAGCGAAGCTTAGCTTTCTTAAATTGCTTTCGGCGTGTCACGTACTCTTTAGATACTTCCTGAACGGTTTGGCTGTGCAAACCTAAGTCTTTAGCGCAACCGTTAGTATATTTCTGAATGTCGAAGTCGGATAAAAAGCGGCCATGCTCACGAATATTCCGCGCACTTAATTCATTGACATAATTCCATACAAAGTTCACCTGTCGAGCTTGCGCTGACAGGGCTTTAGCGTGCTTATCACGCACACGAACTTGGAGTGTTTTGATTGCTTTCACACTGTTAATTTATACAGCATCATTGCTGTTGTCAACCTTATGCCGCTTTGCGTCATGCGCTATCCACCCCCGCCCTAAAAGGGCGGGGCATTACGCACAGTTTTGGTAAAAACGTTAAAGTGTGCAAATTGCAGCGGTGTACTTTTGCTTGTTCGTTTGAAGCAAATCTGTATAATGTTATAACATCACCAAAATAGTGCTCATTTAGGACCCATTATGCATCACTCTCGTACCTTAAAACGTTATAGCGTTTTAGCCGCACTAATCAGTTTAAGTTTTAGCGTAAATGCCCAAACACAAACCGGATCACAACGTTTTACGGGTGTTGTGATTGATCAACAAGGCCAACCCATAAAAAATGCACGGGTTCATCTTCATGGCCGCCAGCAATATATCTATGCCGATGCTGAAGGTAAGTTTAGTATTCAAGCACCGGTTAATGCTGAATTGCATATTTCTGCTAGCGGGTTTGGCGATACCTTTATTGTTACAACACCAGATCAACCTCAATTAACTGTGCGCTTAACCGAAGGGCGAATGGAACGTATTGTGGTCGCGGCATCGGGTATTCACAAATACAATTTAGAAATGGCCACGCCCGTTTCAGTGCTGAGTGCTGAAGAACTGTCAAGACGAACTGAACCTACATTAGGTGAAACCTTAAAGTACGAACCCGGTGTGCATGCTAACTATTATGGACCGGTTGCCTCTAGCCCAATCATCCGTGGCTTGGATGGTCCTAGAGTAAAAATAATGAATAATGGCTTGGATACAGGCGATGTCTCGCGCATTGGACCTGACCATGCCATAACCGCTGATGCACTTTCCGCTGAGCAAATAGAGGTGCTACGCGGCCCAGCTACATTACTTTATGGAAGTGGGGCTATAGGTGGGGTTGTAAACGTAGTAGACAATCGTATTCCCCGCCAATTAAGGGCTATTAATGAAACAAAATTAGAAACGCGTTACGTTGATGTTTCTGATGAAAAGATCGTTGCCCTCAATCACGAGGGAAGCCAGAACAATGTGGCATGGCATTTTGACGGATTTAATCGTGATACCAACAACTATGATATTCCCACTTTTACTAACGACGAAGGGGAAACCAGTAACACACTTGAAAACTCTTGGACACGCAGTAATGCCTTAAATGCGGGGATCAGCCTGATCAACGAACGCGGTTTATTCGGCGTAAGTGTGGGTCGATTAGATACTGATTACGGTATTCCTGGACACCACGAACATGGTCATGAACATGGGGATGAGCACAGTGAAGAAGATGAACATGAAGAAGACGCTCATGAAGAAGAAAGCGTCTTTGCTAAACTAAAACAAAATCGGGTGAGTTTGGCAGGTGAACTCTATACACCGTTCTCAGGCATAGAAACGCTGTCATTTGTTGCTGCCTACACTGATTATCAACACCAAGAAATTGAAGATGGTGAGCCGGGAACCACTTTTAAAAATAAAGCGCTAGAGAGCCGAGTTACCCTTGAGCATGAAACATTTAATGGTTGGCATGGTTTAGTCGGCTATCATTTGCAACGCTCTGATTATCAAGCATTTGGTGAAGAAGCCTTTACGCCTGATAGCGTAACGCTATCACAAGCTATCTTTGTGCTTGAAGAAAAACAATTTGGTAATGTAACGGCGCAACTCGGTGGTCGTGTTGAAAATACCCGACACGATGCGGGCCTTATTTCCCTTGGCCATGAGCTTGAAGTAGAACATTCGCTTAAAGACACCTTTACGGCGTTAAGTGCATCAGCCGGTTTAGTTTGGGAATTTGTACCAGGCTTCTCTTGGGCAGTGGCAGTAAGCCACTCAGAACGTGCACCCAGTGCCGCTGAGCTGTATTCGAATGGTGCACATATCGCTACACGCAGTTATGAATTAGGACTCGCTTATGAGTTGCATGATGGTGAGTTAGAACGTTCAGACCGTCGTGCTAAAAAAGAAATTGCCAATAATCTTGATCTTACGTTTAGACACTTTCAAGGTGATTTAACCTTTACCTATAATTTCTTTTTAAATAACGTCCATGATTATTTGTATTTAGCCAATACCGGCTTATCAATGGATGATCTGCACTCCGAGCATAGCGAGCATGCTGAGCACGCAGAAGAAGCCCATGAGCACGAAGGGCATGCTGAAGAAGGTTTCCCGTTATATCAATACCAACAACGGGATGCGACATTATACGGAATGGAATTTGAGGCGCGCTATCAACTGAATGCTGCCAATTCTCTCAATGTTTTTTTTGATGCTGTGAGAGCGAAATTAAAAGATGGTGATTATTTACCGCGCATCCCGCCGTATAAATTTGGCTTAGGTTACCAATACAGCGGTTTCAATTGGCGTGCCGATGTTGGCCTGACACACTATGCTAAACAAGACAAAGTTGCGTTTTATGAAAGCCCAACAGCACGCTATACCTTGTTAGATGCAAGTCTGAACTATGACTTTAATCTCGCAAAAGTGGATATGACTGCATTTATACGTGGCACCAATTTAACCAATGAACTGGCTTTCGTACACAGCTCCTTCATCAAGGAAGATGCTCCACTGCCTGGTAGAGCCTTAACCATCGGTCTTCGTGCGATATTTTAACAAAAATATACATTGTAACGTATCATGGGCACTAGTATTATCTTGTGCTCATGTATTCAACTATACCCTCTCTTGATCACTAGCTTATCTTGTAAATAACCGCTTTACATAACAAAATTACTCTTCCTCATTTTTTTCTCATGTTTTTTTAAATCATATCGCCACAATAAAGAACATTTTATCAACGGGTGGTCATCATGAAAAAAAATAGGCTTTTGCAATTCACGTGGATAACGCCATGGCGTATTGTGTTGTGGGGTACTGTAATAGCGTTATTGCTCCTCCCCTTACTTGCGATGCAATTTACAGTTGAGGTGCATTGGACCGGCTTCGACTTTGTAGCAGCCACAGCATTATTGGGCGGTACCGCACTACTTCTGGAACTCGCCTTCCGAAAACAGAATACTGTTGCACGACGCGTTGGCTGGAGTATTGCTGCGCTATCCTCCCTATTATTAATTTGGATAAATTTAGCAGTGGGAATTATTGGAAACGAAAATAACCCCACTAATTTACTCTATTTTATTATCATAATTACCCTGATATTAGGTACATTACTCACCCGATTTAACGTATTTAGCGCACACCATGTTTTATGTTTTACAGCTGCAGTTCAAGTCGGTATCGAAGTAATAATTCAATATAATGATCTTGGTGCCGCCCCTTTCTTAACAGCCGCATTTACGTTATGTTGGCTGTTAGCCGCCGGCCTATTACGACAGGCTATCAGCGTTCCAAGTAGCATAACGAACTAAAAAATGACTATTATTACTTATCGAAGCAGTTGCTGAGTAGCTTACGTGGATAGACTACGTTTTAAATTTGAGCATTTTGAACTGGCACCTGAACAACGACAACTTTTTCAGTCGCGGCAACTTGTGGAGCTAAATAGCCGTTACTTTGACGCCTTGCTGCTTATGCTGCAACACGCAGGTAAATTAGTTACTAAACAACAATTTTTCGATCAGGTGTGGCCAGGAATTGTGGTTAGCGACGAAGCATTAACGCAGTGTATTCGAACGCTACGTCGCTTACTCAATGATAGCGCAACTAAGCCACACTTTATTGAAACCGTGCCTAAACATGGTTATCGGTTTATTGCCCCTGTCGCAATGATCACATCGTCGTTAACGCCAGAGACCGACACACCGTTAATTACCAATAAAAATACTGTAATATCCCAAAGCTTATTTTGGCAATACCTTGGTTCTGGGATAGGTGGAGCAATCTGTGCGGGCGTGCTAGGCGGTATACTATACGGCATGCTGGCTATGTTATTAGCGCCCTCTGTTAACACACAAACACTCTCACTGTGTTTAGTCACTACTTGTATTACTTTATTGCTTGCGATGTTAGCCGGAGCCGCGATAACAGCGGCAATAAGCGCCGTCCGAATACACTTTCCTAATCAACCTTACCCGATAGTTTTCGCCGGCATGGTAGGCGGTTTAGTTATCGGCGGCTTTGCTAATTTGCTGTTTAGTGAGATGTTAACGCTATTTTTTGCTGGCAGCCCTTCGCATCTAACGGGTGCCCCCGAAGGCGCTATCATCGGCGGTGCTACGGCTCTTGGTGTAATAGCCAGCAAACATAGAAAATCCACTGCATTTTTGCATCTCGTTTGGCCAGGACTGCTCGCAGGCGGCGGCATTTATTTAACAGGAGGAAACTTACTCGCGGGAAGCTTAATGCAACTTGCCAGTGAGTTTCGTGATGCCCCTTTTGGGCAACTATTACAACCCGCCTTATTTCTACAAAATGAACATTTAACGTCAATACTCTTCGTCTGCACGCTGGCTGAAGCCATCTTGTTTATTGCAGGAGTATTATTGGGCTTGCGACACCTCAATAATATTTTGTCTCAAACGATAAACTGACACACACTATTTTTACGCATCAGTGCTACAGCCATCTATGCGCTGATCGGTAACTCAGGTAAAGTGTAAAAACAATAATGAATATTTTGAACGTGCTTTTGTTAAGTAAGGTATAACATGTTTGCTTTACCGGTTTTTCGTCTCTGGTTTTTCGTCGCATTAGGCACTTGGTTCTTCCTTTTTTTTACACGTTCAGATTTGCACTTCTTAGCAGACCATTGGTATTACCCCGCTATTATGGTAGTTGGCGCCTTTGTTGCGGGGCTTACCCCCGAAGGCGGGGGGGCAGTTGCTTTTCCGGTGTTGAATATTTTTCTGCAGATTGACCGCGAAATGGCGCGTGATTTTAGTTTAATGATTCAAAGTATTGGTATGACAAGTGCCAGTATTTATATCCTTAGCCAAAGCACGAACAAGAGGGTTTTTATACCGTTACTCTGGATGATCCCACTGTGTTTTGCCGGCTTTATTCTCGGTATGCATTATTTACAAGGCTTACCAATCTATCTTATTCAAGCCCTGTTTTTAAGCTTAATCACCGCCTTTGCAGTGGTATACAGCTTGTCTGAGCATCGCGGCCACCACACCGCAATGCGCTCCCCCAAGCAGACCGAATGGGCGATGGTATTAGTTATATTGCTTTTGGGCGGGATGTGCGCCAGTTTGTTTGGAACGGGGGCCGATATTATTTTATACACCCTCCTAGTGACCCGCTTTCGTATGCACGAAAAAGTGGCAACCCATATGGCGATTATGTTGATGGCAGCCATTAGTATCGGTGGTTTTACGTATCGCGCACTGGTTGATAACGCCTTGACACCCTATCAATATCAAACCTGGCTTTGTGCTTATCCGGTAGTATTAATGATGGCACCGTTTGGCGCGTACATCCTTAGCCGGGTCAACAAAGAATGGATGTTACGTGGTATTGCCGTGTTAAACATCGGACAATTGGCGTACTTTGTTTTATACAATGGCAGCCCTGCTAAGTGGTTTTGGGCCGCATTATTCACCACCCTGTTATCAGTGATATTTTTTGTAAGTCTACGGCGGATCAGTGCTACAACTGTTATCACTAACGTAAAACAGTGAGCATTTAATTGCAGTCACAACAAAGGCTATTCATAGGTATTAATAGCCGTTAACCTGTCACAGTGACTGTGTGGCATGTGAGAGTCAAGCGGTGTAATGCTAGCAAGAAACACGCATAAAAAAAGCCGCTTAGATAAGTGGCTTTTTCGGAATTTGGAGCGAGTTACGAGGTTCGAACTCGTGACCTCGACCTTGGCAAGGTCGCGCTCTACCAGCTGAGCTAAACTAGCATGTTGTGTTACACACGAATTACACATGACTTTTTGTAGTTCGTTATTCTGCGTTTTAGTGATTAAAAAACATATTTAAAATCAACTAAATGGTTCCCGGGGCCGGACTTGAACCGGCACGGGGTTTCCCCCGAGGGATTATAAATCCATTCTGATGCGCAGAACCAAGGTAGCACAGAGCATAAATTGCTCTGTGTACAGATTGACGAATTCTGGCTAACTCTCTACTTTTAACCAATTAGCCTGAAATATTCCGCGAACTGGAGTAACCGCCATGTGGCGACAACGCCTAACGGTTTTTAAAGATAAACCCGAGATAAGCTTGCTGCGGGAAATGAGTACAACAAGCTGGCGTTTGTACCATGTAAAAGATAAATCCGCATGGTTTCTTGATGCCTTCGCACCTGAAGGCGCACCACCCAGTCTCGGCGCGCATTATGATAGCCTTATCAAAATACCCGACATTATTTGCCCAGAATTTGAAGCATTTTTAGCTGAACACCCCAACAAATTTGACTCTTTTCAAATTTACAGAGAAATCTTGCATGAGGCGATATTTCTTAGCCAAATGTTTAACACTCAAGTACTTTCCTCATATAGTGATGATGAAGAGAGTGATTTTGTTGCCGTGGCTGAACACGGTGAGCTTAAGCTGCTACGCTTTGGATGCTATACAGAAGAAATTCGCCAACTGACCCGCGCAGAAGCATTTGCGGTTGATAGCCACATTACGGCTATACATGTCAGCGATAAAGAAATCGACATAAACAGAATCGAGGTTTACGAGTACCTTACTTACCAAGCACAAAAGTTACCTAACACACCGATAATGCTTTACCCCTTTCATCGCTATGTTGAAGGATTAATTGGCAACCTAGTCGTTTTTAAAACACTCTGGTCATCTTCTGACACCGAGCCACCTAATCTTATTTTCCGTAATGCACATATCACTCTGCGTGATCAGTTTGCTGTGGTATTACCTGACTATACTGCTGATATCGACGACTTTGAACTGATCGCGCAGTATCGCTTTAGACCAAGTCTCAGGACTGTCACCGCAAAAATACTAGGCGACCTATTGACGTTCCTTCACAAACGACTAAAAAAGCACCCACTAACCATCTTATCCAGTTTGCTGCTTTTAATCATAATGGTTTTTGGGCCCAATAGAGCCTTAGATGAGAATCACAGTAGCAAAAATAGCTTTGAGGGTAGCTGCTTAGCCTCGGGGGGAGAGCCTCGTATTGATAAGTCTTTATCTAAGATCACACCTGGCCTTGGCAAGCGTTGTGTCATAGCAGGGCTAAGCTATCCCGAGCATCTAATCCCTGCGGTAGCTGGCGACACGCGGTTAATAGCAGTGCATTACTCACAAGCGCCTTGCCAAGCTGATCAGAGCCAAGATTGTATGCTGCTTGATGGCGCAGAATTTCAGGAGATGATTGCCGGCTTTACGCCTCAACCCGATACTCGAGGTGTTCTACTCCTTAACCGCACCACGCTTTGTAACAAAACAGGGCCCGCAGAATGTGCAGCTGATGCGCCGGTTTTTCATTATCAACTACAACGTCAATTACTCGTATCGTCAGGCTCAGCACCTAAAGTAGATTGAAGCACTGCGGTTTAAGCTAATCGTTCCAACCTACTATGGGTAAGTATGAGATGTTAGATTCTAAGATAGAACTGAATAACGTGAAAGTGCTTCAGAACCTAGTAAGTAAGACTATGCTAAAAGCGATACCAAAGATGTAAAAAAGCCGCTTTAAAAGCGGCTTTTTTTTAATCTGGAGCGAGTTACGAGGTTCGAACTCGTGACCTCGACCTTGGCAAGGTCGCGCTCTACCAGCTGAGCTAAACTCGCATTTGCAATTACTTGCGTCTGGTGTGTTCTGGTTGAATCGTTTACAGCAAACCTAGTTTAAATGGTGCCCGGGGCCGGACTTGAACCGGCACGGGGTTTCCCCCGAGGGATTTTAAATCCCTTGTGTCTACCGATTTCACCACCCGGGCATCGAATGTGTAAAAGTATTAGCAGAACGGCGCGCATGATATTAAAGCTATGGCGTTATTGCAAGTAATTTATAACACCTTATTGCAATAAACTGACTCTTCGCACATTTTTTAGCCTAACACGGTCATTTTACTAGCATTTTCTCTATGTTAGGGTAGCAACTCTTTAGCATCACAATCCAGTACCATCGCAATACGATATAACATGGATACCGTGATATTTGCTTCTCCTCTCTCTATTCGCCCTAGATAACTACGATCGACATCAGCGTGTAGCGCCAGATTATCTTGGCTTATTTTTGCTAAGTGTCGCTTTTCGCGTATTTTTGCACCAATAACAATGGAAATTTCGATCATTACACTCCCTCGTAGCTGGAAGCGCACTATGAAAATTTAGTCACCAATAAGCCACGGACTATAGTCCGTAAGGTAGTAGCAAAAGGTAAATTTTTGTGCAGGCTATCGCTTTTCGAGCAAAAAACACTCAGTTAATGTCCTATTTTGCGCATTATAATAAAAACTTAAACGTTACAGCTACTGTTGCTCTGAGAATAATTCATCCTTTGATAGCATTAAATTTGACGTAGCCGATTACAAAAAGAACAAAAAAAAGTGTCTTGATTGACAGGTGCTACGAGGAAATTAGCCGAGGAGGTAGTAAGTGTTATATGAGCATCAGCATTAAGCTGTATCGATTAATACGCTAAATGCTGAATACTGAGTGGAAGGAGTTTTAGAATGCTATTTTAAACTATTCTATAAGCTATCTTTTAAACTGGTCTCAGATATGGCCTTATCTGCAGCTTTATCGCGTAAGATTTTATCTAACAACCCCATCGCAAAGGCTGATACCACAAAGGTAATATGAATAAGTAAATACCACATAATTTTGTCATTAGGGATCGACTCGGTATTCATAAACACTTTTAATAAATGAATCGAAGAGATGGCTACAATAGACGCGGCGACCTTATTTTTTAACGAATTAGAGTCCAACTTCCCTAACCAACCTAACTTATCATCATGCCCATGCAAATCTAAACGGGACACAAAGTTCTCGTAACCCGAGAACATCACCATCACAATTAAGCCCCCCACTAACGCAATATCAATTAAGCTAAGCGTAACAAGGATCAGCTCAACCTCTTTCATACTAAAAAGACGTGGAATAAAGGTGATGACTTCTTGAAAAAACTTAACCCCTAGAGCCAGTAAACATAAACTTAGCCCCAGATAAATTGGCGCCATAATCCACCGTGTGGCATACATCAAGCGCTCAAAAATACGTTCCATTTCTTTTTCCTACTCTCTGAATACGCGCAAAGCGCAAGTTTATCAACACCCATTATACGCTGGCTCGCATCGACAAGCACGCCCCGCCATTAACACGCACGTCTCGTTAATTACCAATCCAGCGACGAAGGTAACCGCGGACTAGTCAATAAGGTTTTAAAGCGTTGCCAACGTATTTCTTCCGTTGTGGCCTGCTCAATGTAAGCTTTTACCAGATCTTTACCCCAGTTGTAATTAATCACATAAGCACCATATGCTTCAACAAAACGTAAGCGCTGGCGTGCTTCGGCTTCGCTTTGTAGTAAATACTGCTGCTGAAGCGCAACAAACTGCTCGGCATCTATGTCTTTATTTAAATACAATCTGGCGGTTTCATTTCCGGCATAACTTAATTGTGCCAGCAGTTTCAAAAACCGATCGTATTCTGCCGCTTTACTGGCATCTAACCCAGCTAACGGATATAACACATCGCTTTCATATTGTAGCTTTTGTTCGCCTGGAAACGCCATTTCAATACCATAATTGGCCGTTCCTTCGGCAATTAACGATTGCGGGCTAAACAAGGGATATACCTGAAACTCCACCCACCCCAGATCATTACTTAAATGCTGCTCGAGCAAAGCATTGTAGGCATGATGACCTGGATACCCTTCGTGACACCCCAAATCGACTGCACGTGAGATATCAATAGGCCGCTCGGTATTAATTTGAATCAAACTAAAGGCGTTTCCCTTAAACCAGTTGTAGCCACTCCAGGGTTTGTCTTTTACAAACTCTAGTGTAAAACTTTCGTGCGCAGGTAACGTTAAGTACTTGGCGCTACGCGCTTTACATTCTTGTATGGCCTGCTCAAACACTGCCGCTAATTTGTCTTCTGGGATCACAAACTGTTTTCGATAGGCAACAACACGTTCCGTAAGCGATCCTTCGCCTGGCACCAGTTGCTCAAGTTGCTGTAAGATTGGCTCAAAAGTCGCTAATTCTCGCTGCGGTGGCACCGTATCATATAGTTCAGCGGCTTGTTGCTCAAAGCCCGCATGGCTATCATTAGTAAGGCTATTAGCATGACTAATTAATGCGGTTAGCTGTTTATCTAAATAATGCTGACGTAACCGTAACGTGGGATCAGATAATGTAGACTCACGTACTTGCGCTTGCAGTGCCTGCGCCATTGTCACGATATCTGCCGTAGCTTTGCCTGATTGCTTGGCGGCTTCTGCCCACGCAGGGGGACCATAATAGGCATCGACATAACTGCTATCGTGTTCACCCAGTGCCAATACTAAACCAACATATTGCTCAGCGAGTGGGTTTAAATCGGTAACAGGTACGCCGATATCCTCTGGCGCTTTGCTACACGCATGCAAAAACGCAACAGACAGTAGCGTGATAGTAGGTAATATATGATTTGCTTTCACAAAGCAGTTCCTTGATTTACGCGTTCTTAAGTAAATAGATGCACTAATCTAGCTGTAGCCGTTACTTGGTGCAATCGTTGTTTAGGGCACTTTATCATTTTGTACCGAAAAAACGTCTCCCCCCTTTGACTACAATTACAGGTTAGCGTTAGCAACGTGGGTTTTGCCCTTTTTTATCCATTTAGCCATCTATACTGTTGCGCTTAGAAAATAACCATGCTATTAATAAACACGAATTGCGATAAATGATTTACAGGCAGCAAATGATTTCTTCGGTAATAGTGCGTTTCAATAGCCTCCTCCTCGTGCTCCTCTGCGCTGCGCGGGGCTGTGCTTATTGGTGAAACCTCACTACCGATAAACCCTAAAACCCCGTGCCCAAGGCCGGGGTTTTTCGTTTTTAGCCCGGCAGAAAGTACGTCAAAGATCATGCTTAAAGGAACGCGTAATGAGTGCTGATAATAAAATCTGGATTTTCGATACTACCCTGCGAGACGGCGAACAAGCGCTGCGGGCGAGTTTAAGCCAAAAGCAGAAAATTCAACTGGCGCATGCTATTGCCCGCTTAAATGTCGATGTGATGGAGGTCGGGTTTCCGGTATCCAGTCCTGGTGATTTTGATTCGGTGCAACGCATCGCTCGGGAAGTAAAAGGCCCAATCATCTGTGGCTTAGCGCGAGCAGTAACGGCAGATATTGAAGCCTGCGGGGAAGCCTTAAAAGATGCAGAACGTCGCCGTATCCATACCTTTATTGCTACCTCGCCACTGCACTTACAATACAAACTTCGTAAAACCTTAGCTCAAGCAACTGAGCAAGCTGTCGCTGCCATCAAATTGGCCAGCCGCTACACCGACGATATCGAATTTTCCTGTGAAGATGCCGGGCGAACGCCACTGGATGATTTATGCTGGATAGTAGAGCGCGCTATTGCCGCCGGCGCTACCACCATTAATATTCCGGATACGGTGGGCTATACCATTCCCAACGAATTTGCCGCTATTATCCACACGTTAAAAAATAAGGTACCAAATATCGATAAGGCCCGTTTGAGTGTGCATTGCCATAACGATTTAGGCTTAGCGGTAGCCAATAGCATTAGCGCTATCCAAGCCGGTGCACGGCAAATTGAATGTACCGTAAATGGTATCGGTGAGCGTGCCGGTAATTGCTCACTGGAAGAGGTGGCGATGATTATTAACACCCGCAAGGATGTGTTGGCCCCTCTGTACACGGATATTAAAACCACCGAAATTTACCGCAGCAGTCATTTAGTTAGTCAAATTTGTAATATGCCAATACAACCTAATAAAGCGATTGTGGGTGAAAACGCCTTTGCGCATAGTTCAGGCATTCATCAGGATGGCGTATTAAAAGCACAAAATACCTACGAAATTATGTCGCCCGAGCAAGTGGGGATCCGCCAAAACGAATTAAACCTAACGTCGCGCTCTGGCCGCCATGTTATTCAACATCGCTTAGCTGAACTGGGTTACACCAAAGAAGATTATGATTTAGAAGCCGTGTATAAAAGCTTTGTGGCGCTGGCCGATCAAAAAGGCCGCGTGTTTGATTATGATTTAGAAGCCTTGGTGTTTTTCCAGAACCTGCAAGAACAAGACGAATACTACAAGCTGGAGTTTTTAAGCTCTACCACCCATACCGGCCATGTGGCTAGCGCCACTGTAGGCCTAAATTGCAATGGTACTGTGGTTACCGAAGCCTGCACGGGCAATGGCCCGGTAGAGGCTGCATTTCAGGCCGTACAACGCATTAGTCAATTATCCATTCGAATGGTTGATTTTAACTTAACCGCAAAAGGCAGCGGCGAAGATGCCTTAGGCCAAGTTGATATTATTGCTGAGTACGAAGGCCGCCGTTTTCACGGTGCCGGTTTAGCCACAGACATTGTGCGCGCCTCGGTACTGGCATATGTGCATGTGTTAAATATGATACAACGCGCACACAGGATCCATGCCCACAAACAAGCCAAACAAGGCGATACCATCATTAAAAAAGTAGCAGGTGAACAATGACAAAGCATTATAACGTGGCCGTGTTGGCCGGTGATGGCATAGGCCCAGAAGTCATGGCAGAAGCCATTAAAGTCCTTAACGTTGTCGCTGATCAATTTCAGTTTGGTTTAACCCTAACGCCTGCATTAGTCGGCGGTGCAGCGATAGATGCGACAGGGGAGCCGCTACCGGCCGACACCTTAGCACTTTGCAAACAAAGCGATGCCATTTTATTTGGTTCGGTCGGCGGCCCGAAATGGACGGGCTTAGCACCCGACAAACAACCTGAGCGTGGTTCGTTATTACCTCTTCGTAAAACCTTTGATTTATTTTGTAATTTACGCCCGGGGCATATTTATCCGGCGTTTGCCGATTTATCGCCTTTGCATCCTCGAGTGAGCAGTTTAGGCATGGATGTACTGTGCGTACGCGAACTAACGGGTGGTATTTACTTTGGTGAAAAAGGCCGTAGTGACAATGATGCCTTTGATACCCAGCGTTACAGTGTAGCCGAAATTAGCCGTATTGCCCGCGTGGCCTTTGCTGCCGCACAAAAGCGCAGTAAAAAAGTGACCTCTATTGATAAAGCCAACGTGCTACAAACCAGTATTTTATGGCGTGAAACCGTAGAACAAATTGCCAAAGAATTTCCGGATGTAACTTTAGAGCATATGTATATCGATAACGCCGCCATGCAGCTAATTCGAAGCCCGCAGCAATTTGATGTTCTATTATGCGATAACTTATTTGGCGATATTTTATCAGACGAAATCGCCGCTATTGCTGGCTCTTTGGGTTTACTGCCTTCAGCCAGCTTAAATGGCAGTGGCTTTGGTTTATACGAACCCGCCGGTGGTAGTGCGCCAGATATCGCGGGCAAAGGTATTGCCAACCCGATTGCCCAGATTTTAAGTGCGGCCTTAATGCTACGCTATAGTTTTGGCGAAGAAGATGCAGCACAAGCCATTGAGCAGGCCGTACAACATTGCTTAGAGCAGCATATTGTGACGCGCGATATTAATCCGAAATCAACTTATGGCACTGCCGCCGTGGGTGCCGCCATAGTGGCAACGTTACGCCAGGAGAGTATGTAAATGGGCCAAACTTTATACCAAAAAATTTACCAAAGTCATGTGGTGGGTAAGTTAAATCCCAGCACCGATTTATTGTATGTAGATCGGCATTTAATTCACGAAGTGACCTCACCGCAGGCGTTTTCTGGTTTACGCTTAGCAGGCCGGAAAGTACGCCGTACTGACTTAACCTTTGCGACCATGGATCATAACGTGTCTACCCAGCGACGTAGCTTAGATGCGGCTGGCGAAACCTCACGCAAGCAGTTAGAAGCGCTAGCCGAAAATTGCGCCGAGAGCCAAATCCCAATTTTAGATTTAACGCACCCAGATCAGGGCATCGTGCATGTGATTGGCCCAGAGCAAGGCTTAACCCAACCTGGGATGATTATTGTGTGTGGCGATTCGCATACGTCTACCCATGGTGCCTTTGGTGCGCTGGCTTTTGGGATTGGCACCTCAGAAGTAGAGCACGTGCTTGCAACACAAACCTTGCCACAACAACAAGCCAAAACCCTAAAAGTGGAAATAAATGGTGAGTTGTCGCCGCATGTGACGGCGAAAGATGTCATCTTAGCCGTGATTGGGCAGTTGGGTACGGCTGGCGGCAATGGCTATGTGGCTGAGTTTTGTGGTGAGACGATTCGCGACTTAAGCATGGAAAGTCGCATGACACTGTGCAACATGAGTATTGAAATGGGTGCCAAAGCGGGCTTAATTGCCCCAGATGAAACCACCTTTGCGTATTTAAAAGGCAAAGCGCATGCACCAAGCGCCGAACACTGGACGGCAGCGGTAAGCTATTGGCAAAGTTTGCATTCTGACAGCGATGCGACATTTGATAAAATCGTAGTCATTGATGCCAGTAGTATTGCCCCGCAAATCACCTGGGGAACCAATCCAGAACAAGTTATTGCGGTGGATACGCCAGTGCCCGCTCCAGAAAGCTTTAGCGACGAGAGCAAGCGTCATGCGGCTGAGCGAGCCCTGCAATATATGGGTTTAACAGCAGGCCAAAAACTGACAGATTGCAAAGTCGATGTGGTATTTATTGGTAGCTGCACCAACAGCCGCATTGAAGATTTACGCGCTGCGGCCAGTGTGGTCGGCACTAAAAAAGTAGCAGCAGGTGTTAGAGCCTTAGTGGTGCCGGGTTCTGGTATTGTGAAACGTCAGGCTGAAGCTGAAGGCTTAGCCGATATTTTTAAAAACGCCGGTTTTGAATGGCGTGAACCCGGTTGCTCTATGTGTTTAGGCATGAATGACGACCGCGTTGCAGCCGAAGAGCGCTGTGCATCAACCAGTAATCGTAATTTTGAAGGCCGTCAGGGGCGTGGTGCTCGTACGCATTTAGTTAGCCCTGCAATGGCGGCGGCAGCGGCCATCGCGGGTAAGTTTGTAAATATCGCTTCAGGAGATTGGGCATGAGCAAGATTTTCACCTCAGGGTTAATATGCCCACTGGATAAAAACAATGTGGATACGGATCAAATCATCCCCAAACAGTTTTTAACCTCGGTGAGCCGCGACGGCTTTGCTGAAGCGCTATTTTACGATTGGCGTTATTTAGCCAATGGCACGCCTAACCCGGAGTTTGTCCTGAACTTTCCGCAGTATCAAGGCGCTTCAATTTTACTTACTCGCGCTAATTTTGGCTGCGGCTCGAGCCGTGAGCATGCGCCCTGGGCCTTACAGCAATACGGATTTCAGGTCATTATTGCCGAAAGCT
This sequence comes from Alishewanella tabrizica, assembly GCF_014652375.1. Taxonomy (GTDB): domain Bacteria; phylum Pseudomonadota; class Gammaproteobacteria; order Enterobacterales; family Alteromonadaceae; genus Alishewanella; species Alishewanella tabrizica. Next base: position 188,702 of record NZ_BMYR01000006.1, on the reverse strand, counting down.
TTGCTGATATTTTCTTTAATAACAGCGTAAATAACGGCATGCTATTAATTCAACTAAGCAAAACCAATATTGAAATGCTGTTTAACCGCTGTGCACAGGGGCCACAACAGTGGCAAATTGATTTAGCAAGCCAGGAAATAATGTTCGGTAATAATGCCGCCATGGGATTTAATATCGATCCTGATATTAAACAGCGCTTATTGTTGGGCTTAGATTTTATCGGCTCCAGTGAGCAACTGACACCCCAGATCACTGCGTATGAGCAGCAACGCAAAGCCAGTATGCCGTGGCTAGGCTAATTTAGGTATGGCTAGACTCTCCAAGGTGCCTTATCTCGCACCTTGGTGTAGTTAGCCGCCAAACCAGATCATTTTGGTAACTTAGGCAGTGTATGCACCTCTGTGTTACGGATTTACCGTAAGCTGCAAATTGATAAAGTGAATGATCTGCTCAGCAGTTTGTAACTCAGCTAAAAAGGCTTCGTCTTTTAGCTGGGCAAAACTTGCGGGTTCAGATAATTGAAAACGCATTTGTAATACTTTGGGATCAGCAATAAACGCCAGCAATGCCATGTTAATGCTTTCTGGTAAGGTATTGGCTGTACTTAAATATTGTTCTAATTGCGTTTTAATGCCGCTTAGCTGTGCTGTTTGCTCTGTTGACGCTAGGATCGGCTGCAATTTTTGTAAGAAACCTTGGTTAGTTAAGGTCACGCTGCCTTGTTGCAATTGACCTTGCTCTAAGGCGGTATTCAACGCAGCCGTATACGCTGGTGATTGGCTGTAGTTTTGCTGCGTTTCTGCATCCATTTTGGTTAAATCGGTAGCAAATTGCCATAGCGGCTGCATTTGCTGTAAGGTCAATTGATAGTGTAAGTGAAATTGTTCACCCAGCTGAATATGCTGTTCTAGCAATAACTCGCCTTTTGCGGCGTGATACTGATAATTATAGTGCGTACTGAGTGCGATCTCATTGCTCAATTCTGCTAATGCCGGCGGTAACAGTAATTGCATCCCTTTTGCCAGTTTAACGTCTTTAATCTCTACTCGCCCAGTCTCAGCTAAAGTACCGGGTTTAAAGCCAGTAACTTGGATACTCGCCACTTCTGCCAGCACCCCTAACCCCGCGACATTAATGGCTAAGCCTGCTATTTGATAATCATTGCGCCAATAGTTGGCCTTAATATTCTCATAACTCAAGGCAACGCCAGGCATTAAGCCTTGTGTTGCCATCACAGCATAAGACTCATTGATCACTGTGATTTGCTCAGCCAAGATGGCGGCTGCCCGATAATTCACATACTGGTAAACACCTACCGTAATCGCAAGCACGCCGCCAACTACGGCGCCTAACAGCCATTTTTTTTGCATACAAAACCTAAAAATAAGAAAATTTAGTATTATGCGTTGCAAGGCGATCCTATCAACACATAACCTGAGTAAACACTCTGAAAGCCAATAAGCATAACAGTTCCTGAGGAAATAAAAAAACCTGCAATTTTATGTGCAGGTTTTGGTCGAGGGATACGATCTAATGCATCTTTATTAGGTAAGGCACTGCGCCTTTACTTGATTACGCTAAAATAAACGTTCAGTGGGGTACATACTGTAAAACATGGCGTTAAAAATCATAAGAGAGCGATATCCAAAGTCTTCGTCCATCTATGTAGGTCCCCCCAATCGCACTGGTCGTATGCGAGTAAAGATACGCATACTCTGTATTACCATTCCAAACATACGCACGACTCTGAGAAAAATCTTTGTCTTGTAAGTTATATACCACCGCATTTAGCCGCAGATTATCTTGCAGGCGATAACTGGCTCCCAAATTCAACACGCTATAGCCCTTTAATTGATTGTCGGTGGCATTGGCAATGGCTAAATTTTGCCCAGATGTTGGGTAAGGCTCGAAACGTTTGCGATCACTTTTATATTCGGCTTCTACCCAGGTACTAAATTTATCGGTGAGTTGCCAAGTCGTACTGGCGGTTAATTGATTTTTCGGATTATTGACCAAATAGGTGCCCACGTCAGCACCGCTTTTTACTTCCGTATCCATCCAAGTATAAGTCGCCTTCGCCGTTACGCTGTCACTCATGGCATAATTTGTAGTGAATTCAACTCCGCGGCTTTCCGCCTTATCTAAGTTAATTTGCTGACTAAAATCGCTTTGGGTTCTAAAATTACCTACCGTGATACACCCCGGGCGATTTAACGGAGTGGTGGCGTCGGAATACAAGCAATTCGGCGTACTTGGCCCTGTAGCGAGTTTATTTTTAAATTCGTTTAAAAAGACGGTGGCGGTGAGTGTTAGCTTATCTAAGTCAGTATAATTAACACTTACTTCGTAGTTAATGGTTTCTTCCGGCTGCAAAGTAGGAGAACCCAAGGTAACCGACGCCCCTTGTGCTGTAAATCCGGTCACACCATCATGCAATTGATTTGGCGTGGGTACTTTATAGCCCGTGCTTACGCCGGTTTTTAAAGTCCATTGCTCCGTGGTATTCCAAACAATATAAGCGCGTGGCGTAAAATGCCCACCAAAAGCACTATGATCCTCGTAGCGGCCGCCTAGGGTAAAACGTAAATCGTCCCGCAGTGCCCACTCATCTTCAGCATAAAGCGAACGCGAGTCTTGCTTAAAGGCATTGCCTTGCCCCGCAGCACCATCAATCACCTCAGCATCTTTAACCTCAAACCCCACTGACAATAAGTGATTTGCCAATGGCATAACAAAACGGGTATCGAACACAATATCGGTATTTTGTAATGTACGTGGCTCTCCACCAATAGCGCTGTAACCAAACGCTGGCGCATTTCCGGCAGGTAAGGTACGCCCTTCTTGCTCAGAAACAACGCGACTTAACGACGTATCCCAAGTGCCTGTAGCTAAAAAGGCACGGTGACCAATCACTTGCTGATCTCGATAAAAACGTAATTCGTGTTCGTAGCCAGCGATCCGATTCGGCGTGCCGTCAGCGCGATAGGTATCGAGAGTGCCTAAGCGGCCGTCGGCATTACTGTACTTTTGCCGGGCGGTGTCAAGATCAACCCAGATCCGGTGCTGTTCGTTTAGTTGATAAGTTACCTTACCACCTAGCGCATAATTGTTACCTTCTGCTGGACGCGGATCACGCCCCGTACCTGCAGGATTCATTCGCTCAGAGTTTCCGCGATCAAAAAAACGCCCCCGAAGCTGCAAACCTACACCTTCGGCTAATGGCCCACTCACCCCAAGATTAAACGTTGAGGCATCAGCCGCATCACGATTTTCTTGCCAAACATGATCAACACTTAGATTGCCGCCCCACTCGGTGGCAACGGCCTTTGTAATAATATTGACTACGCCGCCCATGGCATCAGATCCATATAAAGTTGACATAGGGCCACGAATGACTTCAATACGCTCAATGGCTGATAACGGCGGTAGAAAACTGGTTGAGAACTCATTAAAGCCATTTGGGCCAATGCTACCCGAGGTGTTCTGGCGACGGCCATCGATTAAAATTAAAGTATAGTCAGACGGCAAACCACGAATTTGAATGTTTAGCCCACCGGTTTTTCCCACGCCATTGCGAACATCAACACCTGGGATTGATGACAATGCTTCTGCGATATTGGTAAAACTTTTTTGCTGTAGTTCCGCCGCAGTAACCACACTAATACTGGCAGGTGCCTCAATTAAACGCTGCTCAAAACCCGCAGCAGTAACAACAATAACTTCCATATTGCTATCTGCAGCAGCCTCTACATTAGCAAAAACCGGGCTAGTAACGGTAACGGCAGCACTTATTGCTGATGCTAAAACGGCACGACGAAAATACATGAAAACTCCCTATAGTTAAAATGACAACAAGTCTCGATGGTTTTATGAAGATGAGATCAACAGCCTGTTGCAGCGACGAGCAAACAATTTACCCCGAACAATTACGCGAATGATAATTACTATCATTTGCAAATGCAATTAAAATATTCTGTCTGATCCGGATTACTAGAAAAACAGTCGTCACAGTGTTCCGTGTTGGCGTAAAATGGTATTGTTCTAACTAGAAACCTTAACTTTGCTCATGGAAGCATTTAGCCATGTCGGAATATTTTCATTGGTTTGATTTGGCAGGTATCGCCGTATTTGCTATCTCGGGTACCTTAGCAGCATGGCGTAATCATATGGATGGTTTTGGCGTCATTGTATTGGCGAGTGTTACGGCTATTGGTGGCGGTACTTTGCGCGACTTGATCTTAGATGTGCCTGTGATCTGGATGAACAACAACACCTATTTCTACGCTATTTTTATCGCCGCGATTGTGACGATTCTGCTGGTACGTAATCGGCTTACCATTCCAAACAATACCCTGCAAATTGCTGATGCTATTGGTTTGGCATTCTTTGTAATAATGGGTACGCAAAAAGCGTTAGATCATGGCACATCCAGTATGGTGGCCATTATGCTTGGTACGATGAGCGGTGTGTGCGGCGGTATGATCCGTGACGTGCTATGTCGCGAAATCCCCATGGTATTTCGTGGTGAGCTTTACGCCGTCACCTGTATTTTTGGTGGCATTATTTACACCGGATTACTGGCGCTTAATGTGCCGCAATTTTATGCGATGATTGCAGGCATGTTGGGCTTATTAATCCTGCGTTTAGCCGCAATAAAATGGCATATTACTATTCCAGTTTTTGGTAAACACCATCAAGAACTAAACGAACCCTAGCCTCATTCCAGATCGGTCAAAACTTTAATCTAGAACAATAAACGACCGCGCAGTTATCAGTAGACTGCGCGTAATTAATTGTATCGGAGGTTTTATGGCTAGCCACAATCCACATCGTGTTTATATTCCTACTAATGCTCGCTCTAATCAGTACTTATTAGCTGAAATTAAAACGGACGAGGCATTTTATGCTGGATTCGCTTCTACTGCAGCATGCTACCAACAGCTTGCGCAGCAGCTCTTTGCTTTGATGGAACAGGTTGAACTACGCAATGTGCAATTGATTGCCAATGATAAATTACCGGTAGTACGTTATCACGAAGAAGCATATAGCCTGCAAACTGAAAAACAAATTCTGTTCTTCTACAATCCTAAGTATCACGAAGGGCAAGGTGTCTTTATTACGCCAGACTATCAGGCACGTAAACTTCGGATCGTCTTTTTAGCTACTGGCGAAGAGCTACGTGCACAAGCGGCAGCATTTCATGGCAAAGTGGTACAGTTATTGACGACTTGGCAACAACAGTTACCAGGTAAGCCAGCCATTAAACTCCGTGATCATCAGCAACTCTCCTATGATTTATTTGCCAAAACCAAAGGGCATAAAGAAAGCTATGGTTATAAACTTCGCGGCCTTTACCCGCGGTACAAAGCTCGGCAATGCGCCTTGCCCGATGAACACAGTGAAATTACCTATGTAACGGTAACACTGCCACTGACCCGCAGTTTGAAACAGCACTTTTTAACCGCCGGAGCCACCGATTTCAGTCTACTGTATCAGCAATTAGAGCAACGTTTTACTGCGGCCTGTGCCGGTAAAAAACTGGATAAATTGGCATTAGTGGCCAATGGATTAACGCCGGTAGTCCGTAACAGTAAATGGGATAAAGTCGAAAACAACCGCGAACTGCAAAAGGTCAGCTTTAATCCAGATTGCAGCGAGCCACAACTGCTGAGTTTTTGGCAAGCAGACAAACTGGTTGAGAGCGCGCATTTTATTATCGTGGCCGATAAAGACGACAATACCGAGTTTGGCTATGGTCGCTTTATGAATCAGGTGGAAGAGGCGCTGCGTAGCTTTGCGCGCCAATTAGAAATTCCTGGCGATCGCCAAGATCTACTAGTGCGGTTTTATCAGCATATTAGCTATATTATCCCTACTGCAGAGTAACGCTGTATCTCTAAATCTTGACACATACATACGGGGGCGCTGCTCCCGTATCTGTTTTTAATAACCAGCATTTACAGCGGCCTTTTATCTCTTCACTGGTTAATTTTGTATGTTCGACCAGCACTAAAGCTATTGCGTTTAACACTTGACATTATGCTAATGATAACCATTATCATTAGCATAATGTTCCGGAGGTTATATGACCACATCGCTTTGGCATACGCTGTTTCGCTTAGAAAGGCAGTTATTTGCCCCCTACGATCCAAAACAACATTATCACCGCCTGATCTCCGACTACACCGCCAGTTGCTGTCGTGTCGCCGCGGAACTGCAACAAGACCAGAATCTGTTGTTACAAGAATGGTGCTTGCGGCAGGGCTTGTTTAACTTAGCACGCGCCGCCATGTTTCATAAAACACAGCTATCGGTTTATCAATGCTGTTTGGACCAACTCTATCGCCCGATGCTGGCGTTAAACCAGCTTTATACTGCGCAGCGCAACGGCCAAAAACAGCAACTTGCGTTACAGGCTTGGGCGTGTTGACGTTTGCTGGTTAGATTTTGTTCTTCTGGCGGCGCTTTGATCGCGAAACGAGGAGTGTAGTTTAGTTATTCTAAATAAACGACGAGTGACAAAGAGCAAAGCGCCGCCAGATGAACCCTTCGGGCAGCGTGTGGCTGGCATTTCTACTGCGTTATCGCTTGTTCATGTAGAATAACTACACATCACAAGCTCTGCCTTGTATAAATACCAGCCACCCAGCTGCAAAAACAACCAGCAAACGTCAACACGCCCTATCTTAATCAAATTTTTTACTGCCAGGAGTAAGTATGCACTATCGTATAGAACGTGATTCCATGGGTGAGCTAAAGGTACCAGCAGAGGCACTGTATCAGGCTCAAACACAGCGCGCAGTGCAGAATTTTCAAATTAGCAGCAAGCCCATGCCAGTAGGGTTTATTCAGGCCTTATTACAGATAAAAAAGGCTGCGGCGTTAACTAATGCCAGCTTACAGCTATTGCCTGAAGCCGAAGCACACGCCATCACACAAGCAGCCGAGCAGTTACTCGCTCACACCGATCATAGCCAGTTTCCGGTCAGTGTGTACCAAACCGGTTCTGGCACCAGCAGTAATATGAATGTGAATGAAGTGTTGGCGACCTTGGCCAGTCAACTTAGTGGGCATAAGGTGCATCCCAATGATCATGTTAATTTAGGCCAAAGCAGTAACGATACTATCCCAACCGCTATTCAATTAAGCAGCTTACTGGCGCTAGAGCAGCAACTCCTGCCTGCGCTAACGGCGCTACAACAGGCGCTTAGCGCTAAATCTGCCGAAATCGGTCATATTGTAAAAACCGGTCGCACCCATTTAATGGACGCAATGCCAGTCACTTTTGCGCAGGTGCTTGGCGGCTGGTGTAGCCAAATTACTCATGCGCAAACGCAAATTTCCCTGCAAATTCCACTGTTAAGCCAGTTAGCGCAGGGTGGCACTGCGGTGGGCACGGGTATTAACGCCCATGCCGAATTTGCCAAACGCTTTGCCACCCAACTTAGTGTTCAGACCGGTTTAACGCTAAGCCCCAGCAAAGATTTTTTCTTTAATCTAAGCTCACAAGATGGCGCTTTAGCCCTCTCGGGTAGTTTAAAAACGCTTGCGGCGGCCTTACTAAAAATTGCCAACGACTTACGTTGGATGAACTCAGGCCCCTTATCGGGGTTAGCGGAAATTAGCTTAGCTGCACTCCAGCCCGGCTCTTCGATTATGCCGGGCAAGGTGAATCCGGTAATACCGGAAGCCGTTGCCATGGCTTGCGCTCAAGTGTTTGGCTGCGATACCGCTATAAGTATTGCAGCGCAATCGGGGAATTTTGAGCTAAATGTGATGCTGCCCTTAGTCGCCGATAACCTGCTGCAAGCCATCAGCTTACTCAGTGGCAGCTGTCTGGCTTTAGCGAATCAGGCCATTAACAGCTTTACGGTAAACGAGCAAAATATTGCCAAAAGCTTGGCGCAAAACCCTATTTTAGTTACCGCACTGAATAGTCGCATTGGTTATGACAAAGCCACTGCGATCGCCAAGCTGGCTTATCAGCAACAACGGCCTATTTTAGAAGTGGCCGTCGAGCAAACCGATATTAGCCGAGAAGAACTGGCGCAGTTATTAGATCCAGCCAAACTGACCGGCATGCTAACTTAAGAGAAAACCACACAACTCACTATCAAGCAATTAACCGCTCTACCAAGACAGCCAGAGCGCTTTTTCGCTATACTAAGCGCCCTTTATGTAAAGTGGCGCTGGTATGAGTTCCTACACCGTGCTTTCCGCACCGATCGAGCATAGCCTGACTGAAAAAAACAGTGAGTTTTTAACCTTTTTGCAGCCGGTAACGGATCGCGAACAGGCGATGCACTGGGTGCAGCATTATCGCGAGCGTTATAAAGATGCCGCCCATGTTTGCTGGGCCTATATTATTGGCAATACCCGGCAACCGCAAACTCAAGCTTTTAGTGATGATGGCGAGCCAAATGGCACTGCCGGAAAACCTATGCTGCATGTGCTAACCGAACGTGAGCTGGGCAATAGCTTGGCTGTAGTTGTGCGCTATTTTGGCGGGGTAAAACTAGGCGCAGGCGGCTTAGTGCGGGCTTATTCGGCCGCAGTATCACAAGCCGCGCAGCTGGCACAGCTGACGACCATAAGCCCGAAGATTTTATTAGAACTTAAGGCGGACTTTGCACTGGAGGCGCGGATCCGCCAATTACTGGCTCAACATGCCGGTGAGCTCGTCGCGGTGACGTATCAGCAAGCGGTGATGCTCAGTGTGTTGCTGCCAATAGAAAACAGTGAACGCTTTATCCAGCAACTGCAAAATAGTAGCGGCGGTAGTATTGAAGTGGCTGTTGTGTAAAGACACCATCATTCGCTAAGCGTTAAACATGGCTGTCTTAAGCAGATATGACTCAACGCTGTTATCCCAAAACGCAGCGTTAACCTGATCTGATCAAGGCCGCTCACGAATATTCAAAGCCGCTGCTGATAAAGCACTTGGCTTGCGTTAACTGTGTGTTAATATTGCTGCAAAATAACAAAATTTCACTATTTGATAAGGAGTAAAAATGCAGCGGATGCAACAACTGGATATGATCCGTGGCCTAGCCGTATTGGCATTATTGCTCATGAATATCTTCGCCTTTGCCTTCCCACCCGATTATGCACACAGCCTGCAATGGACAGAAATTGCGCCTAGCAGCACCGACACCTTGCTTTACAATATTCAAACGCTTTTTATTAAAGGCCGTTTTGTCAGCCTGTTTAGTATCTTATTTGGTGTAGGCTTATATTTAATTGCAGAAAAGTACGGTGAAGCTTATCTTAAGCGTCGTCTCAATTGGTTACTTTTCTTTGGGCTCGTGCACGGTTGGTTGATCTGGTTTGGTGACATTTTGCTTTGGTATGCACTTACCGGGCTGTTTGTTTTGTATCAGGGCTATTTTCATTTAGCCATTGCAGCACTATGGCGAAAAGTCATCCTCTTTTTTGCCATCAGCATGATATTCCCTACCATTGTCAGTCTAACCTATCTCTTCGTTGATGGCGCCACCGCGGTAGAACTGGCTAACGCAGAAACCGTTACCAAGCAAATTGAACTTTGGACAGGCCCTTTCTGGCCTCAGGTACAAGAAAACTTAGCGCTAAGCCTAATTATGTTTGGCGCCTTTATCACCTTTATGCTTTGGTACAGTACTGCGCTAATGTTATTAGGAATTGCTCTGTATAAAACAGATTGGTTTGCAATCGGATTTTCCACAAAACACACAGCGGGATTGTTTGCCACTGCATTAATGTTAAGTGGCTCAGTAGTATGGTTGGATAATCATAGCGGTTATATTTTAGGGCTAGCAGGCATACTGCCTTGGGCTTATGTCGCTGAGGTGATGATGGCGTTAAGCTTTGCCAGTCTGTTGATTAAATTCCGGCACTCACCTTGGCTACAGCAATGGCTGGCACCCTGTGGTCGTTTGGCTCTGACCTTATACTTAAGCCAAACTCTTGTCATGGTACTGCTGTTCCGAGTCGTTAAAACGGAGTGGTTCGCAACGTTAGATAGGTTGCAGCTGCTCAGCATAGCTATAATAATGATTGGCGCCCAACTGCTATTTAGTCAACTCTACACCCGGTATTTCCAACAAGGTCCGATGGAATGGCTATGGCGGCGATTAAGTAAACGCCCAGAGCCCGATCAGGCGAAGGGGCTGCATACTAATCAATAAACTGCCGTACTAACCAATAATGCCAGTTGCACATGCCACATTTGCAACTGGCATTTTTAGTCATTCCATGGATAATAAGCCCAGAAAATCGAAGATAGCGGCGCCACCCTAAGCGCCGCCGACAGGATGCGCTATGTCTCAATTACTCCGTATTGTGCTGATCCATACCCACCTACCGGGTGTGGTCGAATTACAGCTGGATCAGCATACCAATATTTGTGGTACCAATGCCTCGGGCAAAACCACCTTACAACGTTTAGTGCCTGTATTTTATGGCGAACAGCCCAACCGCGTCGTCCCGAAAACGCGTAAGAAATTCGATGAATTTTATCTGCCGTTTTCCAACAGCTACCTCATTTACGAATACCAGCGCGAAGGTGGTGACGTCTGTCAGGTCGTGCTGACGCGCAAGAGCGAAGGTGGCGTGGATTACCGCTTTGTGGCGGCGCCTTATCAAAGCGATTTTTACTTAACGCAAAGTAGTGAAGGCGTAAAAGCCCTAAGCTATAGCGATTGGGCTGCGGCAATGCGTGCCCGCCCCGATGTGCAAGTTTCTGCCAAAGTCAGTGCCACCAGTGAATACCGTAGTATTATTCAAAACGATGCCGCCGCACTTCGTGGCAATAATGCCGATAGCGTCAAACTACGCCGCTTAGCCGCAACCTTTAGTTTAGTCAGCAGCGGCCATAAACTACGACATATTGAAAAGCTAGTCAGTGCCGTCCATGCCAAAGAAGGCAAAATGGACACCCTTAAAGCCATGCTGGCCGCCATTTTTGAAGAAGATGGCGTTACCTTGCCCACCACTAAAGTGAAAAACACCAAGGCGCGGGAGTGGATCCAGCAAATGCGCCAGTCGATGCGGCTGGATAAATTGCAGCAAGATTTTGAGCGTTTAAAGCAATTAGCCCTGCAATTAGATGGCGCTGAAGCACAATTGGCCGCCTTACTCCCCTTGCTGCAGCAAGATGAAAGCAGTCAAAAGCTGAAAAAAGCCGATGCCGAACAGCAGGTCAATACTTTACGTGGTCAGTTATTGGCGTTAAAAGAGCAGTATAACGCCCAGCAATTAGAGCAAAACGGCAAACTCAGTAAAGCCGAAGCCGATTTACACGAAACCAGCGCGCGCTTAGATCAACTGCAGCAACGCTTTGACGACTATGACGCCAAAGATATGCCGAAACTGCAGCGCGATACTGACGCCTTGCCGCTATGGCGTGAAACCTTGCAGGAAGTGTTGGAACAGTACCAACTGATGGTAGAGCAACATGGCGATTTAGAGCGCCAGCTAGAGCAGCGTAAAGCCAAACTGGCCGAAGCCTTTAACCGCTTAAGCGAGCAACACCGCGCCAAAGCAAGGCAATTACAGCAACAAAAAGACGCCACCCGCGAGCAGCAAGACGGCAAACTGGCGTTATTAGAGCAAGCCTTTCAAAGCCGCCTGCAGCAAGCGCAGCAGCAATTTTCAGAGCAACTGACGCAACTAAGCAGCGCTATTGCGGTATTGCAAAGTCAGCTCACCAGCTCGCCGCTAACAGAGGCCGAACATGACGAGCTGCGCGCGGCAGAGCTGCGTTTAGAGCAAGCGCAGCAACAAGCGCAGCAACAAGCGCGGCAGTTACAACAATTGCAGCAGCAGTATCAACAAGCGCGGCAAGCGCGCGAGCAAGCCGACCAACAGTTAGAGCTAAGCCGCAAAGCCTTACACAGTGCCGAACAACAGTTACAGCAATTACATCGCCAGCTTACGCCTGAGCAAGGCAGTCTACGGCACTATTTACGCCTGCACTACAATGGCTGGGAGCAAAAGCTGGGCAAGGTGCTAGACGAGCGCTTACTAGAGCGGCAAGATTTACATCCCCAGCTGTTAGATCTGACCAACAGTGTCTATGGGTTAACGCTAGAGCTTAGCGCCATTGATACACCGGACTATGCGCAAGATGAAGCGGCGATTCGCCATCGTATTCATGCTGCCGAGCAACAATTACAGCAAGCAACCACCAACAAAGCGCAAGCAGAAAAGCTGTTAAAAGAGCGTTTTGAACAAGCCGAGCTGATTCGGGCGCAGGTAGAACAAGCCGAGTGGCAATTTACCCAGTCAGAGCAAAATATTGAGTATGCCCGCGATGCGCGTAACCGCTTACAGGCACAGCAACGCGAGCTAATTAAACAGCGCCAGAGCAGCGTGCGCAGTGAACTGAGCAGCCAGCAACAGCAACTGGAAAAGCTTAAACAGCAGCAACAGCAAGATTTGCAGGCGTTAAAAGATGATCATAACAGCCAGAAAATTGAGCTTAAAACCGACTGGCAAGCCGAGCTGCAAGTCTTTGACGAGCAAATTGACGAGCTGGAGCGGCAGTTAGAGCATAAGCGCGAAGACAATAAAAACCAGATTAAAGAGCTACAGCAAGCCTTTAACGAAGAGTTATCAGCCAAAGGCATTGATCCACGGCGCCTAACCGAGTTAAAACAGAAGCAAGATCAGTTAAAAACCGAGATTAAAGCCACCGAAAACCGCCAAGACGAACTGACGGCCTGGCAGAAGTTTATCTCGCTGGACTGGCAACAACTGCGGCCACAATTGCTGGCACAGGAAACCGAGCTGAAGCAACAGCAACGCAGCATTAAGCAGGCGCTGGAGCAATTAAAAACCGATTACAGCAACCAGCAGAAAAAACTGGAAGAGCAAAAACGTCAGCAGCAAGAGCTAATGACCCAAGCCGAACAATTGCTGCTGCAATTAAAACCGGTGCTCGCTAAACTGCTGGAGCTGCATCTGGCCAGCGTTGCCCCCGCCACCTTGCAAAGCTCGGCCGATAGCATTGAACGGCTATCGCGTGCCAACGAAGCCTTAGAGCAGCGTAGTAAACTGGATAGCGCCCTCAAACTGGCGTTAGAGCAATTTGAAAGCGGGCTGAGTAAAGATGCCGGCCCCGAGTTTTTAGATCGGTTAGAGCACGAAAAACGCAAATTGCCAGACTATGCCGGTAAACGCCAGCAACTGCCTATTTTGCAAAACTTGCTGCAAATTTTAAAAGATGCCCAGCAGCAATTGCTGGAAATGGGCGAGAATATCGGCGGCGATCTGAAGAAATTCTTTACGGTCTTTAGCGATATTAACCGCCGTATTGCGCTGCAAAGCCGCCGTTTAAGTGAAGCGGTGGCCGACGACTTAGTGCTGGAAGGCATTAGCAAATCGGAAGTACGCATCTTATCCACTATCGATGAGCTGGGCTTTTGGCAGCCGCTTAAGCATTTCGCCAAGCTGTATGATGATTGGGGCGCTTCGGGTAAAGCCCTGCCCTCAGAGCAATACCTGAATGCGCTGGCCGATGTGGTCGAATTATTGCGCGCCGATGAGCAATACACTATTGAATCGCTGCTGCGCTTAGAGCTGCATTTAAGCGAAGGCGGCTCAGAGCTAGTGATTAAAAACGATCGCCAGTTGTTAGAATCGTCCAGCCACGGTATGGCTTACCTGATTTTATGTAAGTACTTACTGGCCTTTACCCGCTTACTGCGTGGCGACGCCAAGGTGACTATTCACTGGCCCATCGATGAAATTGGCACCCTCGCCTATCACAACGTGGAAAAGCTGTTTACGGCCTGTAGCAGCAATCAGATTGTGATTGTCGGTGCCTTCCCGAACCCAGAGTCAGATGTGTTAATGCTGTTCCAGCATCGCTATTTAATCGAGCCAAGCCAGCAAGATCCTACCAAGCGCCAGCTCAAACGCATTCAACCTAAAGTCAGTCGCTTAGCCGAGCGCTTAGCCCAGAAACAGCAGGAGGCAAGCTAATGTTACAACACGGACCTTTACTCGAGCGCCTGCTGGCCGGTGACTTTATTTGTAAGATTACCGACGAAGATGCTTACCGGCATTTAAGTTTGGAGCAAACCCAGCAGGATATTAACCATTACTTAAGGCCGCTGAATCGGCGTTTAGTCAGTAATGATGATCATAGCGTGTATTTTTTGGGTTATCACGAACTGAATAAAGACGCCCGCGAGCAACTTAGTAGCCAGTTTGCCCTAACAGTACAATCCTTATTGCCCTTGCTGGAATGGTTGCAACTGGTGCAAGAAACCATGGGCCGCGATAGCGCCTTAACCGCTGGCGACACCATTAAATTGCAAGAATTTGTGCTACGCACCGAAGATAACCAAAGCTTGCGCCAGCGCTTAAGCCAGCTGGCCAGCGATCGCTTTTTTAATAGCCAAAGTGAGCAGCTCGATAGCCAAGTGAAGCAAATTTTCCGCCGCTTAAAAGAGCACGGTTATTTGCTGCAACCGCATGCCGAGCGCCAGTACTACATCGTTACCGGTAAAATTGATTATTTAATTGATGTGATTCGCTTTATCCGCGATGAGGAGCATCTGCCGGTTGAGGATACCCCGACGCAGGAGGCGCTGCTCTAATGGCACCGTTAGATTCTGCCAATACCTCCTCTAACCTGTTTAGCATTGGTGCCGAGCGCTTAGCGTTATTAGGTAAACACCATAAGCAGCTGATGCAAGGCTATTTAGATGGCTTTATTGATGAAAGTGCCTTTAGCGAAGGGGCGTTAAAAAAACTGATTGCTGCCCGTATTTTATGGCGCCCAGACGAACAACAGCCTTTGGCGCTGCGCCCGTTAGTCAGCGAGCTGATTGCCAGTATGGTGGCCGATGAAAACCGCCGGCAGATTAACGCTGACGTGGCGGAAAAGCTGGAGCAAATTCGTAACCGGGTACAAGCCTATCGTGATGCCCAGTATAAGGGCGATTACAGCGTGGCCGAGCTACAGCTGCAACGCCTGACCGAGCATGTGCATGATTTAAGCGGCCAGTTTGAAGAAGCCATCGACAGCCTCTGGCACCGCCTGAACAGCGACTTTGGTTTTGTTAGCAGTCTGGATGATAAAATTCGGGAAAACGAACGGGCGCAAAAGCAATTACGCCGCTTACTGGATGGCTTGGATTTACTCGACTTTACCGAGTTAATTGAGCTATCTGAAGGTAATAACCATCTGCGTAAGTTGCTGGTAAGCCAGCTGCAAAGCCAGCTAAGCTCGCACCATAGCAGCTTATTAGAGGTGCAAAAGCGGCTGGTTGAGCTGCTGGCCAAATTCCGCCAGCAACAATCGCGCTCCCTGTTAATTGCCAATATGGCGGCCTTTTTACGCCAGCACCCGAAATACCAACCGGCCGATTATCCCAATCGCAGTGAGGTGCCAACACTGTTTAATCAGGCTGCGAGTATCAAGCCACACGCCGCCATTGCGTTGGATAACGCCAGCGAGCGACAAACGCTGGCCGAATTAGTGCGGGCACTGCCGCGACATACGCCAGTCACGCTATTAGACACGCAAAGCGCCAACTTTAGTGCTTTATTGCAGGATGAAGAAATTGCGGCACGCCAGCAGGCCCTGAAAACCGATGTCGAGAACTTCTACCTACGGGTGATTGATCAAGGCGGTAAACTCAGTGCGCTAAGCTATTTGGAGCAGCAGGCACTGACATGGGATAGCGAAATTTGGCTCTATCAGATTATCGCCGAATACCAAGCCCTGCCGGTTGATGAAAAAGCCATGTTTGCCATGCTGCGCGAAGAAGCGCCCGCCAGTGATTTTAATAGCTTGCTGCTTATTCGTGATATTAGCATTAGTTTACAGGCAGCCTAATGCATTACCCGCCGCTGAGTGCACAGGCGCTACGCTACTTGCAGCAACTGCAACAGCGGCTAAACGCCAGTGGCAGCGAGCGGGTAAAAACCAGCGGTAAAGCGGTGCAAGAGCTGCTGCACTGGTGCCTAGAGCATGAGTTAGTGCCTGCTAACAGCCTGCAATTACCACAATTTCGTTTTAATCTGCCACTGCTACAAGCCATTGCCGCCACACAGCGGCAATTACAGCAGGCCTGTTTTCTGGATGCCACTCAGCAGCAAAGTCGCTTAGATAATGCTCTTAATAGTCAGCAAGAGCTAAAAAGCCTTGGCCCAAGCCCGCGCCAGCAAAGAGTATTAGTTAGACTGAATAATGCTTTGCCATGCCAAGGCCTACCCGCTATTCGCATTACTGATGTAGATTGGCAGCAGATTGCACTCAGCGCTTATGACGCCTTGCTCGTGGTGGAAAATCTGGATTGCTTTTATCAGCTAGAGCGCTTTCAGTTAGCCATCCCCTACCAGCAGCCGCTGCTGATCTATCGAGGGGATAAGTTATATGGCAAAGGTTATAAAGCCCTAAAAATAGCTTGCCTTAGAGAAAATAAACCCATTGTTTACTTTGGCGACTTTGATGCCAAAGGTGTCAGTATCGCCATAAGCGAGGACTACAGCGCCATGCTGCTGCCAGATCTGACAACGCTGCAACATCATGCCAGTAACGATATGCTGCCAGACAAGCAACTTAGCTTTATTGCAGGGATTGCCACATACCAGGTTACTGCAGCATTTTCACCCTACCAACAATTGCTGTGCCAGCAACTTGTAGGACTCAGACAGCAAAATATGCAGGCAATGCATCTTAAGCCCGTTTCAATTCGCTAATTTTGTGAAGTCGCTAACCAAAGCAAATTAATTTACGTCGATGCTGCCATGCTGACTTTGCGTGTAAAGAGTGTAAGGCAATACCACGGTGTCAGCGACCAGCGAGAAAGTACCATCAATAACAAAAAACGGCACATTGTTAAAGCTACTTCCTAAGTTTTCCTGCCGACTAGGTTCGCCATTAAGTTTGCATAGGTTAAAGGCAAAGCCACTGTAAACCCGTGGAATTTCTTTACAATAACTTTTCTTACCATGGTGCTCGATGCTCACATGGGTAATGCTGGGTGGGAGTGTTTTTACTGTCGCACAAGCGGTTAAGAACACTGCAGATACCGATAATAAGAATATTTTCATTCGCTTACCTTGCGCTTTAATACTTGCTCAAGCTTAACTTAACGTAAAAATTAAGTAAACAAAATAAAAACATTAAGGTTGTACTGGCTTAACAAATGAATCTGATTCGACGGTAGTTAAGGTGTCAAAATAGCTGTCGTAACGACCACTGGCTCTAAATTCCTGTAACAGATCATTAAATAGACTGTTCAACACATCGCTTTGCGGGTTCGCTTTAGGAAACAACAGAAAACTTTGATTAATTAGCAACGGTTGCGGATGATGGCGGATACTATCAGCAATATCAGGCATACGCTGTTGTAACATGTGATAGCCTACACTGATCTCTTCAGCAACAATGTCTACCCGCCCAAGGACTAGGCGTCGAAAATTTTGTTCTACTGAACCCACACTATCTAAACCAATGACATGTTCTTTCACAGCGGCATCAAACGCCGGCCCATAACTGTATCCACTAACACCACCGACTAGCATGCCATTTAAATCGGTAAGTTGTTGCCAATCAAAAGGCTGATCTTTTCGATAAAAAAAGACAAATTTTTCATCTAATACTGGCGCACTGTACAAGAATGCTTGAGTTCGTTCTTGTTTAAACATCCATACTGCAGTGGCAGCATATTTACCGTTACCAGTATCATGCATCGCACGACTCCATGGCAAAAAAACAAATTGCACCTCAATGTTAGCGTCGGCAAAAACATCTCGAATCAAACGCGCAATAACACCTTGTTGCGGCAAATCGGCACCTAAAAAGGGTGGCCATTCGCCAGCACTTATTTCAATAACTTTAGGCAGGGGGACAGGAGATTCTTCAGCACAAAGCACCATCGATTGCCCTAAAAGCCAAAGCAGACCCAGCAATAACAACAATTTTTCGAAAATGGAGCTCAACACAATATACGTATCCCAAGTTAATTAGCAGAATAAAACCATACCTTAGTGATTAAACCCTGTTGTACCTCGTAAACAACCGCAACGTCGTACGGTGCACTCGTTAGCCCAGAAATACGCTCGTGATCAATCACTTTATTACCCACGATAATGCGTGATAGCACCACCGCCTGCAGATTCATTAAGGTAAAACGCTCCGTTGCGTAAAACTGACTAAATTCGGTAATACCTTGTAATGCGGGCGCGGTATTCGGCATGCGATATACCATAATATCTGTGTGATAACAGCGCACAAACGCAGCAAGGTCTTTAGCGTTATAGGCCAGTAATTGTCGCCGCACAGGCTCTGCCGCATCGGGGGCTACCTGCACGTTTTTCATCATATAAGTACTTAAGGGATCTTCAGTATAATCAGCAAAAGGACCACAATGCACAAAACCAGCACTTTCATAGAGCCGACGAGCAGGTAAAAAGAAATCCATCGAGCCGGTTTCAAGATAAAGCTCAGTAATACCCAGTTGCTTCGCTTCCTGTTCAAGATGTTGCAGTAGAACTCGCCCAAAGCCTTTTCCCCGAGCGGCGGGAGCGGTGCGCATCGATTTAATTTCGCCGAGTGTGGCACTATGCAACTTTAAAGCAACACAGCCCAGTAATTCGCCTTCATCCCAGGCGGTCCAAAATCGAATATCCGGTGCTTTTAACTTAGCAATATCCAGCGCATGCACACTTTCTGGTGGCGAGGTGGCGTACATATCTGCTAAATGGCCTTCGAGTAACGCCATTACCGCGGGGGAAGTAAGAGGATCAAGAATTATCTGCATTGGCGCACTCTTTATAAATTTTTTACAACGTTTTAATTGTTTATTCTTACATATTCGTGCCATTAATGCCCATACAGATAGGTCAATTTTGGCTAAACCGGATTTACCTGCACCACACAGTCATTAGACTCCTCGCCATATTAGCGAATTCAAGCGAACCCAGACACTAAAAATTACCTATAAGCATTGACTAAAACCGCTGCTACCATTAATACTATTTATAATATAAAATGATTTTTTGTAGTGCTATTTTCGTTCCGATTAATTTACTAGTTTAAGAGTCTATTAGTCGCTAAGCATTATCTTTATAAAAGAGTGAACCGGCTAAAACGTACTGGGTCATGGCAATAAACGGTTAGGAAAAACTGATAATGGATACTTTTGAATTTACGCATCGTCGACAGAATCCGCTTACCGGCAAGTGGATATTGGTCTCTCCGCATCGTAATAATCGCCCCTGGCTTGGTGCAACGGAAGCGGTAGCCGACGATAGCCTGCCCGCGCATGATGCCAGCTGCCCACTTTGCCCCAGTAATACGCGGGCAAATGGCGAAGTTAACCCCGCTTATGCGCATACCCATGTGTTTAAAAATGATTTTGGCGCCCTAATCGCACAAGACACCGTACCGGCAACCGAGGATCCATTATTTGCTATCGAAACCACCAGCGGTGAATGCCGGGTTATTTGCTTTTCGCCCGAGCACAATAAAACCTTACCCGAATTAACCCTTGGCGAATTAACGGCCGTGGTAACGACTTGGCAGCAGCAGTATGTTGAACTGGCCAGCCAGTACAAGTGCATTCAGATTTTTGAAAACAAAGGCGCCATTATGGGCTGTTCGCAGCCGCATCCTCATGGTCAGGTGTGGGCACACCAGCATCTATCAACCGAAATTGCCACAGAAGATGCGGCCCAGCTAGCTTACTTTAACCAGCATGGCCGCAGTTTATTGGCCGATTACGCCAGCCGCGAGCTAGAGGCGAAAAACCGAGTCGTGTTTGCTAATCAACATTGGTTAGTCGTGGTACCTTTTTGGGCAGCCTGGCCCTTTGAGACCTTGCTGATTTGCTTAGACGATGTGCAGCACTTTGGTCAATTAAGCCCAGCGCAAAATCAGGCACTGGCCGAAGCGCTACAGGTGTTGACCATTAAATACGACAATATTTTCAATTGCAGTTTTCCGTATTCGATGGGCTGGCATAGCGCCCCAACTGATCGTGAGCAACCTTATTGGCGCCTACACGCGCATTTTTATCCACCGTTACTACGTTCGGCAACGGTAAAAAAACACATGGTAGGTTACGAAATGCTGGGCGAAAGCCAGCGCGATCTCACCGCAGAAACCGCAGCGACTATCCTTCAGGCTGCCAGCTCTGTGCATTATAAAAAAGAAAAACAAGGATAAGATTGATGGAATTAACCGTGTTACAGAACCAGTTTACCGCTATTTATCATACTCAAGCCGATGGCGTAGCAACGGCACCAGGGCGAGTCAACTTAATTGGCGAACATACTGATTATAATAATGGCTTTGTTTTACCTTGCGCACTGAATTTTCGCACACAGATTTTATTTAAAGCCCGTAACGATAATCGCGTAAATGTTCATTCGTTAAGCTATCCGGGCGAATCTGACAGCTTTAGCGTCAATGACACCATCAGCGCGGGCCCATCACAGTGGGGCAATTACGTGCGAGCCGTCGCCTTTGTATTACAACGCGCAGGGCATACCTTAACCGGTGCCGATCTGCTGATAAGTAGCAATGTGCCACAAGGCGCTGGCTTATCGTCGTCTGCCGCACTGGAATTGGCAGTAGGCGGTATGTTTAATAGCCTCGCTACGCTTAACCTCAGCCCGACCCAATTGGCGGTATTTGGACAACAAGCCGAAAATGATTTTATGGATTGCCAATGCGGCATTATGGATCAATTAATATCGGCTAACGGCCAAGCGCACCATGCTTTATTGATTGATTGCCAAGATCTCAGCACGCAATTAGTTGCCATGCCAGAAAATCTGGCCGTGGTCATAATCAATTCGAACTATCCACGTAAACTGGTTGACAGTGAATACAATCAGCGCCGTGCCGATTGCGAAGCCGCGGCTAAAAAACTTGGCGTAGCATCTTTACGGCAGGCGACATTAGAGGATATTGCCCATTCTACTACGTTGACTGATACCGAGCGAAAGCGTGCCCGTCATGTTGTTTCTGAAAACTTACGCGTAATGTCCGCCGTTTCCGCCTTACAACAAGGCGATTTAGCCACATTAAAAACGTTAATGGCGCAATCTCATGCGTCTTTACATAGTGATTATGAGGTTACTGTAGCCGCAACCGATGGTTTAGTCTCGTTAAGCCAGACTGCCTTGGGTGACAAAGGCGCAGCACGGATGACTGGCGGTGGTTTTGGTGGTGCGATTGTATGTTTGTGTTTACCTGAAGCAGTACATGCTTTAGAAACCCAAGTACTGCCTCAGTATCAACAACAATTTGGTTTGACCGCTGATTTATATGTCTGTACAGCAGGTCAAGGGCTCAATGTTAGCTACTTTTAACACAACGCGTTTAGGAGAAAATGATGCGATACCCACAATCCATACTCACAGCAGCGTTGATAGCGACCATACCATTTGCCAGCGTGGCTAGCAGCGATGTGATAGCCGAACGTTTATACCAACCGCGTCCAGCATCAATGATCCCCGCACTGGCGCAAACAGGCACTTACGCTGTTGGCGTGACGACCTTAGACGTCGTTAATCCCCAGCAGTTTAATCCAACGACACAGCAATCACAGGATCGACCGCTACGCTTAGAAGTCTGGTATCCAGTACCAAAAGGTAATTCGGGGGCGGCTGCAGTTTATCGTGATGTTACCCGAACAGGTATTCCTTTTGCTATTCAAGGCGAGGCATTGCGTGATGCGATACTGGTCGAGGGTAAAACCGATGCAGCAACTTATCCATTGGTTGTGTTATCGCATGGTTATACCGGCTATCGTACTATCATGTACTACCTTGGTGAGCATTTGGCATCACATGGCTATGTGGTGGCGTCAATTGATCATACCGATTCCACCCATGCCGAAGTCGATATTACCAAAGCGCCTTTTGCCGGATTTTTTAGCACCTTGTTAAATCGCTCACGCGATCAGCAGTTTGTATTAAATTACTTTAAACAAAAAGACAGCGCGCTACAGCGCCACGTTAATACCGAGCATGCTGCCGTAATTGGCTTTTCCATGGGCGGTTTTGGTGCCATTAATACTATTGGTGGTTGCTATAACTTCACGCCAGCCACAGTAGGCGCGTTTACCGGCACTACCGATACGGCAACGCAAGCGCAAATTCAGCAACTTCTTAATAGCTGTGCGGGTGGGCAGTATAATGAGGTAAACGTTGATCCCAGTTGGAAAGCGGCCATTGCTATTGCGCCCTGGGGTGGCCAGCATAAGCTATTTTCAGAAACGGCATTGGCTAAAATCAGCGTACCCACGCTGTATTTGGCTGGCGATCTAGACGATATTTCAGGCTACAACGGTATTAAATGGTTATTTGATAATACCGGCAGTGCTGCCAAGTACTTACTGACTTTCCATCAGGCTCGGCATAATATTGCGCCCCACCCTGCTCCCACGGCCGCCACGAGTAATGAGTTGGATTTAGGCACCTATCATGAAGGCAGTTGGTCGGTACAAAACATTAATGAAATCAATAAACACTTTGCGCTAGCCATGCTAGATTGCCATGTTAAAAGCATTTCCACCCAGTGTAGCTATCTAGATTTACCGCCCACGATTACCGTTGCTGACTACAAAGACAGCGGCTGGAAAGGCTTTCCAGCACGCTTTAGCACGGGGTTGTCGTGGCAATCCAAGTAAGCGGATCTCGCGCAGCAAAACGGATTAAAATAGGCTGCGCGAGTACCTATTTATTTTGCCAGCCAGCCTTGTGGCAGCTGGCAAAATACTTCATCTAGGCCTTGAATACCTGCTAATTGATAGATAAACAACGCTCCTGCTTCTGGCTGGCTAGAAAGCTGCAACGATGTTAAACCCAAATTTGAGCTTGTCACCATCAGCCAATCTTTATTCGGCCCGCCCAATGCCACACTTGAAGGCTGCGATACCGGCAACGTAATGGCCATGTTCTCAGTGCCATCTGGTGCGTAGCGCACCACTCTTCCTGCGCCCCAGTGTGCGTTCCAGACATACCCCGTACTGTCGACAGTCGAACCATCCGGATGGGCATTTTCGGGCGTGTCAGTAAATAATTGGGGGGCACTTAACTGGCCACGCTCTGGGCAAAAGCGGTATTGCATAATTCGATGTGCTGGTGAGTCGGCATGATAAAGTGTTTTACCATCGGGGCTCCAACAAAGGCCATTCGAAATACCAATACCTTGCACTGCACTATACAAACTGGCATCCGCATTAAGCCGCCATAATTCGCCCTGCTGCTGGGCAAGCTCGGCATGCTCGACCATCGTGCCCGCCCAAAAACGGCCTTGGCGATCAGTTCGACCATCATTAAAACGTAAGCCAGCCATCTGTGTGGGTTTGGCTAACCATTTAATGGCTCCGCTTGCTAGCTGAAAGAGTGCAAAGCCAGAGGCAAAGGCGGCAATAATATCAAACTCGTGCGTGTAACCGGGCGCTAAAAAAGCAAAACTACCAATACGCTCTGGCAACGGATAGCGGCATAACGCGGCAGATTCAGGGTGATAGCGCAGTATCTCGGCCTTTTCAATATCAATCCAGTATATGGCCTGCTCAAGCTCATGCCACAACACGTTTTCACCTAAGGTGTTGTGGCAATTGATCACTTTAAGCAGTGTAGCTGTACCTTGCTTAGACACCCTGTTCTACCTTTGCAGTTATTTTTGTCATTATTTTTGTCATTACTTTACTTTTGTCATTGTGCTGTGGCGTTGTGTGTTGTACTACGACAAAGAAAATGCGTCGCATTTGCTATTTTCACCTATGCTAACAGTTTTTCAATGTAGACGCTTTATTTAGGACGGTTGTTTTCCAGCATCGCCTGTTATGTGACGAACATACTGTGCGGATAGGCTCTATGCAGATTGATATCACATACAATAAACAACATGGGCCATTTAGGGTGTGCATCACGCAAGCAAACCGTTGCAATAAGCACAAAATAGGGTTGCCAAAACGCCCAAGACGCGGCAATCTAGTCATATAATATGATAAATAGACAAGGTAAGACCATGACGCATTATTTACTTTCGCTTGATCAGGGCACTACCAGCTCACGCGCTGTGCTGTTTGATACCCAAGGCAAGCTGATTGCCGCCGAGAGTGAAACCTTCTCGCAGCACTACCCGCAAAATGGCTGGGTAGAGCACGATCCTAACGATTTACTGCAAACCGTCTTGCGCTGCTGTAAAAAACTGATAGAAAAACAGCAGATTCAATATGAACAGATCCTGTCAATTGGTATCACCAATCAGCGTGAAACCACGCTAGTGTGGGACAGAGCGACCGGTACACCACTTTATAATGCTATTGTCTGGCAAGATCGCCGTACCACCGCATTCTGCGAAGCGCTACTGAGCGCCGAGGTGAGTACACTGATTGCGGATAAAACCGGTTTATTACTGGATCCATATTTCTCAGCCACCAAAATCCGCTGGATTTTAGATAATGTGCCAGACGCCCGGGCTAAAGCCGAGCGTGGCGAGCTGGCCTTTGGTACCGTCGATTGTTATCTGCTGTGGCAATTAACGGCCGGAAAGGTACACCGCACCGATGCCACTAACGCCTCGCGCACTATGCTCTTTAATATTCATACCCAGCAATGGGACAGTGACTTACTGGCGCTGTTTGACATTCCCGCGTCGATGCTACCTGAGGTGCTAGATAGCTCAGCCCCTTTTGGCATCACCACCGCATCGATTTTTGGTGGCGAAGTAGCTATAGGCGGTATGGCAGGCGATCAGCAAGCGGCCTTAGTGGGCCATGCCTGTTTTCAGCAAGGTATGGCAAAGAGCACCTATGGTACGGGCTGCTTTTTAATGCTTAACACCGGCGATAAGCCGCTTAAATCCAATAATCGCTTGCTCACTACCGTCGCTTACCGTTTAAACGGCAAACCAACCTATGCCATTGAAGGCAGTATTTTTATGGCGGGCGCAACTATGCAATGGATTGTAGAAGGCTTAAAACTGCTACGCCATGCCGGCGAAAGTGAAGAGATGGTAAAGCATGTGCCCCTAGATCATGGCGTCTTTCTGGTACCGTCGTTTACGGGCTTAGGCGCGCCTTACTGGGATCCCAATGCGCGCGGTGCCATTTTAGGGCTTACCCGAGATTCAGGTATCGACACCATTGTAGCCGCTGCGTTGCAATCGGTGGGTTATCAAACTAAAGATTTGCAAAAAGCCATGGAAAAAGATGGTTTACGGCCAACGGTACTGCGGGTTGATGGTGGCATGGTCAAAAACAATTGGGTACTCAGCTTTTTGGCGGATATTTTAGGTGCCGTGGTAGAGCGCCCACAAATTACCGAAACCACTGCGCTGGGTGCCGCCTATTTAGCCGGTTTACAGTGTGGCGTGTTTGCCTCTACCGAGGAATTAGCCAAACTATGGGTGTGTGAAAGACGCTTTGAACCCAAGCTGGATGCCGCAGCCCGTAATTGTTTGTATGCTAAATGGCAACACGCTGTCGCCCAAGTGCGTTTATGATGATAGCGCATCAGCATTAAGGCTTAAGCTGGAAAAACTGATCCACATCATCAACAATCTCATATATACTATTTGTATGATAATTAGCAAGCCGGAGTGGGAGCAATGCAGGTTGATTTGGTGGTAATTGGTGGTGGCGTAAATGGCACCGGTATTGCAAATGATGCCGCTGGGCGCGGTTTAAGCGTTTTGCTATGTGAACAAACGGATTTGGCTGCTGCAACGTCCTCCAATAGCAGTAAACTGATCCATGGTGGCTTGCGGTATTTAGAGCATTACGAGTTTAGATTAGTACGCGAGGCCTTGGCTGAGCGCGAAGTCTTACTCAAAAATGCACCACACATTATGTGGCCATTAACCTTTAGATTGCCACACCAAGCCCATTTACGACCGGTGTGGATGATCCGCCTTGGGTTATTTTTATATGATCATTTAGCCAAACGCGAAAAACTTCATGGTTCACGCAAAATAATCTTTGGTGCAGACAGCCCGCTGGAGGCGGCGATTAAAGTAGGTTTTGAATATGCCGACGGTTGGGTAGACGATTCGCGCCTCGTGGTACTAAATGCCATGGCCGCTAAAACGCGCGGCGCGCAAATATATACTCACACCCGCTGTATTAAAGCGACTCGGCAAGACACGCATTGGCTCGTTACACTTCGCAACGAACGCAGTGGTCAACATTTTACGGTGCAAAGCAAAGCCATTGTGAATGCTGCTGGTCCTTGGGTAAGCCAATTATTTGATGAGACTTTTACCGAGAACAGTCCACAGCATATTCGGCTAGTTAAAGGCAGCCATATCGTTGTGCCACGCTTGCATGAACACCCCCATGCTTACATTTTACAAAACGCGGATAAACGTATTGTGTTTGTGATCCCTTACGAGGAGAAATTCTCTCTCATAGGCACTACAGACGTAGAGTACACGGGCGATCCTCGTGCCGTAGCCATTAGTGAAGAGGAAACCACCTACCTGTTGGCGATTGCTAATCAGTACTTTAAACACAAAATCACAGCGGCTGATGTGGTGCACAGTTATTCAGGCGTGCGGCCTTTATTAGACGACGAGTCTGATTCAGCGCAAAGCGTTACACGTGATTACAAACTTGAAGTGTCTGCTGAGCAGAATAGCTTACCTTTGGTGTCTGTATTTGGCGGCAAAATTACCACTTATCGAAAACTGGCAGAAGCGGCTGTAGATAAGTTACAGCCTTACTTTGCCACTCTTGGGCCTCGCTGGACCGCCAGCCAATGTCTACCCGGTGGGGATTTTGATACTATCGCGCAACTGAGCACTCAGTTACAACATTGTTATCCTTGGCTAACCGTGGCACTGTGTGAGCGCTTTGCCCGCACCTATGGCAACTTAAGCCATCGCTTTTTACAGCATAAAACCCAATTAAGCGACTTAGGTATCGCCTTTTCAGCTGATTTATGGCAAGCCGAAGTGGATTATTTACGTGCGGAAGAATGGGCAACCACCGCTGAGGATATTTTATGGCGCAGAACCAAACTTGGCTTAACCACCACACCAACTGAAGTGGCTAAACTTAATGCTTATTTAATGGAGCAAGCAGCACCTGAAACTCTTTCGGTACCGACAAATACACAGTCACAATCACCAGACTCGGTGGCAATGAGTGTGCTCTAAACGCGTAATTGCTCACGTTATTGTTATGTAATTTAAGGCGCTGCCAAACCTTTTTAAGCTTGGCAGCTCAAAGGTAACAAGGTTTGGTTTGCAACCGCTGCGAAACCAGCTAGCACTACCTCTTGCTCAGTTATAAGCACACTTTGTTGATTCGCCTGTGTTAATGCTGTTGCATAAGCCTGTTGCAAAGCGCCACTGCCAATTAAAATGATTGAGCCTGTGGGCAAACTCTCCACCTTTGTGTCATGCAAGATGCTACCGACATCGGCGCCAATAAGTAAACCCGACAAATAGCTTCTGGCATTGCTTGCGGTATAGGCATCGAATAATTGCTTCGTGCGCACACTAAAAAGTGCGTGCACGATACTTTCGTTAGGAAAGGTCAAGGCACGTTGGCAACCTGCGGTAAACGTTGCCCAATCATCAGTATAAAGTGTTGCCGGTTTGGGCAGCAATATACTGTGCTGTAACAATACATCAAATAACTCCCCGGTTATGGCACTTTTAAACCAGCTCACATAACCATTATCTAACAAAACCCACTTACAATGCGTGCCAGGCAAACAGACCAAATGCTGACCATGCAAATACTGCGGATAACGGCGTAACAGCCCCAATAGCTGCAACTCTTCTCCGCGCATAGTGTCATTATCGCCACTGGGGTTTTGATAACGTAGACCAGACATAATATAGAGTGATTGCTGCCCGCTTATACGTTCACACACACTGTGTAAAATGGCCTGCGGTGTGACAGGACAATTCAAGTAAGGCGTTTCAAACCAACCAATACTGGACGATATTTGCCCCGCCATAAAAATAGGGAGCTCGCCATACTGCTTCACAAAAGGCGCAATCACCTGTTGCAATACGTCTGAGAAGGTTCCCACTATTTTTACAACACCTGGGCCACTGGCCTGTGCCAGCAACACGAGCTCTTGTTGGGGTGTCAACTCACAACAATAGGCACGTAAACGGGTTGAGCCCCAATCAAGGGCAATGAACCGAAGCGCCGAATGCAATTAACTTCTCCCAGCATCAATGTTAATTGCTTGACCGGTAATCATGGCACTTTGTTCAGACGCTAAAAATAAGGCTAAGTTAGCCACATCGGTCGGCGTGATAAACTGTTTAAGCGCCACTGCATCTAACCAACGCTGTTGTTCTTCAGCAGTAAACCAACTGGCTAACTGTCGATCGGTTGCTACCCAACCGGGTAAAATGGCATTCACTCGAATACCGGCTGTACCAAAATCACGCGCAAGGGCTTTAGTCATACCAATTAATCCCGCTTTAGCGGTGACATACCCCGCCATATTGGGTTGGCCGGTTAACGCATTAATTGAACTAAAGTTGATAATGGCGCCGGTCTGCTGCTGTTGCATAAACGCATATGCCGCCTGCGCTGCAAAAAACGCAGCGTCTAAATTCACTTGCATACAGCTTCGCCATTCAGCAACCGAAACGGCTTGGCTAAGTTGCCTTTTATCATTGGCGACGTTATTAATGAGTACCGATAGCTTGCCAAAATGCGTGGTGGCATCGGTGATCGCCTGCTGTAATTGCTCCAACTGCGTCACATCAACCCGTCTAAACCACAGTCTTTCGTGCTGCTGCGTTTGCAACAAATTAGCTGCGGCGTCGTCATTGATATCAACAAATGCCACCTGCGCACCTTGTTGTAAAAATGCTTTAACCATGGCAGCACCAATGCCGGTGGCGCCGCCGGTAATAAACACCATTTTTTGCTTTAGGCATTGATATTCAACCGTCATAGACACCCTTTAGTCTCCCTAATAAACTAGGCATTATCCTGCCTCTGATAGTTGGCAACCAGCATACTACTCGGGTTGACAGACGCAACCAAGCAGAGAAAACTGCTTTTTAGGCAAAAAACTTATATCATAAAGCCATGTACTTTAATATGATATATTACATTAATATACCTAGAGAGCATGCGAATGAAAAATGCGCCCAGACAAAATTTAACCCATCAATTAACCAATGATCTTGGTTTAGCGATAGTACAAGGCACCTATCCTGTTGGGACGGGTTTGCCGTCTGAGGCAGAATTATGTGTCGAGTATGATGTCAGCCGCAGCTCTACCCGAGAAGCCGTAAAAATGCTCTCCGCAAAAGGATTGATTTCATCCCGTCCGAAACAAGGCATACGCGTGCTACCCGAAAGTAATTGGAATATGTTCGATACCGATGTACTGCGGTGGATTTTGAGCAGTAAACCCTCGTTAGCCCTGTTAAAGGAATTTACGCAGGTACGAGTAGCGCTTGAACCCCAAGCTGCTGCTTTAGCGTCAGTAACGGCCAGTTACAAACAATTAGAGGCGATTGAGCAAGCCTTAGGCAGGATGATCGAAGCGGAACAAGGGTTAGATGATCCTTTAGAAGCCGATATTGCTTTTCATACCAGTGTACTGGCCGCCAGTAATAATCGGTTTTTTTTACAGCTTACTGAATTTATCAGCACTGCGCTGCGCGTGAGCATTCGATACACCAATCGGATTAAAGGGGTACCGGGTGCCGATGTGCAAAAACATGCGGATATCTTAAACACGATTAAATCTCGTAACCCTGAGCGCGCTAAAAAAGCCGTTGAGGCCATTTTAGACGAGGCGCTAGAGCTTATTGAATCGAAATTGGAATAAGACCGCCAATACGCTACGCAATCTGTCATACCGTGACATCACACGGTATGACAACAAGGTTATTCGCTACGACAATTATGCCTCTGTAATCGCCGCCAACTCATAAATCAGCGCACTTTGCGGTAACGTGATCGGTAACTGCATGCCAAATTGCATTAATACTGCGCCGCTAAACACCTGTTTATTAATATTCCGCATTAACGAAGGCGTATGCTCTTTTAAGACCGTAGGCCAAACCAACGAGAGTGTGTAGTGCTTATTGGCATCTAAGCCAACAAAACGTAAGCGTTTCGGTAAGGTACGGCCACTTTCAACAACACTGTTATACGCGAATAGCGCCAACGTTTTCTCTTGATTGACCAAACCAAAATTAATACTCAGCTTGTCGGTATCTAGTCGGTGAAGTTGCGCATTATGGATAAAATCGCGATAGTGTTTATGTAACGCGATGGCTGCAGTTAAGGTGTCTTTTTCAGCGTCGGTAAGCTCACGCGGATCCATTTCAATGCCCATATGCCCAAAAAACGCTACGGCAGCCCGCATTTCCATGCTCACGCGTCGCCCAGTGGTATGACAATCACGTGGCCCTACATGCGCGCCCATCACATCCGATGGAAAGAAAAACGAGCAGCCACGTTGAATAGCTAAACGATCCAGGGCATCGTTGGAGTCTGACGTCCACACCCGATCGGTATAACGTAATACGCCGTAATCAATCCGAGCCCCACCCGATGAGCAGCTTTCAATCTCCAACCCCGGGTGTGCTGCTTTAATTCGGGCAATTAATTGATAAAGCGCCAGCGTTTGCTGATGCACTGCCGGTTTCCCGAGTGCATTACCCGGGTGATTTAAATCACGGTTAATGTCCCATTTGATGTACTTGATTGCTGGATACTCTCGTAAGATGGCATCGATAGCAGAAAACAAATACGCCACGACCTCTGGCCGCGTTAAATCCAGCACCAATTGATTACGAAATTTTAGCTGCGTATTGTTGGCGGTTTGTAGCACCCAATCAGGATGAGCACGATACAAGTCACTGTCGGGATTAACCATTTCTGGTTCAAACCAAATTCCAAACTCCATCCCTAAGCTATTAACATAGGCAATAATCGGCTGTAATCCCTCAGGATAAACCGTTTTATCTACGATCCAATCCCCTAAGCCCGCCCTATCATGTCGACGCCCCTTAAACCAGCCATCATCTAACACGAAGCGCTCTACGCCTAAGGGCGCCACATGATCCGCCAATTGCTTAAGTGTCTCCACATTATGATCAAAGTAAATGCCCTCCCAAGTATTGTAATGCACTGGGCGTGGCTTACTTCGTTGTGCTTTGCTAAGCAACTGCTGGCGCACATACTGATGAAAATTGGCAGATAAGGCACTGAAGCCTTCGCTTGAGAATGAGCTGTATAACGTAGGACTGGTGTAGCGTTGCTGAGCCGTTAATTGTACTTCACCGGGTAAAAGTAATTCCCCCATTTGTACATAACTGCGACCATCCGCTAATAGTTCAACGCGGGTACGATGATTGCCCGACCAGCCTAAATGAAATCCAAAGCATTCACCCACTTGTTCGGTACACGCCGCATGATGCACCAGCACGCCCGGGAAATTGTCATGCGAGGTTTTACCTTTGCGATTCTCGCGAAAGTACGCCCCGACAAACAAGTCGCGACGGTGCTGCTGAAATTCATTAGACCAACGCCCCTCAAAGCCAGTAACTTGCGTGAGATGATCAGGCAGTAGCATGGTGGGTGCCGCACACCAATTAACCAGTAGCGTTCGGTCAGCATTATTTATGATGGTGGTTTCGCTGGCTAATACATTGCTGAGTGGATCAAGCAAAAAATCATGCTCAAGGGTCAACTGTCGATGGACATCCGTACAAGTTAATCGCACGCTGTGTACTGTTGGATAACTCACCGCAACTAATTGTGGCCCAAAAGACCATGCTAAGGCTTCATCATGCAATTCAATCCCTGGCGCGCCAGTAAAGCCTTCACCGTTTAAAGGTGTTAATGAAATTGGGACTTCATCTACTGACGCACATTTCGCTTCTTGCCGCTGGCTTAATGCTTTTAAACTTGCAGGTGCTATCTCGGGGCTCAGTGCCGTACCAAAGTACAAGATCGCGGGCGTCTTCGCTGTACAATCAATAATTAAAGTAAGTAAGGCGCTGTCTAACCGGACATAGGGGGGCATTTGTTGCATACGCGGCTCCACAAAAAAATTTTACTGGCGTAAGGGCGTTCGTCTTAATACGCGATTAGACAGATACCCTAAATAATAATAGTATATATCATATAATTTGTGTGATTGTCGATAATCCGCTGCGTCCTTGCAATAGGATCAGCCTAGTCGGCAGTATTTAGTTCATCCCAAGGTAGGAGAGCGTTATGTTAGGTGTATGTTATTACCCAGAGCACTGGCCAGAATCGATGTGGGCGCAAGATGCGCAAGAGATGGCTGCGCTGGGCTTAAAATATGTGCGGATAGGGGAATTTGCTTGGTCACGCATTGAATCTGCCCCTGGGGTCTTCCACTTTGAGTGGCTCGATCGCGCCATTGCGACGCTCGCGGATGCGGGACTTAGTGTGATTATGTGTACGCCGACGGCAACACCGCCAAAGTGGCTAATTGATTTGTATCCCGATATTTTACCCGTCGACGTAAAAACGGGCACCACACGCGGTTTTGGTTCACGTCGGCATTATGACTTTTCTAGCGAGAATTTTTTCCGCGAAGCCATGCGGATCACTGAGGTACTCGGTCAACGCTATGGCGAACATCCTGCAATTTGTGGCTGGCAAACCGATAATGAATTAGCCTGTCATGATACCACCCACAGTTACTCAGCCAATGCAAAAGCAGCATTTCAACAGTGGTGCCAACAACACTATGGCAATATAGATAACTTAAACCAAGCCTGGGGCAATGTGTTTTGGTCAATGGAATACCAAAACTTTCAGCAAATTGAGTTGCCTTATTTAGCCGTTACCGAAACCAACCCATCGCATAATTTGGCTTATCGGCGTTTTAGCTCCGATCAGGTTATTCGCTTTCATGATGAAATGATTGCGATTTTGCGCCGTTATGCACCAAACCGTTTTATCACTCATAACTTTATCCCGATGAGTGATACCCAAACCGATAACGCGGCACTCGCTAAACAATTAGATTTTGTGAGTTATGATAATTACCCCTTGGGTCGCACCGATCTCTTTTTTGCCAATGCCGCAACGCCCAACTTTAAACGTTACATGCGTACTGGCCATCCTGATTATGCCAGCTATGCTTTTGATCAAAGTCGCGGTATTAGCCATGGTCCTTTCTGGATCATGGAACAACAACCTGGCCCAGTGAATTGGGCACGGCACAATCCACGTCCTGAGCCGGGCATGGTCAGATTATGGTCATGGCAAGCTTTTGCTCATGGCGCTGCTACGGTATGTTTTTTCCGTTGGCGTCAGGTGCCCTTTGCGCAAGAACAAATGCATGCGGGGTTAAAACGCACAGATAACTCGCCGGCTACCGCCTATGCAGAAATTCAACAGCTGAAACAAGAACTGGCTAAATTACCCGCGTTACCTGAAACGCCAGTCGTAGCAGAAGTCGCCATCGTTACTGAGACAGTGGCGCAATGGGTCACGGAGATTGAACGGCAGGGTGACAGCTATAATCAGCAGCAAGTCGAATTTGCTTACTACAGCGCCCTACGTAAGTTGGGTATTACTGTCGACTTTATTGGACAGGATGCTGATCTCAGTGCGTATAAACTGATTATCGCACCGTGTTTACCTATTGTTAGCAAAGCCTTTGTTGATCGCTGTGCAAGAAGCAATGCCGCGTTAGTATTTGGCCCCCGCAGCGGCGCAAAAACGCCTGATCTCACACTTGCGCCCAATTTAGGACCAGGCTTATTGCAGCAACTGATACCGGTAAAAGTATTAAGCGTAGAAACTACCCGCCCAGATTGCCACGATGCCTT
Organism: Alishewanella tabrizica; assembly: GCF_014652375.1. Taxonomy (GTDB): domain Bacteria; phylum Pseudomonadota; class Gammaproteobacteria; order Enterobacterales; family Alteromonadaceae; genus Alishewanella; species Alishewanella tabrizica. The sequence goes on along the minus strand of NZ_BMYR01000006.1, from coordinate 154,927 downwards.
ACATTTTGCCGACAAAACCTATGAAAGTGCGCGCTGGCGTGAGGAGTTGTCAGAGCATGCTGATTTAATGGTAGTTGCGCGCTATCACGATAATACCCCTGCCATCGTGCAAGCCCAGCATAACTATTACATCGGTACACTAACGTGCGATACGTTCTTGTATGATTTCTTTGCTGCACTGGCTAAGCAGTATGGAATTACCACTGTGCAGCTCGCTGAAGATTTACGCTTGGTTCGCCGTGGTGATCTGACCTTTATCTTTAACTATGGCGCCACAGCCGCCACACTGAACTTGCCTGCCACTACGCAGTTTGTGGTGGGTTCTAATCAGATCAATCCGTTTGATGTGGTGATTTACCGCTAAACTCCCGCCTGTAAAAAACCGGTGTATTTAGCAAAATACACCGGAAACACCCCAGGAACAGAACTCAGTAACGGCTATCACACCTCTGGTGCAATTCGCCCAGCCCATTGTGTTTGTTGTTTAAACACAAACTTATTCATTAATAACGCGACTGCGATACAACTAAACAAGGTAACAGGCATTAAATGGATATAGTGCCAGCTCACAAAAAACGGCGAGAACGAAAAGGTCATACCGCCATACAAGAATACGCCAAAAATCACCGCGGTTATGGCAGCACGCGCATCAACATTTTTAAACAATAAACCCACAACAAAAATAGATAAAATAGGCATGCTGAGAAGGCCGTTTAGTTGCTGCAGTAAATTAATAATGCTCTCAGCTTGTTGATACACTGGCACTAACACCAGTGTAAGTGAGGTCAGTAATACCGTGACTATACCGCTTAGTTTAATCACATTTGGATTTTTCTTTACGTAGGCTTCGTGAATATCACATACATAAAGCGCGGTAGCCGAATTCAGTAAACTATTATAGGTCGATAACACCGCAGCAGCAATGGCTGCGGCAAAGATCCCCGTTAACCAACCAGGCATTAAATCGCCAACAATTCGACCATAAGCGGCATCGCCAATTTGACCATAGAGCTTATAAGACACAATTCCTGGGATCACCACAATGGCCGGCACAATTAATAGCCGAATGGCTGCTGCGACTAGCACACCTTTTTGGGCTTCTTTAACATTAGGCGCCGCCATTGCTCGTTGCGTGATGGTTTGGTTTGTTCCCCAATAGTATATTTGGATAAACAGCATACCCGTGAATAACGTGGTCCACGGGATCGGCGAGTCGGGTCCACCAATCAAGGTTAAGCGTTCCGCAGGAATGCCGCTAAAATCAAAATCGATCGCAAATAACGCCAAAATGACAATCAAAATGGCCATACCTAGTACTAATACGCCGTTGTAGGTATCAGAAACGGCAACCGCGCGTAATCCACCAAAAAAGGCGTAAAGTGCACCAATAACTGCGAAAATAACCGAAATAAACTGAATAGACAGATCAATTTTAAACATGCTCTGCATAAAGAGTGCGCCAGAGTAGATTACTGCCGGCATGTAAATAAAAGCATTGCCCAAAAAGAACAAACCGCCAATCACTGCCCGAATGTGGATATTGTTATAACGCTTCTCTAATAACTCCGTGGTCGTCGTACACTTGTAACGGTAGTACACCGGCAAAAATACTTTTGCCAAAATAATGAGACCAACTACTGCCGCTAACTCCCACCAGACCAGCAACATCATTTGATTGCCGTTCATGCCCACTAATTGATCAGTACTCAGATTGGTTAAAGTAATGGAGCCTGCCACAAATATCCACGTTAAACCGCCACCGGCTAGAAAGAACTCTTTATTTTGGCTATGTAAATGGCGATTTTGACCGCGACACTTTAAATAGGTTAACAGGCCGATTAAGGCCGACACCAATACAAAAATAGAAAGTTGAATGTAATTATCCGTCATGTTTTATTATCTACCTTGTTCAAAAAACTAAAACGCCACGGCTCTTTGGCCATGTTTGCGTTGCGTTTAGTTACGTCGTAATGGCCAACTTTATGTGCTTAAGCACAGCATGAGGTAGCGCGTTATTATGTTTATTTATTAAGGTGTTTAGTTGTAACAGCGACAGCAACAATGCATAAATTGGCAACAACATACCTTGCTGTTGCAGGTGCTGTAATTGCGCTGCTGACAATTGTGCTAACCGATCTTCATTGATGGTATACAAGCCAACAATTTGCTGCTCATCCACAGCGCTTTGCAGTACCAACGTAATAGGCTGCAATAACCCTAATGTCGCTAGCTGTTGTAAAAAGGTGTAGGTTAAAAATTCATTTTGCAGATCGGTCTCGACCAGCTTTTGCCGACGCAGTAACTCAGCAGACGCCTGTTTTCTGTCATCAAACAAAGCGATCCCCTGCTGTTGCTGACTGGCTTCAGTAAAAATGCCTAGGCTAACGGGTCCTCGCTCAGATCCTGGCAAAGCACATAAAGGATAGGTTTGCAGATACGCAGGCACATACGTGGCCTGCCACTGCCCCTGCGCCACCCATAAATTGCGCCCAGGCTGTACACTACAAAGCCCCGATAATGCCCATTCGCCATAGGGCGTTTTACTAATAAATACCGGTATATCACAGGCTAGCTGCGCTAACTCAGTAACACGTAAATTGATTAAATGCTGAGTGGCTATAACGCTAAGGGCTTGCTGCTCTGACACCCTGACAGCCGCATGCTGTTCAGCATTTAATGCGATAAAATCAGCCATAAAAATCCTTAGGCATGTGCTTGCCGCAACCATTGTTCAATATACTGGCGATGCGTTGGCAGTGCGCCCAGCATTTGCTGCGTTAATTGCTGGTTCTTACGCAAAATTTGCGCGGCTTGCTGTGATTGATTGTAAAGGTAAGGTCGCTGGCTAAAATCGGGTTTAAAGCCCATGCCATACATCACATATTGATAGCTGGCGGCAGGAAACAACTCTAACGGCCCCTGAAAATCCTGTGTCGTTGGCCCTCTGCTACGCCAGAGTTGTAAATCTTCAACTAAACTCTGCGGCATGGTGCTAGGATCTAAATGTGCTTGCCAGTAAGGCTCTGGCCGTTTCGTTAGCATGTAATGCAGCTTTAAAAAATCAATGATCCGCTGCCAACGATAACCCATTTGTTGATTAAAACGTTTCGCGACTAAAGGCATATCTGCTGTGTCGGCCGGTAAATTTTCTGCCACAAAACGCGCAGAAAGCTCAACGAGCATAATAGCAGTGGCCTCAAGCGGTTCAACAAAGCCTGCTGACATACCAATTGCTACGCAATTATTGGCCCAAAATTTTTCACGATAGCCCGACTGATAACTGATTTTACGCGCGGTCAGCCCGTCTGCGGCCGGACCAATATAACGACGTAAATTATGCTCAGCTTCATCATCACTCAAGAATTTACTGGCATACACATGGCCGACACCCCGACGATGGGTTAAACCAATATCCCAAATCCACCCCGCATTTTGCGCGGTAGCAATGGTATGGCAGGCGACAGGGCTGTCTGGTGACGGATAAGGTACTTGCATAGCCAATGCGCGATCATTAAACAATAAATGATCCATAGAGTTAAACGGAACCTGTAGCGCTTTACCCAATAAAAGAGAAGCTAACCCCGTGCAATCGATATATAAATCAGCAGTAAAAGGCGTAGGTTCGTCACGGAAGAGTAAACCGCTGATATTGCCCGTCGCATCCAGCGTACAGTGCTCAAGCGTCGCAATTTTATGCTGAACGCCCAGCGTATCAATACAATGACGTTTTAATAGTTCGGCAAATGCCCCAGCATCAAGATGATAGGCGTAATTACACTGCGCCTGATATTCCCCTTCCGCTAAAGTACGGGGAGCTAAACCGGCTTCACAAATATGATGCTGAAAATTCGTTTCTTGTGCGTATTCGCTGATATCTGCAACGTAAGGCGCTAAATCAATACGGCCGTAACCCAGTGGCACGGTGAACGGGTGATAATAAAAATCGCCATCGCCCTTTACCCAATTGACAAACTTACCACCTTGCTTAAACACGGCATGACATTTTTCAAAAAAATCACGCTCTTTTAATCCAATCTGTTGCAAGGTATTACGCATCGTAGGCCAGGTACCCTCACCTACGCCAATGGTGGGAATATCGGAGGCTTCAACCAAGGTGACACGGATCCCCTCTGCAGCATAGCTTTTATGCTGCGCGGCAATAATCGCTGCCGCTAACCAACCCGCCGTTCCACCACCCACTATCACAATCTGTTTAACGGACTTGACCATATTCATTCTCTGCGTCAATGACTACTCAACGTGGTACTGTTGAACATAACCACATTAAAACATCATGTATATATCCAAGTAACTTCAAGATGTAGATTTAAGTTGGCTAGAAAGCAATTAATGAGGTGATAGCATGCACTATCACCTCATTCACCTGCTAGGCAGTTGCTTTACACTTAGAACTTAGCACGCACGCCCACCGCATAACGTGAACCGTTATCTTCTAACGAGAATAACTGGTTTTTAAAGCGGCCCGTTTGTCTTAACTCTTCACCTGTTACGTTAATGCCTTCAAAGAAGAACGTGAGGTATTCGTTGTAATCGTAGCTGGCGCTAACATCCCACTGACCAAAACGCTCTGTGTTAACCGGCTCACCATTAAACCCGTTATCAATGGCTCGTAAAAAGGCTTCACGATTATTAAAGGCGACTCGAGCTTGCCATGGGCCTTGCTCGTAAAACACCACTAAGTTTTGCGAATCGCCTAGCCCTTCTAAGGCAAAGCGCGTGGTGCTATCCGCCGTTAAGCTGATATTGCTATCAACCACTGTCGCGTTGGCTGACACACCGAAGCCATTATCGAACATGTGCGTCCAGGCAATTTCGTAACCAGTGATTCGAGCCGATTCACCATTTTGTGGTCTGGCAACGACAAACTGCTCAGACGATCCATTTAACTCCTCGGTAGTACTGATGATACCGCTCGCACACAATGGCGAATTGGTCACGTTACAGTTAAAGTTTGGCCCAACCCGATCGGTCATGTTGTACACTTCAGTACCGGTTAAGGTAACAATAAAGTCTTCAACTTCTTTATTAAAGAACGCCACACTAAATAAGTTGGCATCGTTGTAATACCACTCGTAAGAAATATCCCAATTTGATGCGCGGAACGGTTTTAACGCCGGGTTACCACCACTTGCTGATAAGTTCTGTCGACGAGGCTCGTTAAAGTTAGTCGCCGGTGACATTTGTGACATCGTTGGCCGCGTGATTGTATCGTAAGCCGCAAAACGTAAGATCATGTCGTCGGCAATGCCCAGTTTAATGTTTAAATTAGGCAATAAATTGGCATAGCTTGAGCCTTGTTCAATCTCAGTTGCTGGGCCAAACACGTTAGCAAACAAGGTTGGATCGGCTGTGGGCACAATATCCGTCACAAAACTTTGAATTGCCGTTACTGATACATCGGTGGAAGCATAACGCGCACCTAAGTTCACCGTAACAGGCATACTACCGATATCGTATTGCAAGGTGAAATCGGTATACAGACTAGTTATGTCTTCATTGATGCGATAACGGTTATTTTGTAAGGTCGGTACAATCGGGAACCCAGAATCGGCAAGAAATTTATTCATTAAATCGCCGTCATAGGTATAAAAGGTATCAATTAAACCTGGGAAATAGTTTTTCGCCGTGTAGGGTCTGAAATTAATAGCATCAAGCGGTGCCGCTGTACCGTAACCACAAAACACGCACTGGCTACCGCGAATTTGGAAGCTTGATTTCTCCCGCTCCTGCCGATACACACCAAATTGTGCTTTTTCAAAAACATCACTGTTTGGGGTATAGATAAAATCGGCTTTCAGCTCGTTAATTTCATCTTCATTGGTAAAACCTAATCCAATGTCGTTGTAATGCATACGTGCTAAATTGGGATTAGGCAAGGAACTGCCACCAAAGCCAGCATGTGTTACCGTAGGGTATTTACCTGTTGCATCAAAGGTATAATCATTAATCATGCCCACTACGTTAAAGCGATCGCGACCGGCAATATCATTTTCGGCATTAGAGGTAGATAAATCAAATTCAGCTTTAAGTTGCTCATTGATGCGCCATTCAACATTAGCACCATAAGCATTGGTGGTGCTGTAACGTGAGTTCCGCGTTGTAGATACAAAGTCAGTTGCTGGATCACCACTGCCTTGGTGTAAGCCACGCTCTTGTGTAAAACGAAGCAAGGTTCCCGTTGCAGGATCAACGACCGCACTGCCCACGCGATCCGCTTCAAACCAAGAAGCTAAGTCAGTAACTTGGGAGTCCACATCAAATTTTGACATTAAACCATCTAATGTAATCGTAATATCTTCAGACGGGGCATATTGGAAAACTAGGCTCGCATTGGTACGCTTACGATCTTGTTCATCAACGATTTGATCCCAGTTACGTGGAATATATACGTTAGTCGCGAGCACACCATCACGACGGTTTGATACCGTTTGTCCACCTAACCAACCGGCAGTATTGATTTGGTTAATTTGTACCTTACGCTCTTGTTGGCTCACCGCCACTAATACACCAACCTTTTCATCTAAAAAGGTATTGGTGATTAAGACAGAACCTGAAGGCGAGGTTTCTTCAGACAAACTCTCGTACATCGCTTTTACTGAGCCAACAACTTGGAAACCAGTGAAATCGAATGGTCTGGCGGTTGTTACATTAATAGTGCCACCAATACCACCTTCTTGTAGGGTTGCGGTAGTAGATTTAAAGACGTCGGCACCGGTAATTTGCTCTGCTGCCAGCACATCAAAGTTGAATTCACGACCATCGGTATCGGTGGCAAATTGCCGGCCATTTACCAATACGGTGTTAAATTGTGGACCAAAGCCACGAATAGTCACTGCTTGACCTTCACCACCACTACGATCAATCGATACACCCGTGATACGTTGTAATGATTCAGCCACGTTTAAATCTGGAAACTTACCTAAATCTTCCGCTCGGATGCCATCTGACACAACAGAGGCAGATTGCTTGTCGATCATCGACGAGCGTAAGCTGCTACGAATACCTTTAACGGCGATAACTTCAATATTGTCTTCTGCGCCAGCGGTGGTGGTTTGTTGTGCATATACCTGACCGCTTGTTGCCAAAACAGCAGCAACAGCCATGCTAATTGCCGTTTGTTTGGATAATAATGTTATATGTTGTTTTTTCACTTACCTTCTCCCTGTCTACCTGATTTTTTATAGCTATGTTTTATATTAGCCTATTTATCTTACAAATAACTCAATTATGATTAAAATTCAATCTTTTTCCTGCCTTATTTTTTTGCTTCACGCTGAAAACACCCTTAGCTAAAGCACTTTATTAATGCAAAACAACTAGTTAATACCTAGTCCTTAATAGGGTTGTTTTCCATATATGAAAATTCATAGCAAATGCGCTGGCGATAGGTCTCACCTGCATGGATCACCGCGGAGGGAAAGTGCGGCTGGTTTGGCGCATCAGGCCAATGTTGAGCCTCTAAACAAATCCCTGAGCGGGCTTGAAACGGTGCGGACAAAAAATTACCTGCATAAAATTGCACACCCGGTTGAGTGGTAAACAGCTGCAATTTAAGCCCGCTCTGCCGCGAGGTTAATTCCGCCACCGGTAAGCTCAGATCACGATCTGCCGCAAACACATAATAATGATCAAACCCGTTTACAGCCTGCAACGTGGCATCATCTTGGGTAATGCGATCGCAAATGGCTGTTGCAGTTTGAAAATCAAAAACGGAACCCGCTACCGACCGAATTTCGCCGGTGGGGATCCCTGATGCGGTGCAAGGTAAAAAATGGCTCGCAGCAATACTTAACTCATGTGCCGTCGCATCTTGCCGATCGCCGTTTAAATTAAAGTAGCAATGATTGGTCAAACTGATGACAGTGTCGCGATCTGCGCGAGCCTGATACTCAAGTTCAACGGCTAAACCCGAAACTCGCACTGTCAGAAAAATATCTAAAGCACCAGGAAAACCATTCTCGCCATCCGGCGAATGGTAATAGAGTTGGCAATGATCTGCCTCGACCGCAATGCATTGCCATGCGCGATGGCTCAATCCTATTTCACCGCCATGCAAAGCATGCGGGGCATCACCAATTGCTAATGTTATCAGCTGCTCACCTAACGAGAACTGGCCAGCGGCAATTCTATTCGCATAACGGCCGATGGTAGACCCAAAGTAGTAAGGATTGCTCAGAAAGGTTTCAGCCTGCGGATACTCTAAAGTAACCAACTGATTTTTAACGTGAATAGATTTGATTGTTGCCCCAAAAGGTAATATTTCAACGCGTAACCCTGCTGCGGTTTCCAAGCGAATATTGTCGACGTTGATGACCTGTTGCTGCATACGCACCTTTTAATCTGACATATTTTTACCTTAACTCACATAAAGTAGTATTTATCAGACAAATTTGCAAGTAGCAAATAGGGAATTCTATAACAGTCATCTGTTTTTGTAGAACACGTAGAATATGCTGAGGAATGCCCTCTGGGGTGTTGAATGCTATTAACTTGGTTTTTGAGCGGGTTAAGGTGAAATTGTCGCTAAAATTGTGGCAGGTTGGCTAAGGGGTAACGCAATAATGATTGCTTCTGCAGAGGCGGGAAAAATGCCCGTGAGTGCTGTGATATTCACTTGATGCGATACTAACACCGTTGGCTGCGCTACCTTAGCATCAGAAAATCGCGTAATGAGCGCTGCCGTTTGCTGCTGGCCATTACCACGCCCGGCGAAAAACGAATTTAACGCGGCAAGTGGTTGCACGTTGCCAAGCCCAAATAATTGAGCAGTTTCTAAGCAGCGACACCATTGACTACTATATATTGCTACTGGCCCAGCAGCGTGATGTTGCAGCATTTCCCCCCACGCTTTCGCTTGAGTACGACCTTGTGCGTTTAAGTTACGCTGGGTAGCACAATCCTCTAGCTGAAAGCCGGCAGGATCACCGGTACCTGGCGCTAATGCATGGCGCATTAATACAATAGCCTCGCCATTAAGCCAAGCTTGCCATGCTGTAGGTTCATCAGTCGCCTTAACACCCAGTGTGATAAAAATTAAGCTAAGCAGAAATATAAAGCGCTTCACGATGTGTGTGTTCAGCATACAAACCGTTCCTTGTAATGCAATCTTGAAAAGGTGTAAACATTACGTGCACAAGCGGGGACAAGTTTAGTCCTCCCCCCAGTCTTTACTCAATGCTAATAAAAGTATGCAAATGATTTTGGCTCAATCGATTAGGCAAAGTACGCACACGATGACGCAATAGGTGTTCATCAAACCGTACTATTAAGTATTTACCTAACTATTGATTCACCAGAGGTTCATCCCAATAGTCTATTATGTAAGGTGGATGCAGTGATAATTCCATATCACTAACCTAATTGCCGCAAAGGAGCATATGATGGCTAAAGCAACAGAGAACGATTTACAGAAAGAACTGAAATTAATTGCTGATACTTTAGAAGAGTTATTGCAGAATTCTAGCGACAAGCCAAAAGCTGAAGTCGAAAAACTGAAGGCAAAAGCTGAAGATATGCTAAAAAACACGCGCACTAAATTGGCCAACGCAACTGAAAAGCTTTCCGAAGCCTTACATCATACAGAAGAGACCGTTACGGCTAAAGCACAGCACGTGTCTGATAGTACCAATGAATATGTACAGAAAAACCCTTGGACCAGTGTAGGCATTGGCGCAGCCGTTGGGCTTGTGTTGGGCGTATTGCTGAGTAAGCGTTAAACTATGACAGACTCTTCCTCGCAAGGGCCAGCCGCCAAACTCTTTACCCTAAGTAAGCGGATGCTACAACGTTTACTTAGGATGGCTGAGCACCGGCTAACCTTAGCCACTATTGAGCTTGAAGAAGAAAAGCAGCAATTACTTAAACTGTTGCTGCTTGCGGGTGCCTCTTTACTCTGTTTGGCCTTTGCGTTGATGAGTTTATTAATGTTAGTTAGTTGGGCAATTGATCCTGCCTATCGACTTACTGCATTAAGCCTTCTGTGCTTAACATTATTTATACTCGCGGGTGTTGGGGTTTACAGTACGCTAAAACTGAGCCGCAAAAGTACACTGCTGGTAGAAACCCGACGCCAGTTACAAAAAGATTTACGTGCCCTTCAGGAGCCAACAGATGACCAGTAAACGTCGCGTTTTGCAACGTCGTAAATCTGTGCTGTTGCAGGCCATTGCTGCCGAGCGCGAAACCTTGCGACACGAAGCAACACAATGGCATGCCGCTACGCAGCGGCTTGACAATGGTTTGGCTGCCATCATGCGTTATCGGCCTTTAGTGATGGGCGCCGGTGCCATTTTAGCGCTCACCACGCTGAAAAAGCCGCTGCATTTGATGCGTTGGGGGCGCAAAGCGTTATCAATTTGGACTAGCTATCAGTTACTGAAGCGGACAAGTTCGCTCAATACAACAAAAGACAACAACACCTTTTAACGCATGTAAGTTCTCATGCTATCCACTCTAGTCTGCGATCTGGCCAATACATTACCGCTTCACGACTATGCAACTGTGGCAGTAAACTAGGCTCAGCTTCGGCAATCACCTGTTTTGCAAACGCACAAAAGAAGGCCGCTTTTAACGCCGCGCGTCTACGATCTATCCCTGCCGCCAAATAAGGTACAGATGCGAGCAATAAAATACCATCGGCCAAAATACGCTGTGAATCCATATTGCTACGAATAATCGCGGCGGCTTTTTTTATGGGTTGTGATAAGTCGGGGCTAAAAGGCCCAATAATGAGAGCAATATTCGGCACATGCAGAAAGTCAAAACCACGACCTAAGCAAATAATCCATTCCCGATGTTGTACATCCAATTGTCGACGCTGCTGCCGTTGCACTGCACTATGCTGAATGTTACCCGACAGTAATGGTAATAAATCGCGCTGTATCGCCTCTGGCATCATTGGGCAAAGCTGATGCAGCAGCCGAGGTAAATCGACACTATCGATAGGGCGATACACGCTTAAATCGAGGATGCGTCCAGTACTTCCATGCAACACTAAGGCATCACTGTCAGTTTCAAACCCTGCCACTAACGCATAACACTGAGGTTTATCCTCAAAAATGCGCTGTAACTGCTGACGAATTTGTAGCGCCTGCGCCAACGCAGCATCGCGATCACATTTAAATCCCGCGCAGCCACGCCATTTATCACCTGCAGAAAAATGATAGGTAATTAACACTAATACCGGTCTATTTTCGGCCAACGCCTGCGAAATATCATCGCACAGCAGATCGCCTAAATATGGCCAACCCAAATCAAAAATACCGCCTAAATTGCGATAAGGTTGGATGATCCCTAAGGGGGTTTGCGTTGCATGCGGTAAATGAATGCGACCATCCATGCACTTAAGCGCGATTAACTTAGTGGGATGCTGTTGCAAATACTGCTGCCGTTGTGCGGCACTAGCAATAAAAGCCTCACTATGGCGTTGCGCCAATTGCTCCAACCAAATGATCCGAGCGCTAAAAGCTTGCTGGTATAGATCCATATCTTGCTTACCATGTGAGGGATAAATTAACAATAATCGAAAACGCGTAAGATGCGGCTGCAACTTTAGTCGAATTCTCTCCTTTAGACGCAGTACTGGGCAAAGCGGGATTTTTGTGGCAGGCTATTAGGAATTACTATCACAAGTAACAGGATTTCAGATAAACATGCGCCTTCTTGCTAGCTTACTGCTGCTGTTCACCCTAGTCGCATGCGACAAACACCCCGCCAGCGCCGATGTTTTAGCAAATAACTTTACAGTAGAACAGCAACAACTATTACAACAGGGTAGTCAGCGCGCACGCAGTTGTGCCGCCTGTCATGGGGCTAATGGGATCTCAAGACAAGCCTTGTACCCGAGTTTAGCGGGAAAACCTGCTATTGAACTCGTACAAGCGATGCAGGCATTTCGTGATGGTAGCCGAAAAAACGCCTTAATGAGCCCGCAAGCGCGCGGACTATCAGATGCAGATATCGAATTATTAGCCGCTTATTACGCCTTACTGCCCGCTGCAGCCACGAAGTAACCACGCGTTCATTCGGCTGCTAAATACATCACAGTGTGACAGTAAGCAGGCGCAATAAAGCGTAAACGCTTTAAGCATAAACAACCAACACACCTCAACACGCGCTAGTCTGTCGCAAATAAAGACAATAAATCGTCGGCATTACCTTGCCATACTTGGCCTTTGCCATTACCTAGCAACTGATCGGCTAAACCTTGTTTATACTGCTGTAATTGTTGTACTTTCTCTTCCACAGTGTTGCGCGCAATCAGTTTGTATACAAACACCGGCTTATCTTGGCCGATGCGATGCGCGCGATCCGTTGCCTGATTCTCAGCCGCGGGGTTCCACCAAGGATCATAATGAATTACCGTATCTGCCGCCGTTAAATTGAGTCCCGTACCTCCTGCTTTCAAGCTGATCAAAAAGACTTCCGTATCACCCTGCTGAAAGGCATCAATTTGTTGCTGACGCTGTTTAGTTTGTCCCGTTAATTTACTGTAGCTGATCCCTAAAAATTGCAGTTCTTGCTCAATTAGGTGCAACATGCTGGCAAACTGGCTAAACAATAATACCCGCCGACCTTCTTCAATCATCTCTGGCAGATTTTCGCGCAACCAACTGAGTTTGGCATTATGACGAACACTTTGCGCTTGTTCGATAGGCACTAACCGCGCATCACAACAGGCTTGGCGTAACTTTAATAACGCGTCTAAAAACTCAATTTGGCTGGCCGCGACCCCTTTACGTAAGAACAGCTCCCGCACTTTAGTTTCCATGATTAAGCGGATGCTTTCGTACAAGTTACGTTGATCCGCCTCAAGCTCAAGCAATTGCACGATTTCTGTTTTTTCGGGTAACTCGGTTGCCACTTGGCTTTTACTGCGACGCAGCATAAAAGGCGCAATTTTTTGTTTTAAATGATTGGCGCGTTCTAAATCAGCGTGCTTTTCAATCGGTTTGCGGTATACCTGATTGAAATGTGCTTCAGTGCCTAATAAACCGGGGAGCACAAAATCAAATAATGATTTTAATTCCCCTAAGTGGTTTTCTAGCGGCGTACCTGAAAGCGCTAAACTAAACTCACGTTTTAATGCCCGAACGCTTTGTGCTGCCTGACTGCCCGCATTTTTAATATGCTGCGCTTCATCCAGCACCACCAAACTAAATTCACGCTGCCGATATAAAGGTAAATCGCGTACCAATAACGGATAGCTCGTCACAATCACATCATAATCGGCCAACGCTTCAAACAACGGGCGTCGCTTAGCGCCATACACTTGTAATACCGATAACGCGGGCGTAAAACGGGCGGCTTCATTTTGCCAGTTCCCTAACAACGATGTGGGACAGACAATTAACGCCGGCTTTTGTAAACGCCCTTGCTGTTTTTCATGTAGCATAAAACTTAACGCTTGCAGCGTTTTGCCAAGCCCCATATCGTCGGCTAACACGCCGCCTAGACCAAAACGGCGTAAAAATACCAGCCAATTTAATCCTTGCTGCTGATAACTGCGCAAGACTGCGTTTAATCCTGAGGGTAAAGGAACCTCGGTTATCCCCTGGAAATTATGAAGCTGCTCGGTAAGATGACTGACGCGATTCGCATTTAAATACTGGATTTCGGCTGCACCGGGAGGCGGTAGAATAGCGGCTTTGTAATCAGGTAATTGCAACGTCAACGGCGATTTTTGTAAATTGAGTAATTCAACAATCGTATCAATTAACGGTTGAATTAACTGCATGGGTAACGCCAACTTACCTTGCGGTAAACTTAGCCAAATGGTTTGACCCGCAGTAGGTAAACCAAATTGGCGTAGCCATTGACTAATAAGGGGTAATAAAGGCACTTGTTGGCCATTTATATCCACCTGAATACCCAATTCAAAGCCACTTTGCTTACCATCTTGCACTTGCAAATAAGGCGTAGCATCTAAAATTTGCAGATTAAAATCACTGTCTTGTTCAATTTGCCAGCCCTGTGCAGTTAATTCTACTAACGCATCTAAGAGTGGCTGCCATAATTCAGGATTATCGGGGCCATCACCAATACCGTAGGCACTTAATTTATTGGCCGGTGCAGGCAGAGGACAATCGACTAGCCCGAGCTGTAATAGCTGTTCTAGCGCCTCTACTTCACACTGGCGATGGCGTTTGATGAACAGGCTCTGCTCAGCTTCTATCAGCTCTGTTTGTGCTTGTTTGAGCTCCAGCGGTAAACGATGCCCAGCATAATCGAACCATAATACGGCTGTTGGTCTGGCGGCTTGTTGCGGCTGATGGATGCGCATCTGCAAGGCCAGCACCGGGATAGGCGCTACATCGACTTGTTTGATTGCCACGCCCTTGGGCACAGGCAAGGTGACTTGCTTAAATAATTGCTGCAGTTTACCCAATCGCGATGCTAATTGATTGGGCGGAATAACCGGCATTTTGGCCAGTAATTTTAGCTCCCGGCCACTCAATGTCGTATCAACATCGCCTAATTCGTAATGATCCGTATTGATAAAACATGGGGGATCGGTAAACACTAAGCGGTTTGCATCATCTTCGGCAATCTGCCAGGTTAAACGCTGACCGGTGTCTTTTTCCTGCCATTGCAATTGTAAAGGCCGGATACCCTGCCAGCTAAGCTCATACCGAGCTTCGCCAAAAAAACACCGTCCTGTTGCCAAGATTTCTTGCAGCAGTTCATAGCCCCAACGCTCCTCTAAAACATGCTGCTCTGCGCTATTATGCGAGCGAAAAACGGTGAGCAAACGATAATCTTCTTCACTGAGCCAAGATGGAGGCTGCGGGCTGATCAGATCATATTTGCCTAAAGGTTGGCCTTTACTATACCCCCCTTTCTTTAATAGTTTTACCCGTCGCGGGTACATTTGCAGCCCCAATTGCCCATAACTGAGTAAATAGAGCACCGTATCTTCAGGTTCAGATTTATTCGGTTGCTGTTGCTGCTCTACTTCGGCAAACCAGCTATCTAACTGCACTAAGGGCAATTGCTGGATCCGTAATTGCTGCTGCGCATAATCACGCTTTAATCTTAACAGCACTGCTAACACATGTTTACAACGCTGCCCGACAGGACAACTACAGGTATCTTGTAAGTGCCAGCGTCCATCGTATTGCAATAGCGCTAATTTTTGGCGATAGGGAGCAAACCCAGCGCCCCAAACTTGGGCACTAATTTGGCTTAAATCGTCATGATATTCCAGCTTTAGAACTTTACCTGCCTGCAAATAGGCGCGGGCACGATGCACCGTTGCAATATCAAACCATTGCAGTAAATTTGCTTCACTTAACGGAAATAAGGCGGAACTTTCAACGTCGGTTTGTTCAGTCAACTTACTCGGCTCTCTTTACTTCAACGATGCATGAACGCAGGGCGGTGTCTAAACACAGTAGATATCGAAACGCGATGCGTGAATGCTGGTAATACGTAGGACGAAAAAGTTTAGGCTTGTTCGGCCACAGACAAATGACTATGCTACCGCAAAGGGGGCGCAGACCAAAGCGTTGTGCTACAAAATTGTTGCTTTTTTAACAGTTATAGCGCCACCGGCCTATACTAAAAATAATAACTCAGTTGCAAGGCGATATAATCGTCGCGTTTTAGTAAAAATAACCGATCGAGTGGATCATCCGTTTGAAACAACCAGGCGTGTACACTTAGTCGCATACTATCTGATAAGCGCGTAGATCCCTCTAATTTCATCGAGCGGCTTTGCTTATTATCTAAATCTTGCAGTACTCCCACTAAAAAATCGCTACCAGCTAGATCATTTAGCGCCAAACGCCATCCTAGGAAGAGATCATTTTGCCCGGGTAATGTAGCTTGAGCACCGCGGCTGTCATACTGGTACTCGGCAATCCAGCCCAAATCCCATACCTGCGCAAAAGCGCCAATTTGGGTATACTCAAAACCGCCCGTCGCTGCAACATATTCGGCGTAACCGGTACGCCGATAAATACTTTCAAGCTTCCATAACCACTCGCCCTGCACCCATTGCAGATCAACACCATATTGTTCCATTTGGTAATACAGCGATTGCAGCTCACCGCTGGGCGTGGGCTGTAACAAAGGCTCACGATTATTACCACTAAAAAAACTTAGCCCCACATCCATTCCCGCAAAGCGTTGGCTATAACGCAGTGCCACATCCAAATTATGCTTGCCATCCGATGACTCATACCAGGTTAGATCCTGATTAACACGTAAAGGTGGACCTAAGCGCCCAGCCGGCGCTGGAAATTGCCGCTCTCGAAAATACGGTAAAACATAGATATCTAACGTACCCGCTTTGCCTGTACGTCTTAGCGAGAGCATCGGCTGACCAAGCTTAGCTTCGAGCTCTACCCCAGCGGTAACATCGGTTTGATTAATAACATCCACTAAATGTTGTGATTCAGTTACGCCCCAAAATACGGTATCAATACCCGCTTTAACTTCCCAACCTGTTCCAATATAACGCCAGTAAGCTTGTTGCAAATCGACAAGATGACTATCACTATCGCGTTGGTGCCAACGCAGATAGGGCTCAATATTCACATTATGCCGCCGACTGACATCTTCATAAGACCATTGTCCACGATAACTTAGTAAACTATGAAAGTGCGCAGCACCTTGCATACCACTACGATTAAAATAACGTTGCTCTGCCGCAAACTCGTGCTGTACCCGCCAGCTGCCTTTTGCTGTGGTAGGGTGTTGTGGTGTGGCATGGGTATCGCGAGAACTTGTAGATTCAGCAAGCGCAGTCGCAGCAGCGACTGATACAGCTGGTGAAACTCTAGTGGTTAGCGGCGAAACGTCAGCATCCGGTGTATCAAGCTCTGCAATAACCATAGCGTTCTTATTGCTATTTATATCAGCGCTCGTGGCAGGCGGCGGTGATAAGGCGGCTGTGGCTGAGCCGTTGTCACGACGCGTAGACACCAATGTAGACGTTGTCGGTTTCGCATGGCTGGGCAAAGGCTGTTCTGCTAACTGCGCGTAATACCATGTTTTTGCAGTGGCGGCATCCGTTGCCAACATTTGCTCGCGACTCGGCGGTGTTAATACCGCCCCTTGGATTAAATGATGAAGATTATTCTGTCGAAATGCATGAGGATTCTGCTGCCATAATGCATAAATCACCTGTGGCATACTAACATGCTCATCCGGCCTCGCCTCTAAGGCTAAGCGCCATAAGGTAGTGTCGGCTTTAACCGGCCCCACTGTTTCGGCAAGTAAGCAGGTACTTGCTGCTAAACAGAGTAATCCTACAGCACCTAATCCCAGAGATAATCGCATATCGCCCAAAGCGCTTAACGCGCCCGCTCCAATGCACTTACATCAAAGTCTGCCGCAGTGCGACCCGTTTGAAAACGAATAGTTTCTAACACTAAATCGGTACTTTTACCGGTTTGCGCATTTAACATATGCAACTTATGTGGGCGCCAGAACTTATCTAGGTACTGACGATAATCACTCGCGGTTAATGTTTTTAATAAACTGGCTTTACGATCATAGTATTCTGCCTGTATTACCCGATAATGCGCCTGATCAACCCAAACAATAATTTTGCTATAGCCTGAGAAAGTGTCGGTTGGTGTTTGCTCTACCACATAACATTGCAGCTCGCCGCAGGCCTCATCGCGCAGATAACGAAAACTAAATTTTTCCAGTTCAAACGATGTCATATCTTCGTACGCAAACTCACTGGCCATAAAAGGGCCCGATTTATTGCGGCTGGCAATGCGTCGAGTCCGTTTTACACTGGGCAAATACAACCACTGATCATCTTCCGCAGTTGGATGAGAATGGGTTAAAAATGCCGAGCCTCTCACATCCAACGGCTCGTCAAAAATCGTTAAAGCTTTATCACCATCGCCTTGCACTTCTAGCGCAAAGGTACGCATGCGCCTTGCACTTTCGCGGCCTTGCGCATTACGCAAAATCATTTGTAACTCGCTCTCACTTTCTACCCAGCCGCGATCGCGGGCTTTTTGTTCCTGAGCAATCGCTAAGCCTTTAGCTTGTTCATCTGCTACTAATGGCAACGCACACAACAAGGCGCTGACGAACAACATTTTATTAAGCGTTTTGAACATGTTTTTCATCCTTAGATTTATCCAGCTTTAATAAACACGCGGGTAAGAACAAGAGATCAACAATAAGTGCGATCAAAATAATACCCGAGGTTAACAATCCCATATCTGAATTCAGTCGGAAGCTGGAGAAAATTAACACCGCAAAACCACTGACCAAGACCATTGTGGTGATCCACAGCGCGCGGCCAACACTGTGAAAAGCATAGCGTACTGCCTGTTCATTGTCTCGCCCCTCTAATCGAGCGTAACGATACTTCGCCAAAAAATGTACTGTATCATCAACAATAATCCCCAAGCTCATACCCGCTACCACTGATAGCGCCAAATTTATCTCACCAATAAACAGGCCCCATAAACCAAAACCAATTATGGCTGGGACTAAATTAGGGATTAAACTCAATACCCCTAATCGTAACGAACGCAAACTAAACACCAGTAACAAGGAAATTAACAATAATGCCACCGGCAAAGTACTCAGCATCGATGCCATATTACGCTCACCGATATGCGCAAACATCAAGGCTGCGCTAGCCGCGGTTACCTGATAGGTTGGAAAGTTGCTAGCAACATACTCTAGCGCGCGTTGCTCAAAGGCAATAATCTCTTTGCTGCCTAAGTTGTAAAGCGTTGCGGTTAGGCGTGTCGCACTTTTATCAATGTTCAGTTGATTGTTTAAATCGAGCCCAAAAGGTAACGACATTTCGTACAGTAATAAATATTGGGCCGCTTCCTCTGCCGTATCAGGTAAACGGTAAAAAGCAGGATCGTCCTGATGCATATTACGATTTAAGCGTTTAATAATATCGCTTAGGGTATTAACGTGCATCACTTCAGGCTGTTCCGCCAACCAGGCGCTAAACCCCGCTAACGCCGCTAAAAACTCGGGCTGGGCAATGGCACCTTCTCCTGCACCTGATAGCGCAAAATCAACCGAGGTAAAGCCACTTAAGTTTTGCTCCATAAAATCGTTGGCCTGACGAAAGGCGGTACTTTTGGCAAAATACTCATTCGGTTCATCATTAACCTCATTCAAGGTCAGTAATGCTGTACTGATTAATGTCAGTATCACAAAACCATACAAGATCGGCTTTTGTTTTTGCACCACCTGATTCGCTAACCAATCCATCTTGGCCGCACTACGTTCGACATTTTTAGCCGCTTTTAACGGTAAAACCCACATCATCAATGGCAGTAACGTTAGACTAAACAAGCACGCGAGCATAACCCCCACAGCGGTAAGATTACCTAAGTCGCGAAGAATCGGCACTTCAGAAAAATTAAGTGTTAAAAAGCCAATGGCGGTGGTGACACTGGTAATAAGCACTGGCAGCCAATTACGCTGCAAACTAAAGCGAATGGCCTCGGGTTTGCTTTTACCTTCACGTAACGCCAATTGCATACAGGCGAGTAAATGCACCGAATCAGCAACCGCCAATGTCATTAAAATAGTGGGGACATTGACGGTGGCCGTGCTCATAAAAATGCCCAACCAACCCGCAATACCCAAGGTGCTAGTCACCGTGACGATAATAATTATTAAAGTGGCGAAGGCCGCCCATGCTGAACGCAGTAGCCACGCAAGCATCAAAATAATGGCCAATAACATAATCGGCACTAGCCGTTTTACATCGGCTTCTGCCTCTGATGCAAAGGCATAATTCATGGCAATAATACCCGTATGGTAAAAAGTCACGTCAGGATGCTTTGCTGCAAATTCATCACTGAGTGCCCGCACAAAATGCCATATTTCATCAACTTGTTGCTGCCCTGTCGGTTCGGGTAATTGCAGGGTAATATTAATGGCAGTGACAGCGCCATTTGTCGCAATTAAACGATTAACTAATACAGGCTCTGCTAGGGCGACTTGCTTGATCGCAGCAATCTCAGCTGTTGTTAACGCTGCACCGTTTCTAACTAAATCATCCACCTGTAAATCATCTAACTCAGCCACGGTATGTTGATAATTACTCAACGAATCAACGCGTATCGAATAAGGTGTTTGCCACGCAGCATCGGTGTAGTCTTCGATGAGTTGTAATAGTGCTGGCTGAAATACCTGCCCGTCTTTCGGTGCAATACCAATCAGAATATTATCGCTTTTGTTAAATTCGGCTTGCATCTGCTCAAAGGCTTGCAACTGTGGATTATCAGGCGCAAAGAAGATCCGATAATCGCCCCGGAAATACAATTTACTTAACCCAGCACTGCACATAAAAATCAGCAACAACGATGCCAATAACACCAACCAAGGTCGGCGTAAAATGAAGGGTAATGGTGTATTCATTTAAAAATACTCATGATTTATTCGCTGTTTAAATTGAAAACAGTTTATACCGTAAAACGATGACATGCGCGTGTAAGCGTGAATATTTCCGACAACACGCCGAAAACTTGCAAATAATTAACATATATCTAAACTTTAATGATCGATTATCATTAAGGAGTGGTTATGTCGCTTGCTATTATATACAGCCGCGCACGCTACGCCTTGGCAGCCCCCTTAGTTACGGTAGAAGTGCACTTAAGCAATGGCTTACCGGCATTTCAACTCGTTGGCTTACCCGAAACCTCGGTAAAAGAAGCACGCGATCGGGTACGTAGCGCGTTATTAAATAGCGGCTTCACCTTTCCGGATAAGCGGATCACCGTTAACTTGGCGCCGGCCGATTTACCCAAAGAGGGCGGCCGCTTTGATCTTGCCATTGCACTCGGCATTATTGTAGCGTCAGGCCAATTACCTGAAAAATGCACCGATCCCTATGAGTTTTGTGGCGAGCTCGCATTATCAGGCGAAATTAGGCCAGTATTAGGCGAGATCCCATTAGCCATCGCGTGCCGTGATGCCGATCGCTCAGCCATTTTGCCTATGCAAAACGCCCAGCAAGCCAGTTTAATCAGCGATGCCCGCGTACATGGTGCGACCCATTTACTGCAAGTACACAGTTTTTTACTGGCACAACAACCTCTCCCCGCTATTCCGCCATTGCCGGTGCAACCGACCTCAGTGCAAGCCGATCTGGCGGATGTTAGAGGTCAGCAACAAGCGAAGCGCGTATTAGAAATTGCCGCGGCTGGCGAACACAATATGCTCATGTTTGGCCCTGCGGGAACAGGAAAATCCATGTTGGCGCAACGCTTGGCGGGTATTTTACCGCCACTCACGGAACAAGAAGCGCTGGCCACGGCAGCAATCTACTCGATTGCAGGTCAACCACGTGATCAACTAACCTGGCGACAGCGGCCTTATCGAGCGCCCCATCATACGGCATCCGCCGTGGCGTTGGTGGGCGGAGGCTCTGTACCTAGGCCAGGTGAAATATCGCTCGCCCATCATGGCATTCTGTTTTTAGATGAACTGACTGAATTCCCACGTAAAGTTTTAGATGTACTGCGAGAGCCCCTTGAAACATCGATGATTCATGTGTCTCGCGCGGCACGACAAGCCGAGTTTCCTGCCCAATTTCAACTTATTAGCGCCCTAAATCCCAGCCCCACAGGCCATCACGAAGATGGTCGTGCTAGCCACGAACAAATCTTACGCTATCTTAATAGGCTATCAGGGCCTTTTTTAGAACGAATTGAACTGCAAATTGAAGTGCCGTTATTACCCGCGGGAACACTGAGCAGCGAACAGAAAGAAGAGAGTAGTGAACAGGTAAAACAAAGGGTGATGGCCGCCCGAGCCACGATGATTGAACGGCAGGGCAAAGCGAATGCCAGGCTAAACGGACGTGAAATAACAGCGCATTGCGCACTTACGCCTGCAGATAACCAGTTTTTAGAAGAGACGTTACAGCGCTTTAAGCTCTCTGCCCGTACCTTTCATAAGCTGTTAAAAGTGGCCAGAACCATCGCCGACTTGCAACAAAGCCCAACGATAGCTCGACCACATTTATTAGAAGCCCTTAATTACCGAGCATTGGAACGCTTAATCCAATACCTACAACAATAATCCTAACGTAAACGCCAGTTCAGTGTTTGCCCACCAAAAAACGGCACAATAGGCTGATTTGTTGGCAACATAATTTCAGTGGGTACCTGCCAACTTTCGCGCACTAAGGTAATAGTACCGCTATTACGAGGTAATCCGTAAAAATCTGCGCCGTAATGGCTGGCAAAGCCTTCAAGCTTTTCTAAGCATCCCAGTTCATCAAAAACTTGTGCATAAAGCTCAATTGCACTGTGCGCGCTATAACATCCAGCACAACCACACGCAGATTCTTTACGATGTTTTTCATGCGGGGCTGAATCAGTCCCTAAAAAGAACTTAGGCGATCCGCTCGCTACGGCTGCTCGCAAGGCTTCCTGATGAGTACGACGTTTTAACACCGGCAAACAATAATTGTGTGGCCGTACCCCGCCCACCAGTAAATCGTTACGGTTTAATAAAAGGTGTTGCGGCGTAATAGTTGCTGCCACATTGGCGGATGCCTCTGCTACAAAGCTCGCCGCATCGGCCGTGGTAATGTGCTCAAAAACCACTTTTAACTGGGGTAAACGGGCCACAATATGCTGTAAATAGCGATCAATAAACACTTTTTCCCGATCAAAGATATCGATATCGTGATCGGTAACTTCGCCATGGATCAGCAGCAACATGCCCGCCTCAGCCATCGCTTCAAACACCGGATATAACGCCTCTAGCGCCGCAACCCCCGAGCTTGAATTGGTTGTCGCACCCGCAGGATACAATTTAGCGGCAACCACGCCGACGGCTTTTGCTGCCTGAATATCTGCCTTGCTGGTCTTATCCGTTAAATACAACGTAACTAGGGGCTCAAAATCACTGCCAACGGGCCGAGCAGCTAAAATCCGCTCACGGTATGCCACGGCTTGCTCTGCGGTCGTAACAGGCGGTACTAAGTTGGGCATAACAATAGCACGGCGGAAAACTCGAGCCGTCGCGGGCACCGTTTCTAATAGCATCTCGCCATCACGAAAGTGCAAATGCCAATCATCAGGGGTTTGTAGGGTCAAAGTTGTCATAACAGGCTCCAGTGGTTGCACAGCGGCAAGGCAAAAACGCG
Source organism: Alishewanella tabrizica (assembly GCF_014652375.1). Classification (GTDB taxonomy): domain Bacteria; phylum Pseudomonadota; class Gammaproteobacteria; order Enterobacterales; family Alteromonadaceae; genus Alishewanella; species Alishewanella tabrizica. The sequence continues at coordinate 131,796 of NZ_BMYR01000006.1, read as the reverse complement.
GGAAGAAACCTTTTACCACTCGCTTTATTGCCAAGCAACATTACAAAACGTTACTGACAAAACGCAGTGAAGTAAAAATGCCATTATGATAACAGGGAAGCCAAGCCTTATGAATGCGCCATAGCGATTTTAGTTTGCCCCGCTACTTCACCTGCAACTTCACCCTTGAGTTTACCCTCGAGTTTACGTTTAGGAGACTATTGTCTGCAGGCGCACTCTGCTAAACTTACGAATCTACTAACGCTACCATGTGGAGCAGCCATTATGTCTGACTTTGATTTTGATTTAGATCACCTCGATTTTTCTGCTGCAGAAGACTCCGTCGCTAGCCAACAAGCCGCCGCAGAGTTAGCCGCCAGCGAGCCGCAATTTGGTGACGATGACGATGAATGCAGCGGCGGTGCCTGTAAAATTTAACGCTTATTGTTGGCGTTGCCGATAGCGTCGCGCCAATTGTGCCAACACAATAAGTAAAGCGCCGGTTAGCATCAATAACGAGAACGGCAAGGCCGTTCCCGTGTAAAACACTCCCAGTAACGGACCCGCTAAAGCGCCAACGCCAAAGCGTAGCGTCCCAATAACCGCAGTCGCCGTACCGGTGTGATCAGGAAATTTCATCAATATCATCGCATCCGCATTAGTGGCCACCAAGCCTAAGCTCGCCATTAAAGGCGCAATGGTAAATACGGTGAACCATAAGCCTAATTCGAAATAGCTAAAAGTACTCAATAACGTAGCGCAGACTACCGCCAAGACAAGCCCGGCATTAAGCATAAACTGAGGCCCTTTGCGGGTAACCAATCGGCTATTCAAGAAATTTGCCAAAATCAAGGCCGACACATTAAGCCCAAACAACAGCGCAAACAGTTGTTCGCTGACACCGTAATAGCTGATATACACAAAGGACACGGCCGTTAAAAACGTAAAAAAACTAAAGGATGCAAACATCGAGGTGGCGATATGTGGCCAAGCCGCTTTATTAGCAAATACTTGCTGATAACCACTAAAAAAGGCTGGTTTAACCACTGAGGTATCACGCGGCACCTCTGGCATAAAGCGCCAACTTAACAACAACACAATTAATGCATAACCGGCTAAAACATCAAAAATAACTTGCCAGTGTCCAATATACATAATGCCACTGCCCACCGCCGGAGCAATTAACGGCGCTAACATCATGATCATCGACACATACGACATCCCTTTTGCCGTATGCTGCTGATACAAATGTCTTACGATACCGGGGATCACAACCGTTGCTGCGGCACCACAAAACGCTTGGGCTGCCCGCCAAAACAAAAAGCCCTCTATGCTATTCACTATACTTAACAGCACACTGCTAATTAAAAAGCCAATTAAACCAGCCAAGGCCAAAGGACGACGTCCTAACATATCGGCTAACGGGCCAAATAGCAGCATACCCACCGCATAGGCCGCTAAATAGATGCTGAGCGATTGCTGCACTAATGCCATGGTGGTGTCTAAATCGCTCACCATAATTTGCATTGCCGGCAAATACATATCTATGGCCAAAGGGGTGATGGCAATCACCGCAGCCAGCAATGCAATCAGCGACAAGGAGGGGCGGTTTTCCTGCATCAGTAAGGTCTCTTTAGCGGGCAAAATAAACTAAAATAGGTACATGTGTAGTGTATCACAAAACAAATCAACAAAATTGCAGGCTTTAGATGGTAAAAAAGCCTGGACTACGGTAAAAACATATCATTATGAATTAGGGCGTTTTGACTGTAGTGGATATTACGATGAAAAAGAACAAAATAATTACCACAGATGATATTTTACTGACGCTTTGCCGTTCTGTAGAGCGCGTTCTTGCGGCCGCAGGTAACCCCGGCGTTACCAATTCCAAAATGGTCCAAAAAATTCAAAAAACCTGTTTAAGGCCAGACCTCGGCTGTTTTGTATTATTTGATGGCGGATTTTCTGGCTTAGTTATTATTAACTTTACCGCCCCTGCCGCGATGGAAATTTATCGGCGCTACCTATTAAGCATGGGGATGCCCGAATCGGAACTGGCGGCATTCCATACCTCTGATGAAGTGGGCAATGTGATGGGCGAGCTGATGAACCAAATTGTCGGCGACTTTACCGGACAAGTGCGCTTAGAATTACAAACCAGTATTAATCAAAGCCAACCTAAGATGATGGCGATTAATAAACAAGTGCAAATTTTAATCAACACGCAATTGGACCAACCGCAAGCGCGGCGCGTAACCTTTAATACTCCAGACCATAATATTTTTTACATGGAACTGGCCATGGATAAAACCGAATTTATTAAACTGCAAGATTTTGAAATACCTGAGCAAGACAACCCAGATGACATTTTGGCTGAAGCCAAAAACCAGCAAGCGAATGCACAGGTTGCTAACAGCGCGGTGGATGACGATTTTTTAAGTGAACTGGGCTTTTAACACCCATTCATTTCGTTAAGCGAATCTTTGGTGCTTTTTTAGAGACGCACCAGTACAATTTATTTATGCTACCGAATCACATTGTTAATGTCGCAGCACTGCTGGTTGTAACAAATAAGAGTATTTATGAAAGAAAAAGCTACCTCTTTTGATATTGCTTATATGGCAGGCGTTTCGCAATCTACGGTGTCGCGAGCCTTACGTGACAGCCCGCAGGTGAATAAAGAAACGCGCGAAAAAGTGCAGGCGATTGCCCGACAGCTAAATTACAAGGTTGATAAAAACGCCAGTAACTTGCGTAAACAACGCAGCAGTACGCTGGCATTGCTGTTGTTTGAAGATCCTACCACCGACGAATCTCTAATTAATCCGTTTTTTTTATCAATGCTAGGGAGCATCACTCGGGCGTGCGCCAAAAGCGGACAAGATTTGCTGGTATCGTTTCAGCAACTCAGCAATGATTGGCATGCCGATTATGAAGACAGTAAAAAAGCAGACGGCATCATTTTATTAGGGTATGGCGATTACGTCGATTACGAAGAAAAACTCGCCAAACTGCTGGCACAACAAACCCATTTTGTCTGCTGGGGAGCCGATGTTCTAGGGCATCCTGAATTCACCATTCGCAGCAATAACTGGCTCGGCGGGCATTTAGCCGGCGAGCATCTCTTAAAAACGGGCCATCGTAATTTTGTCTTTATCGGTAATGCCTCAGAGGGCAGTCCCGAGTTTAGTGCACGCTATAAAGGCTTTATTGACGCCTTGGTAGCAGCCGATATTCAAGCACAACAGGTGCCGCACTTTGACGCCATTTCTACTGAAAGTGCCGGAGACATCGCCACTGAACAGCTTCTGTCAAGCAAACACGCAGTAGATGCCATTTTTTGCGCCAGCGATTTAATCGCCATTGGCGTAATGCGCTGTTTAAAACGGCGTGGCATTCGGGTACCTGAAGAAATTGCCGTCATGGGGTTTGATGATATCCCTGCCGCATCTTTCGCTTCCCCTGGGCTCAGTACCATTCAGCAAGATACCAGTAAAGCAGGTGAGTTGTTGGTCAACAATTTACTAAAATTGATCAATAATCAACCGATCACAGATACCTTTATTGAACCTAAATTAGTTATTCGTCAGTCCTGTGGCGCCACACAAACCTAAGCAACGTTTCAGTCGACAACGCATCCTACACCACATCGCGCTGGGCTAGCTGCTCAAGCGCTTCGCGTAACGTAGCGTAAAACGTTAAATAACCCGGCTCAGGCTTTACCCCCGCTTTTGCTAAGGTTTTCAGTGGCTGAAACTGCACATCAGCGATAAGTAGCTCGACCTGTTGCTTACGGCAACTGGCGCGTAATTTTTCTAGCGCCGCTAACCCGCCAGCATCCAGTAACGGGACTCCATCCATATACAACACCACTCCACGCTGCCCCACACTGAGTAACGCAATTTCAGCAAAAATGCGATCTGCCGCTGCAAAAAATAACGGACCGCTAATTTTTAATACCTTCCAGCCGTTTGGTAGTGGGTGTTCGATTTGTTTGCGGTTGGCTGAAATGTCGGTCACTTTAGTCATGGCCGCAATATCTTTCATAAACAGCATAGTAGCGAGTAAAATACCGGCGGTAATAGCAATCACCATATCAAATACCACGGTCAATAACAGACACACCAGAAAGACCAGTACATCGCTCCGTGGTGCAGTTTTTAACAAATGCAGCGCTTTAGGCGCTTCGCTCATTCCCCAGGCCACCATCACCAATAAGGCTGCCAGCGCCGCCATGGGAATGTACGCTAAAACTGGCGTAAGAAATAATAAAGCCAGTAACACTACTACAGCATGCACCATTGCTGAAATAGGCGATTGCGCCCCGGCATTATAATTGGCCGACGAACGCGCCAGTGCGGCAGTGGCCGTGATCCCGCCAAAAAAGGGGGTAATAATATTGCCAATACCCTGCCCGAGTAATTCACTGTTCGCGCTATGTCGCCGCCCACTGGTGTTATCCAGTACCACAGCACACAGCAGCGATTCAATGGCCCCCAACATCGCGATGGCAAACGCCGCTGCCAGTAAATCTTTAGCGAGCTGCCAACTAAAACTCAACGCAATGCCATCAGGTCCAGGCCGATTCCAAGGCCAATCAAAATAAGGTAAGTAGGGCGGTATTCCCACGGCAGTACTCCCATCTGCAGCGGTATAACTAAACCGTGACGCAACGGTGGGTAACTCGGCACCGAATTGCAGTAATAACACCCCCAATAAGGTACCGATAAACAGCGCAGGTAAATGCGGCGGAATAGGGGTTTTAAGGGCGCGCCAGCCAATCATCACCGCTAAAGTGACTAACGCCACCACTAAACTCGGCCAAGCGGTTTGCGGTAACGTCTGAGTTAACAACCAAAGTTTATCGCCAAAATGCTCTGGTAAAGCGGTAAGCGGTAAACCTAAGAAATCCTTTACCTGCAAAATCACAATAACAATAGCAATACCTGAGGTAAAGCCCAGGGTGACCGATTCAGGGATATACTCAATTAACCGCCCGAGTCGAAACAGCGCCATCGCCACCAGCATAACCCCAGCCAATACCGAAGCCAGCAGCAAGCCACTTAAGCCGTATTTAACGGCAATGGGATAAAGGATCACCACAAAGGCGGCAGTAGGGCCAGAGATACTAAACCGTGAGCCTCCGGTCAGCGCAATCACAAAACCAGCAATAATGGCGGTATAGAGCCCATATTGCGGCGGCACACCAGAGGCAATCGCCAGCGCCATTGCCAGCGGAATGGCAATAATGCCCACTGTCACACCAGCGAGAAGATCTTTTAAGAGCGTTTGACGGCCATAGCCCTCAGCAACGCTTTCACGCAGGGCATGCCCAATACGTAATGAAAATAAATAGGCGCGATGAGACATAACAGCATCTGCTAATTATGTTACGTAAGAATAAATTTAGTCTAGTGCCCACAAGGATTTAGCGCTATGCGCTTTTAGTCTGATGCCTAAAAAACCTAATATCAGTTGACTATGATCCTATACAGAAGATTAAAAAACCTGTATTGCTGCAGTGTGCTGGACCAGAATTTGTCGCGGTTTAACACAAAACATTTTACTTGCTTTGTAGCAGGACCAAGCAAGATCTTAAGGGGTTGGAAATATTCGATTTTTCAAAATAGAGCATTTGCTAATTTTGTTTAGCAAACCTTTAGTTTCAGTTATCGTGTGCCTGCGCAAAAATTTTATTATGCTAATCTTACCTGTATGCATTATCTTAAGAAACACACTTTTCACTATCTTATTAAATTTACCCTCTAAAAGAGAATAAACAATTAAATTCAATAGCTTGAATAGTAAAAGAGGTTAAGTATGAAGGGTATCATCTTTAATATTCTTGAAGATATGGTGGTTGAAAAACTAGGTATGGCTGCTTGGAATAGTTTATTAGAAAAAAATGCGCCGCAAGGTAGAGTTTATGTGTCAGCTAAAAACTATGACGATAGTGAACTCTTTAGTTTAGCTCAGGCTGTTGGAGATACATTACAACTCCCTCTTGCTGACGTGGTAAAAGCTTTTGGCCATTATTTATTTCAAGGGTTGGTTGAGCGGCATCAGAGTGTTGTCCAGCGATTTGCAAGCTTCGACGCTTTGGTATTGGGTATCCATGATGTGATCCATGTTGAGGTTAACAAACTTTATGTTGATCCCTCTCTGCCAACGATATCCTGCGAGAAAACGTCAGATAACACCATAAAAATGTTTTATCATTCACCACGGCAACTCTGTTTGTGCGCAGAAGGATTGCTTTATGGTGCTGCAGATTATTACAAAATTCCCATTACTATTCAGCATACGCAATGCATGCATCTAGGTGCGGAGCAATGTGAATTGATTATTGAGCAACGGCATGACTGAGCAGTTTGGTCCTTATTATGACGCGTATTTGCGAGAAAAAAAGGCAAGGCGCGAGATAGAGCAGCTTCTCGAGGATAGTACCCGACAGCTCTATGAAAAAAATCAATTACTTGAGCAACAGCTTGCTCAAATTAAGTCACAACAAAATACGCTACTACAACATGAAAAACTGAGTACTCTAGGCACACTTGCTGCAGGTTTAGCGCATGAAATCAACAATCCTCTTGCATTTATAATCAGTAATTTAAATACGCTGTCTTACTATACAAATGAACTTATAAGCACGTGTGGCGACAAAGCCAATCCAAGCATTGTACACGATACATATGAAATAGTAGACGAAATGACAAAGGGTTCACTTAGGATAAAAGACATAGTCGGTAATTTACTTTTTTTTAGTCAAAATGAAACAGACCATCCGCAGCAGATTAATCTAACAAAAGCGATCGAGCTTGCTATTATTATGCTTAAAGCCGAATTATCCGGCATAAACGTGCAGCTAGATATCGCAGCAGAACACGAAGTGTTTTTTAATCCTAGCGAGCTGAGTGTAGTACTGGTTAATCTCATACTTAATGCTATTGAAGCATGCGAAAAAAATGAAGATGAGCCGCTTTTAAAAATTAAATCACACCTAGCAAATAAGCATTTGCATATTATGTTTATTGATAATGGCTGCGGAATGAGTGACGAAACACAGCAAAAAATTTTCCATCCTTTTTTTACCACTAAGACAGTTGGACAAGGCACTGGCATGGGTTTGCCAATGACCCTAAAAATGACAACCAAACATAACGGTGACATCCAAGTAACGTCAATACTTGGCCAAGGAACCACGGTTACCTTAATACTTCCAATACCGTGAAACTCAATTCTTTATTGACACTATATTTAATTGAGGATCTGCCACTGATGGAATACACAGCAATAAAAAACCCACAGGACAACGATGCCGTGTGGGTTTTCTCATAAACAAAATTGTTAATTGCTGCTTTGTAACACCGCTAAACCATAAGGTGCTAACTGACTTGCATTAAGTTCAAAACCCCAACTGGCGTTTAGCTTAGTATCCAATGTGGCACTAATATCCTGTGAATGCGCACTGAGGTTTAACACAAAGCGGGTGCGGCTGCCGTTTAGCTCGCGATCAATTTGTAGCAGTCCAGCGGCCGGTTCAGTAACCTGATAGCTGCCGGCAAGTTTTAGCTCGGGACGCTGCTTTTTCTGGGCAATCAAGAACTGATATAACCGCCATAGTGAATCGGGCTGCGCTTGTTGCTCGGCGACGGTGTTACCACCTGCGCTTAATTGTTGCTGTAAAAAGCCTGGCCACCAATTATCGAACTGCACGGTAAAGAGCTCTTTTTGCTCTACCCAACTCAGGGGCGCGGCAGTAAAGCCCGCTTGCGTTTCAGTATTCCACAGCATCGGCGCGCGCTTGTACACGTCATGACCACTTTGTGCTTGCGTTAAGCCAATTTCTTCACCGTAATAAATATACTTGGTGCCCGGTGAGCTAAAGAGCATTGCTGCAGCGAGTTTAGACTTTTGCAGCACCGTCGCGCGCGCATCGGCAAATTGAAAGGCAACGCGATCTTGATCATGATTGGTTAAGAACGGGCTAAAGAAAGCCAAGGGCGCTGAAGAATCCAAGCGGCGCTGCAGGTTTTCTTGTAACGGATGTAACTCGCCACTTTGTGTACCGCTACCCTGTATGTCACTCATGGTACCAAACTGCGCCGCATTACCCGCACCTTGCTTAAGCTGACCAATAATTTTATAGCCTATTTCAAAGTCAAATCCTTGATCAAGCCCTTTACCCTCTCCCCAGTATTTCGCCGCGACCGGAATGTCCACCCACGCCTCCCCCACTAAGTAAGCTTCGGTGTTAACGCTTTTCACATAGGCATTAAAGTCGCGCCAGTAATCGATCGTCTCTGGTAAATCGGCCTGACCGTCGGGGCCACTTTCCATGACAAAGCGTACGGCATCTAAACGGAAACCCGCTACGCCTTTATCCAACCAGAACTTAGCCATTTTTTTCATTTCGGCAATCACATCCGGGTGTTCTAAATTCAGATCCGGCTGTGTGGCGCCAAAGGCCGCGTAATAATATTCGCCACGGCGTTCGTCAAAATGCCATACCGCTTCGGGGTTATCATTGGTATCCCAAGCATGGCCCCAGCCCTCGCCTTTGGCCGGTAAATCTTTGCGCCAGACAAAGTAATCTTTATAGGGCGCTACGCCCTCGGCTGATTTGCGAAACCATTCATGCTCGCGCGAGATATGGTTAATCACCAAATCTAATATCACCTTCATCCCTTTGGCATCCGCAGCCTTTATAAAGGCTTCAAACTCCGCCATGCTGCCGTAATCACTTTCTACCTGATAAAACTCGGTAAAGTCGTAACCGTGATACGACGGCGCTTCAAACATTGGCGTTAACCAAATGGCATCTACACCTAACTCTTGTAAATAGGGTAATTTGGCCGTCATGCCGTTAAAATCACCATGGCCATTACCGGTGGTATCGTAAAAGCTACGTGGCCATATTTGATAAAATACCGCATCGTCCCACCAGGGGGCTTGTTGAGTGGCAGTGGCATTAGCAGCAGAAACGGCTGGTTCTGCCGCAGCAGAGGCTTGCTGTGGTGCCGGTTTACAGGCCGTTAAAGCCAGTGCAATAGCGATGGCCGTGAGTGACGTTTTAAACATTAAGGTATCCTTATTTCTCTTGTTGCAGCGCTGTATCTTAGGCTGCTGCGTTGTCGGTTTTTACCCGCAACACATAAAGTGCCGCAATAACATAACTTACGCCGCCAATCGCCAGCGCATAAATTGCCTGCCCCTGAAACAGGTAGCCGACTAAACTGCCTAAAATGGCCGCGGCCAGTAACTGTGGCAGAACAATAAAAATGTTAAACATCCCCATGTACACGCCCATTTTATTGGCTGGCAGGCAGTTAGATAACAACGCGTAAGGCAGTGATAGAATTGAGGCCCAGGCAATACCAATGGCAATCATCGGCAGCCACAGCAGTGTTGGATCTTTAATCAGGAAGAATGAAAATAAGCCCAGTGCGCCAAACAGCAGGTTAATACAGTGGGCTTTTTGCGTACTGGTCGCCTTGACTAATAACGGGATCAGCAATGCGGCAATCGCCGCAAAACCATTGTAAACCGCAAAGAGTACGCCCACCCAATCTGCGCCATTATTGTACGCCACAGACGTGGTGTCGGTAGTGTCATAGTGATAGCTGGTCACCGCCGCGGTGGTGTAGATCCACATGGCAAACAAAGGAAACCATGAGAAAAACTGCACAACCGCCAATTGACGCATGGTTTTAGGCATGGTGAAAAGATCGTCGGTTAATTGCACTAACATATTGCGATTTTGCTGCTGTTTAAACCAGCTGGCAGCCCATTGCAATAAACCAAAGGCGGCAATTAACGCCCCTAATAAGTACAGTTGTTTATCTAATTGCCAGAAGCCCACCGCCGCAAAAGCGACCACGCCAATCACCACCGCCGCCGCACCACTGCGCCAATAGTTATCGGCCGGAGTGGCAATGGCTGGGCTAGGATGCGCCGCTTGCTCTGCCGCATCAAAGGCGGCTAATTGCTCTGGACTGTATTCTTTGCTAGAAATAATGGTCCAACCCACGGCTAAAAACAGCACCACACCCCCGGCATAAAACGAGTACACCACTGAATCAGGTATTAAGCCTTCTGCTGCCGTATTAGACACACCAAACCAATTGGTCATCATCCAAGGTAAGGCTGAGGCCACGACCGCGCCGACACCAATAAAGAACGATTGCATGGCAAAGCCGGTTGGCCGCTGTGTTTTATTTAAGTTATCGCCCACAAAGGCACGGAAGGGTTCCATGGTCACGTTAATGGCGGCATCTAAAATCCATAACATGCCCGCGGCAATCCACAAGGTAGGCGAGTTGGGCATAATCACTAGGGCGGCCGTGGTAGCTAACGCACCGTATAAAAAGAACGGCCGGCGACGGCCTAATTTTGTCCAGGTTTTGTCACTAAAGTGACCAATAATAGGCTGCACCAACAAGCCGGTGAGCGGCGCGGCAATCCATAAGATTGGGATTTGATCCATATCAGCGCCAAGGGTTTGGAAAATTCGGCTCACGTTGCCATTTTGCAGGGCAAAGCCAAACTGAATACCAAAAAATCCAAAGCACATATTCCAAATCTGCCAGAAGCTAAGGTTTGGCTTAGTTTGCATAGTTATCGTCTCTATTGCGTTATTATTGTTGCTACCGGCTACCGATGCGTTGCACCACTAGCGGGTAGAGTTACCCTAAACCTGTAACCAGCAAAGCAATCCATTATAGGGATTTTGCCTTACCGTGCCGCATCATAGCCGCACCATTACGTTGTTTGGGTAGTTACCTGTCAGCTTGTTAGATACCGCCATTTTGGTGCAAGAACAAGATGAATACGTATTCAGCCACAACAAAATGCCCTATCGCGTTACGAACCCGCCTGCGTGCACACCGTCATAAAATGCCGAGCTAAAGCAGAATGGTATTTTTGTTTATGCCAAACCAAATGTAACTGGCGACTAAATACGTCGGGTAACGCCAGTTTAACCAAGCGGCCTTGCGCGAGCCGTGCCGCCGCCGCATGGGCAGAAATAAAGGTTAGCCCAAGTCCTGCCTCTACAGCTGCCATCACCGCTTCTAACGCATTCAGCTCGGTAATAGGCCCCAGAGTTGCTAACTTTGGCGCTAAATGCTGATGAAACTGAGCACGGCTACCCGATTGGGCTTCGCGCAACACCCAAGGCTGCTGTGCTAACATGGCATAATCAATATCATGCTGCATCGCCAGCGGATGCGAGGGCCACGCCACCAAAATCATTTCATCCGTTAGCCATGGACGGGTGATCAGCTCCGAAAAAGGGTTATCACCCTCAATCAGGGCGAGATCTAACTCAAAGTGCCGTAGCTGCTGACAAAGGCTGTAGGTATTTTCAATACTGACTTGAATGTGGCCGGGCGGTAAGGCCGTTAAAAGCGGCGGCAGTAAATAGTTGCCTATAGTATGGCTTGCCCCCAAGCGCAATTGCCCTTGCAATTGGTTTTGCGTAAACAACTGCTCAATGTCGGCAATGCGGCTGAGTACTTCATCCGCTAACGGCTGCAATATTTTACCTTGCGCATTTAAGGCTAAGCGGGGATGCACCCGATCAAATAACGGTGCCGTTAACTGCGTTTCCAGTTCCGACAAGGCTTGCGATACGGCCGCTTTACTGAGAAAAAGCTCAGCTGCGGCCGCTGTTAAATTGCCATGTTTGGCAATGCTACTAAACACCTGCAATTTCTTTGTGCTAATCATGTTCGGTTTATCCTAACGCTTAGTTAAAAACGTTCAGATATCCTAATTCAATTGTGCGCGCTATGCTAGGCCATCTTGTCGTTTTCTGCCGTGATCGTGTAATAAAGAGGAAGAGATTCATGCCAACGATTTTACAGCGTAGCCAACATATTCCCTCGCCCTTAGCGGCATTGGCGTTAGGGCTGGCCAGCTTAGGCTGGTGCTTAGATACCGCACTGCAGTTGGACGGCATGGTACAGCGTGCTAGCGCACTGCTGGCATGTGGCTTGGTTGCCCTCGTTGTACTTAAGTTTTGCGTTAATCCGCATGTCTTACGGCAAGAACTCGCCCACCCTATTTTGGGCAGTGTGCTGCCGACACTCGCCATGGCACTAATGATCGTTTCAGTTGCCCTACCCGCGTCCATCGCGTTACCACTGTGGTGTGGCGCTGTACTGGTGCATAGCAGTTTATTTGTAGCGTTTTTAAGGTATCGCTTGCCCAACCTGCAATTAAGCCAGCTCATTCCGGGGTGGTTTGTGCCACCTATCGGCATTGTCACGGCGGTGGCCACCAGCCCTGACGCTATATCACCCCAGGTTATTGCGAGCCTCTTTTGGTTTGGTTTCATCGCATATCTACTTATGCTGCCCATCATGCTGTACCGTTTACGCTATGGTGGTCAGTTACCTGCGGCAGCCAAACCTAGCTTCGCCATTTTGGCCGCACCTGCCAGCTTATGTCTAACCGGCTATCTAAGCTTTGCCATAAATCCAAGTGCGTGGTTGGTATTACCGCTGTTATTACTGGCATTGCTAATGACAGCTATTATCTATGTCGCGTTGCCAAGCTTGTTACGCTTACCTTTTACGCCCGCTTTCGCGGCATACACCTTTCCTTTAGTGATTGGCGCAACGGCACTGTTTAAGGCAAGCGCGGTGTTGCAGCAGTGGCAATGGTCACAATTCGCCACAATGGTTTATTGGCTAGCCTATGTTGAACTGCTTATTGCCACGCTCGTTTGCAGTTATGTCGCGTATCGTTTTGTCCTTTTCACGGTTATAGCCCCGCAAAGACAAAAGGTTTTGCCGGTTTAAATTGCGCTAGCGCATCGCCTGCGTAGGTTTGGTGTTGCGCTAACGCTAACTTACGTACTGGCTGCCCCGCGGCAAAGTTCACCTTGCGAATATCTACCCAAAAGGTGTTGGGCGTCAGCGCTGTTTCAAAATAATAGGTTAAGTGTTTTTGATCCGACACGGTACGCCAGCGGGTTGACGAAATATTGGGTTCAGCGTCTGACGAAATGCCAAAAGGCACAGACGCATTACGGATCACGCTAAATACGCTGGCTACCGCCAGCTTAGGATCACTGGTTTGCGGAATCGCATTTAAGTAAAACGATGCCCGTACAAAGCGATCTGCCGCTCTGTTAGTACCCGGCAACATGGTGGTGCCACCAATTTCTTTCCAATATTCGTTAATCGCCAATTGTTTTTCAAAAATGGGCGAATTGGTCATGACGGTATAATCGGGGCTGTGGTGAATCACTAATTTACCGTCAATGTATTCAAAAACGGCGTTATCGCCCGTGGCATCGGAGATAGCCAAATGCAAGGTAGCAAATTTACTGGTACCTGGAATATCGGCCGACACGATCACGAAGGGAGCCTGTTGCATTACCGCGACAGCCTCGGCCACCGTAGCAAAGTTGTCCAACATATATTGCACCCACGCCGCAATACTTAACCCCGGTTGACTGCCGTCATATTCAGGATAGCGCGACTCGACTAGCCACAGTAAGTTCGCAACCAAGCCTTTTTCGTTCATCCCATCGGCACTGGCAATATCAAAGGAGCTGGCAACAACACTGCCGTATTTTGAAGTCCAGCTTACCGAATTGGCGCCCGCTTCGCCTGAGCGTTGCATACCACGGGGAAATAACCATAAATTAGCGGGAATTTCGTCTTTCCAATCCATTGAGCGCGCGGTAATCACCGTGTGCTCAGGCCCCTTATACACCGCACGCGTGCACGCTGAGGCGGGGACAGTGATGTGTGTCATCAATATTGACGCCAGCAATAGCGATAGTCGACATTTCATTGTTGCTTCCTTACGTTAGCCAGTTATTGCGTTAATACCTTATACGCTTTTCTGGTATTTTGGCACAAAAAGTAATGAGTGAAGCGCGCACTTTTTGTTATGGTGACACTCTCTTTAGCAGGTGGTGGATAACAAGGCAAGGTATGGCAGTTGAATGGATTATGGCGTTTTTAGCGCTAGGCGTATTTGCGGGTTTTATGGCAGGCCTGTTGGGTATTGGCGGCGGCGGCATTATGGTGCCCATGCTCACCACTATTTTTCTAGCGATGGGCTTAGCCCCCGACTATGTAGTGCATTTAGCCTTGGGCACTTCAATGGCATCCATTGTGATGACCTCCATTTCCAGTATGCGGGCACACCATGCTAAAGGTGGCGTGTTATGGCCTACCGTAAAAGCCATGGCACCAGGCGTTATTCTTGGCACTTTTGCTGCTACGTTTTTAGCCGCCCATATCAGTGGGCAACACTTAGCCATCTTTTTTGCGGTGTTTATGGGGTATGTGGCTTTAAATATGTTACGGCCTAAAACGGCAGTAAGCACCGAGGCGAAAACAATAGGTAAGGGCGAACTTGCCGCTGTTGGCAGTGGTATTGGCGCAGTGTCTGCGTTGGTATCTATTGGTGGCGGCTCATTAACTGTGCCCTATCTCAGCTGGCGGGGTATGCCACTAAAACAGGCTATAGGCACCTCTGCCGCCGTAGGTCTACCCATTTCATTCGCTGGTGCACTAGGCTATTTGTTGCATAGCCAGCCGGGGGTAGACTTACCTTATGCTGTGGGTATGGTTTACCTGCCGGGGGTACTGTTGATGTCCATCGCCAGTTTTACTACCGCGCCGTTCGGGGCATCACTGGCGCATAAACTGCCGGTAGCAACGCTCAAAAAGGTGTTCGCCGTATTATTGCTACTGTTAAGCACTAAAATGCTGCTGTCGGTAATGTGACTATTGAGTGCGGAATAACCTCTGCTTGAGATTCGCCTTATAATTCATCTTGACAAGCCTACCTGAATTTATTCTACTCAACCAGAATAACTAAATCAGTGTTACTTAGGCAGGGCAAAATGAAAACCATATTTTTATGGGCGATAACGGTGGCGCTGGCCGGATTTTTATTCGGCTTTGATACTGCGGTAATCTCCGGTGCAGATTTACCTATTCAGCAGCTGTGGCAAACGGATCCGTTATTCCATGGTATCTTTATCATGTCGTCGGCTCTATGGGGCACGGTAATTGGCGCGCTTTTTGGCAGCGTGCCCTGCGACAGGTTTGGCCGCAAACTTACGCTTATTGCCATTGGTGTGCTTTACATTGTGTCAGCGTTGGGTTCAGCCTTAGCTGCAGATCCTTATACCTTTTCTCTTATGCGCTTTATTGGCGGCTTAGGTGTTGGCGTGTCTTCGATCGCCGTACCAGCATATCTTGCAGAGATTGCACCGGCAAAGCATCGTGGCCGTTTGGTTGCCTTATACCAGTTCCAGATTGTATTCGGTATTTTAGTTGCTTTTTTCAGTAACTATCTGCTTTCCGGTATCACCAATGAAGATTGGCGCTGGATGCTCGGTGTTGAGATTATACCGGCTATGGTATTTTTATTTCTGGTCGTGCGGGTAGCAGAAAGTCCTCGCTGGTTAATACTGCATAAAAAAGACGAAATCGCGGCAAGAGCAGTATTTGAAAAATTACAAGAACCTGACATAGACAAGGTTATCGCTGACATTAAACGCACTGTACCGCCACAACAAAAATCGAGCCTGCTATCGAGGCAATATCGTTTACCGGTGATGCTGGCGTTTTTAGTCGCTTTTTTTAACCAATTGTCTGGCATTAATTTTATTATTTATTTTGCCCCCAGAATCTTTTCCTTAGCGGGGTTGGATAGCGATGTTGCTTTACTCTCATCTGCAGGTGTTGGAGTGATTAACCTTATTTTTACCATGTTAGGGCTATATCTGATTGATAAAGCAGGCAGGCGCTTGCTTATGCTGATTGGCTCTGTAGGTTATCTCGTATCGTTATCTGTGGTGGTTTACGCCTTTTACGCTGATATCGGGGGTATGGCAGTCGTCTTCTTTGTGTTCTTGTTTATAGCTGCACATGCCGTTGGCCAGGGCGCAGTAATTTGGGTGTTTATATCTGAAGTATTTCCTAATGCAGTTCGAGCAAAAGGACAATCGCTGGGTGCCAGTACCCACTGGGTATTTGCCGCTTTAATTACTTTGCTAATGCCGTTTTTCCTAAGTGTATTTAGCCCTGCCAGCATCTTTATGTTCTTTGCTTTTATGATGTTACTACAACTGTTTTTTGTATTATTTATAATGCCAGAGACTAAGGGGCATACTTTGGAATCGCTTTCGGTAGCTATGCAAGAAAACTCAAACGTCGCCACGGCTAAGTAAAGACCGGCAGCATAGTATACTGGGCACTATGCTGCTATTTTTGCTGCAATCTGTCAGGCACGCCGCCTTTAAGTAGCACGGTGCGATCCGGAGCAAAATGCGAATACAACGGCAAGATTGCACCGCCAATAGCAATAGCATCTTCGCCTAGGCTGCCTTTCTGCACGCTGGGTATAAATAGATTGGCTGTTGGTATTGCCGCTAAACGTCTTTTAATCATGCTGATCAATTCAATTAACAAATACGGCGGTAGCTGTGCATCTATCACTACGGTTTCTAAATCCAGAAAACTAACGCAAGACATAATGCAAAAGACAATACCCTCGGCGCAGTCTTGCATCCAATCATGCACCAGTCCCCGGTTGTCATCTATCACCTCAGCCAAATCTGCAATATTATCAATATTAACTTGATGATATCGCAGGTGCTTAAGTAACGTGGCAATAGACGCTCTATTGACTAAAGTATCCCAATTACCGGTATGGCGCTGGCTATCCAACTTCGACGGTGGTACCGGCAAGGTGGCTAAGTTGGCAGCGTTACTGTGTATGCCTTTTTCCAGGCTGCCATTAAGCACTAACCCGCCGCCAACAAAGGTATCAATATAGATATAAAGAAAGTTATTCAGTGCTTTTAGCTCGCCAAAATACAATTCGGCAGCGGCTGCAGCGGAGCAATCATTCTCGAAAAAAATACGGTAGGGTAGCTTTTGTTCTAGTAGCTTAGCAAAGTCGATATTAACCCATTGCTGGGCAATTTCTGGGGCCATTTCGCCTTGAGCTTCCCAATTCCCCAGAAACCATGGCATAGCAATACCGACGCCAACAAACCGTTCACGTTGCACCGGGGCAAGTTTCATTAACAGCTGTTCAACACGACTATGCAACAGCGTCACAAGTTGCTCTGGTGTTGGTTCTTTATAACGATGAAGTGTTTTCTCAATTATCTTGCCGGCAAAATCAGACAACACATATTCTATATTTTGGCGGCCAAGCTTGATGCCAATCGAAAACAAACCGTCTGCTTTAATCTGATATAAGTTAGAAGGTTGACCGATACCCACGGTGCGGCGGCCGGATTTCTCCAGTAGCCCTTTTTCTTCTAAAGCGTCGACAATACGGGTGAGCGACTGCAGAGTAAGCCCAATATTTCGGGCGAGATCAGGTTTTGAGGCGACAGCCATTTTACGCACTGCCGAAATAACGACACGCTCGTTGTACTGCCGAAGCGTTGATGAATTACTGCCTTGCCCCATAAAAACACCACACTATTTTGCTTGGCTAACGACGAGCTGGCGC
Source organism: Alishewanella tabrizica (assembly GCF_014652375.1). Lineage (GTDB taxonomy): Bacteria > Pseudomonadota > Gammaproteobacteria > Enterobacterales > Alteromonadaceae > Alishewanella > Alishewanella tabrizica. The sequence goes on along the minus strand of NZ_BMYR01000006.1, from coordinate 114,312 downwards.
ACTTGCACCCGCTGCTGATGATAACCAGTTACAGGCTAATTTTCTATGTTGATTTTAATCATAAGCCAGATGGCTAGCTAACTCACTTCATAGCTTTTTTAGTGAACGGACAAGGTTAAGCCTGAGAAAAAAGACTATTTCGGTTGCTTAATTCAATCAATGTTATATATTCTCTTATGGTGAAATATCGTACAGAGCGCCACGCCAGCAACTGCTAATCAACAGCAAAGCGGGGGCATTATCCGTATTTAGTACCTTTAGCTGTAAACATAAGCAGCGCTTTCCAACACACCCTAAGATCACTAGGGTGTCTTTTTGACAAGGCAGCAACAATGAAAAGAAAATTGATCGCATTGTGTTTTTCAGTAAGTAGTATTTTGGCCCAAGATGCCATCGCTAAACCAGAGCTGTATCAAGAGCCCTATCGGCCGCAGTTTCATTTTACGCCACAGCAGCAATGGATGAATGATCCCAACGGTATGGTGTATCTTGACGGCGAATACCATTTATTTTACCAGTACAACCCGTATGCCAATGTATGGGGGCCCATGCATTGGGGGCATGCCATCAGCAAGGATTTGGTGCACTGGCAACAACAACCCGTCGCACTTTATCCCGACAAGCACGGCACTATTTTTTCTGGTAGCGCAGTGGTTGACTGGCACAACACTGCTGGCTTTGGCACTAAAGACAATCCGGCACTGGTGGCTATTTTTACGTATCATGATCATCTGCAGGAAAACTTAGGTGCAACCACTTACCAATCACAAGGGTTGGCTTATAGCTTGGATAAAGGCCGAACCTGGATCAAGTATCAAGGCAACCCGGTGCTCAACAGCCCTGATGTTAAAGATTTCCGTGATCCAAAAGTGATGTGGCATGCCGATTCTGCACGCTGGGTGATGTCTTTAGCCGTAAAAAATAAAATCAGCTTTTACAGCTCTACCGATTTAAAAAACTGGCAACACACGGGCGACTTTGGTGAAGGTATTGGCGCACATGGTGGGGTTTGGGAATGTCCGGATCTGATCAAAATGCGGGTAAATGGCAGCGACGAAGAAAAATATGTGCTGCTGGTAAGTATTACACCTGGAGGCCCTAATGGTGGCTCAGCTACCCAGTATTTTGTGGGTGACTTTGATGGTAAAACTTTTACCATCGATCCGGCTTTTAACCAACAACTGAGTGCTGCCGAAGTAACATCACCGTCAAAACAACCTGCAATCTGGCTGGATTATGGCACAGATAACTATGCTGGGGTGACGTGGTCTGATGTACCGAAAGCCGATGGCCGTCACTTATTCATAGGGTGGATGAGTAACTGGCAGTATGCGATTAAAGTACCTACTGAGCGTTGGCGCAGTGCTATGACGATAGTTAGAGAATTGCAACTTGAGCAGCTTAACGGTCAATATATTATTAGTTCTAAGCCCGTCGATAGCCTTTCAACATTAATCACCGAAACGCACTCTGTTAACAATATTACACTCGCTGCGGCGCAACCTGTTGACGTCGTTAAGTTAGCTAAAGCGTCAGAATTAGGCCAAAAAGTACAACTTGACCTTGAGCTTAACCAAGCTAGCGTTGTGGAATTGTCGTTCAACAACGCCAAGAACAATTTGAAAGTGATCATAGACGCGGCCGCCGGAGAATTGATTTTAGACCGTACCGCTGCAGGCCTTGCAGATTTTGATGTTAATTTTCCCTCTGTACAACGTGCACCGCTAAAGATTGAAAAAGGCGTGCTACATCTTGAAATATTTTTAGACAGGGCTTCTATAGAAATATTTGCGGATAAAGGGCGAACCGTTATGACCAGTATTGTTTTTCCAGAACAACCTTATACAAAGCTCAACATTAGCGCGGATAACACGGTGCAGCTTAAGCAAGTAACAATAAGCCAGCTAAGTTCGATTTGGCAAAAAAAGTGAGGCTGCACACAAGCTCAGTATAATGTTTTCTATATGGAAGATTAAGCTGCAAAAATCCTAGAGAATTATCCTTTACGCTCTTTTACTAACTGAGTTGCTGGGCTATTTTTTTGCATAGCCAGCCGGCGATAGACTTACCTTATGCCGTGGGTATGGTTTACCTGCCGGGGTGCTGCTGTCGATATGGTAATGCTGTCACTGATTGTCGACCTCGCATTTTATAACGCTACTACAAAATAGGTACGGACTTTATAAAGTCCGTACCTAGAGAACTACATGCACATGATATGCAAAAATCACTCGCCGCCATTACGCCAAAGCAGCAGTTTCATTCAGGTCTTTTCTCAATACCAATATCGCCAGATATATTAATACCAGTGGCGGGAATACCGACAATAACAGCCCCACTAACCCTGCTAATTTTGGGGTATTTGTTTTGCGACAACCGAGGTAATACGCTAATGCGCCCATACTTAACATAAATACTATAAAAAACCCGGCTACATATTTCATAAGCGCATAATCCATATACCTTACTCCTATTTCTTTTTGAGAAGCTCATCAAAAGTATGTTTCAGAATTGCTTTTACTAGCTACTTTACCAGCACACTCAATCTTTTGTATTTACATTAATGCAAACTACAATACAAATTGCATAAAATCAACCATGCCTAAGCTTAGCCACAATAGGAATAAAACAAATAGCGATAATGGCAATTGATGCTGCGACATAACCAATAACCTCTATACCTAATAAAAATTCGTTATCTAAATCATTCGGTATCTGACCCCGAAGTTGGGAAGTTGGTGGCATTATTGGGTATTAACGACTGAGATAACGGCTTATCAACACTACCGGTAGTAAAAACGTGGCAGTAATTAATAGATAGGAAACGAGCATTACCATGCTGTAATAGACACGATTCGTCATATTGCTTATTGCCATAAAACGTTTCGACTTAATTGCCGCAGGAACATAAAGCGTATAGATCGCACTGGCATCAAACTTTTCATCAGCAAGAACATTTAAAAGAAATCGTAACGCCATAATACAAATGACCATGATATGAGGAATAGCAGCAAGGATAAAAGACTCTGCTGCAAGATTAAGTATTGAAATACTCAGCGCAGCAAACAACATCAGTACTGCCGTGCCAATTTGCCAACGACGATAGTATCGAAACTCAGCTTTCGCAAGAACGGTGTGGCACTTCGCTAATGGCGTACGTAACATAATCGGCTTTCCTTAAATTACTTACATAACTAATTTCATAGCGAATGCTGCGAAATATGCTTGGATATTGCCACCATAGACGTTTTCCCCGTGAACTCGAACTTTACCTTACCTATTGAAGAAAGGTAGATCTCTAGCTCTGAATCCAGATCAAAAGTACCTGATGTTTCTACCGAATAAGCCACAATGTTTTTATAGGGAATGGATGTAAAATCTTTTTTGCTGCCCGTTAATCCTTGCACGTTGATGACGATAATTCTTTTGCTGGTAAACACGACCCCATCGCGCATCGATTTATAGGCATCGATGATTGTTTCATCATCAAGCAGTAACGCTGCGACATTTTCTGCATAGTCAGTATTCTGCTTAAGTTTAAAAAATCCCTTGTTGTTGAAATCGATCATGCTGATTCCTTTATCTTTTTGTGATTGCTACTTGTATAGCCAAATTCTTGTATACCAACCATCACGGGTAATATTGAATAACAATACCCTTCATTTGAGCTTTTGCGACGCAACAACCACAGCGCATCACGGTAACGTAAAGACGGCTGAGCCAGACGCCATAAAAAAGTATAGCGCTAAACGGTAATAGTCCCACTTAAATACTGAACCGCATAACCAGAGATAACCACCCTGTTTCCTGAAACCAAACAATTGATAATCCCGCCCCGTTTTGAAGCTTGAAAGGCGACAAGATCATTTTTACCCATACGCTCAGCCCAAAGCGGTGCTAAGCCAGTATGAATCGAGCCTGTAACAGGATCCTCATCCCCACCATTCGCAGGCCAAAAATACCTGGAAATAAAGTCGTAATCCTTTGTTTCAGACCTGCATGTAACCACAACATCAAGAGGCTTAAGTCGCTGTAAAGATTCATTATTACGCTGCACAGTGCGTACTTCAGCTTCAGAACCATAAATGACGAAATAGGCTTGAGAATTACAATAAACCTCTACCGGGGCAATAGAAAGACCCGCAGTAAGATCACTGGGTATACTGTCCACCTTTTCAGGCTTGGTATTTGGAAAATTCATCTGAATCTGGCCTGATTCGGCTTTTTCAACCACAAAGGTTCCAACAGCCTTAGCTGAAAACGTCAGGCGGCTTACCAATGGCATCCCATTAAACAGCACGAAAGCAGAGGCTAAGGTTGCATGGCCACAAAAGGTAATTTCAGTAAGCGGCGAAAACCATCGGATCAGGTAGGTTGATGTCTCATCAGGAACCACGAAAGCAGTTTCAGAAAGATTGTTTTCTGCTGCTATAGACTGCATTAATTCATCGGAAAGCCATTTTTCTAAAATGATTACGGCTGCGGGGTTCCCACCAAATACAGCATCCGTAAAAGCATCCACAACCACTATGTTCAGTTCCATTTGAGTGCTCTGATTTTAATACTGTTTAACACGATTATTAGAAAGCCATCTCCCGCACTTTCTTAACGGGATACGCCGCTGCAAACCACCAACGCTGTTGTCGTGTGCAGTTTTATGTACTATCAGGTTGCCATATTGAATAAAAAGTAAAAAAAACCTACAAAAAGGACAACACCAACAATAACCATAACGGTAAGCGTTTTGGAGCGCATCATGGACTGAATTAAGGCTATTTCAGTTAAGAAACCAGTGACAAAGAGTGCTAGCACTTTTGCCGTCTCGTTTTCGTTTTGCTTCATTATCTTTCCTTTTCACTAGCCACCTTGTGAATAATCCTAAAACACATTTTAAAATAAAGCTATCCAGACTCATATTTAACAGCCAGAATAAAACTTCAATAAATAAGAATAAAAAAGGTAATACATTTGTTATTGAAATGCTTTATGGCAAGCCCCTCGCTAATTCCTTAGCTGAGGGGCGATGCTTGCGAGGATTACCGAATATCTAAAATCAGTATGCCGCGGGCGGGTACGCTGAGGTGTTTGTCAAGCGTTAGGCGCTTGCCGCTTAGTACCTCTGTGGCGGTTTTACCGGTTGGCAGCACTTGGCTAAAGCGCGCTAAATCCAGAGTGGCAGCTTCGGCTTGCTTGTTCATAACCACCATCACGGTGTGTTCGGCATTGTAGCGGAAGTAGGTGTAAGTCCCATTGTCGGGGGCATAGTGTAGCAATTTACCATTGTGAATGGCGGTCGCGGTTTTGCGCCAGTTTAATAAGGTGCTGACCCATTGCTGGGTGCGTTGCTGCAACGCACTTAAGCCCTGACCCGTAAAGGCATTTACCTTATCGCCTGCCCAGCCACCGGGGAAGTCGGCGCGCACTTTACCGTCATCACGCTGGGCTGGGCTGGTCATAGCCAGTTCAGTACCGTAAAACAGCTGTGGAATACCGCGCATGGTGAATAAATACCCTAACGCCATGCGAAACAGGTCTTCGTCTTCACCCAATACCGAGAATAAGCGAGCGGTATCGTGGTTACCTTCAAAAATGACTAAATTAAACGGGTTCGCATATACATGATCGTTACTGAGCATTTCGTACAGCCGGATCCAACCACTGTTCCAGCTTTCGGGTTCAGCCAGCGATTTCAGTAAGGCATCGTAAATGGGGAAGTCCAACATCGACGGCGTATACGAAACATAACCATCTTTATTCTGTTTACCCGCCTGCCAGTACGATACGATCAACGGGTTAGGGCTCCACTCTTCGCCGACGATATTAAAGTTGGGGTATTCCTGCATAATGCGGCGGCCCCACTCGCTTAAAAAGGCTTTGTCGGCATAGGAATAGGTATCTTCCCGAATCCCGGATAAACCGGCAAACTCCACCCACCAAATGCTGTTTTGAATTAAGTAAGTGGCTAATTGTGGTTGTCGCTGGTTTAAGTCGGGCATTGTGTCGACAAACCAACCATCGGTAAACAAGGTGCGATCACTCTCCGCCGCATAAGGATCTTGTATGGTGCTTCGATTATGATTGGTAGGGACAAAGTTGCCTTGTTTGTCGCCTTTAGGAAAATTTAACCAGTCCGATGCAGGCAAATCTTTCATCCACCAATGATTACTGCCAATATGATTCACAATAATATCCTGAATCACCTTGATCCCTTGCCGATTAGCCTCTGCGACAAAGTCTCGAAATTGTTCATTGCTACCAAAACGTGGATCGACCCGATAAAAGTCGGTCGCCGAATAACCATGATAAGAATAGGCTGGCTGGTTATTTTCGGTCAGGGGTGTGGGCCATACGGCGGTTATACCCAACGTCGACAGATAAGGTAAGGCGCGCTGCATACCGGCAATATCGCCTCCGTGGCGACCACTGTCGTTACTGCGATTGGCGCTCTCCAACATTTCCGGCACGCTGTCATTGTCGGGATTGGCATTAACAAAGCGATCGGGGGTCACCAGGTAAATCACATCGCTTGGATTAAATCCTTGCCGCTGAGCCGAATGTTGCCGCCGAGCCAATAGCGGGTAGTTAAAGCTGGCAACCTCTGTCGCCTTGTTCAGTAATGTAATCGGCACGGCACCCGCCACCGCCGTTTGGCTGATGGTAAGTTCAACAAATAAATAGTTCGGGTTATCGGTGCGGTTTACGGCAGAAATATGTACTCCGGGATACTGTAATTGTGGCGTAAAGCTGGCGATATTCTCGCCATAGAGCATCACTTCAACTTGAGGATGCGCCATACCCACCCACCAGTTTGCGGGTTCGATCCGTTTAATATCAACCGCTGCCGTGCCGTACGCACTGCACAGTAAGGTTAACGCAGCAACAATATTACGCATTAGAGGATATCCTTCTTGAACATAGCAGTTACCGGTACTGATATGGGCGCTAACGTTGGCGCGGATGTTATTACCGGTGCCAATATAAACGTTAATAGTGCTGCGATTACGGCCACATGGGACACGCGCTCTGCGAACTTAATACTGAATGTGCCATACCGCATCGCCTTGTAGCTTGCTCACCTTAATCTTTAGCTGTTTACTGGCTTTGTCGTAATATGCCAGCTCACTGCCTCGGGCAAAACGCTGTGGCTGCGCCACCACCGGAATAAAGCGGCCATCCACACGGATGTTTTTCGGTTGCGCACGTTGATTATGCAGTACCAGCGTAATTGCCCGTTGTGTTGGCTTGCCTTGGTAATCTCCGCCCTCTTGTTGCATCGTGATCTGCAATTGCGCAACGCGATCTGGCTGCGTAGCGCTTTCGGCTAACTGACTTTCGGCCGCAAAACGTAACAGGCTATACTGCCCTTTGGCCAGTGCATCAGGCGTGACGCCGTCGTCTTCATACATTTCGCCCTGGGCACTTATTACGCTGCTATCGGCATAGTAATGCAGCGTTAACGCCTCACTACGGTAATCGGCGGTGCGCTGAATGACTGACGTCATTGGAATAAAGCTACCGGCTTTCACCAACACCGGAATCGTATCAAGCGTTACGGGGCGCTCGATCACGTTACCCCCGACCAGCCGTTCACCATTAAAAAAGTCGAACCAAATGCCGTTAGGCACATTAACAGGCCAGCGGGTCGCACCCGGTGCGGTAACCGGCGCCACTAAAAAGGCGTCGCCCCACAAATAGCTATTGGCCTCATCGCGTAATGCCCGATTTTGCTCATCCAAGAAAAATAACGGACGCATCAGCGGTATGCCCGTTTGGCTATGTTGATACGCTAAGGTGTAGTTATAAGGCAATAAACGATAACGAAGCTCAAGCCAAGGGCGCAGGGTTTCGATGACCTCAGTGCTATGAAATACCGGTTCGGGCGCAATATGCTCTTGTGCATGCGGGCGAAATACTGGTTGAAATACCCCATACTGTAACCAGCGAATGTAGAGTTCTGGATCGAAGGTTTCGCCGCCGGCAAAACCACCCAAATCGGAATGGATCCAACCAAAGCCAAATAAACCCATTTGAAGCGCTAACTCAACTTGGGGTTTTAAGCCACCCCAGCTGCGATCAACATCGCCGGTCCAAGGCACCATCCCAAAACGTTGCGAGCCTAAATTGCCGGCACGCATCATAATAAAGGGGCGCCGCTCAGGAAAATCCGCTTTAAATCCGTTATGCACTAATTCAGCCCAGCGATGGCCATAGGCATTGTGTACGGCGTCGGCAGGTAATAAGCCGATACCCGGTACATCGTGCAAGGCATCTGCTGGATGGACTTCTGGCTCACCTAAATCGCCCCAAATACCGGCGACACCTTGCTGCAATAACTGGCGATTAATCGGCCAAAACCACGCCGTTGCTTTGGGACTAAACACATCTAATAGCCCAGTATTGCCAAAGTAAAAATCAAAGGTCTTCGGTTTGCCATCCGGCCCCAGCGCTAACGCCCCTGCATCGACAGCCTCTTGCCAGCGTGTGGAACTGGTTAGAATAAAAGGCTCGGTAATTAAAATGGTATTAACGCCATCGGCCGCAAAATCAGCCAACATACCATCAGGATCGGGAAACGCCTTTCGATCCCAGGCTAAATTGCCCATATGGCCTTGAATATCCGGCCCAAACCAATATAAGTCTAAAACGATAGCATCTAACGGCAGCGCTAATTCACGGAATTTTTGTACCACCGCTCGGGCTTCTGCTTCGGTACGATAGCCAAACCGTGATGCATAGTTACCCAAGGTCCAGCGAGCTGGTAACGGTGGCTTACCACTGGCGCTGATATAATGACTGAGCAGTTCTGGCGTTGTATTCCCGGCAACGACTACATACGCCGAGCGCCCGCCTTGGGCGCTAAAGCGTAATATATCGTTCGCGGTGTGGCCTAAATCGATCTCACCCGTCGCGCCATTATCAAACAGCAGCATATAGTTTTTGCTCGACATGATCCCAGCCAAACTAAAGTACATTTGGCTCGATTCAGTGCTGTAACCATAATGTGCTTTATTATAGAGCGGCAGTTTGTGACCACGCCGATCCATACCAAGTACGCGCTGGCCAGCTCCAAACAGCGTTTCGTTAGTATCCAAGCTAAAGGTAAAATCGATCGGTTCGGCACCTTGCGCCACACCGCCTACTTGCTCTGTTAGCAATTGGCCTTGATGATAAAAGCGCAGCGACAACGGGCTTTTTTGAATTTGTACCGTTAATGCTGGGCTTTCTAGCGTGAGACTATCGGCCGCCTGTTTTAGTGTTACCTGCACCGGTTGCGGTTTATTGCCCAAAATTAACGAGGGCAACTGTATCCGCCCTGTTGGCTGATAGAACACTTCAACTGTGGCATTGTTGTAAAACGTTAGGCTTACCTCACCGCGATCGGTGGTTAACCACAATTGGTTTTCGGTTACCCGGTGTGATTGATAGTGCTCCTCTACCCCCGCCGTGACGGCCTCAGCCGCCTCAAGCTGAAACACGGGAAGCACTACCAGGCTTAAAATCGCATAAAATCCTGTGACTAGACGCATAACGCCCCCTTAACGAACAATCTGATAAACCACAGAGCCCAATGGCGCCAACGTTATGGCAATACTGCCTACGCCATTGGCAACCACTAACTCATGACTGGTGCCCGTAAGCTGTTCATGCAAGCCATATTTACCATCGGCTAACTGCCATGTGCTAATCAGTTCAGCCGGTAGGGTTAAGGTAAACGCTGTCGCTTGCTCCGCGTTAAAATGGCTCACTACCACTAATTGCTGCTCGGCAGAATAGCGAGCAAATGCCAATTGCTGCTCGGAATACGCTGTGCCCGCCGCCAAATTGACGCGGTGTAGCTCAGTATAACCGCCATTTAGTGCCGGCGCAGAACGGCTAAAACTCAGTAAGGTGCTATAAAATTGCCGTAAGCTTTTCTCTTCTGGGCTAAGTGCCCCACCATCAAACTTACCACCATTCACCCAGCGTTGATGATGCGGTACGCCCCAGTAATCAAAAATGGTGGTACGGCTTGCTTTACCAAAGCCGGCATCTACCGCACCAGGCTCGCCAACCTCTTGGCCAAAATACAACATGGTGGGTGAGCTGCTAATTAAGGTCGAAACCACCATCGCGGGCATCCCTTTACGGGCATCACCAGCAAATTCAGGGCTAGCAATACGCTGTTCATCATGGTTTTCTAAGAAATGCAGCATATGGTGTTCGATATCAGCCATGCGCTCTTGCGTAGCCACCAGCGCTGAGGTTGGTCCTTTACCCTGCATCACTAATTTTAAGCTGTCATAAAATTCCACCTTATCATAAAGGTAGTCCATTAAACCGAGCTTTAAGTAATCACGATACAACTGCGGTTGATACACTTCAGCCAGCAAAAAAGCGTTTGGATTAACCTGCTTGATATGAGAGTTTAAGTAGCTCCAAAACTCAACGGGCACCATTTCGGCCATATCATAGCGAAAACCATCTACGCCCATCCCAATCCAGTACAGGGTAATATCTCGGAATTTTATCCACGAATCGGGCACATTTTTGCCCTGCCAAAATTGATAATGCGCTTGCCAGTCTTTTTCGGCGTAGTCTGCCGGTAAAGTGTCAAAATCATAACTGCCATCAGGGCGCACACCATAATTAATTTTTACTGTTTCGTACCAATCGTCAAAGGCCGGTTGCGCGGCGCGCGCGCCATTTCCGGTCCACTTCGCAGGGTTTTCGTTAAATTTGCCATCGGCCAATGGATGCGTTTCGCCGCCTAATACCTGATACTCTGCAGGCCACTGCGGCACCTGAAAGGCCGCCCCCGGCACATAGTAAAAGTTGTTATCGCGAGCATACGCTACGCGAGTATCATCGTTCGCACCAAAATCGGCTACGCCTTCGGGCTTTTGTAATGAGTGATAATCACGCGCCACGTGGTTTGGCACAATGTCGATCAACACTTTCATACCCTGTTGATGGGTGCGGGCGATTAACGCCTGAAACTCTTGTAAGCGCTGAGCGGGATCAACGGCTAAATCGGGGTTTACACTGTAATAGTCTTTTACCGCATAGGGCGATCCGGCACGGCCTTTTACGACGTCGGGATCATCATTACTGATACCATAAGCGGTGTAATCGGTGATCACAGCATGATGCGGTACCCCGGTATACCAAATATGGGTAGTGCCTAATGCTTTAATACCTTTTAGCGCGTCGTCGGTAAAGTCGTTAAACTTCCCTACACCGTTTTCTTCCAACGTACCCCATGGTGTATTGGTCGTATTGGTATTACCAAATAGCCGAGTAAACACTTGATACACCACCGCTTTGCCGCTAGGTTCTGCGGCTGGTGCGGCGCTAGGCTCATTGGCTGCTGCGGTGACGGTAGGGGCATCAGATACTGTGTTTGGTGCCGTGGGGCTGGTGGCTTTACCACACGCGACTAATAATGAAAGAGTAATAGCACTTACTGAAAAGGCCAGGCGCTTTGCACCTAAGGCAAATGAAAGCTGCTGCATACACGATTACCTTGTTGTCTGATCTTATTCTAGGCGTTACGTTACCGCAGAACAGCGTAAAGGTTATGCATTTTTTTGGTGCATACGTATGCAATGCGTGCTTTTGCCGCGCTTGCATCCGCTTTGCCAAGCAAGAACAGGCTACACTTGCTTTAAAATACTCTCGGCCCAGGCAACGGCATCTAAGTATAAGGGGGCAAGTTCTGCACCCGCCGGTAAGGTTTTTAGCAGATCATCGGTAAGCGGCCAATTGGCTTGTTCCAGGGCTTCGGTCAGTTTTAAGAAGTGCCCAAACTGCCCTTCGCGCGTTAACAAAGCAGCCTTAACTGCTGATACTAAGGGTAATTGTGCTAACAGCTCGTCTTGCGCCTGCTCAACAATAAGATGTACATTGGAAAATAACCCCGTCAAAAAACTACTGGGCGGGTTTGCGGCTAACTTACTGTGATTGGCTAAGGCATCGCAAAAACGTGCGCGCACTAATGATTGGCGCAGCAGTTCGTCGGGCGCACCATCCTGCAAATTGGCAAGCGCCAATAATGCTAAAAACTTCTTCAGCTCAGCCTCGCCCATATACACCATGGCGTGTTTAACTGAGCTAATTGCCTGACTATGGCCACTGTGATTAATAAAACGCAGTAACTTATAGGACAATCCCAAATCACGCTGGCAGATATCGGCCAACTGCTCAAAGTCTAACGTTTTTGCTGACGCTTCTGCCATTAACGCCAATAAATTCGCTTTGTTTGAATTTAGCTGTTTTTGTTTCAGCATTTCTGGACGAGCAAAAAAGTAGCCCTGAAATAATTGAAATCCCAGCAGCTTTAATTTTTCAAATTGTTCTGCGGTTTCAACTCGCTCGGCCAACAACGTAAACGGAAAATGTGCAACGCGGCGTAAATGCCGGCTAATTTGCAGTAAATTAAACTGCTGTATATCAACTTTTAAGTAAGTAATATAAGGCAAATAGGGATCCCACTTAGGATCAAAATCATGATCGTCTAGCGCCAGCTTGTAGCCCTGCTCACTCAAAAACTGCACGGTATGCAGCAATTCCGCACTGGGTGGCACCGTTTCTAATACTTCAATAACCATGGATTCGGGTTTTATCGACGTAGGGAAATGATGCAGCAGGGTTTCTTCTGAAAAATTAATAAAGGCGAGTTTGTTAGCGGCCACTTTTTCTACGCCTAGCATCAAGTGGTGTTGCATAATTAATTTTGAAGTGGCTTCGTCGGCATCAATTAGTGGAAACGCATTGGCTTCACCATCGCGAAATAGAAGTTCGTACCCTATGGTCTCTCTGGCTACATTAAAAATGGGCTGACGCGCAATATAACCATACATAAAGGTACGCTCCTCAATACAACTCGCTTGAGTATATGCAGATATTACACCGACACAAGAGCGTAATCGGATATTTGTACTCCGTTACGCGCCTATTGTCATAGTAATTCACCTTAATCGCTGCAAGCGCTCAATCATTTGCCACTACAATATTACCGACTGGCAGGTTTTGCTACTGTTGCAGGTTTTGCTGCTGTTGCAGGTTTTGCTGCTGTTGCAGGTTTCGCTGCTGTTGCACGTTGTGCTTGATAAGGCTTTGGTTTTTTCGGGCGGCTAGGTTTAATCGGTGCGGTGTTTAACACGGTATCGGGTAACGGCTGCATCGGTGCAAAGCTGGCAATAATTTGCCTTGGAATCGTTTGCTTGATTAATCGCTCTATGCCTTTAAGTTCTTTCATCTCTTCTGCACACACCAGTGATACCGCTAAACCCGCAGCACCGGCACGGCCAGTCCTACCAATACGATGCACATAATCTTCGGCCACATTGGGAAGCTCAAAATTGACCACTTGCGGTAATTGTTGAATATCCAAACCACGTGCTGCAATATCGGTAGCCACTAACACGCGAACACTACCGGCTTTAAATTCAGCCAAGGCTTTGGTGCGAGCATTTTGGCTTTTATTACCGTGAATGGCCATGGCAGTAATACCAGCTTTTTCGAGTAATAACGTAAGCTTATTGGCACCGTGTTTAGTTTTGGTAAACACTAATACTTGCTGCCAATTGTGCAGTTTAATTTGCTGGATCAGTAAATTGGCTTTTTGAGCTTTATCTACCGGATAAAGCCATTGTTCTATCCGCTCTACGGTACTATTGGGGGGCGTAACCGTCACTTCTAAGGGTTCATGTAATAACCCCTTAGCCAAGGTACGGATCTCCTCTGAAAAGGTCGCTGAAAACAGTAAGTTTTGCCGCTTAGGAGGTAACAGCGCCAGAATTTTTTTAATGTCGCGGATAAACCCCATATCCAGCATCCGATCGGCTTCGTCTAATACCAGTACTTCTAATTGATTAAACCGTACCGCGTTTTGCTGGTATAAATCCATTAAGCGGCCTGGCGTAGCAATTAAAATATCTACCCCTTTGCGTAGCGCCATCATTTGCGGATTAATTTTCACCCCGCCGAACACTAACGTGCTGCGTAGTGGTAAATATTTACCATACAATTCAACACTTTCGGCTACCTGTGCCGCTAATTCGCGAGTGGGCGTTAAAATGAGCGCACGAACCTGGTTAGGTTGTACTTTACGGCCTTGTTGCTTACCTTCGGCTAATAATTGTAATAATGGTAGCGTGAAACCGGCGGTTTTACCGGTACCCGTTTGCGCAGCTGCCATTAAATCACGGCCAGCTAATACTGCAGGGATGGCTTGTTGCTGAATGGGTGAAGGTACAGTGTAGCCCTTTTCTGCCACGGCTTTTAATAATTCCGCTGACAGCGGTAAATCTGTAAATTGCATGCGTATTCCCGCAATAGTGGCTGCGAAAATGTCTGCCCGCAGCTGCAGTGCCCTTCTGAATGAAGGGCGCGCAGCTTACCTGAAACTTCACAAAAACACGAGACATTACCGCAACAACGTACCGCTATTACCCTCGCATAGGCCTGAAGACGCACCTCTGTAGCATGTACACCAAACCGCAGTTGGGCCGCAACTTTACAATCGACGGCCACGTAACACTCTGATAATTAATATCACTACAGCAACCACTAACAGCAAATGAATTAGCCCTCCCATGGAATAAGAAGAGACCAAACCCAGTGCCCATAAAATTACCAGCAGTATAATAATCGTTTCTAACATAAGTTACTCTCAGCAAACGTTGGTTAAAACAGATAACCGATTAACAAAAAATGCTGATTCATAGTGCGAGTTCTCGACGCGAAATGTTCACGCCAGACATCAATTATCCGCAAATATTTCATCAGCTTATGGCCATTTATTGCGTAGGCAAATTTGCAATAATCACTTCTACTCGGCGATTTTGTTGCCGCCCTTGCACGGTGGCATTGGTGGCTAAAGGTATTGCTTCACCTTTTCCCGACGACGTTAAACGATTACTGGCAACACCTTGTGTCACCAAAAACGCTTTAACCGTATCGGCCCGGCGTTGCGATAACAGCATATTACTGGCATCAGCACCGACATCATCCGTATGCCCTTCGATCATGGCAGTGCGCTCGATATTGGTGTTCAAAAACTGTGCAAGTTTATCTAAGTGCACATTACTGCCACCACGTAAGCTAAATTGTCCGGTATCAAACAATAGATCGCCTAATGTCACTACCAAGCCGCGCTCGGTAGTTTGTGCGTTAAGCTCGGCAATTTCTGCGCGTAAATCGGCAGCGTTAGCCTCTGAAGCGTCGGCTCGTTGGCGGGCAGCCCGGGCGTCGTCTTGTGCCATATCCGCCTGCCCACGCGCACGATCCGCGTCACTGCGCGCCATATTGGCTTCACGGGTACGCGCATCAAGTTGCACCTCGTCACGGCGTTGACTCAAGGCGGTGCGCTGTAATTCAAGTTGTCGTGTTTCTGCCTGCGAGCGGGCTAAGGCCACTTTACGCTCGGCCATTATCACGCGGTGTTTTGCTAAGGCGAGATCTTGCTCCGGTTGTTCAGCAACCCGCACCGCTTGCTCAGCCTCTTTAATCGCGAGAGGCGCTAGCACCGATAATTGCTGCTCCGCTTGTAATGCGGTTAATTGTTGGCGCAAATTGGCTGCGCCATCTGGGCTAGTTGGGGCACTGGCGCAGCCCGTTAAAAATAGGCCAGTTAAACTAAGTGCCAGTAACGTTTTATGATGGGTACGTAGCAAATTCATAATTTCACTCCCGACAGATTACGCTGTGCTTCTTGTTGTAATACCTCAATACTGCGTTGCATATCTTGATTAATCGCGGTGGCTTTGATCAATTCTGCATTTGCCATCGCGAGCTCGGCACTGATTTGCGCTTGTAACGCTAAACGCCTAGCGTGCGGCAGATTTTCTTCTAACACTGCCACGCGCGCCGCGCTTATTTCTGTGCGGGCATTATTAAGTTCTATGCTGCTATATCGCGTAACTTGCGCGCGTTCGGCACGAGCAATAGCTTGGTCTGCGGCTTGTAGCTCTGCGGTAGGTGTTTTATCTGCAGAAGCGCAGCCACCCAATAACAACAGCGACGTGGTCAACAACACCAAAAAATAGGCCGTGATCTTAATCGAGCGAGTCGGCGGTGCGGCTGTAGAGTGGTAGGGGGTGTTCATGGGTTACTCCAGCGAATCAGGCACCATCAAATGATGGCACCTGCGACTATGACAGCACAGTGGCGTACTATCGGTGCGCTAGCGCGCATAACACCAAAATTAATTCGCGTTTATTAAGACAGTTATCTGCTAAACGGCGGATAGTAGGCATCGACATCTTTGGCCCAGTTTTTATCCGCCATATTTGGCCATTGCGCTTTATCAAAACCTGGAGCATCTTTTAAACGTTCTTTTTCAACATGCAGCACAAAACGTTTGTTTTCCGTATCGAGTGTTAGCGCATGCCAAGGCACTGCAAATAACTTTTCACCCATGCCCAGAAACGCCCCAAAAGATAACACGGCATAACTGATCTTACCTTGGCTCACCTCTAACATAATTTCTTTAATGTCGCCTAGATTTTCGTCTTTATGGTTATACACATCATTCCCAATTAAGGTGTTTGCGCCCATCAAAAACGGGCCTGGCCCCGCTTTCACTTCGTTGTACATGCCAAAAGGATCACGCATTTCATAGTTCATATGTTGCTCCATATCCACGCCTGAACATCAGGCTCTAACAGTTGGCACGTTGCCAACGTCAGTTCACGCAGCAGTATAGATCCACGCGTTATCTCACTCTGTGCGATGACGCACAGAGACTTCTATTAGCCACTTGCTACTATGCCTTTCCATTCACACACAAGGCGACCATCATGAAAACATTACCACTTATATACATCATACTGAGTTTGCCATTGCTGCTTACCGGCTGCGATGGCACGAGTAAACAACCTACTTACACCGGTGCGGCCAGTGATACCCCAACGAGTACAGCGAATGTGCCCGCCGACAGTATTTTGGAACAACAAGTGAATACCGCCATACAACGCGATCCTTTATTTCGAAATGGCGATGTAAGTGTTGCGGTACTGGAAAGCAAAGTGAGATTAAGTGGTCGCGTGGCGACACCAGAACATATCGCCAAAGCAGAAGAAATTGCACGTAACATACAAGGCGTTAAAGCGGTAAGTAATGATCTTGTATTAAGCGGTGCTGGCACATCCTATTAATACCAATAGCCTGAGCGCACTAAAACGACAGCACAACACGCTAACTTTTGTGCTGTTTTTTCTGATAAACGGAGCAACCTCTTATGAAAATTTTAAATATTACAATCTTACTGCTTATTAGCCTGCTGATGTTGTCTGTAACCAGTTGCGGTGCAACGAATAACCGCGAAAGTACAGGCGAATATATTGACGACACCGTGATCACCACCAAAGTAAAAACTGCGATTATGCAGGATAAAATGCTTAGTGCCGCCGAAATTAACGTAGAAACCTTTAAAGGCGTGGTGCAATTAAGCGGTTTTGTAAGTTCACGCGCGGAAATAACACAAGCCACGAGTGTCGCCCGCGCCGTTAAGGGTGTTAGCTCGGTTAAAAATGATATTAGGATCAAGTAATTTTGCAGTATGTGCGCTAACGCACATACTGCGCCTCCGGTTGACTATACTATGTAATCGGAACTTTTAAATTGGAACGGATGCTACATGCAAGGATCGATAATAAATTCTACGTTATGCAAAACAGTAGACTCTCCGCCAACGCAGAATCATCTGCTTGGCGCACTTTCTCAAACCGTACAAGAACGCCTTTTTCCGCACATGGAGCGCGTGCCAATGCCACTGGCCAAGGTACTATATGAGTCGGGTGATACCTTACGTTATGTATATTTTCCTACAGATTGTATTGTGTCATTACTCTATGTGATGGAGAACGGTGCCTCCGCTGAAATTTCAGTCGTTGGCAACGAAGGGATGATTGGTATCGCCTTATTTATGGGCGGTGAAAGCACAACTAGCCGCGCCGTAGTGCAAAGTGCAGGCTGGGCTTATCGATTATTAGGGCAACGGCTGAAAGATGAGCTCGATCGTCACGGTGAACTGCTTCATTTAATGCTTCGTTACTCTCAAGCCTTAATTACCCAAATGGCCCAAACTGCGGTGTGTAATCGCCATCACAATATTGATCAACAATTATGTCGTTGGTTGCTGTTGTCATTAGACAGACTAGAGGGAAACCACTTAGTGATGACGCAAGAACTAATAGCTAATATGCTTGGCGTCAGGCGTGAAGGCGTGACAGAAGCCGCAGGGCGTTTACACAAATTGCAGGTAATTGATTATTGCCGCGGCCATATTACGGTATTAAACCGCCCCAAATTAGAACAGCTGTGTTGTGAATGTTATGCGGTGGTTAAAACCGAAACCGATCGCTTGCTGCCCTATAAACGTCCACCGCTGTGACGCCATAAGAGGAACGTAACGACGCGATTAACGCGTTAACAATCACTGACTCCCCTGTTCGCTTCCTTACCCACAATAATCATTCTTCGCAGCATGTATGTACGGCAACGCACCGACATGCTGGCGCCTCTCCCTTACACTCAGCGCTATCCAAGAAATCCCCATACGAGTTGACAAGGCGGTTTATGAAAAGAGTAACTCATGCGACTGCGCGCATTGTGCAGCGCCTAAAAACGCATATTACGCCCCTACTTTGGCAACAAACAAACCCAATCCGAGCAGAATTGTTAAGCGTTGAGCGCTTAGAATCACAAGCAAAAACGTTAGCAGCCACACACCATCTACAAGATCCAATACGACACATCACAGGCTGGCTAACACCTTGTGACAATCCCTTACAACAGCGCTTACAGGTCAACGCCAGCGTATTGTTGGCCGCATATAGGCGCAGTGCTGCAGCATTAATCACTGGGCACAATATGGTTCCAGCGGCAGAGTGGCTGTTGGATAACTACCATATTGTTGAACAACAAATTAGCGAAATTCGGGCCGATTTACCCTCTGGGTATTATCGACAATTGCCCAAACTGGCAGAAGGCCCTTTTCAAGGTTATCCCCGGGTTTTAAGCCTAGCATGGACCTATATTGCTCATACTGATAGCCACTTCGATCCAGATATTTTTAGCCGATTTTTGCAGGCATACCAAGACATCCATCCCTTAAGCATTGGCGAACTTTGGGCGGTCGCTATTACGTTACGTAGTGTTTTAATTGAAAACTTACGACGTCTTACCGATGAAATTAGTTTAGGTTTAGCCGAGCGGGCCGCCGCAGATGAACTGGCAGATAGGTTGTTGCAGCCAGCGACCGCCGATAGCCTGCTATTGGCAGGGTTAAGCGAATGGCACCACGCCATACTTAATGAGGATTTTACTGCGCAATTGATTAAACGTCTGCGCGATCATGATCCCTTTACCACGCCGGCACTGCAATGGTTAGAACAACGGCTCCAATTACAAACAACCGATGCTGACGAGGTGGTGTCACGCGTTATTCAGCGCCAAGCGGCATCCAATGTCAGCGTGCGAAATGTGATTACCAGCTTGCGCACTATTTCTGCCATTAACTGGGCGGAATTATTTGAAAAAGTCAGTTTGGTCGATGCTTGTTTAAACGCCGGCAGCCCGTTTTCAGAGATGGATTTTGTAAGCCGCAATCTTTATCGAAACGCAATTGAACAATTAGCGCGTCGCGCAACGTGCTCAGAGCAACATGTTGCAGAACAGGTACTGCTTTTTGCTAGCAAGGCGACTGATGATGACACCGGTGTTCAGACGGCGCGCGAACGCGATCCTGGCTATTATTTAATCGGTGACGGCCGTCTGGCTTTTGAGAAACAACTGGGGTGTAAAACCCCTCTTGGCCTGCGGTTGCGGCGACTGATAAGCCAGTATGGTATTCAAGGCTATCGCAGTATTTTTTGGTTCTTGACCGCATCATGGCTTGGCCTAGCCGCATTTTTACTCAGCACCACCACACCTTTTGCTGTAATTTTGTTAATGTTGATCGGCATATTTCCTGCCACTGAGCTGGCAAATGCCCTAATGCATCGTCTTGCCTCTTGGCTTTATCCACCGACATTACTGCCTGCGCTTGCTTTAAAACAAGGTGTACCGCTCTCTTTGCGCACCTTGCTGGTAGTTCCTACGTTGATAGCAGATCAGCACGATATAGCACAACAACTCGCTCGACTCGAAATCCATTATTTAGCAGCGGGAACCGGTGAAATTTATTTCGCCCTCTTATCAGACTTTACCGATGCAGATCAGGCAACATTGCCAACCGATCAGGCGCTTTTACACACGGCTTGTCTAGGCATTGCAGCGCTAAACCAACGCTATTCGCTAGCCGGATCGCCTCAACGTTTTTATTTATTACATCGACCAAGGCTCTTTAATCAAGCAGAACAAAAATGGATAGGCTGGGAGCGCAAACGAGGCAAATTGATGCAGCTCAACCAATGCTTGCGCGGCCAAGGACAGCAGCATTTTTTATCTGCCAGTCCGGAGTTGCCACTACTTTCCGCTGAGGTTCCTGACGCGGTTCGCTATGTCATTACCTTGGATGCCGACACGCAACTGCCACGCGATACCGCCTTGCGTCTGATCGGTAAACTGGCACATCCACTCAACCAAGCGCACTATGATCCTCAACAACAGCGCGTGATTGCTGGCTACGGAATTTTACAACCCAGAGTCACCCCAGCGTTAGCCTATGGTACACAAGGCTCTCGCTATCAACGTTTAACGTCGGGTCCTGCCGGCATAGATCCCTATGCCGCAGCCATATCGGATCTGTATCAAGATTGGTTTTCAGAAGGCTCTTATACCGGTAAAGGTATTTATGATGTTGATGCGTTTACCGCGTCGTTAGCTGGGCGCATACCCGATAATACTATTCTGAGCCACGATTTATTTGAGGGGTGTTTTGCGCGCACTGGATTAGTTAGCGATATTGAAGTGATTGAAGATTTCCCCACACGGTATGACAACGCCGTGCAGCGCACACATCGCTGGACACGCGGCGATTGGCAACTGTTACCCTGGTTATTGCAGCGTCAAACCTCTCACAATGTATCGCCTCTAGGCCGCTCGAAAATGCGTGACAATCTGCGCCGCTCCCTGCTGGCCCCTGCTTTTTTACTGGCATTATTTGTGGCCATGTTACTGCCCGCCACAACAGCGTTCACCGCAGTAATACTGCTCTTGGCGGGCTTACTGCTTCCAGTCTTGTTGCCGCAACATCTTAAGTTCTGGCCGAACATGCGTCCGCTGCCGTATTCTGCTATCGCATGGCCACAGCATCTTAATCACCTTCATCGAGTGCTCACCCAAAAGATCGGCTATACCCTTCTTACATTAAGCCTACTGGCCGATCAGGCATGGCGCATGCTACATGCGATTGGCCAAACATTATGGCGCCTCAGTGTTAGTCATCAGCATATGCTGCAATGGATGTCGGCAGCACATGTTGCGAATCACAAGCGCGCTACGTTACTGGGTTTTTATCGCCAAATGAGTCCGGTCTTATGCTTACTCCTGCCGTTGTGCTTAGTGGTAATAGGGCAGGCACCCCATAATCTTTTCCTGTTAATACCTTTTTTAGTGCTTTGGCTGCTAGCACCTGCTTTAGTTTACTGGTTAAGCTTACCAACAGCACTACACCAAGTGGCAGCGTTAACGGCCACACAAAAGCAAGCACTACGCTTAATCGCACGCCGCACTTGGCGCTTTTTTGAGCGCTTTGTCAGTGTGGATGACAATATGTTACCCCCTGATAATGTGCAATTTCTTCCACAAACTAAAATCGCCCATCGCACGTCGCCCACCAATATTGGCGTTTATTTGCTCTCTACCGTTGCCGCGCGTGACTTTGGCTGGATCGGTACCCTAGCCAGTGTGACACGGCTAGAAGCTTGCATGGCAACACTGCAATTGCTGAACCGATATCGTGGCCACTTTTACAATTGGTACGATACACAAACCTTACTACCGCTCAATCCTGCCTATGTGTCCTCGGTAGATAGTGGTAATTTAGCGGGACATTTAATTGCGCTAGCCAATGCTTGCGATGAATGGCAGCAGCAACGCATCGCACCGCAGACGCTGCAAGGTATTACAGATAATCTGGAACTGGCGACATTAGCGCTCTCCACATTGCCGGCCCACACGGCATTATCGACTCAACTTAGCGAAATGGCCTTACTGCTGGAACAGGCAAAAACCTTAACGCCCTATGCCGATCATCTGATGATCTTAAGCCATAGTGCCCTCGCCCTAGGTGGCCAGTATGATGTGGTGAGTACTCAGCCCGTAGAAACGCCGCAAACACTGTACTTTTATCTGCAAGCAATCAATATAGTGTTGGCTGAGCATGCGGCCGACGAGCAGGCAACGCTTGTAGAACAGCAGCAATTACAGCAGCGTTTAGGCGCTCTAGCGTGGCACGCCCGAGATCTCGCGATGGCCATGGACTTTGGATTTTTACTGAACACCGAGCGCAACTTACTCTCTATTGGTTTTAACTTAGCCGATAATCAATTGGACAATAGTTGTTATGATCTACTCGCATCAGAGGCGCGACTCGCCAGTTTATTTGCCATAGCCAAAGGCGATGTGTCAAATAAACACTGGTTTCGTCTGGGGCGAATCGCCACCCCTATTGGCAAAGGGGCCGCCTTGTTGTCCTGGTCAGGCTCTATGTTCGAGTACTTGATGCCCTCCTTGGTGATGCGCGCCCCCGACAATAGCTTGCTAGAACAAAGTAACCGCTTGATTGTTGCACAGCAAATTCGCTATGCCAAACAACTGCAAGTACCTTGGGGTATATCCGAATCGGCTTATAATGCGCGAGATTTAGCGTTAAATTATCAATATTCAAATTTTGGCATCCCAGGGTTAGGCCTCAAACGTGGGCTGGCACAAAACGTTGTTATTGCGCCATATGCCACGGCCTTAGCTGCCATGGTGGATGCACCCGCTGCCTATACAAACTTTGAGCGATTACAAGAGCTTGGCGCATTGAGTATGTATGGCTTTTTTGAAGCGATAGATTATACACGCGCCAGACTGCCCGATCAGAGCGGCCCAGTGTTAATCCAAAGTGTGATGGCGCATCATCAAGGCATGACATTAATTGCGCTTGCCAATACTCTACAGCAAGGCCTAATGCGCAGCCGTTTTCATCGCGAACCAATGATTCAAGCATGCGAATTATTATTGCAAGAGCGACAACCGCAGAATGTGGTACATGCACACCCTAAAGCAGAAGAAGTGCATATCGCGTCTAGTGTGATGAATACAGAGCCACTCACTGAACGTCATCTCAATCCTAGCGCAAGCGGCGCGCCGCTGGCACATATTTTATCTAATGGCCGCTACTCGGTGATGCTCACAGCAACAGGGGGAGGCTATAGCCACTATTGCGGCTTAGCGATCAGTCGCTGGCGTGAGGATAGTAGTTGTGATCCTTGGGGTAGCTATATCTTACTGCGCGATTGTGTGTCGGGTGCACGTTGGTCTCCTACATTACAACCGCTTGATCTGACTAAAAACATTCCCGTTAACCATCATTACAGTGCCGTATTTAGTGAGGATCATGCCGAGTTTTGTTTACGCCAACCGGACCTTACGACCACCTTGGATATCTTAATTTCCAGCGAACATGATGGTGAAGTACGAAGGATCACCTTGTCGAATCATAGCCCACTCGAACGTGAGATTGAGCTAACATCGTATAGCGAATTGGTTTTAAACACCGCAAGCAGCGACAATGCACATCCCGCATTCTCGAAGTTATTTGTACAAACAGAATATGTCGACGCGTATCACGCTATTTTGGCAACGCGTAGGCTGCGTTCTGCTGCTGAAAAACCGCTCTGGCTGGCCCATTTTGCCGTTATCGAAGAGACGCTAGGCGATCATACGCCTCATGTAGCGCAGTATGAAACTAATCGCGCGCTGTTTTTCGGTGCTGGCACCAGCTTGTCACAGGCTGATGCGATGACCTCAAATAAATCGATGGCGAACAGCAATGGTACCGTATTAGATCCCATCATCTCACTGCGACACAAAGTAAAACTGGCACCGGGAAAGTGGCTGCGTGTGGCTTTCTGGACCCTTGTTGGACACTCGCGTGCAGAGGTATTACACCTGGTTGAACAACATAATGAGCGCAGCGCTTATGGGCGTGCAGCCATGTTAGCTTGGACACAAGCTCAAGTTCAGTTACGTCATTTAGCGGTTAGCGTAGCAGAAGCAGCAGACTTTCAACGATTGACCGGTCCGTTGTTATATAACGATCAGCGCTTCAGAGCCCCTGCAGCAGCGATTTTACGTGGTGCTGGTGCGCAATCAGGTTTGTGGCAACATAGTATTTCAGGTGATTTACCTATTGTTTTACTGCATATTGACGACATTCAAGATATTGATACCGTTCAACAATTGTTGCGGGCACATGAATACTGGCGGATGAAACAGCTTGCTGTGGATTTAGTTATTATTAATGAACGCGCCACCTCTTATATGCAGCAATTACACTCGGCAATAGAAACCCTTATCCGAAGCAGCCAAAGTAAACTTGGGGCATCTTTACCGTTAGCGGCAGGCTCGGTGTATCTTTTACGCGCCGATTTAATGACGGTAGCGAATCGGGCATTGCTTGCTGCCGTCGCACGCGTGGTCCTTTATGCTCGCCGCGGTATGCTTAATCGGCAATTAGACAGGATGATCTTAACCACCGCACCATCGGTTTGGCATCCTGGCCAGCGTAAAAAGTATCCCCCTGTGCTATCGGATATGTCAGAACACCAAAGAGCTCGCTATCAGGCGGACGAACTGGAGTTTTTTAATGGCTTGGGGGGCTTTGCCTGCGAGGGACGCGAATACAGCATC
Organism: Alishewanella tabrizica; assembly: GCF_014652375.1. Classification (GTDB taxonomy): domain Bacteria; phylum Pseudomonadota; class Gammaproteobacteria; order Enterobacterales; family Alteromonadaceae; genus Alishewanella; species Alishewanella tabrizica. Next base: position 89,484 of record NZ_BMYR01000006.1, on the reverse strand, counting down.
CTACTAAAAGCAGGGCAGCGTACCCCCATGCCTTGGCTAAATGTGATTGCTAATGCAGACTTTGGTTTTCAGGTTTCAGCCAGCGGTGCAGGGTATAGCTGGGCGCAAAGTAGTCGGGAAAATCAACTCACCGCATGGTCAAATGATCCGATTCTCGATCCCTGTAGCGAGGTAATGTATCTTCGTGATGAAGAACAAGGTCATCTATTCTGCAGCACTGCGGCGCCGCTGAATGACGGCGGCGATTATCAAGCCACACATGGTTTCGGTTATAGCCACTTTCAGCATCAAGCACACGGTATTACCCTAAGTTTGCTGCAGTATGTACCTGTGGACGATCCGATAAAAATTTCGCGGTTATGCGTGCATAACCAATCGAATAAAAGCCGCACCTTTACCCTGACCGCTTATAACGAGTGGGTATTAGGCCGTGAGCGAGGGGCCACTTCTCCGTATTTATTATCCAGTTTTGATGCTGATAGCGAAGTGCTCTTAGTCAGTAATCCCTGGCAAACGGCGTTACCCGGTCGAGTTGCCTTTGCCGCCTTGGGTGCCGAATTAGCCGGATGGACAGCAGACCGCACTGAATTTATTGGCCGTAATCGTAGCATACAAAGCCCGCTAGCGTTATTGCGTGGTGCGCCACTGCAAGCCAACAGCAGCGCTGGATGCGATCCCTGTGCGGCATTACAACAACGCATTACGCTAGCCCCTGGCGAACGGATAGAAATGCTATTTCTGCTTGGCCAAGCCGACAATGCCGCTGCGGCCTTAGCGTTGGTAGCCCGTTATCGGCAAACTAATCTGAGCACAGTATTGCAACGCGTTAAGGCTTTCTGGCAGGAAAAATTGGGCGCAGTTCATGTCAGCACCCCTGATCGAAGCATGGATATTATGCTCAATGGCTGGCTTCTCTACCAAACAATCTCCTGCCGACTTTTTGCTCGAGCCGCATTTTATCAGGCAAGCGGCGCTTATGGTTTTCGTGATCAACTGCAAGATGGTATGGCGCTGAGTTTTGCCGATCCTGCCCGCCAAAGACAACATTTGCTGCGCGCCGCTGCACGCCAATTTGTTGAGGGCGATGTGCAACACTGGTGGCTACCCCATTCTGGCCAAGGTGTGCGTAGCCGTATTTCTGACGATCGCGTATGGCTAGCCTATGTTGCCGCCCGCTATATTGAAAGCAGTGGTGATCAGGCTGTACTTGAGGAACCCATCAGCTTTTTACAAGGCCCCGTGCTTGATCCTAGCCAACATGATGCGTTTTTTCAGCCAATGCCCACAGACTGTAAGGCCTCTTTGTTTGAGCATTGTGCACGCGGCTTAGACCAAGCCATTACCTTAACCGGCACTTTGGGGTTACCCTTAATCGGCAGCGGTGACTGGAACGATGGCATGGACCAGGTGGGGGCAAAGGGTCAGGGAGAAAGTGTCTGGCTAGGCTGGTTTATCTGGCGAACCTTAGCCCTGTTTATTCCGTTGGCCGTCAAATACGATCCAACACGGGTTGCACCTTGGCAAACCTATAGCCTGCAATTACAAGCTGCACTGGAAACACAGGCTTGGGATGGGGAATGGTATAAGCGCGCCACTTACGATGATGGCAGTTGGCTGGGAAGTCGTGACAGTGAAGAATGCCAAATTGATTCGATTGCGCAATCTTGGTCCGTTTTATCTTCAGCCGCCAATCCGGCGCGCGCGCGCCAAGCGATGGCAGCAGTGACCAAACGCTTAGTAAAACCCGATGCACAACTGCTATTACTGTTTACGCCACCTTTTGTTAACAGTGCAAGAAACCCGGGTTACATCAAAGGCTATCCGGCAGGAATACGTGAAAACGGAGGGCAATACAGCCATGCGGCCATGTGGGTGATTTTAGCGTACGCCAAGCTGCAACAAGGGGATAACGCACACCGCTTGTTTAATATGGTGAATCCTATTAATCATGCCCTTTCACCCAGTAGCGTGCAGCGTTATAAAGTTGAGCCCTATGTAGTAGCAGCTGATATCTATGCTGAAGCCCCTCATGTTGGCCGAGGCGGCTGGAGTTGGTATACCGGCGCCGCAGGCTGGATGTATCAAGCGGGATTAGAGGGTATTTTAGGCCTAACTCGACATGGTAACGTTATCCAACTCTCTCCTTGCCTCCCCAGCCATTGGCCAGGTTTCAAGGCAACGGTTACCTTGGGCCAAAGCCAATACCACTTAAGCCTGCTGCATCGACAAACCACGCCAACTGCAGCAACAGCAGCGTATTTGGATGATGTTATTGTGCCCGCAACCTCGGCGCTATTTTTAACACCACATTGTTTACAACTGCCGCTCGATAACCAACAGCATCGGCTTGAGTGGCGTTTACCCTAAGCTGTGCCATGGTGTGATTACGTGCTGTAGCGCACAGAATCACACCCTGGATTATGACAAAATGCTTGGACGAGATGGTACTGCACCTGTCTTGTGCCCTCTGGCCTATCACTGTGCTTAAGGTATACATATGACTGTTTTAATTGAGCCTGTTAAGGTCAATAACCGCTTATTAGCATTACTGCCTACGATGGTAAGAGGATCCTTACTAGCGTGCAGTGAATCGGTTGAACTTACTTTTGGCGAGATTTTATGTCAACCGCATCAAGATTATCAGCATGTATATTTTCCTGTTAGTAGCTTTATCTCCCTTGTTACGCAAGTAACAGGGCATAAGCCCCTCGAAATGGGACTGATTGGTAATGAGGGAATGCTAGGCGTGACTTTAACGCTCGGGATCATCGCGGTACCCACACAAGCGATTGTTCAAGGTTCGGGCATGGCTTGGCGCATTAAGGTCGTGCTGTTTCAACAATTATTACAGCAATATCCTGAGCTGCATCAGATTTTTCAGCGGTATCTATTCGTGTTATTGCAGCAACTGTCACAAAGTGCCGCCTGTGCCCATTTCCATTCATTAGAGCAGCGATTAGCGCGCTGGTTATTGATGAGTCAAGATCGCGCTCATGCCGATCAGGTGTATCTCACGCAGGTATTTTTAGCCGATATGTTGGGGGTACGAAGAAGTGGTATCACGGTGGCAGCACACCGATTACAACATCAGCAAATCATTCGTTATAGCCGAGGTACGATTCAAATACTGAATCGACCTGCCTTACTGCTGATTGCGTGCGAGTGTTATCAAATAACGCGAGATGATTATACAAAAAGACTGGGGGGAAACAGCGCCGTAGCGCTGTAAACCTTTTAGTGCTCGGTTTTACGCGAGCGATTTAACCACCAACTGAACAGCATTCCTGCCACCATCGCCGTTCCAACCGACATTAACGGCCTATCACGAACCTGACAGCGGCAGCGCTCACCAAAGTGCTGCTGAGCATGCTGTAATTTTGCAGTGCCATTGGCGATCGCATCCACTGCATGATTTGCACCACTCGCTAACGTATCTAATGCCTGATGCGCACTTGCTGATATCTTATGCAGTGCGGGGCTCGTCGCATCCGATACAGCGTCTAGACCATGATACACACCATCAATTACGTTATCAATACTACGCTGAGGCAGTTTATTGCCTAAGTTTGGTTCTATTGGCTTATCCATTGCAACCTCGGTTTTGAATTAACGTGAGCTATATTACCCACGTTAGTGGGGGATTATCGCGTGTAAGCACGGCGCAGTCGGTGCGCCAGCGCACCGAACACAATACATCTGCTATCATTCTGTTTAGCCAGATACCGCATTACCACCCTGACGTTTAGCACAATACATCGCCGTATCCGCGTGTTTAACTAAACTGCTCATATCGCTTCCGTCTTGTGGAAACATAGCAATACCAATACTGGCAGAAATATGTACTTGCTGCTCATTACATAGATAAGTGTCTGCTAAGCCGGTTACCATTTTCTCGGCAATGGCTTTTACATCCTCACGCGACCCTATCTCTGGCAGTAGGACTAAAAACTCATCGCCCCCATAGCGACTCAAGGTATCACTGTCTCGAATGCTTTGGGTTAATCGTGTTGCCACTTGCTGCAACACTATATCCCCCGCCGCATGTCCATACTGATCGTTTACGGGTTTAAAATTATCTAAATCAATAAAAAGAATGGCGAAGTTTTTATGTTGCCGTTTACTACTGCTAATGGCCTGCTGGATCCTATCGCGCATAATATTGCGATTGGGCGTCTGAGTAAGGGCATCATACTGGTTAGCAGCGCGTGCCTGCTGCAATTGCAGAGCATGTTGCTTATGTTCTTCATAGGCATGTAACAATGCTAATACCAACAACTTATTAATCCGTTGTTGTTGGTGCTGCGCTTGCATAACATTGTGTTGTTGCAAAATAGCTTCACACTTTACGCGAATAGCCTCTGCTGAGAGCGTATCGGCTTGAACTTGAAGTGCAGCAACTGATTGTAAATGTTGAAATATTGCCATCTTATACCCCATCTAATGACCCTTAAGCGTGAGTTACAAGCCTGCTACTACTCACCATCACATCCTATGCTACTCCCTGCGCGAAAGACGGATGTCTCCGCGCAAAGCCAGCACCCTGTCACACGTTAGAACGTTAGCTCAGTTGAGGAAACCCGTTTTACGCCACGGATATTTTGAGCCAATTCGATTGCTAACGCTTGCTCTACCCCACTGTCGACTTTGCCTGCCAGCGTCACCACACCCCCGACCGTATTCACCGAAATATCAGCACCGGCGACATTACTCGAATACAGTAAAGTCGATTTCACCTTGGTGGTGATCCAGCTATCGGCCATTATGGTGCTTTTTTCTGCTGCAGGTGCTTTATCATTAACGCGTAATTGATTATCTACCGCACGCACGCCATGCGTGTTCTTGGCTAATTTTTCGGCTTGCTGTTTCGCCTCATTAGTGGCGACCGAACCCGTTAGAACCACTTTGCCATTTTGCGTCACCACCATGGTGTCCATCCCCTCGGTATGCTTACTCCAGAGTAATTTGGATTTAACGGCGGTGGTAATAGAGGCATCATCAATCACATCACCATAACTGCGCTTACCATCATTCGTGGTGGCCGCGTAGTCGGCATCAACCACAATGTTATTGTCCACTTTGTCGATGCCATTTACCCCTGCAGCAATTTCGCCCGCCAACTCTTTATGCACCGCCTCGGCGACATGACCGGAGAGTGTTGCCTTGCCAGCCACGACGCTAACGGATAATTGATTAGCCCGTAAATAAGGACTCAACGCATACGTTGTCCAAATTTGTGTTTCGTAACGGGCATTTGCCACAGCATCAGTGGCTGTTGTTGGCTTGTTGTCATTGGCCGCCAACGCATTGGCACTGCTTAAGGCCAAAGACAAGGCGCTGATCTGTAAAAACGTACGAACATTATGTTTCATCTAAGTATTCCTTTTGGTGTATGAAAAAAGCGCGCCGATCGCCCATAAGCACAAGCAGCGCCGTGCCTTATTACGCGATATTGCATTTAACCAAAAAAGCTTTTACTTGTTTTTCAGCAACATGGCGCTCAATGGCATATCGCTGTTGCACCAGCCCAGTAAGTTGCTGTGAATCCCCGTCACTTTTCAGCAGTTCAGCCTCACTCAACTTACTCCACTCGTGCTTTGCTGCTTTAATTTGATCGCCCCATTTGCCCTTGGTTTTTGGTGCTGTTGTTGTTGGCATGGCGGTTTTAACAACCGTTTTGGAAGATGCTGCAGGTTCATTGCGATTAGAAATGACTTTGTCGGCTTTATCGGCTTTGTCGGTATTTTTATGCGTTTGTGGTTTCATGGTAGCCTCTGTACTAACTCAGCAACATGCACCATTACATGTTGACGGTTTGGCTACTGTAGAAGAAAAAAACCACTATTTCGGTGCGCTAGCGCGCATATCGCGGTTTTCTGTCAACTAAGACTTACAATTCGTTTTGAAAAAACGAAGACCGTTATCTGGTTTACACCAGATGACGGTTAGGCCAGACTGATATGTGCTCTTATTTAATAGCGTCTTTAAAGCAGATGTTAGAATAAGGTGTAAATCAATCCTGCGAGTGCCGATTGCTGACTCGCCACAATAAGGCCACCCAGTAACGCCAACACGACAATAATTGGCAATAACCATATTTTTTTACGCACACGTAAAAAAGCCCATAAATCGGTTAAAAATTCGCGCATTAAAAAGGGTCCTCTAAATCTTTGGCGGTAGGATGCTTATCCGGTTTTTGCCAATAACTGATCGCGTTTGGCGCAGCGCGATATTGCAATTTTCCAGTCGCACGCAACACCAAACCTATTGGGAAAATTAAGACATAAAACACGATGCCTAATACAAGCCGGGTATTAATCCAACCCATCATCGCCGCAAAGGCCATCCACGCGCGATAGGGATAATAGACACCTCGCGGATACGCGAGCGCTAACAACACTAAGCCCGCTGCCAGATAAAAGGGCCACTGTGGCCACGGCCAGCTAAATAACCATGGCAAGATGCCAGCGAAGAGCACGATCACCGCAATAGCCATTTGCCAGGCAAAACGCCTTAAACCCGTAACATTGTGTTGGCTAAGTAACTGCATGCGCTTTATGACTCCTATTTAAACCCTTTTGCTTAACACCTTTGTGTTAAATGCGTGCTCACTTAATGTTGTTTTGCTAAGCGCTGGCGCGACTTAATGCCTAATTTGCTTAATATCTTTTTGCTTAGCACATTGTTGAATATGGCAATTTCTCGACCTTCTTTGAGGCGCATTAATCTGCCGCAAATACTCGCTGTTGCGCTTGCGCAATCTGTTCAGGATTTTGTGCTGCTTTACTCAGCAATGTATTGCCTAGCACTAAGTAATCCATATCGGTTGCCCAAAATCCCTGTAGGGCGTCGAAAGGGCTACACACTGGCGGTTCGCCTCTGACATTAAACGAGGTATTAATTAATATCGGCGTACCTGTTAGCGCTTTAAAGGCTTGTAATAATTGATAAAATTCCGGATTACTGTGGGCATCAACCGTTTGCACCCTGGCACTGTAATCGACATGGGTTATGGCCGGTAAGCACGAGCGTACTTGGGCTTGCTGCGCTAGCCCTGTAACGTCGGTATCGGGCGCTATGCGATAAGCCGGCTGTAACGCAGCCACCAGCAGCATATAGGGGCTAGACGTGGCCAAGTCGAAATACTGTGCGGCGTGCTCAGCTAAAATAGCGGGCGCAAAAGGCCGAAACGATTCCCGCTGTTTAATTTTAAGATTAAGCACACTTTGCATCTTCGGGCTGCGAGCATCGCCTAAAATAGAACGATTGCCCAAGGCGCGCGGGCCAAATTCCATCCGGCCTTGAAACCACCCAACCACCTTGCCTGCAGCCAGTAATGCCGATACCTGCGCAGAGCGTTCGTCGCCTGACAGCAGTTGATAGGGCACCTGCTGCGCCTCCAGCAGAGTGATGATCTCAGCATCGGTATAGGCAGGACCTAAATAGGCACCTTGCATCTGATCGTGACGTTCATCACTGTGACGCGGCTGATCGTAATACTGATACCAGGCTAAGAGTGCTGCACCTAAGGCGCCGCCCGCATCGCCAGCCGCGGGCTGAATCCAAAGCGCTTGAAAAGGGCCCTCCCGTAATAAACGGCCATTTGCCACACAATTAAGCGCCACCCCGCCCGCTAAACACACTTTATTAGCACCGGTCAGCAGCTGAGCATATCGCGCAATCTTTAACACAATGTCTTCGGTTACTTGCTGTATAGAAGCGGCAACATCCAGATAATGCTGACTGGGAGTCGCGTCGGGTGCTAAGGCAGGCGCGCCGAACAAGCGCTCAAATTTTTGGTTAATCATCCGAGAGCCGACCGGATAGGCAAAATACGTCATATTTAACGCAAAACTGCCATCGGCTTTTACATCAATCAGTTCACGATAAAGGATATCGACAAACCTTGGCTGGCCATAGGGTGCCAATCCCATCAGCTTATATTCACCCGAGTTGACTTTAAAACCGCAGTAATAGGTAAACGCCGAATACAATAAACCTAACGAGTGCGGAAAATGGAGCTCGGCTAACGGCGTTAACTGATTGCCTTTACCATGCCAAAGGGTAGACGTGGCCCATTCCCCCACGCCGTCTAAACAGATCACCGCCGCATCGTGATAGGGGCTAGCATAAAACGCCGACGCGGCATGCGCCTGATGATGCTGACTAAACAATAACCTCGGTAGTGTTTCATTATTTTCAACACCTGCTAATTGACGCAGCTCACGCCGAAGCACGGTTTTTAAATAAAGCTTTTCTTTTAGCCAAACAGGCATGGCAGCCAAAAATGAGCGAAATCCCCGCGGCGCATGGGCTAAATACGTTTCGAGTAAACGTTCAAATTTTAAAAAGGGTTTATCGTAAAATACCACGGCACTAAGCTGCGACAGTTCAATACCTGCCTCGGCTAAACAATACTGAATGGCTGCCGTTGGAAAGGCGGCATCATGCTTCACCCGACTAAAACGCTCTTGCTGTGCAGCAGCAACAATGCGCCCATCTTGCAACAAACATGCTGCACTATCGTGGTAATAACAGGAAATTCCTAAGATATAACGCGTCATGGTCTTGATAGGCTTCTTATTCTTATTGTATTTATTCTGTAGGTTAGGCTGCTAACCATTTCGCCTGAGTTCATAAGCTTAACTTAACCTGATTTTACGCCTGATGATAGAGCTTAATCAGCAAAATCTTGCTGCTACAATCACCTTCAGGTAACGTAGTTTTATCACAGTCTTTTACAACGGTATGCGCTTGATGGCGAACAAAAAAAACCGCTTACTCTTTTATATTATTGCCTTGCTGATCCCGTTGTTTATGCTGGCGGCACTTGAAGGCGTGCTACGGTTAAGTCCTTGGTATAAAACCTATCCCTTATTTATCAACGCCCCTGCTATGCCAGGTTATTTACAAACCAATCCCGATCTGATTAAGCGCTATTTTTTAAACCCCGCCAGCGCACCCGCACTTGCCATTGACACCCAATTTATTTTAGCCGATAAGCCCGCCGGACAATTTCGGATTGTGCTGCAAGGGGGGTCGAGTGCCGCAGGTTTTCCGTATGGCCGTTTTGGCTCACCCGCGGCCATGTTGCAACAGCGGTTAAAACGGTTATACCCAGAACACGATATACTGGTGATCAATACGGCGATGTCTGCGGTTAACTCTTACACGCTGCGGGATCTAGGTGACGAGATTCTGGCACTGCAGCCCGATTTAGTGATCATTTACGCAGGACATAACGAGTATTTGGGTATCATGGGAGTGGGATCTGCGTTGCTCGGCACGGGGAGCCATTATACCAAGCAACTTTATCTGTTATTGCCGCGCTTGGCCTTAGTGCAAGTCGCGCAACAGCTGCTTAGCCACGTTTACCAGACAGATAGCACGCCAGCAGCCAATGAGCGCACCATGATGGCACGCATTGCCGCTGAGCAGCATATTGCGCTGGACAGCCCGCTTTATCACGCAGGTATTCGTCAGTTTCAGACGAATATGCACGCCTTATTAAAAACCTACCAAGACGTTGGCGTACCGGTTTTGCTGAGCACCTTGGCGAGTAACGAACAACAGGCGCCGTTTGTATCTAGCCAAGAAGCGCTGGTGTTGCCCGCCGATAAGGATCACGCTATACAGCAGCTACAGCAGGCCTTACAGCAAGATGAAACGGTGGCGAGCTGGCATTTTCAATTGGCGGAGCGTTGGCTCGAAACAGGCCATTACGACAACGCACGCACACATTTTCAACTCGCCCGCGAACACGATTTACTACGTTTTCGAGCGCCCCTGGCAATAAACCAGCAACTTCGGCAGTTGGCCGAGCAATTTCAGCTACCGCTGGTGGATAGCGAACAACAGCTGCGTGCCGCCACAAAACATGGCATTGTTGATTACACACTGATGCTAGAACACTTACACCCAAACGCCCAAGGCTATTTTTTACTGGCAGAGAGCTGGTTACCCCAGATACAGCAACAGCTTAATAGTCGCCCAGCAGCAGTATCCACAGCTCAAGCGTGGGCCGATATGCCGCTAACGGAGGTCGATACGCTACTAGCAGCGTTTAAAATTAAGCAACTTACCGCCGACTATCCCTTTGTTAGCCAACCGCACACGGTGAGCTTTGGGCCACAGCCGACCCTGGCGCACCAGCTCGCTTGGCAGCGCGCTCAAGGCTTAAGCTGGTTGGACAGCTCGCAGCAACTTCTTACGTATTACCAACAACAACAACAACCGTCGCTGGCGGCGAAGGTTGCAGGATTATTGTTTGATGCCATCCCCAATCAGGCGAATAGCGCTTTTGTAGCTGGACAACTGTATTTCGATAGCCAAGATCTGGTGCTTGCCGCCTACTACCAACGTCGTGCCATTACACTCGCCCCGGATGAGTTACATTACCGTTTAATGTTAGCCCGCACTTACTATTTTTCCGATCGCTGGCCCGAGGCCCTGCAACAGGTTGAAGCGGTACTGGCGCGCGCGCCAGACCATGCGGTAGCGAAACGCCAGCAGGCACAATTACGCCAGCAAATGCAGCAACGCGCAGCACCCAATGCCCCCCCTACTCAATGAGACCATTGCTATGAAACTCTGGCTATTCCGACTTATCGCAATCAGTTTGCCCGTGCTGTTCTTACTGCTACTTGAATATAGCCTGCGGTTAATGGTCCCGGCTGCTCCCTTACCCTTGTTTAAGCCCTACCCGGCAAACCCCGCTTACCTGGTGACCGAAGCGCAGATTGTGCAGCGCTACTTTCCGAAGGGCGCATCGGTTCCAAGAGTGACATTAGAGCCAAGTTTTGTGCTAAAAGACAAACCGGCTAACGGCATTCGTCTGGTGGTTCAAGGAGGATCAACTGCAGCCGGTTATCCTTATGGTATGGGTGCGGCTTTAGCGGGGATGCTAGAGCAACGCTTACGCCGCACCTTTCCAGAGCGGCCTGTAGAAGTAATCAATACCGCATTATCGGCGGTAAACAGTTATACGCTGCTCGATTTTGCCGACGAGATTATTGCGCTCAAACCCGATGCCGTATTGATTTATGCGGGTCATAATGAATATTTGGGCTTGCTTGGCGTGGGTTCCACGTATTTAGCAGCCAACTCGCCTTGGGCAACACGCTGGCTGCTGCGCTTGCGGCAATTACGCAGTGTGCAATTGCTAGAACAAGGCTATCAACAGCTTTTGCCAGCCCCCACAAAGGTAGAGAATAGTAGAACCTTTATGGCACAGGTGGCACGGGATAAAAATATTGCTCTGGACTCTGCGACGTTTAAGGCCGGTATTACGCAATTTCAGCATAATATGCAACACTTACTGGCACATTACCGCGCCGCGGGAATACCAGTATACATCAGTACCATCGTCAGTAATCTGGCCGATCAACCGCCCTTTGTAAGCCCTGCTTTAACCACTACGCAGCAACAGCAGTTACACCAATTACAGATCCCAACCAGCCAAAACACTAATGATGCTAGCAAAACAGCACCACAACAGGTTCTTCAGGTTTTAACAGACGAGGCGAACGCAACCGGCCATGCCTTGTTGCATTATGAGCTAGGGCAATGGTATCGCCAACAAGGGCAAGCGGAACGGGCTAAACAGCACTTCGTGCAAGCTCGCGAACAAGATCTTTTGCGTTTTCGAGCCCCTCAAGCGATTAACGAACAGATAAAAGGGTTAGCCGAACAACAGGCGGCTTTTTTAGTTGATAGCGAAGCGGCTTTTATCGCCAACTCGCCGCATGGTTTAGTGGGTAAAAGTTTGATGTTGGAGCATGTGCACCCGAATGTGCAAGGCTACTTTTTACTTGCCGACAGTTTTTATCGCGCGCTGTATCAACAACAAGCGTTTGCCGCTTGGCCCAACCCTGTACCGGCAGAAATTGCTTGGCAAGAGCGGCCCTTAACGCCCGCCGAAGAACATGCCGGGTATTTACGTATTTTACAACTGACTGCAGATTATCCTTTTACTGTCGAACCTCAGCCCGTCACATTTCCTACACCCACATCGTTACCAGAGCAGCTGGCGCAAGATCACGTACAAGGCAAATTGGATTGGCTCTCGATGCAAAGCCAAATGGCGCAGTATTATCATCAACAACGTAATGGCGATATGCTGCTCAAAACCTTGTTAATTATTGCCGACGCGCTACCCCATGATGGCAAGGCCAATTTGCAGGCTGCACAAATTTTGCTGCAAGCCGGCCGCCAAGGTGAAGCTAAACACTATTTAGATCGGGCTTTACGAACCCCTACGCCACCCGCGCAAGCAAAGGTGTTATTACAGCGCTGGAAATAAAAAAAGCTGCAGACCGGCTGCAGCTTTTTATTACGTGTTGCTTATTGCGTGTTTTGAACAACGTAATATTTCAATTACACGCTTTCAAGACAAGCTTTTAAGCGCCCATTTACTCCTTCTTCGTCACCGTTAACTCCGGCTCTTGTGTTGCCGTGGCGTTTAATAAGAAGTTATAGGTAGCCGTTTCCGCAAAATTCATCCGTAAATTATCATTACTTGGTGCAATACGCAGTGGTACGCCAGGTGAAACGGTATTGCCAGCAGGTCCTGCGCCCATATTCACCGTAGCCCAATCACTCGATGCTACTTTGAATTCATAGTTACCGGCAGTAATACTAATATCGACACTATAAATGTTCGCACCAACATAGTTAAAGGCATTAGTTTCACCCCAGCCATTCATGCCGCCCCGTAAAAATACCGTGGTTGGGCCATACGGCACATATTCGCGTACCGTTAAGGTTGGTGCACTGGCGTTATTGGCATCTAACGTAAACACATAGGCCGATGTTTTTGGTATAGCAATCCGTAAATTATCGTTGCTTGCCGCAATCACTAAAGGCTCGCCTACCACAACCTGATTGCCAGCCGCTGCAGCGCCCATATTCACTGTTGACCAATCACTTGAAGCCACTTTAAATTCATAATTGCCTTGGTCAATATTAATGGTCGCAGTGTAAATACCCGCACCATCGTATGTGAACGCATTCGCTTCACCCCAGCCGTTAAAACCACCTCGAACAAAGACGTCGGTTGCAGCATAAGGCGGGATATCAGGCGCTCCCAAAGTAGCATCGGCCGCTAAGCCTGCACCTTGCGCCCCCATTTGAGTTTTCACAAATACGGCAATGGTTTGCGCAGGTACTGTAAAGGTGCCTTCGTTCGTTCCGGCACTGAAGCTGGCACTACGAACGGAGGTATCTACTGAGGCTTGCTGAATTGGGTGTAAATCAAAACCAGCCGCAGTGGGCACTGTATGTGATTGCTCGGTATCGGTACCATTGATCATCACTACGATGGCATCGTGCTGAGGATCTAAATCGGTTAACCCTAAACCATCGTCCAAGCTCATCACAATTACCCCTTGCTTCTGGGTGCGACCAATATTGTGGAAGCCGACGCGATCCATAACGGCTTGACCACTGGTTAAGCGGAACAAGGGGCTACTGCTACGGATACTTAAAAACTCTGCAAACACATCTGCGGCAAAGGTAATATCACGATTCTCAGGTGTGGTTTCTCGGTTTAAAAATAAACGCGCGATATTGTCCCAGTTGGCTTCGTTTTTCTCTGCCAGCGGTAAACCTACGGCCCAGTTATTCGTCTGATAGGTAAAATCAACAAAATTAAACCAATCGCCAGAATCGTAACTATCGCGATCCATCGATTTTGAACGTAAGAAATCCCCACCCAATTGTAAGAACGGAATACCTTGGCTCATCAACGGAATAGCGATAGCGATATTTTGCACCCGAACCCGCTCTGCCAATGTCATCTCTTGTGGCAGCTTGGCTTGCAAATTATCCCACAGCGTTTCGTTATCATGCTTAGAGACGTAGTTAATAATATCGGCGGGGGTTTCAGCATAGCCTGCGGCTTGACCATTCCAATTGGCGCTCACAGCTGGGCCAGTAATATCGCGATAGTTTTTAAATACGTAATCTTTTAAGGTACCCGCTAAGCTGATCCGCACAATATCTTGCTCGGCCAAATTGCCATCGTTGTTTACCCCACTAAACAAGGCTGCACTGCGCACCCCCTCACGAATACGATCGTTAAAGGTACCTACGCCACTGCCTGCCATATCTTGCTGTTTCGCTTGGGTAAATAAACGATTATTGGCAACCTCACCAAAGTTCCAGCCCTCACCATAGAAATACACATTAGGATCAATAGCTTGTACCGCTTCACGCGCTGCTAAAATTCCCTCTTTCGGGTGATGGCCCATAATATCAAAGCGGAAATCGTTAAAACCAAAATCACGCGCTAAGATGATTAACGAGTCTTTAATAAACTTATCAAACATCTTATGTTCAGTCGCCGTATTCTCGCAGCAGGTCGAACGCTCAATATTCCCGGTGTTTTCGTTGTAACGATGATAGTAGCCAGGGACTAACTTATCGAATACGGAATTATCGAATAATCCAGAACTGCTGGTGTGGTTGTAAACCACGTCTAAAGCCACACGCAGCCCCATATCATTTAAGGCTTTGTTCATGGCGCGCACTTCTTTGATCCGCGCTATACCTTCTGGGTTAGAGGCATAACTGCCTTCTACAGCAATAAAATGATGTGGATCGTAACCCCAATTAAAGCCATCGATGCTGCGCATCGATTGTACCAAGGCCTGAGCCTTTGACTCATAAGGCAAATAGCTTTCTAGCACAGCCTGAATGGTCGAATTGGCATTTTCTACACCGCACACAGGTGCTTGCGCATTTAACTGACATAAACGGGCAATGGTATCGGTGAGGTTAATCCGGCGAGTAGGATCTTCATTAATATTGGCCTGATCATTTAACGGTAACACATGGAAATGGGTTAAGCCGTTTTCAGCAAGTTTTTTCAAATGCTTAACTGGCGCAGAATCGACTTCGGCGAACGCTAAATATTTACCTCGATGCGGTGCTGGTGTGCTCATGTCACGAATACTGAAATCACGAACATGCCCTTCGTAAATCACGATATCGGTTGGATTCACAACCTCTGGAATCACGCGGGTAGCCCACCCTATCGGCTTGGTATCTTCGTCGTTTAAATCAACAAATTGACTAAAACGGCCATTAGTAGACACATTAACCGAATACGGATCTGTTGCTTCAGTCATTTCCACTTTGCGGGTTAATGGATGGTAAACCTCTGCCGCAAAACGATAAAATTGGCGATCGAGTGCACTACGTGCGCCCGTGTAATGCCACACACCGGTATCCGCATCCAAGGTCATGGTATGGGTTGCAGTTAGCGCTTTACTGCTGTTATACACTTTCAATTGCATGGTGCGAGCAGTGGGTGCCCAAACGGCCACTTTCACATTACTGCCCTCGTAACTAATACCCAGTTTTTCCGTTAGCGCACTGTCGGTACCACTTGCGTATAAATCGTCCAGCACCTTTGCCACTTGCACATACGACGCACTCACCAGTTCGTTGTCGCTGTTATAGGCAGCCAAAGCCAACTGGTTTTTCGCCATGGTTTTCGCTTCTCCCGCCGTAAAGTTCGCACTAAAGGCGGCGGCATTATTTAAATGCGGTACTAGGGCACGCTGTTGCTCATCCAACGCTATCGGTGTTAGCTCAATACTATTGCCACCTTCAATCTGATCGCTATTATTCACCTTTAAACCAGCATCGGTGGAGTAAAATAATTTCACACTCGGTGCGGTATCAGCCACTGGTGTATTCCATACAAAGGTATTGGCATCTAGCCAATGTGCAGATGCCCCTTGAATACTAACGCCCAGTGATACAATAGGAAATTCGTAAATACTGGTTACGCCAGAGAATACCCAGTTCATACGGGCAAAGTCTGGATCATCTTGTGATAATGGCATTTGCATATCTGGGCCAGGATCTTTACCCGCATCGTCGGTGCCAATATGGATGATAAAGTTACCACAAGCACCTTCCGTGCCCGCGTACCCAGGTTTTAATTCTAAAATCCAATAAGCGCCATAGTTTGGATCAACGCCATTGTATTGCAAACCATTATCCCAAGACGGCGCTATTGACGACGGTAAATAGGCATCACAATTCTCATTGTTCCATGTATGCAAGCGATAGCCATCATAAACGCCATCTTGTGGTCTCTTGTAAAACAGTACGGCTTGATTAGGACCCGCCTTTACTACCGGCGCTGGTGCATTGGGATCTTTACCCACCTGACACCCGTCATTGGTGGCATTAGGGAATTGCCCTTTGGGACATGAAAAGGCAGGAGGATCTATACAAGCGGAATTAGTTGGGTTCGGTACTTTTGGCAAGGTACAAGTCAGTAATGACGTACCTGGGGTGGTGGAATCGCCCCCACCGCAGCCATACAACAAGCCAGCCGCTAACGCTAGCCCGCTCAATTTGAGCATTTTCAGCATATTAAACATTATGTGCTTACTCCAAAATTATACTGGTGATTCCCGCAACCCCAGCAAGACGCTTGGCGGTTAGGGTCTCTGTGTCTTAGTCTGTTTGGTTAAAACGAATACACCGCACCTAAGAAATACTGACGCCCAAAATACTGCAGCGTACCCGTCATGGCTTGTTGGCCAAAATAACTCTTAGTAGGTTCATCGGTTAAGTTATTAACTTGAAACAACATTTTCAGGTTGTCGTTAAACTGATAACCAAACTGGAAGTCCAACACGAGTTCACTATCAAAATTGGTAATTTGCTCGTTAATCCCAACTTGACTGGATACAAAGGGCGAGCGATAGCGCGCGTTAATACGCGTATCAATACCTTCATATTCCCAAAACGCCGTAGCATTAACGACATTCTTGGATAACCCTTCAAAACTGGTTTCAAACGGTTCGCCACCCAAGCTATTGATTAGCGAGACTTCACTTTCGGTATAGGAGTAGCTTAATTGTGCGCCCAGCCCTGACCAGATACCGGGAAGCTCTTTAAATACTTGGGTCCAGGCAATTTCAGCACCGCGAATATAACCGCCGTTGCTATTATTGACCGCAGTAAACAACGAGCCATTGCGTGTTGCTACCGGCACACCCGATTCAATGTCAGGGATAATAAAGTCAGGCACAGGAAAACCCGCGGCTTTAAAATCAAACTCGGGTAACACATCGTCTTGGATAAAAGATTGGATATCTTTGTAAAACAGTGCAAAAGCGACCGCACCCGCCCCAAAGTAATACTCTAACGAGACATCGTATTGATTGGCTTCGAATGGCCGTAAAAACGGGCTATTCGAGCTATTACCGGTAATTTCACCCGTATCACTGATATTAAATGATGTGACCGAGGCTAAACGGTTTATCGGCGCCCGTGAAATCACTTTGGCCGAGGCAAAACGTAATTGCCATTCATCGGTTAAGGCCAAATTTAAATTAAGGCTAGGTAAGTGTTTAGTATACTTTTCACCTACAATATCAAAAGCATAACGCGTATTGATTAAACCAACATCATCAGCAATATTTTGGGCACCCCGTAATGGATCACCACCTACATCCGACAAATTGGTCGCACTTTGATCGGTTGTTACGCGGCGTACGCCGAGGTTACCAGTAAGCGGTAAACTAAACAGCTCAGTGTCGAGGTTTAGCATCACGTAGCTGGCCAGCACATCTTCATACACTTTGCCGCTTTCTAACACCGACCATGGCGTGTTGACATTAGAACTGGGATTGCCATTAATCACATCCGGATTACCCGCTCCCCAAGATTGCACAGGGCTAGGCACCCCTTGTGGAAACCACGCCGCCAATGCTTTGTCGAGATCAATAGCTAAATAGCTGGGGTACGCAGCAAAGTCACCCTTAAAGTTAACCACCTTGACCATGTCTTGGGTTAACCGTAATGGGGGTTGAGAGGTTAAGAAGGCGCCATCACTGCCGTATTCAAAAACGGAACGATCGTTTGAATAACGACGGGCAGAATAGCGCACGCCCATTTCCACCGAGCGTACCAGAGGTAATTCCAGATCAAAGCTGAGATCTAAGCGCGCCGCATTGACTTCATCAGAATTTACAAAAGGATAAATACCGTACTTGCTGACCATTAACCGATTAATATCGGAGAATGCCGCTGCCTGACTTAAACCAATCGCCGGTAAATTTAAACCATTTAATTGATAATTAATCGACACATTGGGATCGAGCACTGGCGTTGCTAGTGTGGCGTCTTGTGCCACTAAAGACCAGAGTAAACCATTGCGGAAATCGCTGCTGGCGCGCGAATGCGACACATCAAAGACCAAATTGATCTTGTCGTTAATATCCCAATCGGCTTTCACACCGTAACTATGCACTTCGTCGTAATCACGGTTATCATCGTTTACCACTTCTACGCGGGTAAAGCCATTGCGAGTGCGCCCAATATTGCCACCAATGACCGAGGATCCATTATAAATTGGATTTGTTATAGCGGCGGTAGCGCCTTCAAATTTAACCCGAAAACCACGGGCAAAGGCTTCCTTATCAAATTGCGAAATAAATACATCGCCTTTTAAACTAAAGGCATCGTGTGGTTGCCACTCTAACGATGCCAAATAGCCATTACGGGTTTCTTCACCGCCTAAATGCTGTATTTCAAAGCCTTCACTGATGTATTCGGGGGTGGTATTGTTATCTAAATCTCGACTGACGTTATACGCCAGGCCAATAAACTGCGTAGCAACACTGGGTTGATACAAACGAGCATAGCCTAAAGCCACTCCCAGCGTATCGTCTAGGTATTTACCTTGATAAGACAAACTGAAACGGTGCCCTACCTCTTCGCCATCGGGCACTTCGTTCGCGCGATCATTAAACATACCGCGTAAATTCGCGGTAAAGGTATGTTGCTGTTGGTTACTCAGCACGCTGGCCGTCTGTAATTCTACCGTACCCGCTACACCGCCCTCGATAAGCGACGCCTTAGGCGATTTATAAACAGCAGCTGAATTAATGAGCTCCGAGGGATATTGATCAAACTCAATATTGCGTTTGCCACTGGTTGACACCTGCTCACGGCCATTAAGGGTAGAAAATACAAAGCCCCCTGACATACCGCGAATATTAATTTCTGCCGCTTGGCCACCCGTTCGCACTGCAGAAATACCCGGCAACCGGGTAAGGGCATCAGCGATCGAGACATCCGGCAGTGCGCCAAGATCATCGGCCGAAATGGTTTCAGATACCACATCACCAAAGCGTTTGGTGTCTAAGGAACGAAATAAGCTTTGTGCAAAGCCCCGCACTTGAATCACTTCAATTTCGGCTTCTTCCTCAGGCGTGGTTGGATTATTTTGTTGTTGCTGTGCCAGCACTTGCGAGCTGGCACCTGCCGTTAGCATAGCTAACGACAGCAGACTAAGCCTAAACATAGTCATACCTTTTTTCCCCGTCTGTGTTTTTATTGTATTCACGGCCATGACAAGAGCATCATGGTGCAAACTGTTTGTTATCTGTGTAGTTATTAACCGTTACGGGGCTTTTCGCAATATGAATACGTATTCAAAACGAAAGTTAGGGTGCAACGTTCCCAGTATTAGCACAACCATGGTGCATTGTGGCAATTGCGATCAATTTCACCCGAGGACGCTTTGCAGTAAGCTTGGACAGTGGTATTTTGTAAGACAGTAAATAGCCTGGCTACAGGACCTGCATTTTGAATCTCGCGTTTGGCAAGCAATCGGTTTTTGTCCGTAATTTAGAACAACTATTAGCGAATTTTTATAGCCCCAATCAAGCGTGCTATTACCATTTTGCGCTGGATTTTTTTACCCACCAACAGGCGCGACAACAAAGCCTGCATCTGGCTGAATTAGCGTGGCAACAGGCACAACAGGCTGGAGCCAAAACAGAGGTATTACAAAAAACACGTAAAGTGTTTACTGATCTGCAGTTTGAAGACGAAAAGCAACGTATTCAACGCTGGAGTAGCTTAAAACAAGCCGCAGAAGCGCTGTTACAACTTAGCGAAGGCACACAAGCGAGCGAAACCTTAACATTAAGTGCCAGACTCTTGGGCGGGCTGCTTATTACTGCCACCGCCAAGCAGCGTAAAAATCTGCTAATTGAACATGCCTACAAGCCTTGCTATAGGGCGCTACTCACCTTGCGCCTGTTAGAAGATTTACTCCAGCAAAAAATCCTTAAAGAACCGCTGTGGCAAGAATGGTACGAAAATAGAAATTTGGCCGCGCCAGAAAGTTGCCCTTATCGCCAACAATTGCAATTACCTGTGGTGATGGCCTGTATTATTCAACACTCTGGTCAACTGGATATAAATGCACAAGCTATTCTAAATGAGCACGATATTAGTGCCAAAACAGAACGTACGTTGAGTAGTGAGGAGCGTGCCCGTTATATTGAATTTGCCAAACAAGGTAGCTTGGCATTTTTACAGCTTGGCCTTGGCGAATTACCGGCGCGTGGCGGAAACCGCGAGCAACGCGAGCAACAAAGCCAATTGCAAAAACACACTCAAACCCAATTACAACGCTTTTTGACGGCGAGCACCGAAACGCCTTTAGGCAGTTTGTTTAAAGTGCCGCAAGCCTATGCGTCAATAGTGCTGCCCGCCCGCACCCGTTACAACTATGATGCATTGCCTCGTGCGGCATTATTATTAAAAGAAGCCGTGCACCGAGCCGAATACCATGCGGTATTAGTGGATCGCCTTTTCCGTTTGATGGGCTTATTTCCGCAGGGATACGGCGTGGTATATACCCCCTTGGGCGATGATGGCAAACCACAGCTTAAGTACGAGTTTGCTATTGTGAACAGCCTGTATCCTGAAAAGCCAGAGCACCCCGGATGCCGCGTCGTCAGCCGCAATCAGCAATATCGTAATACCGGGTATAATATCAACTTAAGTACCGAGCTTAACTTGTACTTTAAACCCGCTCGCGATCGCTTAAAATTGCTGCCTGAAAAACGCTTAAAAGAACTGTTAAACGCGCTGTACCAAGATGGCGAGGCCCAGTACGCACAAAAACTGCTACCCCATTGCTGGCAACCCGATAACTTTTTTAGCGTACCCGAAAACCAAAACCTCTGGCACAGCGCCGAGCAACGTAAAAACTAACACGGCGCCGTGGTGGAGTATCACCTTTGGCTATTGTTGAGCTTGCTGGGCTTGCTGCACCTGTTGCAAAAACGCCTGGTGAGAGGGTAATTTTGCCGCTGTACGCTGCATAATGAGCTTAATATCACCTAAAAAGCCGTTTAATTGTGCAGCAGTAAGCTGATCCGCCAAGGGGTGATACTGTTGGGGCAGAACATTTTGCCCTAACATCACCTGCTGCCAGGCCACTTCTGTAAATAACTCGTCTTGTTGGCGAAACACCGCGGCCGATTGCTGGAACAACGCAATACGCTGTGCCAATGAATCGGGTAATGCCATGCTACGGCAATACTGCCACAAGCCATTATCATCACGTTGGTTTAAGCAATAATGCAAAATAATGAAATCGCGGATGGCTTCAAATTCTTGTTGCGATTGCTGATTATAGTTTTGTCTTAATGCCGCCATATCGTGGCTGGCAGGGAAAGATTGCACTAACCGCACAATAGCACTTTGAATAAGATGGATACTGGTCGATTCTAACGGTTCTAAAAAGCCACTCGATAAGCCAATGGCGACGCAGTTTTGCTGCCACTGTTGTTTACGCCGCCCTGTAACAAAACTAATTTTACGCGGTTCCGCCAGCACCTCAGCATCAAGATTCGTAAGTAAGGTATGCCGCGCCGCGTTATCATCCAAATACTGGCTACTGTATACCAAGCCATTGCCTGTTCGATGCTGAAGGGGAATACGCCATTGCCAACCACCCGCATGCGCAATAGAACGGGTATAGGGTAAAATAGGCTGACGTGCGGCTGTAGGCACAGCTAACGCACTGTCACAGGGTAACCAATGCTGCCAATTTTCATAGCCAACATTAAGTTCCTGACCAATTAACAGCGCACGAATACCTGAGCAATCAATAAATAAATCAGCACTGAAGGTTTGCCCATCTGCCAACGTTACGCTGGCGATGTCGCCAGCAGGTGTCTTGCTCACTGCCGCAATAGTCCCTTCGCTTCTAATCACCTGTAAACGTTCACTATAACGTCGCAAAAAAGCCGCGTATAAGCCCGCATCAAAATGATAAGCATGAATCAGCCCCTGTAAAGGCGTATTCGGAATCTGCGCCAAGGGTTGGTATTTACCGCTTCGTGCAGCCTGATAATTGAGCGAATAATCCCAAAAACTGCTGTTATCGCCACGCGCTCGCGCGGCTAACCAATAATGATGAAAAGAGGTAAATCCCAGAGGCTTCCCAATAGGACCAAAGGCATGCATATATTGCTCGCCAAGCTTGCCCCAATTTTCAAATTGAATGCCTAATTTAATACTGCCTTGAGTTGCCGTTAAAAACTCAGCCTCATTAATACCCAGCGCCGCATTAAAATGCTGTATGGCAGGAATCGTTGCTTCGCCTACGCCTACAGTGCCGATAGCATCCGATTCGATTAATCGAATATGCAGTTGTGGCCCCATTACTCTGGCTAGCATCGCTGCCGTCATCCAACCGGCTGTCCCCCCGCCGACAATCAATACACGGCGAATGGCGGTTTGTTGCGTCATGTTCTGTCTCCAATAAAAAAAGCCCCTGACGATGCACGAGAGCAGCAGGGGCATTTTAAAACCGATTTAACGCAGTGCCTAGCAATGATCGCTAAGCACGTTACGTGACCGATATTAGAACTTGTACGACAAACCTGCCATGTACGAACGACCGTAACGTTGTGATTCAATCACACGGCGGCTATCGTCACCTTCAACGCGTACAAACGGTTCGTCTGTGATGTTGTTGGCTTGCAGTAACAAGGTTAACCCTTCGTATCGACCTGAGAAGCTGTAGCTTACTTGGGCATCAACCACAGTTTCGGCTTCAATCATGCGTAAATCACGACCATTACCAAAACCAGATATTTCGCCTAAGAAATCTGAACGGTAACGACTACTTACCCGTGCAGAGAAGCCATCTAACTCGTAATAGAACGTTAAGTTAGCGACTTTTTCTGACAAGCCTGGCAGCGGTGTTGACGGATCATTTGGATTAGACTGAATATCGCTGTCTGTCCATGAACCGGTTAATACGGCACCAAAGTTGTCTAAAATTGGGGTAATCATGCTACCGCTGGCCGACAAGGTGAATTCTAGACCATTGATACGACCACCTTCACCGTTTTGTGGAGTCGTGGCAATACCTTGGTTAATCACTGGCACTTCACCACCTGATGGGAAGCCGGTAAAGTCTTGAATAACGCGCTGATCGTAGATATAGCTTTCTAAATCTTTGTAGAACGCAGCAATGGCCATATAGCCTTTGCTATCGTCAAAGTATTGCTCGTAAGAAATATCTAATGAGTTAGCTATCCATGGACGTAACGCTGGGTTACCGCCGCCAGCGCTCCAGGGTGAATTTTGCTCTGGAGTTGCCTGCGCATTGTTTAATGCCGGATTAAAGCTGTAATCTTGGCTAGCACGTAATTGATCCATCCGCGCACGCGCCATAGTACGCGCTAAACCAACGCGGACATACTTACCCGTACCTACTTCAAAGTTCAGGTTTAAGCTTGGTAAGAATTCCCAGTATTTATCGCCACCATCTAAGCGGAACGACGACACATTAATCCCTGTACCTGATGCCGCTAATGCAAAAGAAGACTGATCGGTATGAACAATTTGCGTCCCTACATTACCAGTTACCGGGATATCGCCAACACGGCTATTGATCCCCAGTTTTACGTAAGTAGTGATCACGTCTTCTTCAACGTTCCAATCTTTGATTAAGACGTCTGCATTAGGATTACGCACACGAACTAAGGCACCACTGTCCACTAATTCTCTTGGATCGTAACTCACCATGCCGGCAATACCGAAAGCACTTAAGCTAGTGGTACCCGCGATATTTGGGATTGGAGCTGAACGCGCGCCATTGGGTAAGGCTAAGAAAAACTCGTTCGCTTTTTTGTCTTTTTCACGATTGCTATAATTAACGCCCACTTCTAACGAATCGAAGTTATCACCTTCCAGCATGGTGATGGCGCTTAAACGCACTTGGTTTAAATCATCAGTAATGGCGGGTGAATTGTAATAACCTAACTGACCACCAGGGATAATATCACCACCCCAACCTTGTGGGCTGGTTAACAAAATTAAACTCGGATCGGCATAGTTTAACGTTGAATTAAATACTGCGCCACGCGGCCCCATACCAAAAGACAGATTGTCTAATGCACCCATGCCTGCAGGGCCAGTACCGGCGTCAGATTCTAAAATTAAATCGGTACGATCTAATGATGAGTGGTTAACGTCAACCGTAGCTTGCCAGTTATCGGCTAACTTAAACTCGTTTTTCCAGCCTAACGAGAACAGCTCGCTTTCACGGTAGTTACCATGGTTGCGCACAATCCCTTTTACGCCAGTGTAACCACCTGAGGTGACAAGACCGTCTTCAACGATTGGATTAACCAAAGGCGCGCCGCCCCAGAACAACGGTAATTCAATAAAACTGGTACGCTGCGTTTCGTCAAACTGTGAATAATAGAAATCCACCGTGCTGCTGTAATTGTCGTTTGGCTTGTATTCAAAGACACCAATAAAGCCATCACGCTCTAACAAATTAGAATTGGCAAACACCTTGGCGCCACCAATCACTTTGTCACCCGTTGGTGTATCTGCATAACCCCAGGCTTCGAAACGTTCAATTTGTACAGGGTTAGACATATTCGCATAGCCTAAGGCCACACCGATGGTGTTATCCGCGAATTGGTCAATATACGAAATACTGAAACGTTTACCTGTATCATCAGCACCCGCATTTAACGCTTCAATTTGGCTCCACTCATAACGCGCATTTAACGCAATGGTGCGTTCGCCATGGGCTAACGGACTCACCAAACGCATATCTGCAGTACCGGCTAAACCTTGGCCTAATAAGGCTGCATCTGGCGTTTTGTATACGACAACGCCGCTTAATAGCTCTGATGGGTATTGATCAAATTCTACACCGCGGTTATCGCCAGAGCTTACTTGCTCACGGCCGTTTAATAAGGCGGTAGAAAAATCCGGTGCTAAACCGCGGATACTAATGACCTGACTACGGCCATTTAAACGTTGCGCAGTTAAACCCGGTAAACGTGCTAAAGATTCGGCAATACTTACGTCAGGTAATTTACCAATGTCTTCCGCAGAAACGGCTTCAACAATGGAACTATTGAACATTTTAATGTTCTGAGACTCTTGTAAGCTGCGACGAAAGCCACGTACTGAAATAACTTCTACGGCTTCTTCCTGTGCTTGCTGTGTTTCAGTTTCAACGGCTTCTTGTGCAAAAGCCAAAGAACCTGTACCCGCTGCTGCCAATGCTAATGTCAGCATACTGAGTTTAAATTTATTCATAACCCTATCTACCCCGGTCTGTTGTTGTTTTACCGCTGCAAAATCCGTAAGCCTCGCTGAAAGTTCTCAACTTCGGTTTCGCCATGCTCATTTATTAAACTTATTCGAGCATCATCTCAACATGAATACGTATTCATAACTAAAAAGACGCACAGACAGGGTGCAAACTAGAGGTATTCTGCACTATTGTTGTGCGCAATTGAGAAGGCAAGCACTGCACGCTCTATTTTTAATACCGGATAGCGTTGCCCACAAATAAGTAAAAATGCGGCTTTTTGCACCGAAATAAACTGCATACGTATGCAGCATGTTTCCTATTTGCAGGGGGCTGTTTATGCTTGTCTGAAATAGCGCCAAGCAAAAATAACAGGCAGCCCAAACCGCAGGCCGCCCAGATAGCAGGTGAGATATGGAACAACTGAAACAGCTCGCGCATTTAGCGGGCTTGCAAGAGAGTTATGTGCATGCAAATGGACACACCGAACATATTGCACTGCCTATTCAGCAGGCTATTTTGCGTGCAATGGGGTTTGATTTAAGCAGTGAACAACACATTGCCAACCATATTCAACAGTTACAACAGCAACAATGGCTAGAGCGCTTAGCGCCTGTGCAAGTGTGTACTGAAGGTAATACCCTTATCGTTCGTTTACAATTGTCCGCAAATGACGCAAGCAGCGAATGGCAATGGGTAATCACCCAAGAACAGGGGGGCGTGCTGCAAGGCGAGGTGCTACTTCAACCTAAAGATATCGTGGCGCAATATGACGGGGCTGAAGGCACTATCTTAGCTTTTGACGTGCCACTTACTGCGGCATTAGCCGCAGGCTATCATCAGCTAACGCTTACAGATGGTAAGCAACGCCTGAATCAACAGATTATCATCAGCCCCGCGCGCTGTTTCCAATTACATGATAGCGCGATTTTGCATAAAACCATGGGCCCGGCGATTCAGCTGTATGCTGTTCGTTCTTCGCGGAACTGGGGGATGGGCGACTTTGCTGACTTAAAAAATATGGTGGCGCCACTTGCAGCTCAAGGCAATGACTTTATTGGCTTAAATCCGCTGCATGCGTTATACCCACTGCTTCCTCAAGATTGTAGTCCATACAGTCCAAACAGTCGGTTATGGCTCAATACCCTGTACGTTGCTTTAGATGAGACACTCGAATTTATGCACTGCGCGGCAGCGCAACACCTCGTCGCCAGTGAGCGCTTTCAACAACAATTATCACATTGCCGTGCCGCCAGCGATGTCGACTATCCCGCCGTCGCCGCGTTAAAAGCAGAAGTTGCTGAGCTACTGTATCAACATTTTGTGCAACAGGAATTAGCACAGAATACCGCTAGAGCACGGATGTTTCGTGATTTTGTGCAAGAAGGTGGCGCCAGCTTACAGCAAATGGCTCTGTTTAAAGTGTTGCAAGGTCATTTATTCTGGCAAGATCACAGTATGGCGGCCTGGCAAAACTTCCCTGCAGCCTATCAAACCCCCGATAGCCCGGCAGTTAAACAATTTGCTGCAGAACATGCCGCACAGATTGAACAACATCTCTATTTGCAATGGTTAGCACAACAGCAATTAGCTGATGTAAAAGCAGAATGCCGTAAACAAGGTATGGCGATTGGCTTGTATTGTGATGTGGCGGTAGGAACGAGCCGCAGTAGTGCCGAAAGTTGGGCGGCGCCTGAAGACTTTTTACTGGATCTCAGCGTTGGGGCGCCGCCAGATATTATGGCACCGAAGGGCCAGAATTGGGGATTATTAGCCTATAACCCTGTTACGCTGCGTCAAAAAGCGTTTCAACCTTTTATTGCTTTGATCCGCGCGAATATGCGCAACGCAGGTGCATTACGTTTAGATCATGTGATGGCCTTGTTGAGACTCTGGTGTTGTCCGCTGGGCGCGGATGCGACGCAAGGTGCCTATATTGGTATGCCTGCTGAAGCCTTGTTTGCCATACTCGCCTTAGAGAGCCAGCGTAATCATTGTATTGTGATTGGCGAAGATTTAGGCACCGTGCCTGTGGCGATTAGTGAGCTGATGCAGCGTTATCAAGTGTTATCGTATCGCGTATTTATGTTAGAACAGAAACAGGGGAGTTATCAGCATCGGGATCAAACCTATCCGCCACAGGCGTTAGCGACAGTGACTACCCATGATATGCCTACCCTGATTGGTTTTTGGCAAGAGCACGATTTAGCTTTACGGCATAAGCTCGATCTCTTTCCAAGCCCTGCTGTAGCAGACAATTTACATAATCTACGCAAAGACGAAAAACAGCTTTTACAACAACATCTTCGTTTGGTAGTGCCTGATGCAGCAAGCTTAGTTAAAGCCTGCCATTTGTATACTGCGGCCACGCCGGCGCAGTTATTTGCTTATCAATTAGAAGATTTAGTGCTGTTAGATACCCCAGTGAATATTCCTGGCACTAGCACTGAGTACCCCAATTGGCGTCGTAAGTTACCCGAAAATATTGACACCATTTTACAACGCGGCGACGTGTTGCAACTTATGGCTGAGATAAAACACGCGCGACAATAATACTTAGAGCCGGCGCTTGCGCCGGCTATTTTTGCCCTTGCTCAGCGGCTTAGCCCTAATGACTGCTACTTTCCCTAGTTGCACCCTCTGTCCCTGTTTTCCTGTTTTCCTGTTTTCCTATTTTCCTGTTTATCCCATGTTCTCTGTTGCACTTAATACGCCTGTTATTCTTGCTACGCCAAATTGCATCCTATTTACCCTTATTATCTACAACGTTATGGCAGCGCATTTAACGCTTTCATGTGCAAGCGACGTACTTTTTCTAACAGGGCTTTTGCTGAATATGAAAAAAAGCAAAAAGGTAACGTATTTTGACAACTTCCCTATCGCAGTAAGCTTACTACAATGAGGTCGAAAGGCTGAAAAGTTATACAGTAACCGCCTG
The DNA here is from genome assembly GCF_014652375.1 of Alishewanella tabrizica. Classification (GTDB taxonomy): domain Bacteria; phylum Pseudomonadota; class Gammaproteobacteria; order Enterobacterales; family Alteromonadaceae; genus Alishewanella; species Alishewanella tabrizica. Next base: position 61,147 of record NZ_BMYR01000006.1, on the reverse strand, counting down.
TAAAAAACTGCTCACCCTCTAAACAAACCATACTGCCGAGACATTCTAATAACGTGCCCTAAAGACAGTGTTTCGGCCCAATTGTTTGATACACATAATTATTAAAAAATTCTCAAGGGGACATACATTCAATGAAACACCCAGCAGCGTTACCCCGTTCGAGCCATGCCCCTGCGGCAGGCAGCAGAACTGCTTTATCCCAGCGTTTTTTTAGCAAAACCCTCCTCGCCAAAACCATCTCAGTCCTACTGGCCAGTGCCGCCGGACTACCCGCTTACGCCCAAGAAGCGGCAGCAGATGCCGATACCGAGACAACCGGTGTCGAAGTGATTATGGTGCGCGGTGTGCGCTCCAGTATGCAAGAGGCCGCCTCCATCAAGCGTTTATCGATGGGTGTAGTGGATGCTATTTCGGCTGAGGACATTGGTAAATTTCCAGATACTAACTTAGCAGAATCATTGCAACGGATTACGGGTGTTTCGATAAGCCGTAATAATGGCGAAGGCGCTGAGGTCACCGTACGCGGCTTTGGTGCTGACAATAATATGGTCACGCTAAATGGCCGCACTATGCCATCAGCCACTACTTATGGTGCAGGCTCTGGCGCTGACGGCTCAACCCGAGGGGGTAGCTCAAGGGCATTTGATTTCTCAAATTTAGCCTCTGAAAGTATTCGTGCCGTAGAAGTGTATAAAACCGGTAAAGCCAATATTGCAACCGGCGGGATTGGGGCCACGTTAAACGTAAAAACCGCACGGCCTTTGGATACGCAAGAAACGGTTGCTAGCGTTGGGATTAAAGGGGTACACGATACCACCAACCGGACGGGCGCAAACATAACGCCCGAGCTGTCTGGCATCTTCAGCCATACATTAGATGATGGTAAATTTGGCGTAAGCTTATCAGCTAGCCATCAAAAGCGTGATTCTGGTTATACCGGAGCTACCGTCAATGATTGGCAAGTCGCCTATTGGGATGATATTGCTGATCCTGATCGTACTTGGAATAATGAAAACACCCAGGTGATTAATGCCCCTGCGCAAGGACAGTTATACGCGCGACCGAATGATATTCGTTACGCCTTTTCTAACACAGAACGTGAGCGTGACAATGCCCAACTGACGCTGCAATTTCGCCCCCGCGATAACTTTACCGCCACAGCAGATTATACCTTTGCAGAAAATAATTTAGTGGAACACCGCGGTGAAGTAGGCAACTGGATGCAAACGGGCGGTAACACCCGCGTCGTAGAGTTTGACAATAACACGGTGAAAATCCCCTCTTATATTCAGGAAGTCTATTCTGGTGCAGTGGATGAAGGGTATGAGCAACAATGGCGAGAACAAACCAACACCTTGAAGTCTGCTGGTATCAATTTTGAATACCAAGTGAATGATTCTCTTACCCTATTATTAGATGGCCACAGTTCAGAAATGTATAGCCGTGGCACTGGACCGCGCAACTCTGGTGAATTGGCCGTGGGCTTAGGCGCGCCTATTGTTACCTCTCGCGAGTGGTTTTTTGGTTCGACTTTACCCACTTACCAAAACGTGTATGACGACAGAACACCGGGTAAAGGCGCCAATGCCAACGGCATAGTCGATGCTGGAGATGTTGGGTCATCGATTGCGCGTATTCGTAATGCCAGCCAAGAAAGTAAAATTAAACAGCTTAAGCTGGACGCGGTGTATGAGCTAAACGATGGGCGTTTTGACTTTGGTGCTGAGATGCGAAAAATGGAATCGCGCTCTATTCAAACTGCGGGCAATAACATTGCGCTGGGTAACTGGAACGTTAATAACCCTGGCGAGTTTGGCGATTTAATTCAGCCTTTCGATTTACCTGGGGAGTTTAAAGATTATCCGGTTAGAGCAGGCGGCTATGGATTTATTGCCGATCCACGAGCCCTTTATGATGCGGCGTTGGCGCTGTATCCAGGTATCCCAACCAGCGTAGAAAGCGCATTATCCTTTGATAATATTGTACAAGAAGACACCATGGCGGTGTATTTTCAAGTAGCCTTAGGCGGCGAGCTAGGTGGTATGCCTTTTGACGTGCTAACCGGTTTACGCTATGAAAAAACCGAGTCTGAATCAAGCTCGTTGGTCAGTCCCGTATACTTCCAATGGGAAGATAACAACGATATTTATGCCTATGTGGATTCATCTGTACCGCCTATGCCGGCGAATGCTAAAAACGATTATGATTATTTATTACCTAGCTTAGATGTCAGCTTACATTTAAGCGACGATCTCATCAGCCGTTTCTCGTTTAGCAAAACCATTGCCCGCGCTGGTTTAGGTAATTTAGGCGTATCGGCTTCTAACTTTGGCGGCGGCGGCGGTTCTACCTTGCTCGGTGCCCAGCCCACCGCGAATGCTTCAAATCCAGCGCTACTGCCGTTAGAGTCGACTAACTATGATATGTCGTTAGAATGGTATTACAATCCCTTTAGTTATATGTCGGCCGGCGTCTTTCAAAAAGATGTGGTTAACTTTATTGGTAGCCGCCAAGTCGATCAGCCCTTACTCGGTATTAGAGATGTCACAGGCGGTCCACGTGCATTAGCTGCAGCGCAAGCGGTTCGCGATGCGGGCTTCCCATTAGACGATACCTATTTATTTGCCATGATGGCATTTAACGAGTACCGCAATCATCCTGATATGATTGCCCGCTATGGTGCCAATCCACAATTTACCGGTACGCAAGAGCAAATTGATTTCTTAGCCAGTAATCCAGGCTTTGATTTACGGGCAACCGATGCCGACCCAGAAATGATATTCCGTACCAATACGCCAGATAACAATCGTGCGGCGAAGATATACGGCGCTGAGTTTGCCATTCAGCACTTCTTTGGCGAGAGCGGTTTTGGCGCACAAGCTAACTACACCATTGTGCGCGGCGACATTGGGTTTAACAATAACGCCGATCCGAATCAATCGCAGTTTGCCTTGCTTGGGTTAAGTGACACCGCAAACTTAATTGGTATTTATGAAAAAGATAGCTGGCAAGCGCGGATTGCCTGGAACTGGCGTGATAAATACTTAGCTGAAATTAACAAAGGCGGCTCGAATAACCCGCGTTACGAAGAGGCTTACTGGCAGATTGATGTGAACGTGAGTTACGATATAAATCCGCAGTTCACTGTTTTTGCAGAAGTGATTAACTTAACAGGTGAAAACAGTCGCTCGCATGCTCGGAATGAGGCCATGATGTGGTATTTAACGGAGCTAGGACCACGTTATCAATTAGGCCTACGTTACGATTTTTAAGCTAGGATAGACTCACTGGCCGGGTTATTGGCGGCCAATCAGTCGTAAGGTATGACATCAGCACAAACTAAACAGGTATTAAATGGGTTTAGTTTGTGCTATCAAATCCTGCTTAAAGCCACTCGATAGGAGCTCTAGATGAGCCAGTTTCAACTATTGAATAATCTTGATCATCATCAGACGAAAGTGCGACATTATTTCAGCACACACTATGGCGATAACCTCAGCAGTATTCCGGTTTTCCCTACCGAATTTTTAGCGCTGCAGCATGAATACCCGCTTGTTGTAAGACACAATGCCGACACAAACAGCTTTTATGCCGTGGCATTACTCGGCTTGGCTGCCGATGAAAATCTCTATCTCGATAGCAACGCACCCTATGGTTGGGATGCACGCACAATCCCAGCCATGTTAGCGAAAGGTCCATTTCGTATTGGTTTTCAACAACACGGCGCGCACCGTGAGCCGGTAGTCCATATCGATTGCCAACACCCTAAAGTTAGCATACAAGATGGCCAGCCATTGTTTCTAGCAGAAGGGGGGAACAGCCCGTATTTGCTGCATATCACTGCGCTATTAGATCGCATTCAGCAAGGATTGAGCCTGGCTCCCTCGCTGTTTAACACCCTGCAACAATGGCAATTATTGCAACCCATTAATATTGATTATGAACTGCATAATGGTGAAAAACATCGTTTAACCGGTAATTACAGTATCGATGCCGATGCCTTGGCCGCATTATCAAGCACAGCGCTAGCGTCTTTACATAGCGCAGGGTTTTTGCAGCTTGCCTTTGCGATGCTAAACTCGATGTTTCATATTTCTGACCTGATTGAACGCAAAAACCAACGGTTATTGGCGGCAAACACATATCATGCCACCTAATCTTACACCGTGTCGGATCATCACAGATTGCGAACCGAACCAGATCCCGGCAGAGATATTGCAAAGTGATCAACCTGTTGTACTCAAAGGCTTAGTTCGTGATTGGCCTTTGGTTACTCTGTCTAGTGCTGGTCCAAGTAAAGTGGCTGCGTATTTACGGCATTATTACAACGGCCAAGCAACGCAAATATTTCAAGGCGAGCCTCAACATAAAGGCCGTTACTTTTATAATGATGATGCGACCCAGCTTAACTTCGATATTCGCTTAGGGCAGATCACCGAGGTATTGCAGTCGATGTTAGACTGGTATGAGCTGGCTGCGCCCCCGTCAATTTATGTTGCCTCTAATTTACTTCGAAGTCATTTTCCAGACTTACCCGATCACCAACGTTTACAGATACCAGGCGCCGTTGCAGGTGAGTTCATTACGCCCGATCGCGTAAGTATTTGGTTAGGTAATCGGTCTGTGGCAGCATGCCATTTCGACACTTCTGAAAATATCGCCTGTTGTATCATGGGGCAGCGACGTTTCACGTTATTTCCACCTGAGCAAATTGCCAACCTGTATCCAGGCCCGATGGCACCGACGCCAGGGGGGCAAATGATCAGTATGGTCGATTTTGATCAACCCGATTTAGATCGCTTTCCACATTTCCCCGATGCTATGGCCGCGGCCTACGTTGCGGAATTAGACAGCGGTGACGCATTGTATTTACCCAGTATGTGGTGGCATCAGGTAGAGGCATTATCGCCGTTTAATATCCTTATTAATTATTGGTGGAGCCGCGCACCGCGCTACACCGGTTCGGGTATGACCCTGCTTTACCACGCCTTACTCTGTTTGCGGGATAAGCCGCCGCATGAGCGCAAAGCGTGGCAAGCCATCTTGAATTATTATATTTTCGACGCCCCCGAACATGCTGCGGCGCATATTCCCCCGGCTGCGCAAGGCGTATTAGGTCAGTTGGATGAGTTACACGCACGGCAACTTCGCGCAATGTTATTAAACCAGCTAAATCGCTAATCTAAAGGAGTTTTTTGTGCAAACGCTTACCCAAAACCCTCAACCTGCTACAACATCCGCTGTAAAAACCGTTGTAATTGCTGGAGGAGGCACAGCCGGTTGGGTTGCCGCAGCCGCGTTATCAAAACGTTTGAAAGGCTTAGTCAAGGTTGTGCTAGTGGAGTCGGCTGACATTGGCACCGTCGGCGTAGGTGAATCCACTATCCCGCCAGTACAGCTATTTCACAATTTACTCGGTATTGATGAACAAGCGTTTATGCGCGCGACGCATGCAACCTTTAAATTAGGTATTTCGTTTGAGCATTGGGGACAGCAAGGCGATCGTTATATCCATCCTTTTGGTAAAACAGGACAAGGCAGCTTTTTAGCCGATTTTCAGCACTATTATCTGCATGGTTTACAGCACGCCATAACCGCGCCATTAGGTGAATATTGTTACGAGCATCAGGCGGCGGCTTCAGGTAAATTTGCCAAAACTGAACAGGCCGCACTAAGTTATGCCTATCACATCGATGCTGGGCGATATGCCCGATTTTTGCGCGAATTTAGTGAAGCGCAAGGCGCAGTAAGAATTGAAGGAAAAATTACACACGTTCAACAACAGGTGAATGGAGATATCCGTGCACTTATCTTAGAGAGCGGCCAAGAAATCAGCGGCGATCTCTTTATCGATTGTACGGGTTTTCAGGCGTTATTAATTGAGAAAACGCTGCAAACCGGTTTTGAGCGTTGGGATCATTGGCTACCCTGCAATAAAGCGGTCGTGGTACAAACTGAATGTGGCGCTACGCTCCCTCCCTACACTCGGGCTATTGCTCATGACAGCGGCTGGCGTTGGCAAATTCCCCTGCAGCATCGTATGGGCAATGGTTTGGTGTATGCCAACGATTTTTTAAGTGACGAACACGCACAACAACGCTTACTAACCAGTATGGATACACCCACCGTGACATCACCGCGCATGCTGCATTACCAAAGTGGACGCAGGAAGAAGTTTTGGCATAAAAACTGTGTGGCACTAGGATTGTCTAGCGGGTTTATAGAACCTCTGGAATCGACCAGTATTTACTTATTTATGAATGGCGTTATTCGTTTATTACGCTTATTTCCGTTTGATGGCATGGCACAACCGCTCATTGATGAATACAATCAACAATCCATTAGCGAATTGGAAAAAATCCGAGACTTTATCATTTTGCATTATCATCAGACTGAACGAAACGATAGTCCGTTTTGGCAGTATTGTAAAAATATGCCCATTCCCGATTCTCTCGCTCACCGCATCGCCTTATTTCGTGAAAATGCCCATGCCTTTCAAACTGGCGAAGAACTCTTCCGATTGGAATCGTGGACACACGTGATGTTGGGGCAACGGCTACAACCGCAAAGTTATCACAAATTAGTAGCAGCATTATCTCCGCAGGATCTGAAACACCATCTGCAACAGATCCGCGAAACCATTCAAGGCGCAGTGTCTAGATTACCGGCGCATCGCGACTTTATCCGCCAATATTGTCAAGCACAGCCCAGCTGATCTCGGGTTGCTCGCAGCCTTATTTAGTTTGGCTTAAGCGTTGCGGTAAAAGGCGAGGCTGGCAAACCTGCAGTATTATACAATACTGCGTCAGGGTTATCGGCCCACGCATAGCGTACTTGGGTTGGTGCGCTCACCTGAGGGTGCGATAACCGAAGCTGATAGGCTTGTGGCGACGGATCGTGGGACGATGATGTGCTTGACACGAATACGCGTTGCGCCCAATAAAATTTATTATCGGCCCCTGCGATAGCAAAACTTTGGCCTTCTCCTTTTAGCTGCAAGGCGTGATCAAACGTCAGTACTAACGCGTTCCCTTCTGCCTGCATTGTCTGTAATTGTGGCCCTTGGTAGAGTAGGTTTTCATTCAATACTACTGCTCTTGCGGCTAACGCCAAACGTTGCCCAAGGGTTTTCTTATCTACCGGATGAATATCATTCCATTCACCGGTATCAATGGCCACGACCATTGCAGTATGTGGCATATCCAATGCCTGACGTTGCGCTTCGCGTAGTCCAGCCCAATGGCTGTCGGATGGCGCAGATGTTTTTTCCAAGTAGTTGGCTAATTGTACATATAAAAAAGGCAATTCAGGTTGCTGCCACTGCGTACGCCAATCGCGGATCAGCGCTCGAAAGCGTGCTGCATACTCGGGATAGCGCCCAACATTAGACTCACCTTGATACCAAATGACACCTTTGATTGGCAGAGACGTTAAAGGCGCCGTTAGACCATTAAACAACCCCAACGGTTGCCAACGAATAAAGGTATCGCTCGGCAACATTTCGGCACGCGCAGCCGTTTGCATACGCCATATGCCATTTAGGGGAATGGACTGCTCATCGGTTCCCAACCAATAGGGTTTATCAGGCATCAAGCCAGTTTTCCCCTGAGTGGACGTGATTCGAACAGCAATTAGGTTTGCGCCCGCCTGAAGTACGCCAGTCGGCACGGTGTAACGCCTAGGCGGATATTGATAGGTGGTATTACCGATAAGCTGACCGTTTATATATACCTCATCGGCATCTACAATAGAACCTAAGCGCAGCGTATCGGCATTGTTGGCTTGTTCAGCACTTAGCATAACGGTTTTTCGTAACCACCAGCTCCCCGTAAAGGCGTTAGTTTGAAAACCTGGCACCGTAAAGGTGGGCCACTGACTGTCATCAAAATGGGGGGCATACCATGGCTTATCAGGGTTTAACCCGGGATCACGTTGTTGTAAATCACCATACCAGCGGGCATTTTTCGCCTGATCGTCTGCGGTGATACGTGCCCGCAAGGCCGGATCGCGAAAGCGCTTTGCCTCAGCTAAGGCGTCGGGAAAAGCTTGCAACGCCTCTTCACTTAACCACGCTTCGATGGGTGAGCCGCCTAAAGCATTATTTAAAATCCCAATAGGCACACCATTATGTTGGTATAAATCGCGCGCAAAGTAATAGGCCAGTGCAGAAAAATCATGAATCGTTGCTGGGCTGGCAAGCTGCCATCTACCGCTACTAACATCGTGTTGCGGCGCGTCAAAATTATACTCTTGGGGCACCGTAAATTGGCGGATTTGTGGATAGGTAGCCTGCTGTAGATCATCGGGGTATGCCTCAGCCAATCGTGCCATAGGCATCTCCATATTAGATTGCCCAGACGCTACCCAAACATCACCAAAGCAAACATCGATTATGTCGAGTCGCTGCTTCCCCTGCAGAGTAAGCTGGTGGCCGCAGCCCGCTTTTTGCGCGGCTAAGGCCAGTTGCCAACGACCGTTTTTAGGGAGGCTTTCACCCACTAAGACATCATTTAAATACACCGTTACCGTCTCATCCGCATCGGCCCAGCCCCATAATGAGATCGTTGTATCACGCTGTAATACCATATGATCACTGATCAATTTTGGTAAACGGATATCGGCGTCCACTCTGGGGCTATACCCAACCAATACAAGGCTCAATACAAGACTTGCCTGAGCAAAACGAATAAGCGGTATTGCTGCCATACTGCCTCCGCGTTATCGACGATAAGGGCTGATCATCTTGATGCGCCCCTGCTCGTCATACTCTAGTGGTGTCATTTTTACCGAACGTAGATGCGTTACCCCTTCAGACAATATCGAATCATGGTAAAACAAGTACCAGGTGCCATTAAACTCACAAATAGAATGGTGTGTTGTCCAGCCAACGACCGGCTCTAAGATCCGGCCTTGATAGGTGAAGGGGCCATAAGGGCTGTCGCCCATCGCATAACAAATAAAATGTGTATCACCTGTCGAGTAGGAAAAATAATATTTCCCCTGATATTTATGCAACCAAGACGCCTCAAAAAAGCGCCTGTCGGTATCGCCTGCTAACAAGGGCTTGCCGTGCTCGTCTAAAATCACAATATCGCGTGGGGCTTCGGCAAATTCCAACATTGTATCAGTGAGTTTGGCCACTTTGGGGCAAAGGGCGAGTTCCGTTGCACTCGGCTCGGCATAGTGTTCGCCAAATTGATTATTGCGATATTCTTGTAACTGCCCCCCCCAGATCCCGCCAAAATACAGATAATAACTGCCATCATCATCCGCAAACACGGCTGGATCGATTGAATAGCTGCCGGCTATGGGCAAAGGCTGCGCTTTAAAAGGTCCGGTTGGGCAATCACTAACGGCAACACCAATCTGAAAACGCCCAGCCGCATTCTTAGCTGGGAAATAAAAATAATAGCTATCGCCTTTTTTCGTTGCATCTGGCGCCCACATTTGTCGCTCTGCCCATGGCACATCAGCAATATGTAAAGCTACCCCATGATCAATTGTAGATGCGCCGGGGTGATCCAGAGATAACACATGATAATCTTCCATACCAAAATGATCACCGTTGTCATTAAACGGAATACCGGCTTCGATATCGTGTGAAGGATAGATGTAAATACGACCATCAAACACATGTGCTGACGGATCTGCCGTATAGATATGCTTAACCAATGGGGCGGAAATGGCCTTATCTTGCACGTCTTTATAATCAATGTCTGACATACTACGAGTTTCCTTGTGCGGATGCGCGACGCGCAGCGAGTTCGCGTTCAATTTCAATTTCTTTGTGTTTATTAATTTCATACACCAACATCGCCCCTACCCCCATTAAAAAGGGAATGGCGGCGTATAAGCTCACGGATAACTTAATACCGTTGATGGTCTCTGCTGATTGCTGAGTAAGCTGCGCATCGTATCCATAATGCGCCAAAATACCTGCTACCAAGGCGCCACCAATACTTAATCCCAGCTTTAAGCCAAAAATCATGGCAGAGAAAATAATCGCTGTGGCGCGACGGTGATTTTTCCATTCAGAATAATCGGCTACATCGGCAATCATGGCCCACAACAAGGGAATGGTAATACCATAAAATAACCCATGCAGAATTTGCGCTAAAAAGACCATACCTATTGCCTCTGCGGGCAACACGTAAAACAACAAAATAAATAATGTGGAAATAAACAGTGCCACAGCAAACACATCACGCTTACCAAAACGGTCGGCTAACGTTTTCGAGAAACCGATACCAATAATCATGCAGATAATGCCGCCAGCGTTAAATAAGCTGAACCCCGACGTGGCAGCGTCTTCTGGCCATAAAAAAGCATTTAAACCAACGCTAGTTAAAACACTGTTTAACCCAGCAATAAACGCATTAAAGCCAATATCATTTAAAAACTGCGCGACATGTGATTCGCTTAAATAATGGTCAAAATAAAAAATATACATGCCCCCTTTCAACGCTAAGGTAATAAACACCAACACCGTTAACAGCAACATAATGGTCCAAGGTTTATTCTTCACGAGATCACTGACATCCTGTCGCACGCTCGATTTTTGCAGTTGTAGCGATAACACACGCTCTTTAGTGGTTAAAAACGTAATGAGGAAAAATACGATGCCAGTACAAGCAAAGATAAACATGGTTTTTTCAAACCCAACGGCTTTATCGCCATCGCCCAAAATTAATACCAGTGGCAATAACAACGCTTGAATAATAAATTGCGCGACCATAACGGCCACAAATCGATACGCCGATAAACTATTACGATCCGACATATTGCCGGTAAGCACGCCACTTAACGCCGAATAAGGAAGGTTGTTAGCTGAGTACACCAGCACCAACAACACATAGGTAATAAAAGCATAGGCAATTTTGCCCTCTGGGCTAAAATCGGGCGTGCTAAACGCTAGCAGCGCAATAATGCCGAATGGCACCGCTGTCCAGAGGATCCAAGGCCGAAATTTCCCCCAACGTGTTTGGGTACGATCGGCAATTAAGCCCATAATGGGGTTAAAAAAAGCCCCTATCATACCGCCAATAAAGATAATCGTTGCCGCAGCAGCGGGAGGGATCTTGTACACATCAGTATAAAAAAACGCCAAAAAGGTCATAAGCGTTTGAAAGATGAGATTGGCCGCTAAGTCACCTAAGCTATAACCAATTTTTTCTGTGACACTGAGTTTTTGCGTTACTGTTTGCATTTGCCTCTACCTGTTGTTAAGCGCTTTTTATTATTCTCGTTACCTTGGAGCTCTCGCTGTCTTGCACAACCAAAGAATGCAACACAGCAATGACCAGTGCATCGTTTATGTAATTAATGGAATGGCTAATCCTTACCATACAATGCTAATGCCTTAGGAGAATTAACGAAATGTATTGAAAGATTTATGTTTTTTAGCAACCGGCCTGCGTTACCGTCAATTTAAACTTATGCTGCAAGCACACATTATGCGCTTACAGGAGCCACTCTTTTGCAGCAACCCATTTCGCTTACCGAGCACAGCTCGGCAGCATCGCAGATTACCCCAGAAACCGATAATCGCCGCTTTATTATATTTATTACTATCGTTGCTACTTTAGGTGGCTTTCTTTTTGGCTTTGACAGCGGCGTGATTAATGGCACTGTCGATGGCTTACAACAAGCCTTTATGTCTGATAGCGCAGGGACCGGCTTTAATGTTGCCAGTATGCTGCTAGGCTGCGCCATAGGGGCTTTTTTTGCTGGACGATTGGCCGATATTTATGGCCGCAAAAATATTTTACTGGCGGCGGCCATCTGTTTTGTGATCAGTGCTTGGGGCTCTGGTATCGCAGATAGCTCCCTGACTTTTGTTATTTATCGCATCTTAGGTGGCTTAGCCGTAGGCGCCGCCTCGGTAATGGCTCCCGCCTATATTTCTGAAGTTGCTCCCGCGCGTTATCGTGGCATGCTCACCACGGTGCAGCAAATTGCGATTATTTTTGGCTTGTTTATGGCCTTTATAAGCAATTATTTACTCGCAGAATTTGCTGGCGCGTCAACCGCACTCCTCTGGTTCGATTTTGCCGCTTGGCGCTGGATGTTCTGGATGGAGCTGCTGCCCGCGGTGCTTTTTTTACTGATGCTGTTGTTTATTCCTGAAAGTCCGCGCTTTTTGGTCATTGCTGGTAAACATGCAGCTGCTGGAGACGTGCTCTGTCGATTATATGGTCAGCATACCGCTCAGATTAAATTACAGGATATCCAGCAATCGCTTTTGCATAAGCAACCGCCCAAGCTAGCGGATTTATTAGATCGTGGCGGCAAACTGCGTCGCATTGTTTGGGTTGGGATTGGCTTGGCAACGTTCCAACAATTGGTTGGCATTAACGTAGTGTTTTACTACGGCGCCGTTTTATGGCAAGCCGTAGGGTTTTCTGAGTCTGACGCGCTACGCATTAATGTGATCAGCGGTGGGTTAAGTATTGCCGCCTGCGTCATCACCTTATTACTTATTGATAAAATTGGACGCAAACCTTTGCTTAAATGGGGTTCTATAGGAATGACCCTTACCTTGGCCGTGATGGTGCTCGCCTTTAGCAACGCGGCACAGGATACTACGGGCCGCTTAATACTGGGTGAGTGGGGATTGATCGCTTTAATTAGTGCCAATGCCTATGTCTTTTTCTTTAATATGTCTTGGGGACCCGTCATGTGGGTGATGCTAGGTGAAATGTTTCCAAACCAATTACGTGGCTCTGGATTGGCGGTCAGTGGCTTAGCGCAATGGAGCAGCAACTTTCTGATCACCATGACCTTTCCCATGCTACTTAGCGGCATAGGGTTAGCCGGCGCTTATGGTTTATATACAGTGGGCGCGCTGATTTCTATCCTATTTGTGATCAAGATGGTGCATGAAACCAAGGGTACTGAACTGGAGGATATGCAAGGCTAACATGGGCCACAAGTGCAATAAATTCCATAATAGCGCCAGCAACTTACAGAATAGGATTGAGACGGTTAGCGGATTAGGCTGGTCTTTTGTCTAGTCTGAGCAGCTTATGAACAGTTTTACCTTAACCAATGCCCGTGGCGATACCGTGATGATTCTAGAACACGGCGCCAGCTTGTATCGCTGGTCTACTGTAGTAGGCCAGCAACATCGCGATATAATTCTTAGCTATCCCTCGCTACACGATTATCAACAGGATCGTTGTTATTTAGGCGCCGTAGTAGGACCTTATGCTAATCGTATTAAAGGTGGCAAAATTTATATCGATCAGCAATGCTATCAATTGGAGCAAAATGAAGGATCAAACCAATTACACGGGGGACGCTTAGGCTTACAAAAAATGCGTTGGCATAAGCTAACTCACACCCCAACTGAGCTGGTGCTTGGTTGCAATACGGTAGATGGCTATGGGGGGTATCCCGGCCCTATCCAGTTTACTCTTCGTTATCAGCTAGGCAGTGACGGCACCTTAGATGTCCATTTTCATGCGTGGGCCGATTGCCCTACCTTGGTAGGCCCCACGTTACATCCGTACTTTAATTTAGCCACCACGCATACCAACATTGATACGCATCAGCTTTGGTTAAATACTGATCTTGTCACGGTAACCGACGAACACAAAATTCCTACCGGAGAACTGCGGCATATCGCTAACACTGCGCTAGATTTTCGTCAGCCAAAAACGCTAGAGGCATTATCACTCGATCATAACTTTGTCGTCACTGCTGATGTGCAGCAACCGGCTGCCATCCTAACCAGCCCAGATGGGCGCCTGCAGCTGTTCGTAAGTTCTGATTATCCTGGGTTACAAGTGTATACCGGCGATTATCTCCCCTGTCCTTTTGCACCACGACAAGGGCTGTGCCTTGAACCGCAATTTTATCCAGATTCGCCAAACCATAGCCATTTTCCATTTCACTATACACGGCCTGGGCAGCCCTTTGTTGCGCATCTTCGTTATCAATTGATGCAACATCTTTAGGGAGAGAAACCGCACGTTATAGCGATGGTTGTTGATGCGCCGCAACGCATAAAAAAGCCCGGCACGCCGGGCAAGACAACAGGTACAGACAGGATAAAAGCGAAACGTTAGCGGTATAACACCAAATTAAGCTGGTTTTCTAACAACTCTTGGCGACCACTCACTGGCTTAGGATCTAATTGTTCGCGCACGGTAAGCTCGGCCAGAGATTGTAAACTATGCTCACCACTTTGAATGGTTTTACCCAGTGCATCACTCCATCCTGCGTAGCGTTTTGCAACTGCAGCACTTAAGAAATCTTTTTCAATTAACGCTGCAGCCCGTTTAAGTGCCATTGCTAGGTGATCCATACCACCGATATGACCATGAAATAAATCATACCGATCTGAGCTTTGACGGCGTAATTTGGCATCAAAGTTAAAGCCCCCAGTAGAGAATCCCCCCGCTTTAAGGATCTCGTACATAACCAAGCTGAGTTCTTCTACGCTATTAGGAAATTGGTCAGTATCCCAACCGTTTTGCGCATCTCCACGGTTGGCATCAATACTGCCAAAAATACCCAACGAAATTGCCGTGGCAACTTCATGATGAAACGAGTGTCCCGCTAACGTTGCATGGTTCGCTTCGATATTAACCTTGAACTCTTTTTCCAAACCAAATTGCTTTAAAAAGCCGTACACGGTCGCAGAATCATAATCATATTGATGCTTCGTTGGCTCTTGGGGCTTAGGCTCAATCAATAACGCGCCTTTAAAACCAATTTTGTGTTTATGCTCAACCACCATTTGCATAAAACGGCCTAATTGCGCACGCTCTTGACGTAAGTCTGTATTGAGTAGCGTTTCGTAACCTTCACGACCACCCCATAATACATAATTGTCACCGCCTAAACGCTTAGTGGCGTTCATTGCATGAAACACCTGCGTCGCACCGTAGCTAAATACCGCAGGATCGGGATTAGAAGCCGCACCTGCAGCATAGCGAGGGTGACTAAACAGATTGGCGGTACCCCATAATAACTTCACACCGGTTTCGGCTTGTTTTTGCTCGAGTACATCCACGATCGCCGCAAAATTATTGATATAGTCTTTAATGGAATTGCCTTCAGGAGCGACATCAATATCGTGAAAACAGTAGTAAGGGATAGACAGTTTACTGAAGAACTCGAAGGCAACATCGGCTTTATGCTTGGCTTGTTGCATGGCATCGCCACCCGCTAACCAAGGACGATCAAAGGTTCCCTGACCAAACACATCTTGGCCATTCCAACAAAAATTGTGCCAGTAACAGGCTGCCATGCGTAAGTGCTCTGCCATGGTCTTGCCGAGAATTTTTTCACTAGGATTATAATGTTTAAATGCGAGTGGATTGGTGCTGTCGGCACCTTCATATACTATTTTATTAATCTGATCGAAATACTGAGCCACGCTGCTCTCCTTGGTTTTAACTGAATGCTGCCACACTCATGTTGGGCAATGTGGTGGTTAATCACAATTATGTTTTTTCAAAGCGAAATTGTGCTTTTCGTCAACCACCTAGGACTAAAGATCAAAACAAATCGGCTAAACGTTGATATATCGTGGTAAAGCGTTGATACCGAGCCAGTAAATCTGCTTGACGTAATGGATTGGGACGGTGTTCACTCACCAAAGGTGGTTGCACGCAAAGGGTACTAATTGCTGTATCAGGTTGCAGTGCAAGCATGGCTAGCCTTGCTGCTCCCAACGCAGGGCCAACTTCCCCCCCTTCGCGAAACAATAGCGGCTGCTGTAAGATATCAGCCAGTAGCTGACGCCAATAGGCACTGCGAGCCCCCCCACCAATTAAGCTGATTTCGGTGGGTATTAAGCCACTGTCATGCAGTGCCAACGCACCTTGCGCTAGCGCAAAGCTCACACCTTCTAGTACGGAGTAAGTTAGCATGGCCCGATCGGTACTATGCGTTAAACCAAACCAGACACCCTGTGCATTAGGATTATTATGCGGCGTACGCTCGCCCGATAAATACGGTAAAAAAAGCGGGGCTTGTGACGTATTTGGTGGATTATGTTCCAGCTCGTCGAGTAGCTCACTGACTGTCGCCTGTGCCACCGTATCGGCGTACCATTGTAAACAGCTCGCTGCACTGAGGGTGACAGACATCAGATGCCAACTATTGGGTAAGGCATGGCAAAACGCGTGTACCGCAGACTGTGGGTTGGCTTTAAAACCATCACTAACCGCAAAATAGACACCTGAAGTGCCTAACGACAGCATCGCCTGCCCTGGATTGACTATCCCAACGCCAATAGCCCCAGCAGCATTATCGCCCGCACCCGCCACCAGCGGAACCGTTTGCATCCCCCATTGCGTTGCCAGCGCGGGGAGTAAAGTACCGGTGATCTGATTGCCTTCATAAAGCGCAGGCATGTGGTGCCGCGCTAAACCACATGCGGTTAGAAGTGTGTCGCTCCAATCACGTTTTGCCACATCTAACCACAGGGTTCCTGCCGCATCAGACATATCAGAAGCAAAATCACCACTTAAACAAAAACGTAAATAATCTTTTGGTAACAGCACCTTCGCAATACGCTTAAACGCCTCAGGTTCATGTTGCTGCACCCAGAGTAATTTAGGCGCAGTAAACCCAGGCATCGCTAAATTGCCGGTTAAGGCAGCTAAAGTAGGCACCCGTTGCTGCAGTTCTTGGCATTGCGCAAAAGCACGGCCATCATTCCACAAAATGGCTGGCCGAATAACCTGATTATCGCTATCCAGCAAAGTTGCACCATGCATTTGCCCAGCTAACCCGATGGCCTTAACGGCAGCCAGAGAGTGTTGCGAACTTAATTGCTGCATTGCGAGCTGTAAAGCTGACCACCAGTCTTCGGGCGCTTGTTCTGACCACAAAGGATATGGCCGTTGTTGCTGTAACGGTACGCTAACGCTATCAATGACACGACCGTTTTCAGCCAATAAGATAACTTTTATGCCGGAAGTCCCTAAATCTATACCAATGTACATGGTGACCTTAGAAGATAATTTACTGAACATAAAACAATCTTTGATGAGGAGGGTAGGATCAGCAATTACGAAAATTCGTAATGCCCCGCTGAATTCTGTTTTCAGCTTTGACTTGGTCAATTACTGGTCTAATATCGACAAAGCCGAAACTTTTTTTGATAACGGCAAAAATTAAAAACAAAAAAAATAAAAATTATGTAACACACTGACAGGGTGCAACTATGTTTAAAGCAAAACACAGCATTACTTTGTTGTTTAATGCCAACAAAGTGTATGACAGACAAGTTATTGAAGGTATTGGTCATTATCTACAATCGTCAAAAGTAGATTGGGATCTGTATCTAGAAGAAGATTTTTTGTGCCGGCTAGAGCATATTCATGAGTGGGGAGGAGATGGCATCATCGCTGACTTTGATGATATGAACATTCAGCGTGCCTTAGCCAATACCAATAAACCCATCGTAGGCATTGGCGGCTCTTACAGTAATCCAGACGATTATCCCGCCGTACCTTATGTGGCTACTGATAATTTTGCCTTAGTGCAAAGTGCTTACGAGCATTTAAAACGTAAGGGACTCGACCGCTTTGCTTTTTACAGCGTGCCAACTGACGAACAACATCGCTGGGCGAGTGAGCGTGAACAGGCCATTCGTTCGCTAACGGCGCAAGATGGCTATGATTGCCATGTCTATCAAGGTCATTGTACCCGACCAGAAACGTGGCAATATGCTATGAATCGGCTTACCGACTGGATTCAGGGCTTACCCAAACCGATTGGGATTATTGCCGTAACTGACTCACGGGCGCGCCATTTGCTGCAAGCGTGTGAGCATGTAGGTATTATTGTGCCGGATAATATCGCCATTATTGGCATCGATGACGATGATATCGCGCGATATTTAAGCCGGATCAGTTTAAGTTCAGTAACACAGGGCTGCTTTGAAATGGGCTATAAGGCAGCTAAATTACTGCACACTCAATTGAACAACATTGATGTTGGGCAAAAGCGTATTTTAGTTGCCCCTGCTGGGGTAGCCTCGCGGCAATCTACCGACTTTAAAGCACTACGTGATCCTTATGTCATTCAGGCGATGCATTACATTCGCCGCCATGCTACTCGTGGCGCCAAAGTAGAACAGGTCACCGATTTCGTTGGCATTTCTCGTTCTAATTTAGAACAACGTTTTCGAGCTGAGCGCGGTCACTCTATTCACACCGAATTACATAATCAAAAGCTGAGTAAAGCCTGTAAGATGCTGAAGGAAACAGAAGTAAATCCAACCGATATTGCCAAAATGTGTGGTTATCCTTCACTGCAGTATATGTATGCGGTGTTTCAACGACACTTTTCACAAACACCTAAAGAATACCGAAACGGCCACACGGGTATTACCAATACCGCTGCGGTAAACGATTAAAAAACATCCCGCTTCGTATGTTGCAGGTCAATCGCCGACCTGCAACATAGATTGCCAAAAAACGCACAGTCCAGACGCATTTTCATAACACTAAGGCCATTGATGAATATGGCTTTTTTCACTTTAATGGGGTGACGATACCAACACCAGGAGTCACAACCAATGCACCATCACTACAAACCCCTATTACTTAGCATGAGCTTACTACTTGGGTTGAGTGCTTGCCAACCAGCCAGTACCCCAGAAGCCAACAGCAATACTGTCCCTACTGTTACCGCTTCCTCTACCGCCCAATTTGACTGGTTTCACTACCAAGGTATGGATCCCATTTTTGATGGCCCTTTAGCCTCGGGCACCTTTCAAAACCCTGTGTTAGCGGGCTTTTTTCCCGATCCTAGTATCATCCGCAATGGCGATGATTATTATATGACGGTGTCTTCTTTTACTTACACGCCGGGCTTACCTATTTTACATAGCCGCGATTTAGTGAATTGGACCTTACACGGCTATGCCTTAACGCGCGAATCGCAGCTCGATATGGCGGGTTTACAAGTATCACGCGGTATTTTTGCTCCCACCCTACGGGTTAATAATGGGGTGTACTATATCATCACCACGGTGGTTGATCGCGGCGGTAATTTTATCCTAACCGCCACCGATCCAGCGGGCCCTTGGTCAGATCCGATTTGGTTACCCGAAGTAGAAGGGATTGATCCGGATCTGTTCTTTGATGACGATGGCCGCGTTTACATCGCGCACAATGGTGAGCCCGAAGAATCCTTGTATGAAGGACACAAAGCCATTTGGCTATGGGAGTATGATTTAGCGAACCAAAAAATTATTGCAGATTCGCAACGCTTATTGGTCAATGGTGGTGTCGATCTCAGCACTAAACCCATTTGGATTGAAGCCCCACATATTTATAAACATGATAACTGGTACTATTTAGTCTGCGCAGAGGGCGGTACAGCCGATGAACATTCAGCGGTGGTATTTCGTAGTCGTAGTTTAACAGAGCCTTTTGTGCCCTATACGGGCAATCCTATTTTAACCCAACGAGACTTAGATCCCACTCGGCCAGATCCCATTACAACTGCCGGGCACGCCGATTTTGTTCAATTGCCAGATGGCAGTTGGTGGGCGGTGTTTCTCGCTAGCCGCGCTTATCAAGAGCGCTTTTTTAATACGGGGCGTGAAACCTTTTTACTACCTGTAACCTGGAAAGATGGCTGGCCACATATTTTACCAGCAGGCGAAACGATTCCATACCGCTTAAACGCACCTACCAGCTTAGCCAGTGTACCAGCGGCACAGCCCTTAACAGGCAACTTCACCTGGCGCGATGATTTTACTAACAGCACACTCGATTTACAGTGGAACACACTGCGCCAATTTGATCAAAGTTGGTTAACGCTTGCTAATCAGCAATTGCAGCTTAAACCGGGGGTCGGTTTGAGCTCATTCGATCAACCGTCATTTGTAAGTCGGCGCCAGCAACATATGCACTTTGAAGCCAGTACCCAAATGCACATTCCTGCAGCAACCGTGAATCAGGCTTCTGCAGGTATTGTGGCGTTTCAAAATGAAACCTATCACTACTACATGGGCGTTCGCAGCAAAGGTGATGGCAAGGAGTTGTTTTTAGAAAAAGCCGCAGGGGCGGCGCCAGAGCAAATTGCTGCCTTACCCTTAGCCGCAGATGCAACACAATTGCGCCTTAAAATATCAGGCCAAGCTGGCAGCATCAATTTTTACTACGCGTTAGGTGATGGCGAGTGGCAAGCGGTTAGCGATACGCAAGATGCAAAAATATTAAGCACACAGGTAGCAACGGGCTTTGTCGGTACCATGCTCGGTTTACATAGCCGACAAGAAACTGGAGGTAACTAATGATCCTTGCGCGACTACTCTGCTTGGGCTGCATACTGTTTAGCCAATTCGTGCTGGGCTTGCCAAGTGATTACTTGACACCCACCCCCAGCAAGGGCGACTTTGCGCTGGTCGGAAAAAATAGCCAAGCGCTGATGCAGGTAGACGCGCAAGATCATCCGGGCCTGTTGCGAGCCGTGACCAGCCTGCAACAGGATATCGCTAATGTTAGTGGTAAAACCTTAGCGATCAGCCACAACGAGCAAGCCAAACACATGCTGATTATTGGCACTCTTGGTAATAACCCGCTGATACAGCACTTAATTGATGCTGGCAAACTAAATGTGAGTGCTATTGCGGGCAAGTGGGAAGCGTTCCAAATACAGGTGATTTCGGCCCCGTTTCCTGGCGTCGAGCAGGCGCTAGTGATTGTGGGCAGTGATAAGCGCGGCGCGATCTATGGCGTATTCGATCTGGCCGAAACCATTGGTGTATCGCCTTGGCATTGGTGGGCCGATGTGCCCGTCGTAAAAAGTGAACAGCTGTATATTAAAGCCAATACCTTACGCATGGATGCCCCCAAAGTAAAATACCGCGGTATTTTTTTAAACGATGAACATCCTGCCCTGACCAATTGGGTTAACGAAAAATTTGGCGATTACAATAGCCAGTTTTATCTACATGTCTTTGAACTCCTGCAACGGCTCAAAGCAAATTTTCTGTGGCCTGCAATGTGGAATAACGCCTTTGCAGATGATGATTGGCAAAACGCACTCTTGGCTGATGAAATGGGTATCGTTATGAGTAATAGCCATCACGAACCTATGCTACGCGCGGATAAAGAGTGGAATCGCTATGGCACAGGACCATGGGAATACTCAACTAATCGCGAGAATATTTACCGCTTTTGGCAAGAAGGGGCCAAACGACACAAAGCGTTAGAAAGTATTTTTACCTTAGGCATGCGCGGTCAAGAAGATGAGCCGATGAGTGAGGGTGACAATGTGGAGCTGTTACAACAAATTGTTACTGATCAACGGCAAATTTTACAAGAAACCTTTACTGATCGGCCTGTAGAGCATGTTCCACAAGTATGGGCGCTGTATAAAGAAGTACAGGGCTTTTATGAGCGCGGAATGCGGGTGCCAGATGACGTGACGCTACTGTGGGCCGATGATAACTACGGTAATATCCGACGTTTGCCTACCGCCAGCGAGCGCAATCGCGCAGGCGGTGCTGGCGTATATTATCATTTTGACTATGTGGGTAGCCCCCGCTCTTATCGCTGGATTAATACGGTGCCAATGGCGAAAATTTGGGAGCAAATGAATTTGGCTTGGCAATTTCAAGCTGATCGCATTTGGATAGTGAATGTCGGTGATCTTAAACCAATGGAATTCCCCACTGATTTTTTCTTACGGATGGCATGGAACCCGGAGGCCTTTAATGCCAACAATTTACAACAATTTGCCAGCGATTGGGCCGCACAGCAATTTGGCACTGCGCATGCAACCACCATCGCCCAGTTAATTCAGGGTTATACCCATCATAATGGCCGACGCAAACCAGAAGCCATAGCACCAGACACCTACAGTATTTTTCATTACGGCGAAGCTGCGCGGATAAGCCGTGAACTGGCAACACTGGTTGCTACAGCCGATCACGTACAACAGCAGTTAGCCCCCAAGCTGCACGATGCGTTTATTCAGTTGGTTGCGCATCCGCTAAAAGCCAGCCAGGCGGTGTTTGAACACAACCGCGCAGTAGCAATGAACCAGCTGCATGGCACTCAGGGCCGTGTAACCACTAACTACTGGGCCGAACAGGTACGATTTTGGTTTGATCGCGATGCCGAACTCACCACGCTTTATCATAGCTTGGGTAATGGCCGCTGGAACCATATGATGTCGCAACCGCACATCGGTTTTACTTACTGGCGCAACCCGCCAGCGAATTTGATGCCGGTCGTTGCTGTAGCAACACCTATGGCGGTGGCAGATATGGGCGTTGCCGCCGAGGGCTCGCCCTTGTCCTGGCCAATTAGTGAGTATCAAGGCAAAACACTGGCGCTGGAGCATTTTTATCCACATGGCCAACAGCAGCGTGTCATAGAGGTATTTAACAAAGGGACTCTACCCTTTGAATACCAAGCCGTTGCCTCCGCAGACTGGATTACGCTCAGCCATAGCAGTGGATTACTGGAAATTGAACAATCCATCACCGTAACGGTGGATTGGGCGAAAGCGAAAACGGGGCTGAATACCGCAGAAGTGCATGTTACCGGCACCGGCTGGGGCGGTGCCAAAGTGCAGGTATCCGCAGTAAAACCCGTTACTACGCCAACGCAGGGGTTTATTGAAGCCGATGGCTACATTGCGCTGGAAGCAGCCAGTGGTAAGGTGGTAGGTAATACGGCTAACGCGTGGTGGCAGGAAATTCCTTGGCATGGTCGTCATCATTCTTCGATGTCGGCCATGACAACATTGGACTATCAGATAACAGATGTTCTAAATGCACCCTACCTAGAATACCCGGTGTACTTTCATAGCAGTGGCCGCTTCACTCTGCATAGCATCGTCGCGCCAACCTTGGATCTGGTGCCGGGGCGCGGGTTACGTTTTGCGGTTGCGTTAAATAACGACACGCCACAATTCGTGGATGTGCTGGCCGATAACCGTTATGAAACGTGGGAAAAAGCGGTTTTGGATGGCGTGAGAGTTGGCAACAGCGCACTGGATGTTCCCCAACCCGGTGCCTATACCCTGCGCATTTATTTGGTTGATCCGGCACTGGTACTCCAAAAGCTGATTATCGATACAGGGGGGTTAAAACCGAGTTATCTGGGTCCACCAGAAAGCCGTCGCTAACGGACTGTTCTTGGCAAGCCTGCTAAAATAGTGTGCTGACAAAAACTAACCCGTAAAAAAACCGCAGTAATAACACTGCGGTTTTTTATGTCTCGTTACTTATATTTCGTTACTTATGTCTCGTTATTTATGTCACATTAAATAACGTGCGTCGCCTGCTTTCATAGGTCATCACAAATCATCATCAGCGAATTTTACTGAGCGGCTTGTACTTCCGCATTCTTCACAAATTCATCCAACCAAGCGGTCGTTTCCCACAGCATATGTAACACTGATTCGCGAGCGCGATAGCCATGCGATTCCAGTGGTAACATGACTAAACGGGTAGTGCCACCATTACCTTTAATCGCCTGATATAAACGTTCGCTTTGCATCGGAAAGGTACCGGAGTTGTTATCATCAGTGCCATGGATCAACAACAGCGGCGTTTTAATTTTTTCAGCATGAAAAAACGGCGACATCCGAGCGTATAATTCAGGATCATCCCATAAGGTGCGCTGCTCACGCTGAAAGCCAAAAGGCGTTAAGGTGCGATTATACGCGCCACTACGTGCAATACCGGCTTTAAATAAATGGGTATGCGCCAGCAAGTTCGCGGTCATAAAGGCGCCATACGAATGGCCACCTACTGCTACCCGGTTTGGATCGGTTACACCACGCGCCACCCCTGCGGCAATCACGGCTTCTGCATTTAACACCAGTTGCTCAATAAAGCTATCATTTGGTTCTTTATCGCCTTCGCCAACAATCGGCATAGTGGCGTTATCAAGCACCGCATAACCTTGTGTCGCTAAAAATTGTGGATTCCAATAGCCAATACGATTAAACCGGTAAGGCGAATCAGTCACTTGACCAGCTGCCGCAGCACTCCGGAATTCACGCGGATAAGCCCACACAATAGTGGGTAAGGCACCATCACGAGTCTTATCGTATCCAGCAGGCAGTAATAAGGTCGCCGACATCGGAATGCCATCAGCCCGCTGATAATTAATCAGCTCACGGCTTATGCCTTGGGTGTGTGGCATGGGATGTGGTGTTTGAGTAAGGGCCGTAAGCTCGCCTGATTGAAGATTACGCAGATAGAAATCTGGCGGCAAGTCAGCCGATTCGCGCTGTGTTAATAGCTGCCCCGAGGGTAATAAGGTTAATGGATATTCGTAAAATGGCGCTTCCGAACGCCATAACCGGGTGGTCTCGCCCGTCGCTAACTGCCGTTTATCGATAAAAGGCCGATTACCTTCAGTAGACGCGCCAACGGCCGTTAAATAAATAGCGCCATTTTCCACACGCAGTAAACGCTGACCATTGGCCGCGGTGGTCATTAATGGTGAGCCTGGATCGTTATATTGATCTTCTGATGAGCGTTCCCACATCAGTTGGGCCGCTTGACCATTAGGTAAATACCACACCTTTTCGTTACGATCTTGCCACCAGCGCTCCCACACCATCAGGCTACCATCAGCAGCCGCCATTAAATACGAGAAACGATAACGTAAATCCATTAATTTTTCGGGCTCGGCCGTAAAGGGCGCTGCTAATTGAAACAGCTGATCGCGAACGGCTACCTTATTAGCGGGATCACCGCCATCAGCAGCCTGTGCCCAGTACAACGTGGCAGAGTGATCGGCACGCCAACTAATATCACGACGCCCTGTTGGCACGGCATCAAAGGCAATGGGTAAGTTATCCGCTACAGGTTGTTGTACCACTTGGTAAACCAGCTTACCCGAGGCATCCCATACTTCGGTGGTGTAGGCGAACCGGAATACTGGCACCGCATAGGAGAACGGCTGCTCGATACGATTCACTAATATAAATTGATTATCGGGTGAGATCTCTACGCTGCGAAACAATTGCGGCTTGCCAAGTAGCGTCGTTTTATTGTTAACGCCTAGTTTCACTAATTGGCTGGTAAAGTAATAACTAAATAAGGCTTCATCATGTTTATTTTTTAACAAATCTTGATAGGTTCGAGCTGGCGCCGTACGACCACGCGCTTCGGTAATGACAGGACCCGTTGGTACCTTACTGGCAACCGGTTCATTGCCGCGTTTTGCTGGCACGGTGGCAACATAAATCGCTTTGCTATCTGCCGACCATTGCAATACCCCGCCCCAAATGGCATTAATTGGCGCTTTGCCCCACGCGCTGGCTTTAGCCGCCGCGATATCAATTCGCCACAGGTTAGCGCGGTTATCCTCTAATTGAATAAACGCTAAGTAACGACTATCAGGCGACCAGCTTAGGTTAACGGCCTTTAAGCTTTTCGGTAAGCCACTAATTGCTTTGCTTTGCTGGGTATCTAAATCGATCAGCTGCAAAGAGGATACATAGCGTGGTTGCGCCGGACCATTGTTGGCTGGGTTAAAACGCACACCCGCTAGCCGATATTCTGGCGCCGCTAAATCGGCAATAGCCGGTAACGCAGGGAAAGCCGTGCTTAACATAATACGGCCGTTTGGGCTTAAACTGGCACCCGGTGCCGGAGCCGCATCTACAATATCAACAATTTCTTTGGCCGGCTGTTGATAGCCAATATCAACCGCCGTCGCCAATGCGACGCTACTGGCACTGAGCAAGGCGCCCAGCAGCAAGGTATTTAGCAACATTCTCATGTTTGGTATTCCCTGTTTATTAAAATAACGCTGTTGAAAATAATAAATGTTGTAGCACGTTTATCCCGTATCCTGTGTGTGCATTCGACCACTAAAAGATAAATTGAGACCAGCGCCACCAACATGTAAAACCTTGTTACAAACTTAAACTGAATTTTTTTGTTAATTTATTTAAAATTAATACAGCTACGTTACATATTCAGTTTTTATTCAGTTAAAAAAGCTGAATATGCCGTATCACCACCCTACAAGGATTTAAACATGTTAAAAAAATTATTAGGTTTAGCCATCATTACGGCCTTTGCGAGTACCGCAGTTACGCCGGTTATCGCGGCTGATACGCCGTTTTATGTTGGTGGCCAAATTGGCGCGGCCAAGTTAAAAGAAACAGAAAGTGGATTTTCAGAAAGTTTTGACTTTACGACACTGTCGGCAGTGGCCGGCTACAGTTTTAATCAATACTTTGCCGCTGAAATACGCTTAGGTACGGGTATTCGTGATGAATCTTATAGTGAAGGCGGCTTTTCTGAGAAATTTAAAATAAGTCAGCAAAATTTATTATTGGTTAAAGGTACTGTGCCAGTAAGCGATGCCTTTTCATTATATGGTTTAGCCGGTTTTGGCTCAGTAAAATTTAAATATGAAGAACGTGAGCCGGGCTTTAGCTACTCAGAAACCGATACGGTAGATGGCTTTAGCTGGGGTGTGGGCGCGGCGTTTAATATTACGTCTAATTGGTCGGCTAGCTTAGAGTACTTGCAATTGCCTGAAGAAACGTTCCGCGAAGGGCCTTTTACATTGAAGTTTAAAACCAGCAGTGTAAATCTGGGCGTGAATTATCGTTTCTAAGCTATATAACACTATCTAAGATTCTGCTGAGCGAATTTTAGTAGCGTAAAAAAGGGGGAAGTAAGACTCCCCCCTTTTTATTTCATCTCTATTTTCAATGAGTAACGATTACCAGATTTTTACCCGAACCTCTTCTTCTCGATACATACCATCACCGGGTTTTACCTCAAAGGCGTCATAGAATTCTGGCATATTCGACAGCACCCCTAATACCCGATACATTCCAGGCGAGTGTGGGCCGGTAATCACTTGCTGACGCAAAGCTTCATCACGGAATTTGATACGCCAAACTTGTGACCAACCAATAAAGAAACGTTGCTCTGGGGTAAAACCAGCAATCGTCTGTTTGGGTTGGTCTTTAGTCGCGTTTTGATAGGCACGGAATGCCACCGTTAAGCCACCTAAGTCGGCAATGTTTTCACCTAACCCTAAGGCACCTTGCAGGTGCAAATTATCAATTGGATTAAACGCATTATACTGATCGATCATCCGCTGAGCACGTTCGCTAAATTGCCGTGCATCCTCGGGTGTCCACCAATCACGTAAATTACCATCACCATCCGAGCGGCGGCCCTGATCGTCAAACCCATGCGTAAATTCGTGACCAATAACCCCGCCAATGGCCCCGTAGTTTACCGCGTCATCCGCGTCTACGTTAAAAAATGGCGGTTGCAAAATCGCAGCCGGAAACACAATTTCGTTCATGGTTGAACTGTAGTATGCATTTACCGTTTGCGGTGTCATGCCCCACTCATCACGATTTACAGGTTGCCCTAAACGATTAACCATTCGCTGATATTCACACTCGCTGCTACGGCGCAAATTACCAATCAAATCGTTCGCCTCAATCGTTAAACAGTCATAATCACGCCACACATCGGGGTAACCAATTTTGGTATTAAACTTGGCTAATTTGGCTTGCGCTTCCACTTTCGTTTCTGCACTCATCCACTCCAGCTCGTCGATGGCTTCTTTAAAAGCCACCCGCAGATTTTCGATCATCACATCCATACGAGCTTTCGCTTCAGGTTTAAAATGGCGCGCAACATATTCTTTGCCCACCATAAAACCTAAATTACTATCTACCACATTAACGGCTAACTTTTCACGGCTACGTTGTTCTTGTTGGCCACTTAGGGTTTTGCCATAAAACTCGAAACTTGCCTTGGCAAATGGCTCGCTTAAATTGGCGGCATTAGCACGTAATAAGTGGAATTTTAAATAGGTTTGCCAGTGTGCAACCGGGATATCGGCCTGTAATTTGGCGAAAGCCGTAAAGTAAGTGGGCTGGCGAATCACCAGTTCATTGACCTTGCCTAACTCGGCAGCAGTTAAAAACGCACGCCAATCAAAACCCGGTGCAGTTTGTTCAATTTCCGCTATCGTGAGCTTATTGTAAGTTGCATTGCGATCCCGATTTTGAATACGTCCCCACTGAATGGTGGCTAATTGTTTCTCAATCGCTAACACGTGATCTGCCGCTTGATCTGGATTATCCCAACCCGCTAGCTGCCAAAGCGTGGCAATAAAGGCTTTATACTGCCCCAGTAACGCCAGTGAGCGTTCATCATCTTTTAAATAATAATCGCGATCAGGTAACCCTAAGCCAGCTTGACTAGCACCTGTAATGTACTGATCAGATTGGCGCTGATCCTGCCCAACAAATACCGCTAAGGGTGCACCAAACCGGTATTGCTGAAGTTCACCCCACAAGCTAGCAAGCTCTTGATGCGTGCGGACTTGCTGTATCCGTGCAATGTCGCCACGCAATGGGTTTAAACCGAGCGTATTGATCAAGGGCTCATTTAAAAAAGAGTGGTATAAATCGGCAATTTTTTGTGCATCTGAATTTTTTGGATGCTGGCCGGCTGCCAGTTCACGAATAATCTCTAGAACCTGTTGATCGGCATTCTCGCGTAATTCATCAAAACTGCCCCAACGTACCTTGTCTGCTGGAATTGCTGTTTCGCTTACCCAATTACCGTTTACAAAGCGGAAAAAGTCTTGCTGCGGAGCCACACTTTTATCAAAGTTTTTTAAGGCAAAACCAGCTTGCTGTTCTGCCGTCACACTCACGGCGGGTGACTGTTCTGCGTTAGGTTGACTTTGACAGCCACTTACGCCGAGCGCAAGAGCAATACCTAGTGCTAATAACGTTGGTTTTTTCATCGGGGATCCTTGGTTTTGGTTTTTATTTGAGAGTAAAAGAGCCACATTTATTTGAGTGTAAAAAAGCCGCATTACCCTGTCCAGTAAACAAGATATGCACCCTGTCGGCTGCGATAAACACCTTTAGATAAGTGAATGCGCGACCCGCTATACGGTTTTACTTGAATTACGCGTGAAATTTCCGCAGGATCAGCATATCGTTTATTCACAGGATCTTACTATGTTAGATACGGCATTAAGTTCATTAGCAGGTTTACCGTCTTTTTTGGCCTATTTTGTGTTGGCCGTTGTGTCAGTATTGGTGTTTGTTCGCCTGTACAGTTGGGTGACACCGCATGATGAATTTGGCTTAATTCGCGCCAATAATCCTGCGGCAGCGCTAGCGTTTGCTGGGGCTCTGATTGGTTTTGCACTGCCGTTATCTAGCGCCATTACCCATTCGCTGTCTTTACTTGATTGCGCGATTTGGGGGTTAGTGGCCACCGTAGTACAAATACTCACGTTTTTCATTAGCCAACTGGCACTAAAACAGTTGCCACAACGTATTACCCAAGGTGATCTTGCTGCAGGAATTTTTTCTGCAGGGTGTTCGATCAGCGTCGGTTTGCTAAACGCTGCCTGTATGAGTTATTAAGGAGCCAATAATGCAACATCCACACTTCAAACGTAGTCGTAAAGCGGCCATGTTATTTATGGTACCGGCTGCAACCTTATTGTTAAGCGGCTGTGGTAGTGAAAAAACGGTCGAAGCTCAGGTATTTAATACGCCTGACGAATGTGCGGCCTTTTATAATCCACCAGCGGAATGCCAAGCCGCCTTTGCGGATGCCCAAGCCTTACACCCACAAGTTGCTCCACGTTATGCGAACAAGCAAGAATGTGAAGTCGACTTTGGGGTAGGTCGTTGTGAAACCGCTCCAGAACAAGGGCAACAACAAGCACAAGGCAGTTTTTTTATGCCAATGATGATGGGCTTTTTAGCAGGTCAAATGCTAAACCGGGGAGGCATGGCAGCACCGCAGCAACAAAATACCGCAGCTGCTGCTGGTGGACGTAATCCGGTACCGAATCAACCGCTGTATAAATCACGCGATGATCAAAGTACTTTCCGCACGGCAACCAATACCCCTGTGGCTTCAAAACCAGGGGTTACCCAAATTCGTCCATCAGCCGTTCAACCAAAGCCAGCCAGTTTAGCGCGGCGCGGTGGGTTTGGTGCGCAAGCACAACAACGTGCGGCGGCCGCCCCGCGTCAGACCACCATGGGTGGCTAAACCATGAAAAAAGTGCCTATTGCACCACGCCCAGGTTGGCAGGCATTTGCTGAAAGCGTCGGCTTTGCCTTTCATACGATTGATAATGAGCCGTATTGGGATGAGTCGGCTTATTATGAGTTTAGCCTCGCGCAGATTGAAGACGATTTAGAGACGCCAACTGAGCAGTTGCATCAGATGGCGCTTGATCTCGTGCCAGAAATCTTGCAAAGCGAAGAAAAACTACAACAACTTGGGATCCCAGAAGCGTTTTGGGACGCCGTACGTTATAGCTGGCAAAATGGCGAGCCGCATCTTTATGGCCGGATGGACTTTGCCTACGATGGTAAAGGCCCAGCAAAATTGCTAGAGCTAAATTACGACACGCCCACATCGTTATACGAGACCGGCTTTTTCCAATGGGTTTGGCTGGAAGATCAGCAAATGCGGGGAGCTCTTCCCTCTGGTGCTGACCAATTTAACTCGCTACAAGATAAACTTGAGCAAGCCTTTGCCCAACTCCCGTTACCGCAGCCGTTTTACTTTAGCAGTGTTGCCGATAGCCAAGAAGACAAAGGAACTGTCGATTATCTGATGGATATTGCACTACAAGCTGGCATTGATAGTCGCTATATTGCGTTAGAACAATTGGGGGATATCGAAGGGCAATTAGTCGATTTGGACGGTTTCCCTATTGAAGGCTTATTTAAGCTCTATCCTTGGGAGTTTATGTTACAAGAAGAGTTTTCATCGACGTTAATCAGTTCTAATACCCGTTTCGTTGAACCCTTGTGGAAAATCTTATTGTCCAACAAAGGTATATTGCCTTTATTGTGGCAAAAGCATCAGGGGCATCCTAATTTATTACCGGCGTTTTTTGATGACGGTAAACAGCCACTCAGCGCTGGCTGGGTACGTAAACCCCTGTTCTCACGCGAAGGCGCCAATGTTGAATTGCTCACCCACAGTGGCGAACGGATTTTTCAACCAGGACCTTATGATGACGGCGCTTATATTCGGCAAGCCTTTGCGCCATTACCGCGTTTTGGCGACAGTTATACGTTAATTGGTAGTTGGGTAGTTGGCGATCTTGCTGCAGGTATTGGCGTTAGAGAAGATAATAGTTTAATTACCAAAGACAGCTCGCGGTTTTTACCGCACATTATCTTAGGCTAAGCGTCTCGATTGGCTGTAGATTCTGCTACGTAAAACGGGCTTGCCCTAATGGCTAAGCTAGCGCCAAACTAACGCGCAGAAACCCTTTGTCTCGTGCTAATAACAGCACGAGACAGGCGAATAAATATTCATATATATTGGATATAAAACCACATCTGCGTTACCATAACGCAACATAATTTATCCTGTTCTAAAACGTGGTCTGGCAGTTTTTGTGAATAACTGCCAGACTTGTTATTACCATTTTTTAAAGGATCTTAACTGCCCGTGCGTACAACTGAACTCGTTAGCGGTTTCCGCCAATCTGCTCCCTATGTTAATGCTCACCGAGGGAAAACCTTCGTCATTATGCTGGGTGGCGAAGCGATCATGCAGCCTGGTATTCGAAGCATTATCAATGATATTGCGCTGCTTAACAGCTTAGGTATTAAAGTGGTATTGGTATACGGCGCTAGGCCGCAAATTAACCAAGCACTAACGCAAGCTGGTTTAGAACCGCAATATCACAACAGAGTGCGCGTAACCGATGATGATTCATTTAAATTAATCAAACAAGTCGCCGGCGCCTTACAATTAGATATTACGGCTCGTTTATCTATGAGCTTAAGTAATACGCCTATGCAGGGTGCGCAAATTAACGTGGTCAGTGGAAACTTTGTGATTGCGCAACCACTGGGCGTTGACGAAGGTATTGATTATTTCCACAGCGGTAGAGTACGGCGTATTGATACCACAGGGATCCGTCGTCAGCTTGATAATAATGGTATTGTACTGATGGGCCCAATTGCTGCCTCGGTTACGGGCGAAAGCTTTAATCTAACCGCTGAAGAAATTGCCACCCAAGTGGCCATTCGCCTGAAAGCCGATAAGATGATTGGTTTTAATGAGGTGGGTGGTATTACCGGCGAAAACGGCGAAATAACGGCTGAATTAATGCCAAATCGTGCCGAAGATATTATGCAGCAATTAGAGCTGCTCGATGACGCCTGCGTGGGGACAGTGGCATTTTTACGCGCCGCCGTTACGGCCTGTCGTGCAGGTGTGCCACGTTGTCACCTAGTAAGCTATAGTGAAGATGGCTCTTTGCTACAAGAACTGTTTTCACGGGATGGTATTGGTACGCAAGTGGTCACTGAATCCGCTGAAAAACTACGCCGCGCGGTAATTAGTGATATTGGCGGTATCTTAGATTTGATTCGGCCACTAGAGCAACAAGGCTTACTGGTAAGACGCTCACGTGAACAACTCGAAATGGAGATCGATTATTTTACCTTGATTGAACGAGATGGTTTGGTTATTGGTTGTGCTGCGTTATATCCGTTTACCGAAGACAACGTGGGTGAATTTGCCTGCTTAGCGGTTCATCCCGATTATCGTGATGCTGACCGTGGCACCACGCTGCTACGCAGTGTTATTCAGCAAGCAAGACAGCGAAAATATGATCGGCTGTTTGCACTCACCACACGCAGTATTCACTGGTTTTTAGAACAGGGTTTTGAGCTCGTGACCGTAGAAGATTTACCGACACAGAAAAAACAACTTTATAATTACCAGCGCCGCTCAAAAATTTTGGCGCTGGATTTATAACGCACGAATCTCGCCCATTTGCCAGATCGCGCGACGACACACTACGCGCTTTAGATAATAAAGCGCGTGGTTAACCCCTGTAACGTTGTCGATAACTGACGTAAGTCGGCACTAAAATTCGCTAACTGAGCGGCGGCGGCGGCACTTTCATCAATTAATTGATTACTATCGTGCACGCTTTGGCTAATATCCTGTACCACTGCGGCTTGTTCATCAGTAGCACGCGCTACATCCTGATTTAATTCATCCAATTGACGGATCCCCTGCACAATGCGCCCTAAGGCTTCACTGGCAGACGCCATAGCTATAACGCCATGCCGAGCACGTTCTTGCCCTGCGGCAGATGCCTGCACCGCATGACGGGATTGGCTAGCGAGTTGATCAATCATCTGCTGGATTTGATTTGTCGATTGTGCAGCACGTTGCGCCAAATGCCGCACCTCATCGGCAACCACCGCAAAACCACGCCCTTGCTCACCCGCTCGTGCAGCTTCAATCGCAGCATTTAGAGCTAACAAATTGGTTTGTTCAGAAATACTGCGGATCACACTAAGAATATCGGCAATTTTATCGCTATTTTGCGCTAAGGTACTTACCACCTTAGCAATATTTTCTACTTCACCACTCAGTTCGCCAATACTCTTGTTAGTTTCGGCAATCACAGCTAAACCTTGATCGGCATGGCCACGCGTCGTCCTTGCCGCTTCAGCGGCGACCTTTGCATGATTTGCTACTTCGGCAATCGTGGCACCTAATTGCTCTATGGCTGTAGCAATACGGCTTAATCGCTGCCGTTGTTCTGCAGCTAGCTCTTTATTATTGTTAGCATTTTCAGATACCACTGCAGAGGACGACAGCAATAAAGTATTTTGTTGCTGTACTTCAGCCACTAATTGCCGAATATTGGCGACAAAATTATTAAAACCACTACTAATTTGCTGAATTTCTTGCGCCCCTTTCACCGCAAGACGCTGGCGTAAATCGCCCTGCCCCTGACCAATATCTTGCAGAGAATGCGCCACCTCATGTAACTGCCGGGTGAGGCGCTGCGCCACAAACCACGCAGCTAACGCGGCAAGCAGCGTTAAAATAATGCCAGAAAGGAGCACTTGATCACGAATCCGTTGGACGGGTGCTAACACCTCGTTAACCGGCACTTGTGCGACCACCTTCCAACCAGCACTGGTCACAGGTGTACTGACGAGTAACACCTGATCATTCACCACACTGGCTAATCCGGCTTGTAATAGTTGCTGACTTGCACTGGCACCCACAACATCTGTTAAGGTTTTTTGCAACACGCTACTGTCGGGATGCAAGATTACGTGTCCAGTCTGATCAATAAGATACACTAAACCCGATTCGGCAATACGCACCGAATTTAAGTAAGCAACAAGTTGCTCTAACGAGACGGCGATACCCGATAAGCCCCGGCCGTTAAGTTGCTGATAATTAACAAACATCCGCACCCGGCCGTTAGGTTCCGTAAATAAGCTGACGTTGGTTGCTTGACCTGAATCACGAAACGCAAAAAACCACGCATCGTCTTGCTGATTTAACGCACGTAAAAATCCATCTTGATTCCAATAACGCGCACTTTCTCGATCGGCCCACGAGGCAGCGTCTAAGGTTAACTGGCGTTGTACGGCTCGAATTTGGGTAAGCAGCATCGGTTCTTCTGACGCGGCAAACCCCTGCTCAGCCCAAGTCAAAATGTAGGGGTTTTCGGCGAGTTGCTGCGTAATCGTGGTCATTTGCAAGATTTGGGTATCTAACGTTTGCCCCACTTGCTTCACTAACGCCGGCATCTCATGATGCAGCATACGCTCAACAACAACATTGCGCGCTTGTTGATAAGACAAAGTACCCATTAAGGCCGTTGCCAATAAGGTGGCCAGCACCAAAGATAAAATCAGTTGCTGTTTAACTGACAGGTTTTTCAGAAAGGTCAAAGTACTGCTCCGGCTAACATCATAGCGAAAAGTGTTTGTGCCGATTTTAACACTGCGACACTGACAATCCTATGACAACGCGAGCAGTTAATCCCTTACAAGCCTAAAACAAAACCAAATCATCGCGATGCACCGCCACTTCGCTAGGGCAATAGCCTAAGCGTGCGGTAATTTCCTGGCTTTTTGCACCCTGAATTTTTCGCAACTCCATGGCACTGTATTGTGTAATACCCTGCGCTATCGTTTCACCGCTTTCGCGCGTCAATAATACGGCATCGCCTTTTTCAAAATCACCCTCTGTCCCATGAATACCTGAAGGCAACAGTGAAGCGCCACGCAGCGTTACCGCTTGGACTGCACCTGTATCCAATATTATGGATCCGCTTGGCTTTAGGTTATGGCGTAACCAGTGTTTTTTGGCACTTATGCGCTCTTGTTGGCGTAAAAATACCGTACCTACTGGCCGATTAAGCAACAACTCATCAAAGGTTGCCGCTTTTTGACCATTAATAATTAAGGTATCAATGCCCGCAGCGGTCGCTTTATCCGCGGCTTGAATTTTGGTGATCATACCGCCGGTACCGATTGCATGATGGCTACCGCCAGCCATGGCGTAGATATCAGCCGTTATGCTTGATACCTGAGGCAACAAGGTTGCAGTAGGTGTGGTGCGCGGGTTTGCAGTGTATAAACCATCGATGTCAGAGCAGATAAGCAAGGCATCTGCGTCGGCCACAATAGCAACCATAGCAGCAAGATTATCGTTGTCACCCACTTTTAATTCAGCCGTTGCCACCGTATCGTTTTCATTAACGATGGGCAATACACCATTCGCCAGCAAGGTTTTCAGGGTATTATCAATATTTAAGTAACGCCGACGATCTTTTAAGTCATCGTGCGTTAGCAAAATTTGCGCACAATCAAAATCAAATAATTGTGACCACGATGCCATCATCCGACTTTGTCCA
The DNA here is from genome assembly GCF_014652375.1 of Alishewanella tabrizica. GTDB lineage: Bacteria > Pseudomonadota > Gammaproteobacteria > Enterobacterales > Alteromonadaceae > Alishewanella > Alishewanella tabrizica. The sequence goes on along the minus strand of NZ_BMYR01000006.1, from coordinate 25,463 downwards.
ACTGCCGCCATTGCTTGTTTAACATTGATCGGTAAGGGGAGTTGCTTAAAGCTTATCGCATTTCGGCCGGCAGCCACACTGCCCGAAGAGACCAAGACGACTTCGGTACCTGCCGCGCGACATTCAGCAATAAACCGCGCGATAGACAACAAATACCGGGTAGAACAGCCATTTGCCGTTGGTGCAATTAACGCACTTCCCACTTTTAATACAATACGTTTCCAACCACGCACCGCCATACTTACTGTCCTTGCTGTTATTTATCTCTGCTGATACACCGTGCTTAGCTTAAAGTTTAGAAGTCTACATGTCTATTTCTATTTATGCGTTTGCTCGTGTCTCGAGGTATGGCGAGATAACACTGATACAGTGCAATTGATAGGTTCAGCCTTGATTCATGCTGCCACGTTAAGATAACGCTAAATCATGTGGTAATTGCGGAGAAACAGCAATGAAAGTAAAAGCGACAGTGGTATTAATGATGTCGGCGAGTTTAGTCTTGGCAGGCTGTGCCACTACGGATAACCAAAATACCACCCGCGGCGCGGCTATTGGTGCGGTAGCAGGTGCTATTGCTGGTAAAGCAACGGGTAATCATAAAAACAAACGTTTAGTCATTGGCGCTGCGGTAGGTGCATTAGCGGGTGCCGCTGTGGGCAGTTACATGGATAATCAGGAAAAAGCACTGCGCGAAGAACTCTCTGGCTCAGGCGTTAAAGTGATCCGAAATGGTGACAAACTTACGCTGGACATTCCCGCCCAACTGACCTTTGACATTAATCGTTCAGATATTCGTGCCAGCTTGTATCCCGTCTTAAATGACATTGCAAAAGTATTGCGTGATTACCCCAAAACCATGTTGGTTGTTGCTGGCCACACTGATGATACCGGCCCATATCAATACAATATGAATTTATCACGTGCCCGTGCTGATGCCGTTAAAAATTATTTGATCGCGCAAAATGTGCAATCTATCAGAGTAGAAACAGTAGGTTACGGTCCAGATTATCCGGCAGTTCCTAACACATCAGAAGCAAACCGCGCGCAAAATCGGCGGGTTGAGATCCATATTGAGCCAGTGGTCGAGTAACTCCGCGGCATTTATGCTAACGTTTTAACAGCAACGCCCGGACATGCCGGGCGTTGTGGTTAACGTAGAATACGTGGCTACGCGATTAACGCGCTTGTGCAAACGCTTTTTTGACAAAATTCGGTAACGCACTAGCGGCTTTATGTACCTCAACATTGTAATACTCTGTCTCAAATGGTGCAGCTGCTGCATCGGCTTCACGGAATCCAACAAAGTCACCCGTTTTCTTAGCCAACGTGCACGTCCACCAACCTGATGGGTAGACCATTTGCGGGAAATTAAGGGTTTGTAAGCTGGCAAAACCGGCATCCGTCATCGCCTGACGCATTGCTGTAAGAAGAGGCATATGGATCAGCGGCGATTCACTTTGCTGTACCAAAATACCGTCATTCGCTAATGCTGCTACACAGCTAGCGTAAAAAGCACGGTTAAAAAGGCCTTCACCTGGACCAATTGGATCGGTTGAATCAACAATAATAACATCGATGGAACCTGGCGCGGCATCACGCATAAACTTAATGCCATCTTCAAAAGTTAACGTCGCACGCGGATCGTTGTTAGAGGCACACAGCTCAGGGAAGTATTTTTCTGCCATGCGAGTAACGTGTTCATCAATATCAATTTGCGTGACACATTTCACACCAGGATGCTTTAACACTTCACGCAAGGTACCACAATCACCACCGCCTATAATCACCACATTTTGGGGATTTGGATGCGTAAATAAAACCGGATGGCTCAGCATCTCGTGATATAAAAAGTTGTCACGACTACTTAACATGATAACATCATCAATGACCATTAAATTGCCAAAATGGGTGGTTTCATACATGGCAATTTTCTGAAAAGGTGACTGCACTTCATCCAGTTTTTTTGTAATGGCTAAACCAAACACACTACCACTGTCGGCAAACACTTCGGTAAGCCAATTTTTGTCATTAATTACTGACATTATTACCCCCTAAAACGTATAAGGCCCGTATTTTGCCTGCGTTGGCGGTGACATACAAATATTTCGGCAATTTTGCTGCACCAAGACGCTATAGGCTTTAAACTATAGCAGTTTAAATTTTTGAGGAAATACCATGGCTGATTGGGGTTTTGAGAAAGCACGTTCCATTTATAACGTTGCCGTCTGGAGTGAAGGCTATTTTGATGTGAATAAGGACGGTGATTTAATTGCCTATCCGGACCAGGATCACAAAAAAGCGGGTATTAGCTTCCCGGAGTTGACTCAGCGATTTAAAGAAGAAGGATTAACCTTGCCAGTGTTGGTACGTTTTACCGACATTTTGCAACACCGAGTTGATACTTTAATTAAATCTTTTCAACTGGCGAAAGCCGAAAAAGAATATCAAGGCCAATATACGGCGGTTTACCCCATTAAAGTAAACCAACAGTTTTCTGTAGTTAAACGCCTAATTAGCCACGACAGCGGTAAAGTCGGTTTAGAAGCCGGTAGTAAGCCAGAATTAATGGCGATTTTGGGTGTAACAGAACAACCATTGCAAATTGTGTGTAACGGCTACAAAGACAGCGAATTTTTGCGCTTAGCCACTATCGGACAAATGATGGGCCACACCGTGTATGTGGTAGTTGAGAAGCTGTCTGAATTAAAAACCCTGATCCGTGAAATAGATAACTTAGGCGCCGCACCGCGTATTGGTATTCGTATTCGCTTAAATTCAGTGGGTAAAGGCAAATGGCAAAATACCGGCGGTGAAAAAGGCAAATTTGGCTTAACCGCCACGCAGGTTTTACAGGCCATTGAAATTTTACGCGCTGCCAATAAACTCGATTTATTACAGCTGGTGCATTTCCATATCGGCTCACAAATTGCCAATATCCGCGATATTCATAATGCGATTCGTGAGTGTGCGCGTCATTATGCTGAATTACGTACGTTGGGCGTGCCCATTACGACAGTTGATGTAGGCGGTGGTTTAGGTGTTGATTATGAGGGCTCAAAATCTCGCTCTGCCTGCTCAATGAACTACACCATGATGGAATATGCCCGTAATGTCGTGAATGGCTTAAAAGAAGTGTGTGACGAGTACGATTTACCGCACCCGAATATTATCACCGAATCGGGTCGCGCGATGACTGCCCACCATGCCGTGTTAGTCACAGACGCTATCGACATTGAACGCGCGCCAGGCTTGGTGAATTTACCAGAGCCAAGCGAAGATTCGCCCACGGTAATTCTAGGCTTATGGGAAGCGTACCAAAACGTAACGCCTCGTTCAGCGATAGAGGCTTATCACGATGCGATTCATTACTTTACTGACGCGCACGCCCAATATGTACATGGCTTGTTAACCTTACAAGATTGGTCGTTACTAGAACAAATTTACTTTGCTACCATTAACAAAGTAAGAGCTAATTTGGACTTATCAGCGCGTTCTCACCGCGCCATTCACGATGAGTTGAATGAAAAGCTGGCCGATAAACTGTTTGTAAACTTCTCGCTGTTCCAATCGATGCCTGATGCTTGGGGTATTGATCAATTGTTCCCGGTAATGCCTCTGGAGCGGATGAATGAATCGCTGGAACACCGTGCGATTATTCAAGATATTACCTGTGACTCTGATGGTATGCTAAAAAGCTACGCCGATGGTAACGGTATTGAATCAAGTTTACCGCTGCCAGAATACAGTGAAGATAAGCAGTATTTATTAGGCATGTTTATGGTTGGCGCCTATCAAGAAATTTTAGGTGATTTACACAACTTGTTTGGTGACACCGATTCTGTTCACGTTGAGCTAACAGAAGATGGCAGCTACAAACTGACCAATATCATCAAAGGCGATACGGTTGCAGATGTACTGCGTTATGTGCAATTTGATGCTAAGAAGCTTATTGCCTCTTACACCAAACAATTGGCAAAACTGGATATGCTGGATAGCCGTAAGGATGAAATGCTGGATGAATTAAAAGCTGGCGTTTATGGTTACACCTATTTCGAAGATTAAGCTAAAATAAGCACTGATCGGAGGTGTTAGCCATAACACCTCCATTATTTGCATGGTCGTTCTACTACCATAAAATGAGATGAGTGCGTTATGTTACGATGGTTACCCAGCCCACTTAAGGGCGTTTTATCCTTACTACTGTATATCATTAATACCTTGTTTTGGTTTGTGCCGTTAATGTTGTTGGCCATTTTAAAGTTGTTGCCAATCACTCGCTGGCAAGCTTGGATGAGCTATTTGGTCGATGCCATCGCTGTTGCTTGGATAAGTTTAAATAATCTTACGACGCAGCTCTTTACCTCTATTAAATGGCGTATTGAAGGGCTTGAAACGCTGTCACGCAAAGATTGGTACTTGATTATTGCTAATCATCAATCTTGGGCAGACATTCTGATCTTACAAAATATATTTAATCGTAAAATTCCTTTTATTAAATTTTTCTTAAAAAAAGAACTCTTATATGTGCCGTTCATGGGGCTATGTTGGTGGGCTCTCGATTTCCCCTTTATGAAGCGCTACAGCCAACAACTGTTAAAAAAACGCCCAGAGTTGAAAGGTAAAGATATTGCGACCACGCGCAAAGCCTGCGAGAAATTTCGTTTTAAGCCGGTATCCATCATGAATTTTGTAGAAGGCACCCGTTTTACGCCTGCCAAGCATGCTGAACAACAGTCACCGTTACAGTATTTATTGAAACCTAAAGCCGGTGGCACCGCCTTTGTCCTTGGCACTATGGGTGAACAATTACATAAATTACTGGATGTCACTATTCATTATCCGCAAGGAATTCCTTCATTTTGGGATTACATTTCCGGTAAAGTTCATGCTATAACAGTTAATATTAACGTTTTACCAATAGGTAAAGAGTTGATCGGCGATTATAACGATCAGGTTTACCGTGAACGTTTTCAACAGTGGCTTAACCAATTGTGGACCGATAAAGATCGGCAATTGGCCGCACTACAAACCCGCGCTGACCAATAACGGAGTGTGTCAACGATGCTAAGCTTTTTGCCCGGTTTTTTACTGTTACCTTTAAGCTTCAGCTTATTTGCATTAAATTTAGCGTTTTGGGGAATACTCGTTACTCCCCTTGGCTTGTTGAAACTGTTGCTGCCATTGCCAGCCGCACACAAAAGGATTGCGGCTCTCGGCCGTCGCTGCTACCGCGGTTGGACAGCGGTGAATACGTTTTTAATGAACTTGTTTAACCAGATTGATTGGCAAATTAGTGGTCAACAACATTTAGACAAAGACAGCTGGTATTTGCTGATTGCCAATCATAAAAGCTGGGTAGATATTCCAGTTGTCAGTACCTTTGCTTACCCGCTGATCCCCGAGCCAAAATTCTTTTTAAAAGATCAGCTTAAGTGGATACCTTTTTTGGGAACGGGCTGTTGGGCGCTCGATATGCCCTACATGAAACGCTATAGCGCTGCCAAAATTGCTAAAAAACCGCATTTAAAAGGCAAAGATATTGAAACCACACGGCAATCTTGTGCAAAATTTCAATATACGCCTACTACCATTATTAACTTTGTTGAAGGCAGTCGTTGTACTGCCGAAAAACAACGGGCTAAACACAGTCCTTTCCAACATTTGTTACCTCCCAAAGCCGGCGGTATCGCCTTTACCCTGGCCAGTATGGGTGAGCAATTTAACGCGATTTTGGATATCACCTTAATCTATCCCGAGAACCAAGGCCATGTCGCACTAGATATGCTGATGGGTCGTCTCACCAAAGTGGTTATTCATGCCGACGTATTAGCCGTGAACCATGAGGTGATTGGAGATTATTTTAATGATGCCGCGTTTCGCGAAAATTTTCAGCAATGGCTTAACCAACGCTGGCAATTAAAAGATGCGTATATCAGCCAATACTATCAGCAACAGAGTTCTCCCCTATTGGTGAGCCCCTCACATGCTGAACGTGAATCTTTTCATTAACGTTCCGTTCTGCAGTGCCGCAGCAAACAACGCCGCGCGTTAGCCCTCTTTATTGCTCAGATATTGCTCAGGAGTGACGCGCGGCATGGTTACCCAAAAACGACTGCCTTCTCCTGGCATACTCTCTACGCGCAACTGCCCTTTTAAAATACCCGTTACCATATTATGCGCCAAACTCAAGCCCAATCCTGAGCCACCTTGCCCTAATCGGGTGGTAAAAAAAGGCTCAAATATTTTCGGTTGAATCGCTAAAGGTATCCCTTTGCCATTATCTGCCACGCTTAGCATGAGGGTTTGATCTAACTGGCTCACCGTAATAGTAACTTGCCCCCCCGGCTGATCGAAGGCGTGTATTAAGGCATTTTGTACCAAATTAATTAATACTTGCTCTAATGGCCCAGGATAACTTTCAATCAATATAGGTTGGTCGGGCTGCTGTAACGTTACACTATGACCACTTTTGCGAATACTGGGTTGTAACATCAACAATACGTCATCAAGGATCTCGTGCACGAAGGCGGTCCGCCGTTGCAATGAGGTTTGATCAATCGCAACTTGTTTAAAGCTACGAATCAATTCGGCAGCACGGAGTAAGTTTCTATCAAGAATAGCCGTGCTGTCTTGGCCATCGGCCAAAAACTGCTCAAAATCCTTTTTCGTTAACCCTACCGCAGTTTTGGCTACTAAGTGTTGATAATCTGATTTAAGTCGTGACGCCGCCAGCACCGCATTCCCAACCGGCGTATTTAACTCATGAGCAATACCCGCGACCAAATTGCCTAGTGCCGCTAACTTTTCAGATTGAATCAGCTCTTGCTTAGTTAACTCAAGCGTGTTGATGGTATGTTGTAACTGTTGCGTACGCTGATCAACACGCTGTTCTAATTGATCATTAATCGCCAGTAATTGCCCCTGTAGCGCATAATGATCACTAATATCGTCATATACCGTAACCAACAATGTTTCATCGTCGGTTTGTACCACGGTAGCAGAAATCTCGCCCAAAAACGCGGAGCCATCTCGCCGTGTTAACCACACGACAAAGGCAGTCACTTGCCCTTCTTGGCGTATTTGCTGCATTAGGCGCGTGTGATCGGCTGCAGAACTCCATAGCAATGCATCTGAAAAAGTGTTCAGTGCAATTTGCTGATCCGAGTAACCAAATTTATCTAGCCATGCTTGATTTACTTTGTGCAAGATCACCTTGTCGTGAACCAAATAACCTACCGAAATTGGCGTTGGCGCAGCACGGAGAATAAGCTCTAGTTCTGCCTGACTTTGGCTTAACAAACGCTCACGTTTATGCAAATATTTCAGAGCAATCGCCATCGTGAGTAAGATCAGTAATCCTGAACTGAGAATCAATCCCGCCATATTGCGCACACTTAATCGCGTGAAATCGGCTCTTGCTTGCGTAAATTCGGTTAATGCTTCCTGTTCTGGGATCAATAACAGCATGTGCCATTGCTTGTTTAAAATAGTCAGTGACAAACGCTCAATAAGATAACCCTGCTCACCTTGCACAAAAGTACGCTGGCTAGGTGTGTTAAATAGGGTGGAAATCGCAGCATCGACATCTTGCAGTGACTCGCCCACTCGCTCGGGATAGTCGTTTGCCGCTAAGAGGCGCGCACTGTCGGTTAGCAAGTAAAAGCGGACATTCCCACCATAGAGGGGCCGCACAAACGCGGTAATGGCGGCATTAAACTCGGGCATATTTAAATCTACCCCAGCGATACCTAAAAACGCATTATTGGCAATAATAGGCACAGTTACCGACATAAGTTGCACGTTTATAAGGTCTTGCAGCTCCCACCAAAATGGTTCGGTAATACAGTTTTGTCGAGTCTGGCTCGGGCAGTTATACCATTCCGACTCGCTCTGTCCGTAGGCATCAAGTTGCTGCTGATATTTAAAATTGCCATCGGCTATTGGATAAAAGTGCAAACCATCGGCGTGTTTCACCCAATAAATTTCTAATGTTCCCTGCTCCGAACTATGCCGATAATCGCCCCGATTAGCGTCATCCTCGCCATCATAGGCATTAGGCTGAAAATGCATATACACAGAGTTTACAACAGGATTCGCCCTTAACGCTTCGGCAACTAAGGTTTTTAACTGCGTACGAGAAAGTTGTTCAGACTTTTCAACGGTTTTACTCGCCATCAACGCTAATAACTCGGGCGTTTCTACTGCGCGTTGAATATGATTTTTGATGTTGTTACTGATATTTTCGGCATTTAATAATAATTGAAATTCAATAGAGCTTTGCGCTTGTGCCCAGGCATCACGGGAACTTTGAATACTAGCTTGTTGTAATAAATAGATAGCAATAAGCAGCATGCCACCAAAAGACATCAACAAAAACACGGTTGATATAAGTAAATTTTTACGCAGTTGCCCTGACATCAATCGGCCTTTATTGTGCTAATAAAAGCTGTTTAATCGGCGGCCACTCTTGTAACACCTGCATTTTCATTGGTTTTGCCAATAAATAGCCTTGTCCTTCGTCACACCCCATCTCAATTAGCGCGGCCAATTGCCGGGGATCTTCAATACCTTCAGCTAAAACGCGCATCGTTAACTTATGCCCAAGCGCCAGAATAGTTTGCACAATTCGCAGGCCAGAACCGGTTTCTACAATATTATCCACAAAGCTTTTATCAATTTTCAGGCAATTGGCTTGTAACTTTTCTAAATAAGCCAGTGATGAAAACCCTGTGCCAAAATCGTCGATGGCTAACGCAATGCCGGCCTCACGTAATTTCGACAACTTAAACTCGGTATCGGCAGAAAAATCCATCGTGGCAGACTCGGTTAATTCGATTTCTAGGTGTTTGGCAGGAAAATCGGTTTCCGCTAACGCCGCAAAAATCTGCTCTAAAAAATCAGGATGCTTAAACTGTATGCTGGATACATTGACGGCTAAACGAAAGTTTTTGATAAGTGAACATAAAAATTTTGTCTCGTTTAAAGCCTTAACCAACACAATATGCCCTAAACGATGGATTAAACCCGCTTGCTCGGCTAATTCAATAAAAATGGCTGGCGAAACATGTCGTCCACTATCATCTACCCACCGTGCCAGAGCCTCTACACCAATAACTACTTTCGTAGCCAAATGAAACTGTGGTTGATAAGCAACATACAACTGCGCTAATTCCATGCCTCGATTTAATGATGAAATCAGCCCCACACGCTCACGTAAGGCTTCTACCATGGCATCATTAAATACCACTGTTTGACGAATACCGGCATTCTTGGCCCGTTTAAGCGCCATGTAAGCATGCGAGAGATTTTCAGACGGACTAATGTCAGGATGCGTCGTGGCGATGCCTAAACAAAAGCTCACGTCTTGCGAGATACCATCAACTAGCAAAGGAGTTTCTGAAAGATACTCGCGACACAGTTGCTCACTTAAACTAATGGGCGCATGGCTTAATACCGCAAATTTATCGGCGGCCAATCGGGCAGCAGTAATGCTTGAAGGGATAGCCTTAAGCCGTTGCGCCACTTGCTGTAAAAATTGATCGGCGAGCTCATTGCCAAAGCTGTCGTTTAGCATGGAAAAATGATCTAAGTCGAGTAGTAGTAAGGTGTGAACTTGGCCACCTGCGGCAGCAATTTCCATGGCTTTTAATAAACCATTGCGGTTATTCAATCCGGTAAGATGATCTTCGTAAGCCAGTTGCTCTAGCTGTGCCAGCTGTAAATAGCTTCGAGCCGCCGCCATCAAACACGTATATAGCCGTTCACGCGTTAACTCCGTTTTCGTTTTATAATCATTGATATCAAAATTTGCAATGGTAGTTAGCTCAGGTGCGTAACCAGGCTGGCCCGTTCTTAGAATGATCCGAATTTTTTTACGATGTAAGGTTTCTCTGATCTGCTGTACTAATTTTAGCCCAGCATCATCCGATTCCATCACTACATCTAACAGTAAAATCGCAATATCTGGGGTATTTTGCAGTACAGCAAAGGCTTCAGCGCTAGAGTAAGCATGCAACAGGTGTAAACGGTGACCATCAAAAGTCAGATCTCTTAACAGTAACTCCGTGACAGTGTGAACATCACTGTCGTCATCCACCACTAATAGTTTAAGTGCGGGCAAGATCGCTTTAGGTAGGGTAAGTTCTGTAGACTCTGCAGCAAATTGAAACAGCTCATCCTGCATTTTACACCTGTGATACATCACGATTGTTGATTAATTCAACATAGCACACTCTTATTAGAAAAGCTTAATTAGCATGCTTTAATAGACGCTTTTGTAGCTAACGTTGCATGCAAGCACAAATTGCGTGGTGTCAGCTCATAATCACAAAACGCCCTAACGCAGACCTCATAACCTTGCTGCTGTAAAAACAAAGCGCGATCTAATACCAAATATAATTCTAATGGCCGACGAAATAAATGCCGCACGGCATCAAGCTGTTGTAATCGTAAGTACGCTTGCTGACCTTGCTGATGATAAGACTCAAAATCGATATCAGTCGGTAGCACAAGGTGTTGTTGTGCCGCAGCAAACTGAATAAAGTCCGTAAAGGCACCACTAAACCAGTGTTTGGGTAATGAGGGCAGCGGCTGATAAGCTGGCTCACCGCTGATATGTGCCCTAAGCGCATCATAAGCTAAACGCCAGCTTACTTCGATTTCTCGCAAGCGTGCTATGCGTTCGCCAGCGGTGACTTGACCTTGTACTGCGAGCTTTAATTCTTGCCGCGTTAACGCAAGATCCGAAGCTTGCGCGATTCGGGATAACGGCACATAGGTATCATGGGAGATCAGATGATAACAACATGGAGACACGTGCAACTGCTGGCATCCTATCTGGCTCGCTGACCTTAAGAGCGCAAGATGTAACTCTCCACATGCATGCAATGCCACCACTTGCTGTGCTGGTGTTAAAACAGCCTGCCCAGCCGGACTTAATACATCCGCTTGCACAAAACGCTGTTGCAGACCAAAACGCGTTGCCAATTGCTCACCGTCTTGGCAAAGCGCGGGCTGCCATTCAATACTGGTTACCGATTGTGTTCCGGCTGCGGCCAATAGACGCCCTAAATGACCTTTCCCAGCACACCACTCCAGTATAGGCAAATCGCCTACTGGCAAAAACTGACAAAACTGTTGAATTTGTTCTAATTTACGCCCTGCGATACCGTTACTCAACCAAAACGGCCAAGTGACGGGTGGTGCTGCGCTATCCGCATGCCAAAAAAAGGGCAGTTCAAATAACGCTGGAAAAAAATGTCGAAAACATGCTGCTTGCAATTGTGGTGATTGGTCTAGAGCGCTAAGCTCAGCTAAGGTTAAAGATGATAGTTGTGCATTTAGCGCAGGCTGCCAAGGCAAGGTTTTTATACCCATAGGATGCAGCCGCCAATACGCTTCGTAACGCTTAAGCAAGGCGGCAACGTCAAAGAACAGCGAGGCAATGGCATCGCCTGTTAGGATATTAGCCATGCTTTAGGTCATTCGCGGCGAGAAAAACTGAATGCTTAGTACAACAAGGCATACAGTTTACGCCGGTATTGCAATGCCACCGCATCACCTTTGGGTAACGCCGCAAGAATATCTAAATAGATTTTTTTGCTTTGTCCAAAATTCAGATCGTGCTGCAAAATTTGCAGTAATAACGCTAAAGCGTCTTCTGAGCGCAACACCGCCTGATACTGAACCGCTAATTGCTCTTTGAGTAAATTGTCGCTGGGCGCTGCGGCTAATTGCACCTCTAAAGCCTGAATTTCTGGCGTATTAGTGGCTTGTTGTGCCAGCTCAAGTTTCGCTAATACCGCTTTAAATTGTGCGTCTTGATCTGCTAAACCGATGTCGGCTAAGAGTTTCTCAGCTTGACTTAACTGCCCTAAAACAACCGCAGTATCTGCAAGCCACAGTTTTATATCCACCCGACTAGGCGCTAGAGCTAATGCTTCGGCTAAAAGGGGATAGGCTTCTACGGCCTTGCCAGCGGTAAGCGCCAGTTGTGCTTTAGCAATTAAATCATCTTCGGGTTTCGGCAAATACGCAGCCAATCGTTGCAGAATTTGTTGTTCACTTTCAACGCCAGCAAAACCGTCAACAGGCCGCCCCTCTTTAATCATCATCACCGTAGGTAAGGATTGCACACCAAATTGAATGGCTAAATCCTGTTCCTGATCACAATCCACTTTTGCTAAACATAATTGCTCGGGATATTGCTGCACAATTTTTTCTAAAATAGGCGACAACTGTTGGCATGCGGCACTGCGAGCAGACCAAAATTGAAACAATACGAGCTGCTGGGTGGAGCGATCTAACACCTCACGCGCATTCATCATGGTAACAGCCACAATGGGGTTTAACCTGTTTGACATAACACGGATCCATTTAACCAATTATCTTGCTTACTATGGTGGCGCCATTCGCAATTTCAAAGCGGTAAAGACGGCTAAAAACCGTAAAAAGGCATCGACTTTCGAAAGGAGTTGCCGTAAATTAGCTTTGCGCAGCAAAAAAAGCCATTAGAGCAACAACCATCGCGCCCGAAATAGCAGTGAGCACTGCATTTCGCAGACCAGTCCACGTAGCACAACAGAGAGCCTAAATAGGGCTGTCAGCAGGTTTTATGCGCCAAATTTTTGCGCCCTGCTTTTACCTCAGCCAACGATGAGACAACACTATGACAAGCCAATCAAAACAAGCCGAGATGTTATCGGGCGCGGCGATGATTATTCGGGCGCTAGCCGATGAAGGGGTAGAATATGTCTACGGCTACCCTGGCGGTGCAGTCCTGCATATCTACGATGCGCTATTTCAGCAAACGCAAGTAAAGCATGTGCTTGTTCGCCACGAGCAAGCCGCTACCCATATGGCCGATGCCTATGCACGTGCTACCGGTAAAGCGGGTGTCGTACTGGTCACCTCTGGTCCGGGTGCTACCAATGCGGTCACCGGTATTGCTACCGCCTATATGGATTCTATTCCAATGGTCGTCTTAACGGGTCAGGTAATGAGTCATCTTATTGGTGGCGACGCGTTTCAAGAAACCGATATGCTGGGGATTTCCAGACCGATCGTTAAACACAACATGTCGGTGCGCCGGCCCGAAGACATTCCCTATTTAATCAAAAAAGCCTTTTATATTGCACAAAGCGGTCGGCCAGGCCCAGTCGTATTGGATATTCCGAAAGATATGACCCTACCAAGCGTCAAATTTCCTTATCATTATCCGGACGAGGTTAAATTACGCTCTTATCAGCCGAAATTAAAAGGCCATAGTGGCCAAATTAAGAAAGCGGTTACCGCATTACTTGCCGCTAAAAAACCGATTCTTTATGCCGGTGGCGGCGTGATCATGGGCGGTGGTTCGGCAGAACTAACTGAACTGGCTCAATATCTTAATTTGCCTGTCACCAATACCTTAATGGGCCTTGGTGCCTATCCCGGAGACGATCCACAGTTTATCGGTATGTTAGGTATGCACGGTAGCTATGAAGCCAACCACACCATGCATAATGCTGATGTTATTTTGGCAGTAGGTGCACGCTTTGACGATCGCGTCACCAATAGCACCAAAAAATTCTGTCCAGATGCCACAATTATCCATATTGATGTGGATCCAGCCAGTATCTCCAAGACTGTCAATGCGCACATCCCTATTGTAGGCTTGGTGCAACCCGTGCTGGAAGAAATGCTAAGCATTGTTAAACAGAAAAAGAAAAAACTTGATGCAAGCGCCCTAGAGCAATGGTGGCAACAAATCAACGCATGGCGCGCCGTTCATGGTGGCCGCTATGATACGCAAACACCGCTGCTAAAACCGCAATATGTTATTGAACAAGTGAGTAAAATCACCAAAGGTAATGCATTTGTTTGTAGCGATGTGGGTCAACATCAAATGTTTGCAGCACAATACTATAAATTCAATAAACCCAATCGTTGGATCAATTCTGGTGGCTTAGGCACTATGGGGTTTGGTTTACCCGCTGCAATGGGCGTAAAACTTAATTTCCCGGATGATGATGTGATCTGTGTCACAGGCGAAGGCTCTATTCAAATGAATATTCAGGAGCTTTCGACCTGTAAACAATATGGGCTAGGCGTAAAAATCATCAACTTAAATAACGGCTATCTTGGCATGGTGAAGCAATGGCAAGATATGAACTATGAATCCCGTTACGCCAGCTCTTACATGGACTCTCTGCCCGACTTTATTAAATTGGCCGAAGCCTATGGCCATGTGGGCATTCGCGTAACAACACCAGAAGAATTGCAACCTGCCCTAGAGCGCGCTTTTGCATTAAAAGATCAATTGGTATTTTTAGATATTCATATCGATCCGAAAGAACATGTTTACCCAATGCAAATTCCAGGTGGTGCCATGAATGATATGTTTTTAAGTAAGACAGAGAGGACTTAACATGCGACATATTATTTCTGTTTTGCTAGAAAACGAATCAGGTGCGCTGGCCCGTTTAGTAGGATTATTCGCGCAACGCGGCTACAACATTGATTCACTCACCGTGGCACCCACTGAAGATGCAACGCTGTCTCGGCTCACCTTAGTTACGCATGGCAATGATCAGGTTATTGAGCAAATTACCAAACAACTTCATAAATTAATTGAAGTTGTTAAACTTACTGATCTCAGTGAATCTGCCCATATCGAGCGTGAGCTAATGCTGGTAAAGGTTAAAGCGATTGGCGAACAACGTGATGAAGTGAAACGCTGCGCGGATATCTTCCGTGGGCAAATTGTCGATGTGTCCGCCAGCACCTACACCGTGCAGCTTGTCGGCACCAGTGATAAATTGGATGCGTTTATTCAGGCGCTTACCGGCTCACAAATCCTAGAAGTTGTGCGCAGTGGTGTATCAGGTATTGCGCGTGGCGATAAAACGCTCGCCATGTAAGCTCATTATCTGCTATCAAACACCCTCGAGTGTTTGGTAGCAGAACGGTTAAATAAACCGGCATATCTTGCTAGACCTGATAGAGATACCACACCAAAAATACCACTGCAAAACCAATCAAATAGGCTAATCCTAGCCAACTAAGCAGGGTTAACCTTTTTGATAAACCCGGTTTATTTCCGCCACGCATCAAACTAAAATTTAACCACGCAAATACGGGGGTTGTGAGAAACGCTAGCGTCATCGCAAAAGTTAACATCGGACCTATTGCCGAACGGAAAAATACAATCATTGCCATACCACTGAATGCCTGGAGCAATAACAGGCTTGGAAAACGCCAGCGGGTAGCTCGGGTATATAAACCAAGCAAGCGGCCAGATTCATCTAGCGTACGCGCATAACCATCTAATACCGTTAGCGTGGTACCAAACATACACAAAAACGCAATCAGTGACACGAGCGGTTTTGCCCATTCCCCTATTGTGCTGCCATACATATTAACTAACTGCTGCGCAAATGCAGCACCCGCGAGGGCGATCGGCTGTTCACTACCATATTGCACTAATGCCCCCAACGATACAAAAACACACGCCAGCGCCGCCGTTAGCCAGTAACCTAGATTAAAATCAAACAGTCCTTGTGCCGGCGTTACTGTATGGCGCTGTTGTTTTGCTTTTAACCATAATGAGCTAATGGCCGATATTTCTATAGGTGCGGGCATCCAGCCCATTAACGCGACTAAAAACCCTAGCATAGCCAGCTGCCATGGCGATTGCCCTACAAAATCGACTGGCGCCATCGCCCCATTTTTTGCTGCGATCAATGCGGCAACCACCGTGGTAATAGTGAGCAATAACATGATCAGCTTGGCCACGTTATCTAAGGCCTGATAGTGCCCTAACAATATAATGAGCAAGCAGGCAGCTAAAATTAACCAACATAAACTTATGATCGATAAAGACCATGGTAAAGCATACTGCAAGAGCGCTGCGGTCAAAATCAGCACACCTGCCGTATTAACGATCGCCGCAACGATATTAAGCAAAACGAAACTGTAAAAATACGGCTTACCTTTACGCCAATATCCTTCAACTAAAGACACGTTATGCTCTAACGTATACTGCACCCCAAACCGGAAAAAGGGATACTTCAATACATTAACTACGATTATAAGCCACAGTAATTGCCAGCCAAATAAGGCACCCGCTTGCGTGGAGGCAACCAAGTGCGATCCCCCAACTGCGGCAGTTGCCATTAATACACCGGGCCCAAGTGCTTGCACACGCCCACGCCATCCGGTTAAAACTTGTTGCATAATCGTTCTTGTTTATTGTTATTTCCTGCGCGCTAGCTTAGCCTAAGCAACTTACGGATGCATCACCCTAATCAGCTTTTAAGCACTAACCAAGGCCATTACCATGCAAGACCACGAGCTAACGGATCAAGACACCTTAATTGAGGTACTGGAAAATCAACTTGCCGATAATTACCCTAAAGAAGTTACCGCAACGCTGATGCGTTTACGCATGACCGGCCATAGCCGAGAAGCCGCACTAGAATTGATGGCTTGTGCCTTAGCGCCAGAGATGTTTGCGGTGGTTGAGCAACAACAAAGCTTTAATTTAGAACGCTACATCGCGCATTTAGCCCTATTACCCGAGACACCTTGGCTGGATGATACGCCATGAGTGATACCCTGATTACTCATCTAACAACAGAACGCCGCTTTGTTCTTAGCATGGCCAATGCGAGTGCAGTTTTAGACTATCAAATTACTGGCAATACCATTAATTTTTGTCACACCTTTGTCCCGCCAGAATTTCGCGGTAAAGGCCTTGCCGAACAACTGGTGCGACATGGTCTCGCGTGGGCGCGACAAACGGGCTTATCGATTACGGCTTCCTGTTCTTACGTACAACGATTTTTATAACACCTGTTTGTTTATTACGCCTGTTATCTAAAGCACGCCATATAAAAAACCCTGGTTATACACCAGGGTTTGATTATGTTGATTACCTTACGCGAGTTGTGTTAAGCAACTTTTATCGCGCGAGGGTTATAACGTCAAATCAATAATGGGTAAGTTTAGTTTGGCTAACTCAGGCTTTAATTTATCTGCCTCGCCCACTACCACTATGACCATCTCTGCAGGCGATAAATACTGCGTGGCTAAGGCATTTAGCTCTGCTAATGACGTTTGTTGTAACACACTATTTCGCTCGCGAGTAAACTCTGGCCCAACCTTAAATTCCAGCATTTGCGCCATAAACCCTAATTTAGCGTTTGGCGTTTCATACCGTAAGGCTTCAGATTGATTGACGGCGCTGCGCATAAAGCTCAGCTCTTCTGCTGTCATCCCCGTTTGCTGATAGGTGTTAAGCTCGTTTAAAAACTCCGTAATAGATTCCCGAGTAACATCGGCACGCACTGCGGCACTGGCGGTAAATAGCCCAACCTGTTGATCACCACCAAACCCACTTCGGGCACCATAGGTATAGCCTTTATCTTCCCGCAAGTTTAGGTTTATACGGCTATTGAAATTACCCCCCAAGGTGAAATTCATCAAACCTGCACGATAAAAATCTCCTGTTAAATCGCGAGGCATCGCTCGGCGCACAATACGAATTTCTGATTGTGGTGATTGATCTTTATGTACTAAGTAAATCGCTCCAGCTTGAATTGTAGGCGCGGGTAATGCCAGTTTCAGCTCAGGCGCTTTACCTTGCCATTGCGGTGCAATTTGCGCTAATAAAGGTTGTAACTGAGCTTGTGGCAAGTCCGACACGGCAACTAACTGTGCGCCCTCTGGCTTAACATAAGCCTGATAAAACGCTTGCACCTGTGCTAACGTCATAGCTTGCAGGCTTTGCTCTGTACCGGCACCAGGTTGTCCAGCAATGGTATCGCCAAACATAAGCTGTCGTACTGCCTGATCCGCTAAATAACTCGCATTTTTCTGTGCCTGGGCTAAAGACTGTAAACGTTGCTGCTTTAAGCGGTTAAAATCTTCTTCCTTAAATGCGGGTCTTAATAACTTCTCTTGCACCAACGCCAGAGTTTGCGGCAGATTTCGGCTTAAACTGCTGATAAACACATTTAGCTCATTATCAGCAGCACTAAAAGATACCGAACTGCCCAGCAGCTCCAACGCCATACTCATTTGCTCTGTACTGTAATTCTCCGTGCTTTCATTTAGTAGCGATGCCAGCATCGCGGCAGTGCCCACCTGTTCAACGGTGTTTTGAAAACTGCCTGCAGGGATCCGGAGTAAAATAGACGTGGTAGGCGTTTCGTCACTGATCGCACCTAACACGGCTATACCGTTTTCTAATTGCGTTGTCCAAGTCTCTGGCAATACGATAGCCGGATTGGCCCCTGCTTGAGGTACCACTTTGCGATCGAAGGTTTGTGTTGCATAACGCATTGGCAACTCTGCTGACGCCTGCGCCGTTGCCGGATCAAATTGCTGCGGAGTGAAATTATCCGCCGCTGCAATTAATTCTTTTTTACCGCGAGGTACAACACTGCTAATCACGGCGGGGCTGTTTTGTACATATTGCTGGTAAACACGCATCACATCGTCTGCTGTTACCGCTTCATATGCCGCTAATAGGCTGGCGATACGATCTGGCTCACCGAAGAAAATTTCGTTATAGGCCAGTTGACTAACTTTACCAGCGACACTTTGCAAACCAAAGATACTGCGCGCTTCTACGCGCGTTTTGGCGCGAGCTAAATCGTCTGGTTTAACGCCACGCTCAGCTACCTGTTTTAAGTTTTGACGCAGTAATTGTTCAATATCTGCTAAATTTTTACCCGACGCTGGGTGTGGCAAAGCGCTTAAGCTAAAGGTACACGCCAATTCCATACAGCGATGCCCCGCCGAGGCATTTACCGCAATTTGCGGTCGCACTAAACTTTGATACAGCAACGAATTGTTACCATTACCTAAAATATCTGCCAAAATATCTAACGGCGCTTCATCTGGATGACCGGCGTATACGGTTGGAAACGTCATACTAATTAAAGGTAAATGTACATTGTCTTCCATCGACACATACCGATCAGCATCTAGCTTAGCCGGCGCTTTTGCCATTTTTTCTACTGCTGGACCGGCAGGAATCGTCCCAAAGTATTGTTGCACCAAAGGTAAAACATCTTCTGCTTTTACCGCACCACCTATAGTAAGAGTGGCATTGTTAGGACCGTACCAGCGCAAAAAAAACTGTTTTAAATCAGGCATTGTTGCGCGATTTAAATCATCCATATGACCAATAACCGGCCATGAATAAGGATGACCGTAAGGGTATAAGGCACCTAATAATTGCTCAAAGTAACGGCCATAAGGTTGGTTATCCACGCGCTGACCGCGTTCATTTTTAACGGTAGATAATTGAATATCAAATTTTTCCTGTGTCACAGAATCTAGGAAGTAGCCCATTCGATCCGATTCCAGCCACAACATTTTTTCTAATTGATTCACTGGTACCGTTTGAAAATAGTTTGTTCGATCGCTGTTCGTGGTGCCGTTTAATGTACCGCCTGCCTCCGTCACATATTTAAAATGCATTTCGGCACCAACATTGTCGGAACCTTGAAACATCATATGCTCAAAGAAGTGCGCAAAACCCGACTTACCTAACTCTTCACGGGCAGAACCTACATGATAGGTCACATCAATATGCACCAGAGGATCAGATTGATCTTCATGAATAATTACTGTTAAGCCGTTTTCTAAAACGTATTTTTTATAGGGCAGGCTAATTTCATTTTGCTGTTGCGATTTAGCCGCAACCAGAGTCACCCCAGTGGGTAATTCGTTATGTGATTTATGGCTGCAACTTGTTACACCCAAGGCAACCAGTAACGCTAGTGAGAGAGAAGAATATTTCAAAACAAGCTCCTTTGCTGTTGTTTTATTCACGATTAAAACAGGTCGCGCTTTTAATGAAAACCTAACAGATGTAACAAAATATAACTGGCTAGAAAAACACCACCAAAGTCGCATAGCGCTAACCTGTTGTATAAACTAGCCTTAGTTATTATTCATAAGAGGATTTAAGATGTTTAGCGCATTAGTCATCGACAAAACCCCAGATTATCACGCCAGTTTACAACAGCTTACTGATAACCAATTACCGGATGCTGAAGTGATTGTACAGGTCGCTTATTCCACATTGAATTACAAAGATGCACTGGCTATAACTGGCCAATCGCCGGTAGTCCGAGCGTTTCCGATGGTTCCCGGTATTGATTTTGCTGGTACGGTGCTAAAAAGTAAAAGCCCTACATTTGCAGTGGGCGATCAGGTGCTATTGAACGGCTGGGGTGTAGGTGAAAAGCACTGGGGCGGTTTGGCCCAACGTGCAGCAGTACCTGCGGCTTGGTTACAATCAATTCCTGCCCCATTAACCGCCAAACAAGCGATGAGTATTGGTACTGCGGGATATACCGCTATGTTATGTATACAAGCGTTGTTAAAGCATGGTTTGACGCCTGCAGCGGGGCCTGTTTTAGTGACCGGGGCCACCGGAGGGGTTGGCAGCTTTGCCGTACTCTTGTTGGCTCGCTTAGGATTTCACGTTACCGCCGTTACCGGTAAAACCACTTCAGCTGATTATCTAAAGCAATTGGGCGCGAGCGTTGTTGTCAGTCGTGAGACCTTGTCGGCACCCGGTAAACCGCTTGCAAAAGAACAATGGGCCGGTGTAGTAGATTCCGTAGGTAGTCATACCCTTGCCAATGCTTGTGCGCAGACATGTTATGGCGGTGTTGTTGCGGCATGTGGATTGGCGCAAGGTATGGATTTCCCTGCTTCGGTAGCCCCTTTTATTTTACGCGGTATCACACTGTGCGGTATCGATAGTGTAATGCAGCCAATGCCTGCTCGAATTGCCGCATGGCAACAATTAGCGTCGCTTTTACAAGAAACAGACTTTGCATTACTCAGTCAAGAGATTACGCTTTCGGATGCCCTTGCTAAGGCGCACGCCTTGTTAGCCGGTCAAATCCAAGGGCGTTTGCTGGTCAATCTCCAGCCGTAATCTGTTCAAAACATTCTGTTGGGTAGCAGCGGGAAGCCCAATAGCACTATACTGTCGAAGAAAAGCTGTCAAAACACATATAACGAAAATAGCCTGCCGTTAGCGGCAGGTTTCAAGTTGCTGTAACTGTATAAGCAGCTGTTGTGCCTGCTCCCGCAATGTCAGTAGTTGTTCATCAGTTAACGCAACTTGGCAACGTAAAGCGGGCATCACTCCAGCAACCTGATCTTCAAGTGCTTTGCCAGCTGCGGTTAAAAGTACCTTTTTACTTCGCTCATCCTTCTCATCTGCTTGCCGTTGTAACCAACCTTTTTGTTCTAATTTTCTTACCAATGGCGTGAGTGAACCCGAATCAAACAAGGTCGCTGCCCCCAATTGGCCTAAACTAATATTATCTTGCTGCCACAACGCCAATAGCACAACATATTGCGGGTACGTTAAATCTAACGGCTGTAATAAGGGTCGATACAGCCGCATCATGGCATTATTGGCGCTATATAAAGCAAAACAAACCTGTTGCGGCAATGGTAACGTTTTGTTGGTCATGTAATATCCTCAGCATTATCAGGGCGCGAAGGCGCAGCTTGACTATTTCAATATCTAAAGCCTGTGCACGTTGTCGGTATGCTTGGCTGACATTATAGCAAAAAAGGCTGACACACAAAAATATTTCACGCAATAATATTGCGCGCAAGATAAATGTAGCCTATGATTACGCCAACAGTAAAAACACCTTAAACCAACAAGAGGTAAATGATGGATATTCTTTATAAAGCAGTGGTAACCGCAACGGGTGGACGTGATGGCCAAGCGAAGTCAGATGACGGCTTATTAGAAACTAAACTTGCCGCCCCTAAAAAGTTAGGTGGTAAAGGGGATGCAACCAATCCAGAGCAATTATTTGCTGCAGGTTATGCCGCATGCTTTATTGGCGCGTTAAAATTTGTTGCAGGACAAAGCAAACAAACGTTGCCTACCGACAGCAGTATTCGCGCGGAAGTAGGTATTGGTAAAGTGGAAGGAGGGTTTAGTTTAGACGTTGATTTATATATCAATTTACCAGGTTTAGCTAATGAAACGGCTACGCAATTGGTTGCTGCAGCCCACCAAGTATGCCCATACTCAAACGCAACTCGCGGCAATATCGATGTTCGTTTACACACGAGCGTGTAACGAGTTAGCAACGTCTTTGTTATAAAGATCTAAGAACCATATCTAAGTACCATAAAGAATCTAGGCCATCGTGGGCGAATATCCTCCCACGATGGCCTAGTTTATTGTCACGTCTTAAACCGTATTACACATCAAGCTTAAACTGCGAATTATTTAATAAGTACTGAATCGCTTCATCTTGTGTTCCAAAGGCTGACAGATCCAGATTATTAATATCATAAGACGCTATTTGTTGGCCATTCAGTAACAGGGTTGCGCTCCCAACATCACTATCTATCGCCATACTCAACTCTTGAATAATACCCTCTGAATCGGTCGCATTCAGCAGTTCGTCAAGTTGTAGTATTGCCTGATCAGTTACTGGTGTTTCACTTTCAGTTGGCGCGTTCGACCCAATATCACTTAGGTTATCTGCCAAATCCCAACTGAATATATCGGTGGTCTCTCCGGTAAACAGATCAATAGGTAACAATGTTTGTTCCTGTTCTAACGATACTACAACTGCACTATTACCCTCTTGCTCTGACGATTGCGAATTGTCAACTAACACCGAGACGTCTTGCTCGCCCAAATGGTCAACCACTGGCTGTAATTGATCTTCTGGTACGCTGTCCACTACCATCGCAACAACATCGACCACTGGCTGCGATTGATCTTCTGGTACGCTGTCCACCAGCATCGCAACAACATCAACCACTGGCTGCGATTGATCTTCTGGTACGCTGTCCACTACCATCGCAACAACATCAACCACTGGCTGCGATTGATCCTCTGGTATGCTGTCCACTACCATCGCAACAACATCGACCACTGGCTGCGATTGATCTTCTGGTACGCTGTCCACTACCATCGCAACAGCATCAACCACTGGCTGTAATTGATCTTCTGGTACGCTGTCCACCACCGTCGCAACAACATCAACCACTGGCTGCAATTGTTCTTCTGGTACGCTGTCCACCACCATCGCAACAACATCAACCACTGGCTGCGATTGATCTTCTGGTACGCTGTCCACCACCATCGCAACAACATCGATCACTGGCTGCGATTGATCTTCTGGTAATATCTCTAACGCAGGAGACATCTCACTTATTTGAGACAACATTACAGTATTAGCAGTACTCTCAACAGCCAAACCATTGGAACTTGCTGCCGTCGAGTTTGTCGACTTACTTGCAACAGTTTGATTCACAGTGACGTCAATTGTTGCTGTCACAGAAGCTTGATCATCGCCATCAAAGCTAGTTGCAACAACGGTAAGCTGAATATTTCCGTTAAACCCAACTGGTGGATACAGCAATAAACCACTTAATTGTGCCGCTGTTAATGACCAAGAACCATCACCATTTTTAGAACCCGCTGACAAACTGCTTCCAGCAGGTAACCCTGAAATAGTCACAAGCAAGGTCTCACTCGCATCAGTAACGGCTGCATTAATTGTTAACGCCACAGGAATACCATAGCTACTGCCATCAATAACTATCTGCGTATTATTTACGGTGAATCCTGAATCTTTTCCAGAATCTAAACCATTTAGGATGACAAAATCCACTTTGTAATTACCATCTTGATTCGCGGTAAACGAGGCAATACCCGCCCCGTTAACACCTGCACCTAGTAACTCCGACGCAGTAATCAAGGTAGTCGTTCTTGTTCCATCTGGCGCAGTCACAATCATTAGAACAAAATCATTGAATCCTGACTGGATTTCACTGCTTAAATTTTCACCGTTGATAAAAGACCAATCAAATTTAATCGTTGTGTTCGCTTTAAGCTGGTAATTATTTGTCTTAAAGTTACCATCAACTGCATTTATGTTGCCGTTATGATTAACTGGCCCGCCAGTAGGATTGAAGCTATCTAAGAATCCGCTTGTTAGCCCTAACGCACTTTCAATAGCTGCTTGTGAAAGTCCACTACCCGCTAGTGTGCCATTTGCGCCAGTCGTAATGGTAAAAGTAGATACACCATTCATTAAAGTTGGCGTAACCTCTAAAACCGGCTTATCAGCAACTGGCGTTACTGTGATATTGACATCCGCAACTGATACACCCCCTTGACCATCTATAACAGAGTAAGTAATCGTTGGGAAAGTACCGCTCCAGTTGGTAGCAGGGGTAAAGGTAAAATTACCGTCTGCCGCTATAATTAGCGTTCCCTGGCCGGCAATGGTAGCTTCACTACCTGGTGTATAAGTGACACCATTAATAACAAAAGACTCTAATGTCAGGGTGTTACCATCAACATCTTTATCATTACTGAAAACGTTACCAGTTAACTCCGTATCTTCTTTAACCTGATAGGTATCAGCTACTGCAACAGGTGTGCTATTAATTCCAACACTATCACCTACACCTGCATTTCCTGCAGCATCGGTATAGCTGCCGGCAGCAACAGAAATAGCTATTGCAGCAGTGCCGGAAGCAACAAAAGTAGCCGTCCAAATATTAGGGTTATTTGGATCCTGAGTTAAACCACTGAGCACTCCTCCTGATACGACTATATCATCCGCAGTAAAACCAATTACATTCTCGCTAAAGGTAAAGGTTACGGTGGTGGATTCACCAGCTGATAAGGTTGAATCGGTCGTTGTTATTTCAAGAGTTGGAGCAGTAGTGTCTAAAGACCCATTGGTGCTGCCGTTGACCGGGTTACCGTTGTTGTCCAACGCCGTCGCGCTGATGGTCAGCAGACCGTCGGTCAGGCCGCTCACATCCACGTTTTCAACCAGGTAGCTGCCATCCGCCAGCACGGTGGCCGTGGTGGTCACGGTGTTGCCTTTTTTATCGGTAATGGTGATGTTCACCACGGTGCCTTCGGCCACATCGGTGGTGCTGCCGCTGATGTCCAGCGTCGCATCGCCGTTATCCACGGTCGCGTTTACGCTCAGAGCCGCTTCGACCGCATCTAAGTTGATCGCCGTATTAGCATTAATAGGATTGCCATTATTATCTACGCCGCTCGCGGTAATGGTTAAAGCGCCATCCGCTAAGCCGCTAATATCAATCCCCGCCAAGCTATAGCTGCCATCGGCATTGACTAACGCGCTCACCACCACGCTAATACCAAACTGATCGGTAATAGTCAGCTGCACCGTACTGCCCGGCGCGACATCCACCGTGTTACCCGAGAGCGTTAAGCTATTATTTGCTGCCAGCTCTGCCGCCAAGGTAATGGCCGAGTCGATGGCATCCAGTGTTAAGCCCGTATTGGCACTGATTGGATTGCCGTTATTATCCACCGCTGTCGCGGTAATGGTTAAGGCGCCATCCGCTAAGCCGCTAATATCCACACCCGCTAGGCTATAACTGCCATCGGCATTAACTACCGCACTCACCACCACGCT
>NZ_BMYR01000005.1 GCF_014652375.1 Alishewanella tabrizica | reverse complement strand
GGTTCGAAGTTAACGCAAATGCTAAGGCTCCGCGTAGCGGCTTAGTTCAACGCTTATTCGACGGAAAAGTCCGTATTTAAAAACGGACTTTTCCGTAATTGTAAATTTACTTGGTCATACATTAACCACAAAACTTACTACAGACAATACCTTATAAAATTAATTTTGTAACACTAGGTAACAAATACGGAAACATCCGTCTAACAAGAGCAACTTGACATTTTTCAAATAACTGTATACTTAAACAGTGTTTATTTATGAGGTGTAACATGCCAACACAATCACCCTTTTTAGACTTCGTAACTGAAGAGATGTACAAACGCCGTTATGCTAAGCGCACGGTTGAAACCTATTTACATTGGATCCGCTTTTATATTTTATTTCATAAAAAGCAGCATCCTAAGGACTTGTCTGAGCTGCATGTCGAGCAATTTTTGACTTACCTTGCCGTAAATCGGCATGTTGCGGTACAAACGCAGGCATTGGCCCTAAATGCGCTCAGTTTTTTATATAAAGAGATTTTGCAGCGGCCGTTGTCACTTAACCTTAATTTTAATCAATCCAGTAAGCCCAGAAAACTACCTGTTGTATTAACTAAAGACGAAATGAAGCGTCTGTTAGGTGAAATCGATCCTAGCTATTTGCTTCTAGCACAATTGTTATATGGCAGCGGTTTGCGGTTAATGGAGGCGGTGCGGTTACGGGTTGCGGCCATTGATTTTGATTACCTATCTATCATGGTATGGCATGGTAAAGGCGGTAAACACCGGCGAGTAACGCTAGCGCCAGAGCTGGTGCCGGCATTAAAACGCCAAATTTCCTTGGTCGAGGCTTATTATCAGCAAGATCTGGAAACTGCAGATTATGCCGGGGTTTGGTTACCTTTTGCCTTAGCACGAAAGTACCCCAGTGCGCCGAAAGAGCTCGGCTGGCACTATTTATTTCCATCCGGCAAACTCAGTATTGATCCTGATTCTAAATTGCTGCGTCGCCATCATATTGATGAGTCAGGTTTGCAAAAGGCGGTGAAAAGCGCATCCCGCAAAGCGGCTATCGACAAGCACGTTAGCTGCCACACCTTACGCCACTCGTTCGCCACGCACCTTTTGCAAGCTGGAATGGATATTCGCACCGTGCAAGAGCAGCTCGGCCATTCCGATGTAAAAACCACGCAAATTTATACCCATGTATTAAAACAAGGAGGTAACGCTGTGCAAAGCCCACTATCGCAACTCCTATAAAACAACTGAAAGCATGAAACGGGCTCGCTAGATGGAAACTAAGTAAGGTATTTTAGCAATCCATCGTAATTCAGCAACGCAAACAATATGTCCGTTAAGTTGTACAGGTTGGGGTTTGGCGCTATACTTGTTCAACAAGTTGTACAGATGGAGCCATGTTATGCGAATAGTGTCATTTACTGAGGCGCGCAATAATTTAAAATCGGTATTGGATTCCGTAGTGAATGATGCTGATACGGCGGTTATTACCCGCCGCGATGCCGAGGATGCGGTAGTAATGTCGCTGGATTATTACAATAGTTTAATGGAAACGGTCTATTTATTGCGCTCGCCAGCTAACGCTGAACATTTACAACGCTCAATTGCGCAGTTTAAAGCCGCAAATACCAGCCAGCGGGATTTGCTGGATGAGTAGTACTGTTCTGGCATGGACCGACGAAGCCTGGCAAGACTATCTGTACTGGCAAACCCAGGACAGAAAAACGTTAAAACGCATAAACCTGCTGATCAACGATACCAAACGCTCACCTTTTGCTGGTATCGGTAAGCCGGAGCCGTTAAAAGAAAACTTGTCTGGTTTTTGGTCATGCCGTATCGATGACACTAATCGTTTAGTTTATGCCGTGGCTGATCAGGCATTAACCATTATTTCCTGCCGCTATCATTACTAATGTTTTTTCCAGTTCATTCCCACTGAATCCTTTATAATTCATTGGAAAGCGCACTAATTTCTCACTGGATTACCGTTTTGTGAAAAAAAACAGAGCGCCAATAGCGCCCTGTTAAATCACTTAACGTCAAAGGTATCTTTTAGAAACAATCGCCCGGCACCCTGACAAAGCCTTCCATCAGTACCCGCGCGCTGCGGCTCATAATGGCTTTGGTTACCGTCCATTGGCCAGCCACTTCAGCGGCGGCGGCGCCAACGCGTAAGGTGCCAGACGGATGGCCAAAACGTACTGCTTCTCTTGGCTCACCACCTGCAGCTAGATTTACCAGTGTACCCGGTATTGCAGCAGCCGTACCAATGGCCACTGCTGCCGTGCCCATCATCGCATGGTGCAATTTACCCATTGATAACGCCCGTACCAGCAAATCAATCTCGCTAGCAGCAACGGTTTTACCGCTGGACGCTACATAACTTTGTGGTGGTGCGACAAAAGCAATTTTTGGCGTATGAGCACGAGCGGCCGCTTCGTTGATATCTTGTATCAAACCCATCTTTACTGCACCATAAGCGCGAATGGTTTCAAAGCGCGCTAACGCCACCGCATCGCTATTTATCGCGTCCTGCAGTTCAGTGCCGGTATAGCCAATATCTGCGGCATTAACAAAGATGGTCGGAATACCGGCATTAATCAGCGTGGCTTTAAAGGTACCAATACCAGGCACGTCTAAATCATCCACTAAATTGCCGGTCGGGAACATGGCACCGCCACCCTCGCCTTCATCGGCGGCTGGGTTTAGAAACTCAATTTGCACTTCAGCGGCCGCAAAAGTTACCCCATCGAGCTCAAAGTCACCGGTTTCTTGTACTTCGCCGCCCGTCATCGGCACATGGGCAATAATGGTTTTGCCAATATTGGCTTGCCAAATCCGCACCGTGCACAGACCATTTTGCGGGATCCGCGCAGCATCCACCAAACCATTGCTAATCGCAAAAGCGCCTACCGCCGCAGTCAGGTTACCGCAATTGCCACTCCAATCGATAAAAGGCTTATCAATCGCGACTTGGCCAAACAGATAATCAACATCATGCTCGGGCTTGCTGCTTTTAATTAAGATCACCGTTTTACTGGTGCTCGAGGTCGCGCCGCCCATGCCATCGGTATGTTTACCGTAAGGATCCGGGCTGCCAATTACTCGCAGCAGCAGGTTATCCCGCGCCTTACCCGGCTGCTGCGCAGCCGCGGGTAAGTCGGTCAGCTTAAAGAACACGCCTTTCGACGTGCCTCCTCTCATATAAGTCGCAGGGACTTTAATTTGTGGTGCAGTCATTACACCGCTCCTTGCAAAAAGTCCTGCGCAAAGCGCTGCAGCACACCACCGGCTTCATAAATCGACACTTCTTCCGCCGTATCTAAGCGGCAGGTTACCGGCACTTCTACCACTTCACCGTTAGCGCGGTTAATTACCAGTGTTAAATCGGTGCGTGGTGTACGGGCGCCTTTCACATCATAAGTTTCAGTGCCATCTAACTGCAGGGTTTTGCGGTTAGTACCCGGCTTAAACTCCAGCGGTAATACGCCCATCCCAATTAAGTTGGTACGGTGGATCCGCTCAAAGCCTTCGGCCGCAATGGCTTCTACACCCGCTAGGCGCACACCTTTGGCGGCCCAATCGCGTGATGAGCCCTGACCATAGTCAGCTCCAGCCACAATAATCAGCGGCTGTTTGCGTTCCATATAGGTTTCAATCGCTTCCCACATCCGCATCACTTTACCTTCCGGCTCTACCCGTGCCAGCGAGCCTTGTTTGACGTTGCCGTTTTCCAGCACCATTTCGTTAAACAGTTTTGGATTAGCAAAGGTGGCGCGCTGCGCAGTTAAGTGATCGCCGCGGTGCGTGGCATAAGAGTTAAAATCTTCTTCTGGCAAGCCCATTTTATGCAAGTATTCACCGGCGGCGCTGTCCAGCATAATGGCATTCGACGGTGATAAATGGTCGGTAGTAATATTATCCGGCAAAATCGCCAGAGGTCGCATGCCGCTTAAGCTGCGCTCGCCCGCCAGCGCGCCTTCCCAATACGGTGGTCGGCGAATATAGGTACTTTGTGGCCGCCAATCGTACAGTGGTGTTACTTTGTCACCATAATCCACTTCCAGCGCAAACATCGGCTCGTACACTTTACGGAACTGCTCCGGTTTTACGCTTTGCGCCACTACCGCATCAATTTCCGCATCGCTTGGCCAAATATCTTTTAAGGTAATGGCTTTACCCTCATGGTAACCCAGCACATCTTTTTCGATATCAAACCGGATGGTACCGGCAATGGCATAGGCGACAACTAGCGCCGGTGAGGCTAAAAACGCTTGTTTGGCATAAGGGTGAATACGACCATCAAAGTTACGGTTACCCGATAACACCGCTGTGGCATACAGATCGCGATCAATAATTTCTTGCTGAATTACCGGATCCAGCGCACCGCTCATACCATTACAGGTGGTACAAGCAAAGGCGACAATACCAAAGCCAAGCTGTTCGAGTTCAGACAGTAATTGGCCTTCTTCCAAATACAATTGCACGGCTTTTGAGCCAGGCGCCAGCGAGGTTTTTACCCAGGGTTTGCGGCTTAAACCGAGTTTATTGGCATTACGCGCCAGCAAACCTGCGGCAATCACGTTGCGCGGGTTCGAGGTATTGGTACAGCTGGTAATGGCGGCGATAATTACCGCGCCATCTGGCATTTTACCCTCTTCAATTTCGTACTTACCGGCAATGCCTTTAGCGGTTAAATCGCTGGTCGACAAGCGAGCATGCGGGTTAGATGGGCCAGCCATAGTGCGGCCAACACTGGATAAATCAAAGTGTAGTACCCGCTCGTATTCGGCGGTTTTTAAGCTCTCGCTCCACAGGCCAGCGGCTTTGGCATAGGTTTCTACCAATTTAACCTGCACACTCTCGCGCCCTGTCAGCGTTAAGTAATCTAGCGTTTGCTGATCAATCGAGAACATGGCCGCAGTTGCACCGTATTCTGGGGTCATGTTGGATATCGTTGCCCGATCACCTAAACTCAGGCTATCGGCACCTTCACCAAAGAATTCCAAGTAGCTTGATACCACTTTTTCTTTACGCAAAAATTCGGTTAACGCCAGCACAATATCGGTGGCCATAATACCAGGCTGCGCTTTACCGGTTAGCTCTACGCCAATAATATCCGGCAGGCGCATCCAACTGGCACGGCCAAGCATTACGCTTTCCGCTTCTAAGCCACCCACGCCAATGGCGATTACGCCTAATGCATCAACATGCGGCGTATGGCTGTCGGTACCCACTAAGGTATCCGGAAACGCCACGCCGTCTTTAGCATGGATCACCGGCGACATCCGCTCTAAGTTAATCTGGTGCATAATGCCGTTACCCGGCGGGATCACATCCACATTTTTAAAGGCTTTTTTGGTCCAGTTAATAAAGTGGAAACGATCGTCATTACGGCGGTCTTCAATAGCGCGGTTCTTGGCAAAAGCATCTTTTTCAAAACCGGCATGCTCTACTGCCAATGAGTGGTCGACAATCAACTGGGTTGGCACCACTGGGTTCACTTTGGCCGGATCACCGCCCTTTTCGGCGATAGCATCACGCAGTCCGGCTAAATCAACCAGCGCGGTTTGGCCTAAAATATCGTGGCACACTACGCGGGCCGGAAACCACGGGAAATCGATATCGCGCTTGCGGTAAATCAGCTGTTTTAGCGCATCTGGCAACAACGCCGGATCGCAGCGGCGTACTAAGTTTTCCGCATGCACGCGTGAGGTGTAAGGTAATTTGGCATAAGCGCCCGGCTCAATGGCGTCTACCGCTTCGCGGGCGTCAAAGTAGTCGAGCTGGGTACCAGGTAAATTTTTGCGGTATTGGCTATTCATGGTTGGTCTCTGTCTGCATAGCAAAGGCTGAATTAAATGTGGTCTGGCAAGGACGAGAACCGGATGATGCTAAACCAAGTCTCGAAGGCATGGATGCCTGACAAATGCGTCTGGAACGCATTTGCGCTGCAAAGCTGCCCGCAAGGGTGGACGTCATGGAAGACGTCCACAATGAAGCCTACATGGATGTATTCACGGCGGCTTGGTGTGCATCATCCGGTTCGATGTTGTTACACCGAACCTTGCTTACAACGCTTACTATCTTTGCGCAATCGGTTTTACGCTACGTGGCTCAACACCCACATAATCCGCACTTGGCCGGATAATCCGGTTATCAGCACGCTGCTCCATCACATGCGCAGCCCAGCCCGTTAAGCGGCTGCACACGAAAATCGGTGTAAACAACTTAGTTGGAATGCCCATATAGTTATAAGCCGAGGCATGGAAGAAGTCCGCGTTACAGAACAGTTTCTTCTCACGCCACATTACGGCTTCACAGCGCACAGATACATCGTACAGCTTGGTATCGCCATTGGCGTGCGCCAGCTTTTCTGACCACTCTTTGATCACAGCGTTACGCGGATCTGACTCAGAATAAATGGCATGGCCAAAGCCCATAATCTTTTCTTTGCGCTCTAACATACCCAGCAATTTTTGCTCGGCATCGTCAGCGTTATCCATTTTCTCAATCAGTTCCATCGCCGCTTCGTTCGCACCGCCGTGCAATGGGCCACGCAGTGAGCCAATAGCGCCGGTGATGCACGAGTGCATATCACTTAAGGTTGACGCGCAAACGCGAGCGGTAAAGGTTGAGGCGTTAAACTCATGCTCTGCGTATAAAATTAGCGAGGCTTGCATTACATCAATATGCAGCGCTTCAGGCTTTTTGTCGTGCAAAGTCCAAAGGAATTGCTCGGCCAGCGTATCTGCGTCAGTTTCTACGTTTACCCGCTTGCCATGGTGGCTATAGTTGTACCAGTAATTTACCAAGCCTGGGAAAATCGCCAGCATGCGATCGGTTACATCTTGCTGCTGGGCAAAGCTGTCTTCCATTTCCAAGTTACCCAGCATTGAGCAGCCGGTACGCATCACATCCATCGGATGGGCATTGGCCGGAATACGCTCTAATACGTCTTTTAGTGCCTGAGGCAGTGCCCGCAGGCTTTTGAGTTTGGCTTTATAAGCCGCCAGTTCAGCGCTATTTGGCAGCTCGCCTTTTAAAATTAAATACGCCACTTCTTCAAAGGTGCAGTTAGCGGCTAAATCTTTAACATCATAACCCCGATAGGTTAAGCCTGAACCGGTTTTACCCACGGTGGATAAGGCGGTTTTACCAGCGACTTGGCCACGTAAACCTGCGCCTGAGAGTACTTTACCTGTTGACATGGTTGTTGCTCCTGTTCTATTTAGCCTTCATCCTTACCACTGCAGCGGTGTTAGCTACAACGGCAATGATTTTGGCTAAAAGTAATAATTAAAAATGTAAAATAGTTATATTAAGATTTTTTGCTGGTAAACAGCTGATCCAGTTTTTGCTCAAAGCTGTGATAATTTAAAAAGTCATACAGCTCAGCACGGGTTTGCATGCTATCGACCACGGCTTTTTGATCGCCGTTTTCTAAAATCGACTGATAGACATTAAGTGCCGCTTTATTCATGGCGCGAAACGCACTTAACGGATACAGCACCATGGCCACACCCACACTGGCCAGCTCAGCTTTGTTATACAATGGCGTTTGCCCAAATTCAGTGATATTCGCCAGTACTGGCACCTTTAAGGCGGAGGTAAAGGCTTTGTATTGCTCTAGCGTATGCACGGCTTCAGCGAAAATGGCATCGGCACCGGCGTCCTGACAGGCAATGGCTCGCTCAATGGCGGCGTCTAAGCCTTGCTGCGCTAAGGCATCAGTACGCGCCATAATAAAGAAACTCTCGTCAGTACGGGCGTCAACACTGGCTTTTACCCGATCAACCATTTCATCGAGGCTAACAATTTCTTTATTGGGGCGATGGCCGCAACGCTTCTGCGCCACCTGATCTTCAATATGAAAGCCGGCCGCGCCAGCACGGGTCATTTCTTTTACCGTACGGGCGATATTAAAAGCCCCACCCCAACCAGTATCCGCATCCACTAATAGCGGTACTGAGGTCGCGGCAGTAATACGGCGGATATCTTCACACACATCGTTTAATGAGGTCATACCTAAGTCGGGTAAACCAAAAGAAGCATTGGCGACGCCCGCGCCAGACAGGTACAACGCCTGATGTCCGGTACGCTCGGCCATCATCGCGGTGTAAGCATTGATGGTACCCACAATTTGTAGTGGTTGATTGGCGGTAATGGCGGCGCGGAATTTCTGGCCAGCGGTTAAATTGCTCATCGTTGTTCCCCTGTTGCTCTAGTTCAGTCAGTTTGTGTGCTTAGCTTTTTGTGCCTAGCTTTGTGTGCTTAGATTTGCGTTCTTAGCTTGGTTTCAATATTGCGCCTGGAGGCAGCGATATGCCGGCGCATCAGTAAGTCGGCCAGTTCGCCATCGCGATTGGCAATGGCATTAATAATAGCCTTATGTTCGTCAAATGCTCGTGATACGCGCGGGCCGTTCATCCCCAGCTGCACCCGATACATCCGCATCAGGTGATACAGCTCGTCGGTTAGGATATTGATAAGGTACGGGTTTTTGCTGCCAAGGATAATGCGGTAATGAAAATCCAGATCGCCAGCTTCCTGATAATAACTTTCGCCTTCACGCACCCGTTGCGAACTAAGGTGCTGATCCAGTAACTCCTGCATCTCGCGAATTTCGGCATCGTTCATTTGCGTGGCGGCTAAGCGGCAAGCCAAACCTTCCAGTTCTTCACGCAGCTGATACAGCGATAATAAGTTTTCTGTCGACAATTTCACCACCCGTGAACCAGCATTGGGGGTGCGCTCTAATAAGTGACAACGCTCCAGCCTAGCTAATGCCTCACGCAGTGGCGCCCGGCTTAAATCAAAGCGTTTGGCCAGTTCTGGCTCGCTGATCTTGCTACCCGGAGCAATAACGCCATTGACGATATCCTGCAATAGCTCTTGCAGCACTCTATCGGCAGCGGTAACAACGGGTTTTAATAACGGCAAGGACATAGCAGATTGTCGACATAAAAAAACAATGTCTAAGTTTTAAGCTTAAATTATCAATTAGTCAAGTTAAAAAAGGCAGGATTGTCGACAATCAGACTAAAGTTTAGCCTACCTTAACGTAACCACAACCTAAAAACGTCGAGCGCTGATAGGTTTATTCAACTTAAACGATGCCAAATATTACTGAGGTTAAAACGTCACACAACACTTTCCAATCAGCGACTCAGTTGACTACGATAGAATTGCGGTTTTTTTAGACTGTTTTTTACTAAAAATGGTATCTGTTAGTTCTGATAGCGCTAAAGAATTTGCCCCTATTACAGGTCAAATTCAGTATTTGTGTACAATTGCTGGCATAAGCTGGGGATAACTTGGGTATAAACTTTACCCTGATGTCAATCATAGGTGATGAATTTTGCGAAATTAGGAACATGAAATATTCAAAAGCTTAGCTAAACTAACAATGTCTAATGTAACCTCTTCTCGATAGCGCACGGCTCATTCCCTATGAGCCATTCCCCTAAGCCCGGAACAATTCGGATTGGTTCCGGGCTTCTTTTATTATTTAAACCATCGTTTTTACTGACTGTATAAGCGGCATCCGATCAGTATGCATTTGCAACTACGCCGCAGCGTTTTTATGCGCAGCACCTTTAAACAATTGGTAGAAGTTGTTCGTGGTATGCCTCGCCACTTCAGCGATAGACACGCCTTTTAGCTCGGCCATTGCTGCGGCAACATCGGTAACATAAGCAGGTTGATTGGTTTTACCACGATGCGGCACAGGCGCTAAATAGGGTGCATCGGTTTCAATTAGCAAGCGATCAAGGGGTAACTTACGCACCACATCACGCAATTCTGTAGCATTTCGAAACGTCATAATGCCTGAAATCGAAATGTAAAACCCCAAGTCCAATGCCGCTTTTGCCATCTCATAGTTTTCAGTAAAGCAATGCAATACGCCACTGGCCTGCTCAGCGTTGTGCGCTTTCATCAAGGCGAGTGTATCTGCACGTGCATCGCGAGTATGAATAATCAACGGTTTGGCTAATTGACGGGCAACGCTAATATGTTTAACAAACCCATCTTGCTGGCTGAGTTTTGTATCAGGATTATAAAAGTAATCAAGTCCCGTTTCACCCACTGCGACCACATCTTGCTGTGCTGCTAATGTGGCGAGTAGCTCTGCATCCACACTATCACTTTGATGTAATGGATGCTCACCACAAGAAACTGAGACCTCGGCAAAAGGTTTCACTTTCGCAAGCATTGCTGGGAACTCGGCTAACGATACACAAACGCACAGCATATGCTCTATCTGTCTTTTTTTAGCGGCTGCCAGCACCTCGGGTAAATCCATCCCCAGCTCGTCTAGGGCTAACATATCTAAATGGCAATGCGAATCTACAAACAAAACAACCTCTTAATCAATAATTCTAAAAATTTTCTACGCATCATGGGATCACCCCGCCTCGACAGCTTGCAGCTAATCGTTAACTTAAAACGGGTATCACATGGTATAAGTAGGTTCATTACTGTTAAGCATGCCACCTAATAACTTCTCAATACGATTACATAAGCCATGTTTGTCATCAATGAAGGCGATCCCGATCCCTGCAGGATTAGAACTCTGCGCACCTAACGGGGAGATCCACGCCACTTTGCCTGATACAACAACCGATTCTAGCGTATCAGGTAAGGTAACACTCAGTGCCAACGACTGTCCCATACGATAATGCCGAGCTGAACGGATAAATAAGCCACCATTTTTAAAAAAAGGCATGTAGCAACGATACAGCTCTTTGCTATCACTAAACCCTAGTGCAAGCTCTTCCATCAATCCTCCATCGATTAACACCCTTACCGTGTGGCGGTAATTCGCTGAATCTCTAATAATAACGTACTTAACGCTAAGTTTTTATTCTGCCCTAAAATCTGTTGCTCGTCACGACACCAACGATAATAGCGCTGATAAATACGCTGCAACCGCTCCGCCGAGAGGCTTTGCGCAGACTGTAATGCATCATGAATAAAAAAACCTAAAATAGCACGATTATCATCGCGATTTTCCAGTTCCTTCACCAGTGCAGCAAGCGCCACCTGTTCTTGCATAAATGCCTGCAACATGTGCAAGAGTGTTGCAATGTGTTGGGCTTCAGAGCCTTCTAATAACGCCAACGCCTGTAATGGCGCCCCACCCGTGTAGCGGTAAAGAAACGCAGGAATAGGTTTATCGCATTGTTCAGCCAACCATGATAACAATGCTGTCTCGTTCAGAGGGGCAACACGCCACTGCTGACAGCGGCTTAACAACGTTGCTTTTAAACGCTGTGGTTGTTCACTTAACAACAGTAAGTAACAGCCTTGTGGTGGCTCTTCTAGGGTTTTGAGCAAGGCATTGGCGGCGGCTTCGCTCATGCGTTGCGCCTGTGGCAAAATAATGACGCGATTACCCTGCTGCTGTGCAGCACCATGCGTAAATTCAATTAATCTGCGGATGTCATCCACCCCAATCGTATTACTATCGGGGTTGAGTAAAAGAATATCAGGGTGATTGCCCGCCGCCAACAGCAAACAACTTTTACATTGACCACAGGCTTGCTGATTAATCGGTTGTTTACAGAGTAAAAAAGCACTGAGCGCATTGGCTAAAGGGAGTTTTCCCAAGCCCGCCATACCACTGATTAACAAGGCATGGGCCATGCGCTGTTGTGTAGCTAACAGGGTGAGCTGCGCCAGTATTGGCTGCAACCATGGATACTGTGTAGCAGCTAAATAGGACATAAATTAGCGTGCTCTAACGCCTGTTGCAACGCCATTTGTACCTGCTCAATGCTTTGCCCTGCATCAATAACCACGATATTGGGTTCGGTGGCAGCGATCGCTAAATACGTTGCCCGCGTGCGCTCAAAAAAGGCTAATTGCTCTTGCTCAATACGATCCAACTCGCCACGGCGCGCGGCACGCGCTAGGCCCAAAGCTGGGTCAATATCTAAATATAACGTAAAATCTGGCCGAGTTGTTCCAAGCACAGCGTGCCGTAACGTATTAATTAAACTGTCGCCCAATTGCCTGCCGCCGCCCTGATAGGCGCGAGATGACATATCATGTCGATCAGCAAGCACCCAGGTACCCGCCTCAAGCGCTGGTTCAATAACATTACGAAGTAATTGTACACGCGACGCGTACATCAGCAATAATTCGGTTTCAGGTGCAATATGTTCACTAGGATCAGCCTGTTTTACTAAGGAACGCAATTGCTCTGCTAACGGCGTGCCGCCAGGTTCTCGCGTACAAACTACAGGTAAACCTTTTTTAACTAGCCAGGCGTTAACAGTAGCGATAGCCGTACTTTTCCCAGCGCCTTCTAGCCCTTCAATGACGATAAATTTACCTTTTTTTGGCGTATTACTGCTAATCATTACCTTGTCCAAGAATATATTTACGAACCGCGGCATTATGCTGCTCTAACGATTGAGAAAACACATGCGAACCATCGCCACGACTCACAAAATAAAAATAATCACTTTGTGCGGGTTGCGCTGCCGCAATTAATGCCGTTCTGCTTACCAACGAAATGGGACCTGGCGGTAATCCATGATGCCGGTAAGTATTGTAACGATGGGGATCCCGCAAGTTAGCCCGCGTAATGCGTCCGGTGTAATCTGTTAATCCATAAATAACGGTTGGATCCGTTTGCAGCCGCATGTTTGTATTGATCCGATTCATAAAAACTGAGCTTACTAATCCCCTTTCGCTGTTTAAACCACTTTCTTTCTCAATAATCGAGGCCATAATCAGTAACTCATAGGGGTTTTGTAACGGCAGATCAACATGTCGTTGTTGCCAATAACGCGTCAACTCTGTTTTTAACACCTCGTGCGCACGCTGCCAAATGGCACTGGCTTTACTGTTAGCCGTGTAAAAATAAGTATCTGGATAAAACAATCCCTCTAACTCTTGCACAACCTGTCCGGTTTGCGCCAGTGCCCCCCAATCAGTTGGCCACTGAATAACGGAGGCAAGATCCTCTACCGAGCCCACATCGTGTTCTAGGTAAGGCAATGCGGCTATACGCTGCCAGCTTTGTGCTAAAGTTTCACCTTCAATTAAGGTCACACTAAATTGCGCAACTTTGCCGCTTCTAAACAGGGCTAAAGCGTCAGTTAACGTTAATGTACTAGGAACCCTATACACGCCTTGTTGTAAATTGGCTTCATGTGGGAATTGTTTTAAATGCAGTTTCAATACTAGACAATCACGTTCAGTTACCTGGTGTTGTTGCTGCCATAACCGACACAAACCGCGCACAGACGTGCCAGGTTTAAGCTCATATAATTCACTGCTAAATTGCAGCGGTTTGGCTAATGTCTGCTGGCTTAATTGTTTCCAGCCAGACCACAGCATTACAATAATCATCACCACGATAAGCGGTAGCCAGGCCAATAAACGCTTTAGCATAAAATCTCTTGTTGTATCTGTCGCACTGCTGCAATTGGTAACGCATAACCTTCTATGCTGTTAATGGGTGCAATCCCCAGTAACGCATTGGTTAAAAACATAGCCTGTACGTGTTTAATATCAGACACCTGTAGTACGCGTTCCTGACAGCCAGCGAGGTTTGCCATAACATGTTGTCGCATCACCCCTGCTACGCCGGCCAAATGCAAAGGTGGCGTAAACCATTGTCCTTGCCATTGGTAAAACACATTCGCTGCAGTCGCTTCGGTTAAGTGTTGCTGCTGATCTACCACCAGTAAATCATCAAAAGACGTTTGTGCCAATTCTTGTTTTAACAGCACCTGTTCCAAACGGTTTGTGTGTTTCAGCCCCGCTAACGCCGGCTGTATTGCTAGGCGTAATTTCGCCACACCAACTCGTAACCCATGTTGCTGCCAGTGCTGGTAATCAGGCATTGCAGCAGTATACAAGTAAACGATGGGATGATGACACTGATGTGGTGCATAACCGCGCCCCCCGATCCCCCTCGATAACAACAGTTTGATCACAGTAGGCGCCGTAAACTGAGCGGCATGTTGCGCAACAGTTTCAGTTAAAACGTGCCAGTCGGGTGCGGGCAATGCCAGTCGAGTAACCGCCAATTGCAAACGAGCAAGATGCAAAGACCACAGCTGAGGTTGTCCATTTTTTACAGCTAAGGTAGTAAACACACCATCACCGTATTGTAATGCCCTACAGCCCGCGGCAACTTGCGGTTGTGCAGAGTCATTGATCACAATAATTTCAGTGGACATAAATTTCAGCGAACATACTTAGCCTGCAATAAAAATATGGGCAAGTATGCCTTAATCTACTATTAAAACAAAGCGCTGTTAAATATGTTCAGGCGTAATCGCTTATGTACTGGACATCACAAACAAGCAAACAACACAGATGCAAGCAGACTAGCGATTCGGTGCTAACTAACTCCTAGAAGCGAACTCACCGAGCCAACTTAAGTCATGGCATCCGGCGGCGAAACGCGGCGTATCGCTTTTTAGGGGACCGCTGTAAATACGTCCCTGTACGCTTAGGTTTTTCATCCCTGAAAAACACGTCCCCTAAAAAGGATACTCTGCGTTTACCACCTCGTTATATTCTGGTGTTCATTTCCGGCTTACTGTTATTCTGCGAACTCATAAAGTATAAATCTGCAGCTAGGCAGCGAGTCGATAATGCTAAACAAAGCCTGTCCAGCATGGATGCTGGAGAAGAGCTTACATGGATGTATTCACAGCGACTTTGTGTGCATTATCGGCTGCAAGCAGACTAGCGATTCGGCTCAAACACACCAACAGAAGCAAATTACGAAATCATAAAGTACACATTTGCAGCTAGGCAGCGAGTCGATAATGCTAAACAAAGCCTGTCCAGCATGGATGCTGGACAGGAGCTTACATGGATGTATTTACAGCGTCTTTGTGTGCGTTATCGGCTGCAAGCAGCCTAGCGGTTCGATGCAAACACACCAACAGAAGCAAATTACGACCCCATAAAGTACACATTTGCAGCTAGGCAGCGAGTCGATAATGCTAAACCAGGCGTCTTTCGCAGGGATGCGAAAGTTTAAGCCTCCATGGATGGATTTACGGCGGCCTGGTGTGCGTTATCGGCTGCAAGCAGCCTAGCGGTTCGATGCAAACACACCCACAGAAGCATACTCACCGAACCAACCTACATCATATTAAATACGTCGGCACAATCCAACTTATCGCTTTATAGGAGACAGCTATAAATACCCATAAAAAAACCGCGCTCTAAGGCGCGGCTTTTCAAATCAACGGTGCTATTACACTTTTTTAAATAAAATAGAACCGTTAGTACCACCAAACCCAAACGAATTACATAACGCATACTCAAGCTTAGCCTGACGAGCCTCATGCGGTACATAATCTAAATCACAACCATCGCTTGGATTTTCTAAATTAATCGTCGGCGTAACAAGCTGATCTTGCAATGACAACACCGTAATGATCGACTCCACCGATCCCGCAGCACCTAAAAGGTGACCGATCATCGATTTGGAAGAACTAACCATTAACGAGTCTAATGAGCCAGCAAACACAGTTTTAATCGCCATCGTTTCTGCAATATCACCGGCGGGTGTTGAAGTACCGTGGGCATTAATATACTGCACTTGATCTGCCGTAATCGCAGCATCATTTAAGGCATTTTGCATAGCCCGAGCAGCGCCAGCACCGTTCTCTGGTGGTGATGTCATATGATACGCATCACCACTCATACCAAAACCCACTAATTCAGCATAAATCTTAGCGCCGCGAGCTTTCGCATGTTCGTATTCTTCCAACACCATAACGCCCGCGCCATCACCCAGCACAAAACCATCACGATCTTTATCCCATGGCCGGCTGGCTTGTTGCGGTGCATCATTGCGGGTAGACAAGGCACGTGCCGCACCAAAACCGCCCATGCCTAATTCAGTAGAGGCCTTTTCCGCGCCGCCGGCAACCATAACATCGGCATCACCGTAAACAATCATTCGCGCGGCTTGCCCTATATTATGCACGCCCGTAGTACAGGCGGTAACAATACTGATGTTTGGACCTTGTAAGCCCAACATAATAGATAACTGCCCAGCAATCATATTGATGATGGTTGAGGGTACAAAAAAAGGTGAAAGGCGTTTTGGGCCGCTGTTCAGTAATTTTGCATGATTTTCTTCAATCAGACCAAGACCACCAATGCCCGAGCCAATGGCTGCCCCAATACGATGAGCATTTTCTTCGGTTACTTCCAGGCCGGAGTCACGAAATGCCTGAATAGCCGCGGCAACACCATACTGGATAAATAAATCCATTTTCTTGGCGTCTTTCGCCGCAAAATAAGGCTCAACATCAAAATTTTTGACTAAGCCGGCAAATTTAGTTGTATAAGCGCTGGTATCAAAATGCTCAATTAAGCTAATGCCGCTCTTTGCTTGCTGCAAACCCTGCCAGCTGCTTGCGACATCATTGCCTAATGGCGTCAGCATACCTAAACCTGTTACCACTACACGACGTTTTGCCACCGTGCCCTCCGTTAATACCTGTTTTTCTGATTCTTAAAACGAAAACGGGTAGCTGCGCTACCCGTTTTGCAAGCTTTCAGCTTATTCAGCGTGGGCTTTGATGTAATCGATTGCTGATTGTACAGTGGTGATTTTCTCAGCTTCTTCGTCAGGAATTTCAGTGTCGAATTCTTCTTCTAACGCCATTACTAACTCAACAGTGTCCAGCGAGTCTGCACCTAAGTCGTCAACGAAAGACGCTTCGTTTTTCACTTCGTCTTCTTTAACGCCCAGCTGTTCAATGATAATTTTTTTAACGCGTTCTTCGATGTTGCTCATCTTTTCTTCCTTTTTCTCATATAAATCGCAACAATTCGTGCAATTTGGTGTGGCGCTAGTTTATGCGTAAGCACAGGTCGTTGCAAGCAATGCGCTAAGCATTTTTTGCTGGTCTAACCTGATTTGCTTACACCATATACATCCCGCCGTTAACGTGAACTGTTTCGCCGGTAATATAGGCAGCGTGCGTCGAAGCTAAAAACGCTACGGTTGCCGCAATTTCTTCTGGCTGCCCTAAACGATTGGCAGGCACTTGCGAAAAAATAGCGGTTTTTTGCTCGTCAGACAACTCTTTCGTCATATCGGTATCAATAAATCCTGGTGCAACCGCGTTAACCGTTATACCGCGCGACGCCACTTCTTTTGCCAACGATTTAGTGAAACCAAGCACGCCCGCTTTCGCAGCAGCATAATTCGTTTGACCCGCATTGCCCATTGAACCCACTACAGAACCAATGGTAATGATGCGACCAAAGCGCTTTTTCATCATGCTACGCAGTACCGCTTTACTTAACCGGAATACCGACGTTAAATTGGTTTGCATGATATCAAACCATTCCTCATCTTTCATCCGCATTAGTAAATTATCGCGAGTAATGCCGGCATTATTAACCAGAATGTCGATATCACCAAACTGATTTTTAATTTGCTCTAAACATTGTTCAACTGAGCTGGTATCCGTTACGTTCAGAACCATCCCCGCACCCTGCTCGCCCAAATAATCACTAATGGCTTGCGCACCTTTTTCGGTAGTGGCTGTACCCACTACTTTTGCACCTAACGCGGCCAATTGCTCAGCGATAGCCCGACCGATCCCCCGGCTTGCACCGGTTACCAAGGCTACTTTACCTTCTAAACTCATAAAATTATTCATGTTAAAACCTTATTCTGTTGCCAAGGCAGCGCTTAGCGATGCAGCATCATTAATAGAAGCAGTAGCAAGCTCTTTGTTAATTCGTTTTATTAAGCCGCTTAATACCTTACCAGCGCCAAGTTCCAAGACGTCAGTAACACCTTGGGCAGCAAAAAACTCTATAGTTTCAGTCCAGCGAACAGGACTGTATAATTGCCGTACTAATGCCTCTTTTACTGCAGTTGCATCAGCAGCACGTTGCACATCAACGTTGTTAATCACTGGAATAGCGGGATCATTAAACTGAAGCGCAGCTAAATCAATCGCAAGCTGTTCGGCGGCAGGAAGCATCAACGCGCAATGCGAAGGTACACTTACCGGTAATGGCAGCGCACGCTTAGCACCCGCAGCTTTACAAGCTTCACCGGCACGCTCAACCGCAGCTTTATGGCCAGCAATAACCACCTGACCTGGAGAATTGTAATTCACCGGTGCAACGACTTCACCTTGGGCGGCCTCTTCACAGGCTTTTGCAATCGCCGCGTCATCTAAACCGATAATAGCCGACATAGCGCCAACGCCCGCAGGCACCGCTTGCTGCATATACTGGCCACGTTTTTCTACCAGTTTTACCGCATCAGCCAGCGATAACACCCCAGCACAAACTAAGGCAGAATACTCACCCAAAGAGTGCCCCGCTAAATACGCAGGTACAGCACCATTTTGTTGCTGCCATAAGCGCCACACCGCTACCGATGCTGTCAATAATGCCGGCTGCGTGCGATGTGTTTCATTTAAATCTGACTCTGGGCCATTTGCAACTAGGGCCCATAAATCATAGCCCAGCGCCGCAGAGGCTTCGCTAAAGGTGGCTTGTACAATTGGAAACTGTTGATAAAGCTCAGCGAGCATACCAACGCTTTGTGAACCCTGACCGGGAAAGACGATTGCAAGTTTGTTAGTCATAATTGTCCTGCAAGATTAGTAACGAATTAACGCTGATGCCCAGGCAAAACCGCCGCCAAAAGCTTCTAATAATAAGGTTTGGCCGCGCTTAATACGGCCATCACGGATGGCTTCGTCTAACGCGGTGGGAACGGTTGCCGCCGACGTATTGC
This sequence comes from Alishewanella tabrizica, assembly GCF_014652375.1. Classification (GTDB taxonomy): domain Bacteria; phylum Pseudomonadota; class Gammaproteobacteria; order Enterobacterales; family Alteromonadaceae; genus Alishewanella; species Alishewanella tabrizica. Next base: position 255,996 of record NZ_BMYR01000005.1, on the reverse strand, counting down.
CGTAACGATCCAAGTTAATCACCACCTGATCCATCGACATATCCAGCTTTCGGGCTACCGCAGAAATAATGCGTAAGTTTGCCTGATGAGGAACCAGCCAATCAATTTGTGATTTATCCATGTTATTCGCGGCTAAGGTCTGCTCAACCACTTCAGATAACTTGGTTACAGCAACTTTAAACACATCATTGCCTTTCATACTGCCCCAAGAATTATGCACTGAGGCTTCATCGCCGCGAATGGGATTATCCACGTACAATAATTCTGAATACTTGCCCTCGGCGTGAATATGGGTAGATAAAATACCTGGCTCAGTGGAGGCTTCCAATAATACCGCCCCTGCGGCATCGCCAAATAAAATCACCATGGAGCGATCTTCTGGGCTAATCAATTGCGATAAACAATCCGATCCAATAACCAGAATACGTTTTGCCATACCGCTTTTGATATATTGATCTGCCACACTTAAACCATAACAGAAGCCTGCACACGCGGCAGCAAGATCAAAGGCGGGAATGGCTGGGATGTCTAATTCGCGCTGGATCTCACAGGCGGCGCTGGGCAGGGCTCGCGCCGCACTGGTGGTGGCACAGATAATTAAATCAATCGTATTTTTATCAATACCTGCTGCTTCGATTGCCTTGCGGGCAGCAGCAGCACCCATCGTTGCTACCGATTCATCCTTGCCAATAATACGCCGCTCTTTGATGCCGGTACGTTCAATGATCCATTCGTCTGTGGTTTCTACCATAGACTCTAGGTCCGCATTGGTGCGAACCGTTGCCGGGAAATAACTCCCAGTACCAATAATTTTTGAGTACATGCTACCCTATGCTTTATCAATAAGAACCTGTTCCAACCGATCTTTTATTTTGGCAGGCACTTGGCGTTCAACCTCACGCACCGCTTGTCGGATGGCACTCAGAAACGCGTCTTTTGTCGCATTTCCATGACTTTTCACCACAATACCGCGCAATCCTATCAGACTTGCCCCGTTATAGTGGTCGGGGTTCATTCCTTGATAAAGACTTTTTATCACAGGTTTGCATAACCAGCTTAATAATGCAGCAATAGGACGCTGCTGAATATTTTGTTTAGCCCGCTTTAACATTAGCTTGGCTACACCTTCACAGGTTTTTAATGCAACATTACCGACAAAACCGTCGCAGACAATCACATCGGCCTTTCCCGAGAAAATATCATTGCCTTCGATATAGCCAATGTAATTAAGTTCATGACAGTCAGAAAGTAACTGTGAAGCGCGCTTAATCTGATCCGATCCTTTAATTTCCTCTTCGCCCATGTTAAGTAAGGCTACACGAGGGGCAGAGATCCCCATGACTTCTTCCGCCATCACCGCGCCCATCATGGCAAATTGAAATAAAGTGTCGGCATCACAATTAACCGTCGCGCCTAAATCTAACATATAGACGGGCCGGCCATCACAACTGGGTAAGGCACTAACTAATGCAGGCCGTTCTACGCCATTTAACATTTTTAACACGTAATGTGCTATGGCAATTAGAGCACCGGTATTGCCTGCAGACACGCATGCTTGCACTTCGCCTGTTTCTACCAACTCTAGAGCATGACGCATAGAGGAATCACGCTTGCTGCGCAAAGCCACTGCAGGCTTATCAGACATCGTTACATCATCGTGACTTGGAAGAATACGCAGGCGTGAATGTGCAGCAACGCCAAGCGCAGCTAAATGCTGTTCAAGTACACGTTGATCACCGCAACAAATCAGATGTAAATCAGGAAATTCTTGAAGCGCTGCTAAAGCAGCAGGCAGGGTAGATTGGGGGCCATGGTCGCCCCCCATCATATCTAAAGCTAGGGATAGCTTTAGTGGTTGCACTGGCTTACCGGTTAAGATAAGTGCAGCCGATATTACTTAACTTTACGGCCTTTGTAGAAACCATCGGCAGTAATGTGGTGACGACGATGCGTTTCACCAGTTGTTGAGTCAACTGACAGCGTAGGGCCAGTTAACGCATCGTGTGAACGGCGCATGTCACGACGTGCACGAGATTTTTTGTTTTGCTGAACAGCCATTGTATTTCTCCTAAATCACTTTTTTTTCAATTCTTGCAGTATGGCAAAAGGGTTGGGCTTTTCTGGCTCAGGTCCGATATCCCCAAAACTCATTTCAGTTGGATCAACTTTGCAGTCGGCAACGTCGTGCATTGGAAACAGAGGTAAAGTCAGAATAAGTTCATCTTCTATCAACTGCCGTAAATTAATTTCGCCGTGTTCGTCTCGCTCGATCACGTCGTAGCGCTCAGGAATCAACTCCAAAGCCGCATCATCATCTCCCTTAACAGGAGTGTATGCAAAACTACAGTTCAATGTTAGCGGCATAGGTTCACCACAACGCTCACACTTAACACTTAACTCACAAGATGCATTCCCGTTTAATACAGTCAGGCCTTGTTGGTCAGTTCCGCATTCAAGATTAACCGTTACATTTTCTTCGTACGCCATTAACCCTTCGAGCAAACGGGTTAAGGTATTCAGTGGCACGATGCCGGCATAGTTAGACCGTTTTTGTGCCGCTTTTACCGGATCAAGCGTAACAGGTATTTTCAATTTTTGCATAAGGCGCGCATCATATAGAAGCAGTCCTTTGCTGTCAAAGGGATCTGCAGGGTTTTTAACATTTTTCTCGCACTTTAGGCAAGGTACTTAGTAACAGGGTATTATAGTTTGCCTGCTCAGCAGAATTAAAGGAGTTTTTTGTGTTTGCCGCTATTCAACCGCCACTGTATTTGGCATCAACGTCAGTATATCGACAGCAATTATTACAAAAACTTACGTCGAATTTTACTGCCGTTGCGCCGCATATCGATGAAACAGCTTATCCTGGTGAAACTGCCCCGGCGCTGGTGCAGCGCTTAGCCGAAGCAAAAGCCCAAGCCGTTGCTGCGCAATTAGCCACAGGATTGGTGATTGGCTCTGATCAAGTTGCCGTGTTTGGCGAGCAGATACTTGGTAAACCCCATACCCCGGAAAACGCCTATGCACAATTAACATCGTTTAGTGGCCAAGCTATTACGTTTCTAACAGGTTTGTGTCTCATCAATGCAGCAACGGGACAAACTCAAACCGTGGTGGAGCCATTTACCGTGCATTTTCGAGAGCTTACTCACGCTGAAATTTTGGCGTATATTGCAAAAGAGCAACCTTTTGACTGTGCAGGCAGTTTCAAAAGTGAGGGCTTGGGCATCAGCTTATTTCGTAAACTCGAAGGGGACGATCCTAACAGCCTTGTGGGTCTGCCCCTTATACAGTTACTCACGCTATTGCGCCATGAAGGGATTAACCTACTGCTTAGCCCCTAATACCCTCTTTAAAAATCACTGCGGGTAAATCGGCTAAATAATCAATAATGGCTAAAGGCTGATAGTGCTGTAAAACCGCTACATCGTGGGCGCCATGGCTTACCCCTACCCTTGGCATGGCAATGGCCTGAGCCATTTTTAAATCATGGCTCGTATCGCCCACCATCACAGCTTCGGCGCTGTTTACGCCAAGCTCTTGGATAATTTGCTGTAACATATCAGGATGCGGTTTCGATTGCGCCTCGTCTGCACAGCGGCTAGTAGCAAAATACTGGGCTAACCCAGTTTCATTAAAGATACGATCTAATCCTTTTCGGGCTTTACCCGTGGCAACCGCTAACAGCACGTTTTGCTCTGCTAACTGTTTAAATAGTGCTTCTGCCCCATCAAACAACGGCGTGGGCGTAGTATCGTGCAAGACATACTGATCGCGATAATGCACAAATAACGCCTCGCGCTGCGCGCTATCGGCATCAGGAAACAGTTTAGCTAACGCAGGATCAATACTTAAACCGATAATATGCTTGACTTCCTCTACGCTGGGGACAGCGACACCCACATAACTTGCCGCCGCACGCATAGAAGACACAATACGACCAACGGAGTCCATTACCGTACCGTCCCAATCGAAAATAACCAACTTAACATCTGACATCTTATTTTCTCGTTAATTTACGCATAGCAAGATTGAGCTGCTCATCTAAAGGCGCTTCAAATCGCATCGTGGTTTCCGTGCCTGGGTGTAAAAAACTCAAACTAAAGGCATGCAAGAATAAGCGGTTTAAGCCAAGCGTATTCATCTGATTACTAAAGGTGTTATCACCGTATTTATCATCACAAGCAATGGGATGCCCCTTACATGCCGTATGCACCCGTATTTGATGGGTACGGCCCGTTACAGGAAAAGCTTCGACTAAGGTGCCTTCTTGATAACGTTGTAAAATACGAAAACGCGTTTCAGACGGTTTGCCTTCAACAGCATCCACTTTAACGACTCGCTCACCAGATTGCAGGGTGTTTTTCTTCAGTGGCTCAGTGACTTTTCGGATACGATTATCCCAATCGCCTGCCACTAATGCCCAGTATTTTTTCTCAACCACTTTATCGCGCAATTGTGCATGCAGATGGGTTAACACTGAGCGCTTTTTAGCGATCATTAAACAGCCCGATGTATCACGGTCTAATCGGTGTACTAATTCTAAATGTTTCGCCTGTGGCCGCAGCGCTCGTAACGCTTCGATTACACCAAATTGCAAACCGCTGCCACCATGCACAGCCATACCTGAGGGTTTGTTTAGAACAATGAGATCGTTATCTTCAAATAAAATATGTTGTTCAAGATCTTTTACTAAACTTAATTTAACGGAAATAGCTTCAGGTTCTGCAGAAACGGTAATCGGGGGGACTCGAACCACATCATCTGCTTGCAATTTATATTCTGGTTTAATGCGTTTTTTATTAACCCGCACCTCTCCTTTTCGTAAAACCCGATAAATAACACTTTTTGGTACGCCACGAAGCCTTGCAATCAAAAAGTTATCTATGCGCTGACCAATAAAATCGCTTTCGATTTCAATCATTTGTATGGGCAATTTTATATCATCAGTCATGGCGTTAAAATACTCTGCTAAAATTACAATTAAGTTGCTATCCAATGCACAATAGTGGGATAATCATTCCGCTAATTATGCCTGAAAACGGCAATTAGGGCGCTCAAAGTGACATAAGAGAATTTGTGCGGCACCGTTAGGGGATGTGATCATACCGAAATCGTGGTGAAAACCAATGTTTTTTATACCCCTAGCGTTTAATCACTGCCATTTGCCTGAGGTAATGTTGCGTAATCTGTTACCAATAGCGGCAAAACACAGAGTCCGGTCACCGAGCAAAGATTAAGATTAGCCAGAACGCAGCGCTAAATGGCGATGTGTGTCAGATTTAACAACGAACATTATCGATATGCCCTTTCTACATATTAGAATGCTGCGCGTGCGGTAATAGAGTAAAAAATTAGGTTCCCTCAAGCACCCAGTCGTGAGACTGCACCAGAACGTGTTTGATAACGTCTGAACACTCAGGTGCCCGGAAGGTTGTGTTGTGGCTGCAGAAATGAGTCACCCAACAATGAAAAGAATGTTAATAAATGCCACGCAGGAAGAAGAAATCCGCGTAGCTTTGGTCGATGGCCAAAAACTGTATGATTTGGATATTGAAAGCCCAGGTCACGAACAAAAAAAAGCCAATATTTACAAAGGTAAAATTACCCGCGTTGAGCCTAGCCTAGAGGCGGCCTTCGTGGACTATGGTGCAGAGCGCCATGGCTTTTTACCGCTTAAAGAAATTTCCCGCGAATATTTCCCTTCTGGTTATAGCTTTGATGGCCGTCCGAATATCAAGGAAGTGGTCAAAGAAGGTCAAGAAGTTATTATCCAAATTGATAAAGAAGAACGTGGCCAAAAGGGTGCTGCCCTTACTACATTTATCAGTTTAGCTGGCTCTTATCTGGTATTGATGCCCAACAATCCACGTGCTGGTGGTATTTCTCGCCGTATTGAAGGTGACGAACGCCAAGAGCTAAAAGATTCATTGGGGCAATTAGACATGCCAGACGGCATGGGGTTAATTGTGCGTACTGCCGGCGTAGGTAAATCTTACGAAGAGCTGGATTACGACTTAAAAGCGTTATTAAAACACTGGTCAGCTATCACACAAGAATCTCAAAAACGCCCTGCTCCGTTTCTAATTCACCAAGAAAGCAATGTGGTATTTCGCGCCATCCGCGATTATCTGCGCCGTGATGTCGGCGAGATCTTGATTGATAATCAAAAGATCTTTGAAGAAGCCAAAGTGTATATCCAACAGTTCCGCCCCGACTTTGCCCACCGGGTAAAAATGTATCAGGGCGAAGTACCGCTGTTTATGCACTATCAAATTGAAAACCAAATTGAAACGGCTTTCCGCCGCGAAGTGCGTTTACCTTCTGGTGGTTCTATCGTTATTGATAGCACAGAAGCTTTAACCGCTATCGATATCAACTCATCAAAAGCCACCAAAGGCGGCGATATTGAAGAAACCGCTTTCAATACAAACCTAGAAGCTGCAGACGAAATTGCTCGCCAATTACGCTTACGCGATTTAGGTGGTTTAATTGTTATCGACTTTATCGATATGACGCCCGTTCGTCACCAACGAGAAGTTGAAAATCGTCTAAAAGACGCTGTAAAACAAGACCGTGCCCGTGTACAAATTGGCCGTATTTCACGGTTTGGCTTGTTAGAAATGTCACGCCAACGTTTACGTCCGTCGTTAGGTGAATCGGCTGGGCATGTCTGTCCACGCTGTCATGGCCGTGGCACTATCCGTAGTATCGAATCTTCCGCGTTGTCTATTCTGCGCTTAATTGAAGAAGAAGCGATTAAAGATAACACTAGCCAAATTCATGCTCAGGTCCCAGTTTCTGTAGCCACTTACCTGATGAATGAAAAGCGTGAAGGTGTTCGTCGCATTGAACAACGTAATGGCATTCGCGTGTTTATTATTCCAAACGAGCATTTAGAAACGCCAAATTACGACGTTACGCGTGTTCGTATTGATGAAGAAATTGAAGATGCCAGTTACACGCTGCCGAAAGTGCCAGAACATACAGATAAACTGTATCACCCGGCTAGCGAAACAGTAAAAGAAAAACCGGCTATTTCTGCTATTAATATGGCACAAACCAGTGCACCAGCCCCAACAGCCCCTGTAGCAGCCCCGGCACCAGTCAAAGCGGTTACGGCACCGATTGTGGCACAACCTAGTTTAGTAACACGGGTTGTAGGTTGGATAAGCAGTTTATTCGGCAGTAACAACCCAGTTGATGAACAAACAGCCGCAACGCAGACCGCTAATAAACCTGCGGGCAATTCAAATAAAGAGCAGCGTAACGATTCACGTGGTGATCGTGGCGATAACAATCGTCGTCGCAACAATAATCGCCGTCGTCGCCCTGATCAGCAGGATAAAGTTGCTGATAAAGTAGTTGAAAAAACGACCGATAAAGGACTTGATAAAGCTCAGGCCTCAGAGGAGAAAGTGTCTCGTCCTGATCGCCAGGAACGACCAGAGCGTCAAGAACGCCAAGAGCGACAAAAGCCGGCCGCTGATAAAACGCCGCGTACGCAAGACAATCGCAAAGCAGCGTCAGAACCTCGCTTAGAGCCTCGCGTAGAAAAGCCCAATGAAGAGATGGCAGATGAGCCAAACAGCCGCACCGCTGCAGCTGAGCGTCGTCAACGTCGTAATATGCAACGTTCTGTTCGTATTGCTAAAGAACAGGACGCAGCAGAAACGACCGCAATCTCTGCAATACCCACTGTGGCTATCGCAACACCTGCCGCGGTAGAAACACCAATCGCAGCAGCAACGGTAACGACTAACGCGATGGCGGCATTGCCGCTTGTTGATACGCCTGCGGACACTACAACACCTGTGGTCACTGCTCAAGCGCCATCAACACTTGCAACTGAGGTCGCACCTACGCAACCAGCAGAGGTAACAGCAACGCCTACAGATGACAGTACCTCGATTGTTGCGATGGAAGCTAACGCAGTATCTGCTGAACCGCAAGACAGCGTAACCAGTGAGTCTGAACTGCCCGAAACGGACAGCAATGAACCCCGTAGTCGGAGTCGTCGTTCACCTCGCCACTTACGTGCGGCTGGACAAAAGCGCCGTAAAGAACAAGCAGAGCTTGCGGAACCGGTAACGACTAGTGACGTGCAAACGCAAGATGCCTTACCTGCTGCTGACGTTGCATCTTCAGATACATCAACAGAAACGCTGTCGTCCGACACAACAGCTCAAGTAGAAGCCGCAGCAATTGTTGCCAATGACGTTGTGACAGAAAATACCCCCCCTGTGGTATCTGCAGCAGACGAAACGGTAACGACTCAGATCGTCGTTGCAAGCGAAGACAACACGGCCGATGTTCAGGCAGACAAACCGGCTAAAAGCAGAAGTCGTCGCCGTCCAGCCAAAGTTGATGAGCCAGTGAGCAGTGATGCGATTGCAGCAAAAACGACGGATGAACGTGTTGATGCAGTTAAGGTATCGGAAACAAGCGATGTGGAAGCGCCTTCGGCCCCAGTTATAAATGCCACGGCCAAGGCAGTAAGCGTTGCGGCTTCTGCATCACCCGACGACGACGCACAAGCAAATGAGCCTGTCGTTGCAACCGTTAGTGCAGGTGCTGAAACAAAGCTAAACGCTGATGTGCAAGCTGAAGTGGACGTGCAAGCTCACGAAAATGTGCAACCCAAAGCCGCTGTAAAAGAAGATACGGCCATTACCATAGCAGCAGCGACCGTTAATCCGGTGCAGCAAAGTCTAGAACTAGCGCAACCTGAAGCAGTGGCACCGGTTAACACACCTGCTCCAGCACGTAGCCGCTTTGGTAATATGGTTGTTGCGCAAATGGCAAAACCTGAAAGCGTTGCCGACAATGCCGTAGATAACGCGCCAGCCAAAGTGATTGCAGCAACGCCGACGGAACAACGTCCTGTTGTTGCCTCGTCAAATCGCCCTGCAGGTTCAGCCTTTGCGCGTCAAGTGGTGACAGCGCCCATGACTAAGCCTGAGAAAGCGGAGTAACTGTTACGAACCCTACGTCACGATCTGGTGGCGTAGGCTCTCTCCTAGCATAACTGGCTTTACTGCAAACAAAAACCGACTTTATGTCGGTTTTTTTTAACAAAAAAACCCGGTTTCCCGGGTTTTAGTGATAGCGCATAGCGTATTAGAAGTCGTACTTAGCGCTAAATTGAATACGATGCATATCGCCATCCAAGCCGCTTTCTACTTCACGGTTAGCGAATTTATATTCAATACCCATCATAAATTTAGGATTAAATTGATACAGGGCGTTTGCACTGTAGCTGTGTGTCGCTTTGGTCGCATTAACGCCGCTAAACTGCACTTGGTTATCTGCACTTAACATAGAATATAAGAAGGTTGAACGCCATTTATCGTTCCATAAATGACGATAGGCTAATGAGAACGCAGTAACATCAATGGCCTCTAGCTCAGCAGCATTGGTTGTACCGGTTAACACTGCACCATTAATGGTGTTTAAGCCAACATAACGGCCTAAGCCCTTACCGTGGTTTAACGTAAAGCGAATGTCATTTTTGTTTGATAAGTTAAATTTACCGCTAAACGACACGCCATAAGACGTGACGGTATCATCAAAAATAGCTTCATCAATCGAAATTTGTCGTAACAAGCCACCTAAACGGAACGTTGCATTTTCCGTTTTAAAATTATAACCAATGGTTAAATCAGGTGTCGCGTTATCGTCTGTGGTAATACGGGCACTGGTACCAAACTGAGATACAGTACTTTCAGGATTTTCCAACGCAATAGAGAAATTACCAGAGGTATAACGAACTTGCGCTTGGCGGATAAACACCGCAGCATCTGCATTACCTACGAAATCTAACGTATCTGGTAAAGATTGCAGATCCATAAAGTTTGACCAGGTTTGGCCTACCGTCCAGTTTTTGTAAGTCACAAAAGCATGACGAATAACCGGGCTATAACCGTTGGTTGTACGTTCGTCATTGCCGTTAACACTGGTCATCATATCAAACTCTAACCGACCAACCATCTTTTCCCCATTACCAAGATCGGTTGAGGTGCCGAAGAAAAAGCGAGATTGTCTGGCGTGGGCATCGAAGCGCGAGGCACTTTTGCCTGTTGCTGATACTGGCGTTAGTGATGGCACGTAAAAGTCACGTCCCAGAAAATTGGTTATTTCACCGTCAGATGTTTCGGTGTACATCATATCTAACTTAATAAAACCACCGTAAGTAACTTCAGTGTCACCTACTTTGAAACCATTATTGGCTTGGGCAGCGCCAGCAGTTAATGCAAGGGCAACGGCTGCTGCCAAGGTATTGAGTGTCTTACTTTGTCTCATCTGGAGTTCTCCATTTATAATATATTTTTATTTATAGTAGTAATACGATTTAAGTTAAGTACTGACATCGCGGTTATTCTACTCGAAACTGTGGTCGACAGTCTGCATTCTCGCAATTAGCCTTTAGTCGCAATTCGCGACTTGCGCATCCATCGTCTAGACTATGGTCTAATTCCTTTTAAAGGCCTAGTCCTTTAGAAATACAGGATGATTTTAATAAGCTTCATTTATCAAGCGTCGCAGAGGATGTTATGACACAAGCCACACTTTATCCGGTACCTGACAATATCAAAAATCAGTGCCATGTTACAGACGAGCAATATCAGGCGCTTTACCAACAATCGATTTCGCAACCCGATCAATTCTGGGGTGAGCATGCAAAGCGTTTAACCTGGAGCAAACCCTTTAGCCAAGTTAAAGACACCAGTTTCGAACTGGGCAATGTGCACATTAATTGGTTTGCCGATGGCGAATTAAATGCCAGTGTTAACTGTTTAGATCGGCATTTAGCCACGCGTGCAGATCAAGTAGCCTTTTACTGGGAAGGCGATGAGCCTGGCGTACAAAAAGAAGTCACCTACCAAGCACTTTATGAAGAAGTTTGTCAGCTAGCGAATGGCATGCGCGCACTGGGTGTGGGTAAAGGCGATCGTGTCACGATTTACTTGCCTATGATCCCGCAAGCCGCCGTTGCACTCTTAGCATGTGCTCGCATTGGTGCGGTGCATTCGGTGGTATTCGCTGGTTTCTCACCCGATGCCTTAGGTAGCCGAATAGTTGATTGCGATTCAAAATTAGTGATCACCACTGACCAAGCGTTACGTGGCAGCCGTGCAACCAACTTGAAAGACAACACCGATATCGCGCTAGCGCATTTAGGCGAAAACAATCCGGTTAAAAACGTTATTGTTATTAAGCATGTTGGCAAAAGTATTGATTTTCATCAAGGCCGTGATGTCTGGTATCACGATTTGTTGGCACAACATTCTACAACCTGTGCACCCGAGCCAATGAACGCGGAAGATCCACTGTTTATTTTATACACCTCAGGCTCTACTGGAAAACCCAAAGGCGTTTTACATACAACAGGGGGTTACTTAGTTTATGCTTCAATGACACACCAGTACGTTTTTGATTATCAAGAAGGCGATATTTATTGGTGTGCCGCTGATGTAGGTTGGGTTACTGGCCATAGCTATATTGTTTATGGCCCCCTTGCCAATGGCGCCAGTAGCGTGATGTTTGAAGGTGTTCCAACCTATCCCAGTGTTAAACGTATCGCGCAGATTGTCGACAAATACCAAGTTAATATTTTATATACAGCACCAACCGCTATCCGTGCGTTAATGGCACATGGCGAAGCTCCCGTTGAAGGCGCAGATCTTAGCTCATTACGTATTTTGGGCAGCGTAGGTGAACCCATTAATCCAGAAGCATGGTATTGGTATCACGAAAAAATTGGTAAAGGTAACTGCCCTATTGTTGATACATGGTGGCAAACTGAAACAGGTGGGATCTTAATTACGCCATTACCTGGTGCCACAGCATTAAAACCGGGCTCAGCGACACGGCCATTTTTTGGGGTGAAACCGGCGCTGGTTGACAATGAAGGTCAAGTTGTAACGGGTAAAGGTGAAGGCAATTTGGTCATAACGGATAGCTGGCCAGGGCAAATGCGTACCCTGTATGGCGATCACGAACGCTTTGAACAAACCTATTTTAGCACCTATGCTGGCGTATATTTTACGGGCGATGGTGCCCGCCGTGACGAAGATGGCTATTACTGGCTGACCGGACGCGTTGATGATGTATTAAACATCTCAGGCCACCGTTTAGGCACTGCAGAAATTGAAAGTTGCTTAGTCGCCCATGAAGCTATTGCAGAAGCTGCGGTTGTAGGCTATCCGCATGACATTAAAGGTCAGGGTATTTACGTGTATGTTACGCCGCGTGTTGGCGTTGAACCCAGTGATGATCTTACAAAAGCAATTAGAGCATGGGTTCGTGAAGAAATTTCACCCATCGCTACGCCAGATCTGGTACAGTGGGCTCCAGCAGGCCTGCCGAAGACCCGCTCAGGTAAAATCATGCGCCGTATTCTGCGGAAAATTGCCGCAAACGAGCATGATCAGCTAGGTGACATTTCTACACTTGCCGATCCATCAGTGGTTGAAATGCTGGTAAATAACCGGTTAAATCGCAAGTAGGACGCCTATCTGCTTACTCTGAGCTTGCGTGTCTCCATTCGCAGCAAAACAGGCCGCAATATAGCGGCCTTTTTTATAATTAAAATTACAGGCGAACACCGCTGGAGGGTAGAATGGCAAAATTGATCGTGGCGGATGATCATCCACTATTTAGAAATGCGCTAATAAATGCCATAAGCAGTACTTTTGCCACTAAGGCAACGGTTGAAACAGATAGCTTTGAAAGTACCTGCCAAGCATTAGAGCAACATCCTGATGCTGATTTACTTTTGCTAGATTTGCATATGCCCGGAAACTGTGGTTTTTTAGGCTTGATTCAACTTCGAAAAAATTACCCTAGCTTACCGATTGTTGTGATTTCGGCCAGCGAAGATCTCGATGTGATCCGTCGGGTCATGGCATTTGGTGCCTCGGCTTATGTGCCAAAATCAGCAAATCCAATTGATATCAGTACTGCATTAAATGCCGTGCTTGATGGCGAACTGTGGGTACCGAAAAACATTCAAAAGCAAGTTTTAAATCAACATGACACAGAACAAGATTTAGATCTTGCCGCAAAAGTTGCACAACTCACCCAGCAACAATACAAGGTACTTTATTACTTAACTGAGGGCTGGTTAAATAAACAAATTGCCTACGATTTGCACATCTCAGAGGCTACAGTAAAAGCGCATATTACCGCCATTTTTCGCAAACTAGGTTGTACTAATCGGACGCAAGTAGTCATTCAAGCACAGCGGTTAACCCTAGAGCCGCCCGTTGATCGGGCAATGGCGCAACAACACTCATCATAATAACCAGGCATGCAGAGCAAATAACCTTGCCCTGCACTCCTTAACGCAATTTAATTGCCCGCGCGCTTTAACATTTTAAAGTGATTTAACGTTGCACGTAACGCACCGGGTTTTATTGGCTTAGCTAAAAACATCAGTCCTTCTGCTTTTGCTAAAGCAGCCAAATCGGCTTGTGGCGACGCAGAGACCAAAATGCCATTTACATCCCCCCAACGCTGCCGGATCTGTCGGTATAGCGTTAAGCCATCCACTTGTTGACCGAGTTGATAATCGAGCAAAATCACATCAGGCGGAGGGTGTGCAGACACATACTGCATCAAGGCCTGATCATCATAAAAACACTGCACATCACTTACTTGCCACTGCTCTAGGAGCACTTTTAACGCAGCTAAATTTGCAGCATCATCATCGACACAAATCACTGACAAACCGGGTAATGGCCGTTGTTGTAAAGGGGCACTCAACGGGATCTCTTGCCGCCGTTTACCGCTGATCACGGGTAAGGCGATGCTAAATACTGTGCCTTTCCCAGGCCAAGATCGCACCGTTAAGGGATGCCCTAGCAATTTGGCCATTCTGTGCACGACACCTAAGCCTAAACCAACACCTTGTTGACCTTTGGCTGTCGCATCTATTCGATAAAAATCTTCAAAAATGCGTTGTAAATCAGGCTCATTAATCCCAGGCCCTGTATCCCACACTTGGAGTAACACCTGATCGCCGCGTTTGCGGCATCCCAACAAAATACGCCCTTTACTGGTGTATTTAATCGCATTTGACAGCATATTTTGTAAGATACGCCGTAAATATGTGCTATCGGTTTGTACGTGAAATAAGCTGCTCTGAACTGTCAGTTTTAAGCCTTTCTGACTGGCAACGAGGCTATATTCATCTGATAATTGTAATAACAGTTCTTTTAACGATACCGGTTGCACATTAGGCTGCAGTTTTCCATCGTCTAACTTAGCTATTTCCAATAAGGTTGAAATCAACTCTTCTGACGCTTTTAGCGAATTATCCAGTTGCGTCAAGATCGCCGATTGTTGTTGCTGTTCACGGATCCCGGCAAGGGCAGCAGTAAACAAACGTGCTGCATTTAAGGGTTGTAAAATATCATGGCTTGCTAAGGCTAAAAAACGTGTTTTTGACGCATTTGCGGCTTCAGCTTCGGCTTTTGCTTGTAATAATTGCTGCTCCGTTTGTCGGCGTCGCCCTACTTCAGCTAATAATTCCTGATTCATCTCAGAAATGGTTTGCGTACGTTCTTGCACCCGATCTTCTAAATGTTGTTTCGCTTCAGCTAAGCCCTGCACCGCATTAACATGATCAGAAATATCCGTAAAACTTGTGACAAAACCGCCACCAGGTATGGGGTTCCCGCGCATTTCAATTACGCGGCCATCGGGTCGTACTCGCTGAAAAACGTGAGCCGTGCCGTTTTGCATATGCGATGTACGCTTTTCTACATGCTCATCGGGATCGCCGGGACCACAAAGCCCACGTTCAGCATTAAGCCTAACAATATCAGCAACCGGCCGCCCGACTCGGATCATGCCTTCTGGGTAATTAAACATCTCTAAATAGGCTTTATTCCACGCCACTAAATTCAAATCCCGATCAACAACACTAACCCCTTGGCTTAAATGTTCTAGGGTAGAAAACAAAATTTTTCGCGAGAATTGAATGGCTTGGGTGGTATCGTCAAATAAGGTTACCACATCTTCAAACGCCAATTGTCGGCCTTCTAATACTGCATTCACCATGGCAGAGGCAGAAGACGCGCCAATAACCCCGGCTAATTCACGCTCGACATGTTCAACCAAGCCTACACTGGGTAAATCATCTAATTGCAAGGCCAGTTGTTGTTTACGACCAAATTCGGCTAAACATTCTGCTGCCCGCGGTGTACCAACAAACCGCTCTAATAATATTTTTAAATCGCTGTTATGAATACGGATCCGTCGCGCGGGGGTATCTTGATGCTTTATGGGCAAATTAGGTTTTACAAAGGCTACAGCTTGTAATCGATCTTGCAAATTCACCGTAGTAAGCAATGAACCAAGGATATAGCATAAGATATTAAAACCTAACGAAAGAATGACACCGTGACTTAACGAGTCTAGATGGATCCCAAACATCCCCGTGGGCTGTAACCAGCTTATACCCCATAAACCTTGCTGCATGATGTCGCTGTTTAATACACCGGCATTGACTAATTGCGGCAGCATTAGTGTATAAAACCATAAGATCAGGCCCACCGTTAATCCGGCATATACGCCATAAGCATTCCCCCGGCGCCAATATAAGCCGCCAACAACAGCAGGAACTAATTGGATGGTTAAAGCAAAGGCCAATAACCCCGTTTCAGCTAACTCGTAATTTCGGGCAAAAATACTGTAGTACAAATACGATAGCAGCATCACCAAAACAATCATGGTTCGTCTGACCAGTAAAATCAGCAGGCTGTAATCATGCGACATGCCTTTTTGCTTAGCCGATTTTAATAATCCTGGCATCACCACATCATTACTGATCATGGTGGCAAGCGCCAAAGTTGCAATAATAATCATTGAGGTAGCGGCTGAAAACCCGCCAATAAATACGATAACACTTAAACTGTTCCACTCCATACTGGAAGGGATCAGCAGCACAAAGCTGTCGGCTTTTGACAGTATCGCTGGAAATAATTGCATCCCCGCCACAGCAATAGGGATCACCACTAAGGTTACTAGAACCAAATAGCCTGAAAACCAGCGCCGCGCATGTCGCAAATGATGATGAGACACATTTTCTACAAAAGCGACATGAAATTGCCGAGGCAGCATAAATACCGCTACCATTGCTAGAATTGTCTTGGTGGTAAACTCCACCCACCCGGGCGTAGATAATTTGGCTTGCTGTACACCTGAATGCGCAGCAAATGCCTGTAAAACAGATTGATCGGTATCTAACAAAAAGACATAAACCGCAATTGCCAGAGTGAGCAAGGCAAATAATTTGATCACAGATTCGAAAGCGATCGCTACCATAACACCACGATTTTGTTCGGTAAGATGCAATTTACGCGTACCAAATAAAATGGCAAAAAAAGTCATGGCAATTGCACTTAGCAAAGCACTGTCTTGATACCAGACTACTGGGCTATCATCAAAAGTGCCCCCTAACAGCACTTGATAAGATCCCGCTACCGCCTTTAACTGCAATGAAATGTAAGGTACAACAACAATCAAACAAATAATGGCTGCAAGGGTCGCGATATTTCGACGTTTACCATAACGTGCAGAAATAAAGTCGGCAATTGAGGTGACATTTTGCTTTTTGGACACATAAAGCAGTTTAAATAAAAATGGCTGAGCAAACACGAATAACAGAATAGGCCCCAAATAAATCGCCATATAATCCCAGCCACGGGTCACAGCGGTACCCACTGCACCATAATAGGTCCATGACGTACAGTAAACCGCTAAGGCTAAGCTATAAATTAATCCCCCATACTTTCGTATAAGACGATCATCAGCATGGCGCTCACCCCAGTTCGCAATCCAGAATAATCCACCTACATATAAAAGTGCCAACAGGGCGACGGTCCACGCAGTCACAGGGTTCTCCATCCTTTATTTTACGTTAACTGTGGTTGTACAAGGCGGTTATGTCAATCATCGACTTATGACCTTCGACTAAAGTCGGGCTAGCGCCTTGGCTGGCGACTGCTAGATTAGGATTGCTCGATAATAAAATAAATTAAAGGAGACACAACTATGGCAGATCATAACATGAATGCCGCCGCATATTGGAGCGCCAACCTGCGCTACATAACAATAAGCCTGATCGTCTGGGCATTAGTATCGTATGGCTTTGCAATATTACTGCGACCTTGGCTGGCAGGCATTAATGTTGGTGGTACGGATCTTGGTTTCTGGTTCGCACAGCAAGGTTCGATAATTACCTTTATCGCTATCATCTTCATTTATGCATGGAAGATGAATAAGTTAGATAAGAAATTTGGTGTAGAGGAGTAATTGGCATGAGTCAATTTGCAATAAACTTGCTGTTTGTTGGTGCATCATTTGCACTCTACATCGGTATTGCTATATGGGCCCGTGCGGGCTCTACTAAAGAATTCTACGTTGCAGGTGGTGGGGTTAACCCAATCACTAACGGTATGGCAACTGCAGCTGATTGGATGTCGGCCGCTTCATTTATTTCAATGGCGGGCTTAATTGCGGCAGGGGGTTATGCCAATTCAACATTTTTAATGGGTTGGACAGGTGGTTACGTATTACTCGCTATGTTACTAGCGCCCTACTTACGTAAATTTGGTAAGTTTACTGTACCTGATTTTATCGGTGATCGTTTCTACAGCCGCGGCGCGCGGATCACAGCGGTTGTCTGCTTAATTATTATGTCGGTAACTTACGTAATCGGGCAAATGACGGGTGCCGGCGTTGCATTCTCACGTTTCTTAGAGGTGAGTTCTGCAGCGGGTATTTGGATAGCTGCAGGCGTTGTGTTTATTTATGCCGTATTTGGCGGTATGAAGGGCATCACGTACACCCAAGTTGCGCAATATGTTGTGTTAATTATCGCTTACACTATCCCTGCCGTGTTTATTTCGCTGCAATTAACAAACAATCCTATTCCGATGTTTGGTATGTTCAGCACCCATACTGAATCAGGCGTGCCACTGTTAGTTAAACTTAATGAAATCGTTCGTGAATTGGGTTTCCAAGATTACACAGCAGACGTTGATAACAAACTTAACATGGTATTGTTTACCTTATCATTAATGATTGGTACCGCCGGTTTACCCCACGTTATTATTCGTTTCTTCACGGTGCCTAAAGTGGCTGATGCCCGTTGGTCAGCAGGCTGGACCTTAGTGTTTATTGCCCTGTTATATTTAACTGCTCCAGCCGTAGCCTCTATGGCACGTTTAAATTTATTAACCACCATTTATCCAGATGGCCCTACTGCCGCTGCATTAGATTATGCTGAACGTCCAGATTGGATTAAAAACTGGGAACAAACTGGGTTAATTAGCTGGACTGACAAAAATAACGACGGCCGTATTCAGTTATACAACGAATCACCAAACTTCGCGGCTACCGCTGAAGCGCGGGGTTGGGCGGGTAACGAGTTGACCGTAAACAACGATATTTTAGTGTTAGCGAACCCAGAAATTGCTAACTTACCAGGCTGGGTTGTCGGCTTAATTGCCGCAGGTGGTATCGCTGCCGCGTTATCAACCGCCGCAGGGTTGTTATTAGCGATATCATCAGCGATAAGTCACGACTTAATTAAGAAAACCATTAATCCACAAATCTCTGAAAAGGGTGAAATGCTTGCCGCACGGATCTCCATGGCAGGTGCCATTTTGTTAGCGACGTATCTGGGGCTAAATCCGCCCGGGTTTGCCGCACAGGTGGTTGCCTTAGCCTTTGGTATCGCTGCAGCAACGCTATTCCCTGCACTGATGATGGGTATCTTCTCTAAGCGCGTAAATAGCACAGGCGCGATCGCGGGTATGATTGTGGGTTTAGTTGTGACCCTAGTCTACATCTTTACTTACTTGGGTTGGTTCTTTGTTCCTGGCACAAATATGTTACCAAACACACCAGAAAACTGGTTATTTGGTTCAACTGGCTATGGTATTTCACCACTGTCATTTGGTGCTGTGGGTGCCATCATTAACTTTATCGTTGCGTTTGCTGTGTCGTCTGTCACCGCGCCGCCACCAAAAGAGATCCAAGAGTTAGTAGAAAGTGTTCGTTATCCTAAAGGTGCTGGCGCTGCGGTTGATCATTAATCAATCCTAAGCAACAGAACGTGAGATAATGTTGTCGAACTGAAGTACTCTCGGGCTTTCATCTGAAAGCCCGAATTTTTAGGAATACATTATGTTTTGGGAATTAATTGGGACATTTTCTGCGGGATTAGGGGCTGCCGGTATCGCGCTCGTGTTGCGTGCACTGACCCTAAAAAAACTGCCTAAATGGCTGATTCCAGTTTTCGCTGGCGCAGGCATGCTCGGTTTTCAAATTTATATGGAATACAACTGGTATCCACATCAAAGCAGTCGCTTACCTGAAGGGGTTGCCGTTGTTCGGGCCGTTGAAGAACAAGCTGCTTGGCGTCCATGGAGTTATATTTTTCCGCAAACGATGCGTTTTATTGCCGCCGACATTAAAAATGCCGCAATGAATCAACGTAATCCAGAGTTAGTATTAGTCAATTTGTATTTTTTTGAACGGCGTATGGGTACCCGCCAAATTACCCAAGTCATCCATTGTGGGGCACCTGCCAGAGCAGATTTTACCGAGCAACTGGTTATCCCAGCACCTGGTAGCCAACCAGACGCCAGCTGGCACCCGTTAGCTGCAGACGACGAATTATACCGCTTAATCTGCATAGAACAGCCAGGGAAAGAGTAAGGATATTATATGGAAGTCGCTGAAGTCAGTAAGTTTTTGGCACAAACTATCCCGTTTGACCAATTAAGTAGTGCACAACAAGCTGACACGGCCCTACAGCTGAGCGTCTACTATTGCCAGGAAGGCGAAGCAGTAGATATCAGCAAAGAACAATTATTAATTGTTCGAACAGGGATCTATGCCCTTTACAGCGATAAACAGCAATTACTGACTAAGTTGGAAGAAGGCGATTTTTATGGCTATCAACTCTTATTAACCGGATTAGCAGATGCGGATCAGCTTATCTGTGAAGAAGATGGTCTACTTTATTGGTTACCCGCAGCAGAATTTCATCAATTACGTTATCAATACAAGAATATTGATATCTTTTTTCAGCGCTTATTTGGCCGACGCTTACATCAATATAAAGAACAACAAGGCTCACGCTTTACGCTTAAAGTATCGGATGTCGTGCAAGCGCGTAAAGTTGCCATCAGTGGCGAACATACTGTGCAACAAGCCGCACAGTTAATGACGGAGAAACGCGTCTCATCACTCTTGGTTGAGCAAGAGGGGCGCTTAACGGGGATAGTCACTGATCGTGATTTGCGGACCCGCGTGTTGGCCATCGATTTGCCGGCTGCAACGCCGGTACAACAGATCATGACACCTAAACCGCATACTATCGATAAGCATGCATACATATTTGAAGCGGTACAATTAATGAGCCGCTTTAATGTCCATCACCTGCCGGTAATGGATAATGACAGCAGTTTTGGCATGATCACTGCAACCGATATTATTCGCTCGCAGCAAGATCACCCAGTGTATTTAATTGGCGAAATTCATCGGCAAACGACTGTCGATGGCCTAGAGCAATGCAGCTTACAGATTGCCAATTTAGCTCAGGTATTAGGTAAACAACAGGTACCTGCGCATGAGGCAGGACACATTATTACCACTATCACCGATGCGCTCACCCAGCGTTTGATTAAACTGGCACAAGTTGAATTAGGGCCAGCCCCCTGTGTATTTACCTGGTTGTGCTTTGGCTCGCAAGCTCGGATGGATCAAAGTATTAATGCCGATCAAGACAATGCGTTATTGCTGGAACGCGAACCTACCGCACATATTGCTGATTATTTTAGCGCTTTAGCTGATTTTGTTTGCCAAGGTTTAGCGCGCTGCGGCATTACGCTGTGTCCTGGCAATATCATGGCATCTAATCCCGAGCTTCGTTTAAGCTTAAAAGGTTGGTCAGGTAAGTTTGCAAAATGGATCGCCTCCCCCACACCCGAAGCCATTTTAAAAGCCAGTATTTTTTTTGATATGCGTGCCGTTGAAGGCTCAAAAGGCTTATTCAACGCCTTACAACACGATATCTTAGCCCGCACCAACAATGCATTATTTCTATTTCATCTCGCGCAAAGCACGCTACAACGCACCGCGCCTTTGAGTTTTTTACGCAACTTTATTTTAGAACACGATGGAAAACAGAAAAAAGGTATTGATTTAAAAAAACGTGGCATCAGTTTAATAACGGATATTGTGCGAATTTATGCGCTGGCCCAAGGGATCTCCGAGGTCAATACGCGGCAACGCTTACAACAGTTAGCCTTGCTAGGCGCGATTGACAGCAAAGAAACGCAAAATTTATCAGATGCCTTTGATGTATTAGCGCAGCTACGATGGGATAAACATATTCACGATCTCAATCAGGGGCATGACGCCAGTAATTTATTAGATCCGAATATTCTCTCTGGCCTGCAACGACACCAGCTAAAAGATAGCTTTGCGGTTATTAATAATGCGCAATCTTCCATTAAACACCGTTTTTGCAAAGAAGTATAAGGTAAGTACCCATGTTTGCCTGGCTTAAAAAAAAACCCGCTCTGTATGATGACGTTAAGCGTTTTAATGCGATTACGGCACCGGCGTTATCCACGCCGGCGCGAACCTGCCGCTATCTCGCCATCGATTTAGAAACAACCGGCTTACATGCCAGACAGGATCATATCGTTAGCATTGGATGGGTACCGATTGTCGATCAGCAGATTCTATTACCGCAGGCACAACACTTTTTAATTAAGCCCCCGGTCAGTGTCGGTCAAAGCGCTATTTATCATGGTGTACACGACAAAGATTTAAAAGATGCCAGTGAGCTGAGTGAAGTATTGCAACTCTTGCTACAAGAGTTTAGTGGACATTATTTTATTGCACACCATTGCCGCTTAGATCGCGCGTTTTTAGAACTCGCCTTTCAGCGCTATTTTGGCAAAGTCCCAAAAATGCATTTTATTGATACCTTAAATATTGAATGGTATCGAATGCAAAAACAGGGCATCGTGATGAAAAAAGATGCTTTACGACTTCCCAATTGTTTAGCACGCTATAAACTGCCGGTAAGTGCACAACATCATGCGTTAGAAGACGCCTACAGCTGTGCCCTGCTCTATTTGGCACAACTGAAAAAAAGTCATGCCGAGATCACCATTGCGGATTTACTAGTACAGAGCCGCTAAGCAACAAGGATAGCTAACGACACGGGTTAAACAATGTATTTACGGTTGTAGCTTTAATTGCAGCCCTTTTAGTACATTACGCAAAACCTGCGCCTGACACGCACGATAATGCGGATGATCAGGTTTACGAAAGAATGCGCTAAGTTCGGCTTTGCCCAATCGAAAACCTGCCAACTGGAGGAGATCGATAAAATCGTCATCGCGTAAAGTAAAGGCAATTTTAAGCTTACGTAAGATAATATTATTATTCAGCCGCGTCTCAACAATAGGCGCTTCAGCCTGATCTTTTACGCCACGCTTATTGATAATCAAACCATTTAAGAATTGTGCAAACTCGCTATCCGTTAATGCTAAAAATGCTACATCTTCTTCTTTGCTCAACCACGCTATCACTTGCTCACGGCTAACCTCTAGCCCACCTAAGGCAAAGGTTGCGGCCATTTGGCTGTTAGTAAAGTCTACAATGTAGCGTAAGCGGCGTAACATATCGTTGTTGGTCATGCAGGGTTCCACAAGGTGTAACAAAATTAAGTAAAAAAGGCGCTTGCGCGCCTTTTTCAATGAGCATGCGCTTATTTTGCGCGGCTACGGTACTCGTCAGTACGCGTATCGATTTCAATACGGTCACCTTCTTCAACAAAAGCCGGTACCATTAACTCATAACCAGTTTCAATTTTGGCTGGTTTCATTACTTTACCTGAAGTATCGCCACGGGCAGCAGGTTCAGTATAGGTCACCGTACGCACAACAATAGTCGGTAAATCAACAGAAATTGGACGATCGTTGTAGAACACTACCGAACATTCCATGCCATCGACTAAGTATTTTAACGCTTCGCCCATTGATTCAGCTTCAATTTCAAACTGATTGTATTCTGCATCCATGAACACATACATTGGATCAGCAAAATAAGAATAGGTGACTTCTTTGGTTTCAAGCATAACTTGCTCAAATTTGTCATCCGCACGGTATACCGTTTCCATGCCTTGACCATTTAGCAGGTTTTTCATTTTCATTTTTACTACGGCGGCATTACGACCCGATTTATTGAACTCGGCTTTTAACACGACCATGGCCTCACTACCAACCATGATAACTTGGCCGGCGCGAACTTCTTGAGCTGTCTTCATCATTTTAGAATATCTTCTTGTTAGGAAAAATTGCGCTATATTATAATTTTTTTTTCAACAAAACGCACGAGGTTGCTAGCAAGATCTCCATGGCTTTCTAACTTATTACGCCATAATAGATTTTTTTTAGTTACCTCAGGTAAATTGTGCTCGAACCGCTGCCAAAATGCCGTTAACGATTGCTCAGTATTCCAGGCATGATGAAAATTCATCATGGTATGCCGCAGTTCATCCTCCCAATCAGCAGTGTAACGTGCCAAAAACGCATCAAGTTTCACCAGATGTGCTTGCTCGGCCTGCCGGTAAATTTGCCACACAAAAGGTTTAGCAGCCCATTGGGCACGAATAATCGAATCCTCCCCACGGACAAAATTAATATCGCAGGCACTGAGTAACAAATCGTAATCAGGTTGCGGCACAAAGGGTAAAAGCGCCAAAGTAAGCTGACCCTCCTGAACCACAGAATGCACCGTTAACTCGGGATAACGCTGTTGCACCTGTTTGGCGAGATCCCCCAGCGGGATAATACAGAGCGTTGTTGTGCTGGCTTGCTGCCAGCAGGCAAATAAACTGGCTAATTGCGCATGGGAATAAGCAAATAACGAAATCCGACGCTGAAAATCGAGTGCTTGGGGTAATCCAATACGTTGCCAGAATTGCTGCTGTGCTGGTTTATCGTGTTGAAAAGCTTTTAATCTAGGCAATAGCGCTTGTTCGCGCAATAAGGCACCACTTTGCTCGGTAAATCCCGGAAAGAAAAAATATTTTGTTAACGGCAATTGAGGATGCGGCGATGCTAAGCCATGACACCCCTCGATCCATGCCTCAGCAGATAAATATTCTAGATTAATCCACACAGGCGCTCTGTTCGCCTTAGCCATTTGTACTTGAAACGCTTCTGGAATAGTGCACGCCAAGGCTTCGATGACCACATGCCCCGGCGTAATAGTCGGCCACGGTATAGCACTGTGCCATAAGACAATATCCACACCCGCAATCTGTTGGGTGGCTAACATCGGATCGATCTCATTGCACAAGCGCTGAAAACTCGCGAGATCGTCTACCCACAGTCTAACCCGGATCCCATGCTCGGCAACAAGCTGACGGCTTAACCGCCAACAAATACCGATATCGCCGAAATTATCGACCACTGCACAAAAAATATCATAATGTATCGGGGAGGTTGCCATACACAGCACGTTTACTTATCAGAAAAAAAGATGACGTATTATACCGGATAACATTTTTAGAAACAGAAAAGACCATACCAACAAGATCGCTGTAAGCAAAATGGCTAAACATTTTTGCCAAATCGCATACAGCATCCCTTTAATCCGACCAAGCTTTGACCGGTTGTCTTGATGTAGCAGGCTAACAACTAGCCATAGCCAGACGCACAATGTGAAGAGCACCAATAAGGGTAACAACCATTGCTCACTGATTGCACTTGTCGCATTAAATAACATCCAAACAAAAGTTATGGCAATAACGGCGGCAACCATACCAAGATAATGCTTATAGGGGAGCCCCCAACGCGCTAGCCGACGATAAAAATTCAACATGATGCCGCTTCTGCCTCTCTTAAGGCTGTGGGATAAAGCGGTAAAATACCTGATATACCCTGCATATCGCCAACTACCCAAATTTGTTCAAAAGGGTGTTGTGCTGGAATATGTAATTTATGACAGTAGGTCAGCATATCTGAACGTCGCCACAATGGATTGGCATTTCTGATCACCAACCAAACCCGTTCGCTATCATAGTATTTTTCGGCTTTGTTTGTGATGATCCGATTTAACGCTGCCAGCATGCGCTGTTCGCTCGGCACCCGCAGTAAAGATAATAATTCCGTATGCGTCTGCTGAGAGAGCGCCCGCCCTAAGATATGCATCGCTTCGGCTTCACTGCCATACAGATGTGCAATTTCAAGATCTAATTTTTGATTATCAAAATAACAAGACACATCAGGGCGCGCAGGGGAATTGTGCCAAATATGGCGCATTTGAATATGATATCGTTGTTCATAGAGCCGCATAAAAATTCGCGCAGCTTCATGTTCAAGGAAAATCTTCTCATCATGCCCGTTCATCTTTGTACTCACCTAACCCTTGGTTTGCCCTCGGCCAAGAGGCGCGTTTACACCGCACTAAAATAATAGCGCCATAATTCGCGCACGACCGGCAGCACTGATAACAGAAGCAACAGCCCCATGGCGCCATTAAATATTCGCTGTGCCAATGGTCGGTTTAATATTTTCTTCAACATCGCGCCAAAAAGTAGCCACAATCCTACACAAGGAAATGCCACAACTAAAAAGGCCAACGTAATAGCAGATACTTCTAGCCAATAGATACCCGCAACCGTGGTAAACGCCGCCATAGCGCCAGAGGCCATCACCCACGCTTTTCCATTAACCCATTGGAACAATACCGCCTGCCAAAACGTGAGCGCTTTGCTTTTACCGGTAGCGATATGTTCAGGTTTAGCACTGGCAATTTTATAGGCTAAATAAATAAGGTATAACGTGCCTACCACCTTAATTAATTGATGAAGGTGGGGATAACGTTCAAAAACAACCCCAAAACCTAAGCCCACCACTAACACCATAAACGGGAAGCCTAAACAAATGCCTAACCAATGCGGTACGCTGGCTTTAATGCCATAATTTACACCAGAAGACATCATCATGATGTTATTTGGTCCTGGGGTAATGGTGGTCGAAAACGCAAAAAATATAACAGCCCAAAAAATGTCCATGTGCATTACCTTAAGTAACCCCTTTATTCAACGCAGATTCAGTTCTATGCGCTAATCTATGCTATACGTTAGACGCTGCATTTAACCTATCTGCAGCCATAGCGATTGCATGCTACAGCGTTTCAGCTTACAGGAGAATAATATGAATAAAATAATTGGATTAGCATTATTAGTCGCAGGCGCTATCTTGTTGTATTTTGGCTATAACGAATATCACTCAACCGCGTCGCAAGTCACAGAAATCGTCACTGGCAGCCCCACTAATAACGCCATATGGTTCTTAGTTGGCGGTGCTATTGCAGCCATTATCGGTATTGGTATGGTAGTGAAGAAATAAAAGGGTGTAATAAAATGAAAAACCGGGATCACTCCCGGTTTTTTGTGACGACATGTTGTATAGACTATCTCAAGCACGAAGCAGCACGTTGGCCATTAGCAACAACGTAATTCATGTAGCCTACTCGTCTTCTTTGCCCCACACATCGCGTAATCCTACGGTACGATTGAACACTAAGTTAGTCGCTGTAGAATCTTTATTATCCGCACAATAGTACCCTTCACGCTCAAATTGATAAGCCTGTTCAGCCACCGCGCGTTGTAATGAGGGTTCAGCAAAACCGTGCTTTACAATTAAAGAGTGTGGATTGATCGTCGCCATAAAATCCTCTTCAGCCGCAGGATTCGCTACGCTAAATAGACGATCATACACGCGAAACTCTGCCGGTAGCGCCTGTGTTTGCTCAACCCAATGAATAACACCGCGCACTTTACGACCATCAGCTGGGTTTTCACCTAACGTTTCGGGTAAATACGAGCATTTTAATTCAATAACCTGCCCCTGTTCATCTTTGATCACTTCATCGGCATGTATCACGTAGGCATTACGTAATCGAACATCGCCACCTAGCACTAAACGTTTATATTTTTTGTTGGCTTCTTCGCGGAAGTCAGCCCGATCAATATAAACAACACGACCAAAGGGTAACTGACGCTCGCCCATATCTTCTTTGGGATGATTTGGCGCAGATATCCATTCAATCGTTTCAGCAGGGTAATTGGTGATGGTCACTTTGATGGGATCTAATACCGCCATAGCGCGCGGTGCCGCAGAATCAAGATCTTCACGAATACAGGATTCGAGCGAACTCATTTCAATCATATTGTCTTGCTTCGTCACACCTATGCGCTTTGCAAACTCGCGAATCGCGGCTGGCGTGTAGCCTCTGCGACGTAAACCGGCAATAGTCGGCATACGTGGATCGTCCCAACCGCTGACCACCTTTTGCTCGACTAACGTTTGTAATTTGCGCTTACTCATTACCGCATATTCTAAATTCAAACGCGAAAATTCGATCTGCTGTGGATGGCAATCGATCGTAATATTGTCCAAGATCCAATCATACAAACGACGGTTATCTTGGAACTCTAAGGTACATAACGAGTGGGTAATGCCTTCTAAGGCATCAGAGATACAATGGGTAAAATCGTACATAGGATAAATGCACCACGCATCACCCGTTTGATGATGATGGGCAAATTTCACGCGGTAGATCACCGGATCGCGCATGCAGATAAAGCTTGATGACATGTCGATTTTGGCGCGCAGTGAACACTCGCCCTCTTTAAAGCCCCCTGCCCGCATTTTTTCAAATAACGCTAAGTTTTCTGCCGGTGTAGTATCACGGAAAGGACTGTGTTTACCCGGCTGCGTTAACGTACCGCGGTACTCGCGCATTTGCTCGGCATTTAAAAAACACACATAAGCTAACCCTTTATTGATTAGCTCTACAGCATAAGCATACAACTGCTCAAAATAATCTGACGAATAACGTACCGCGCCAGACCATTGGAAGCCTAACCAATTGACATCACGTTGAATCGATTCAACAAACTCAACATTTTCTTTTTCAGGATTTGTATCATCAAACCGCAGATTACATTGGCCTTGGTAATCATTAGCAATGCCAAAATTCAGACATATAGATTTAGCATGGCCAATATGCAAATACCCATTAGGCTCAGGAGGGAAACGTGTTTGCACACCAGTATGTTTACCACTGGCTAAATCGGCATCGATAATTTGCCGGATGAAATTTGTTGGGCGTGGCGTAACGTCCGACATAGTAATAAGTATCCTTTTAATAAATCAAAACGAGCAATATGCGGCATTATAACAGCAGAAGTTACGCTGACTATAGGCTGGCAGCAATGAATCCTAAGTTTTTGTTGCACACATAAAAACGTATTTTGGCTTATCTTCACTTCACTGTATGTCTAAACCTACACTCCATGATCGCTATCAAAAATACCCATTAAGTGCATAAAATGTTAAAAATTAATCATTATGATGAAATAGCTCAGCATTATATTCAAAAATAGGGGTAAAACGGGAATTAATGATTGAACTCCCTGAGAATTGGTTGTTATATGTACCTAAAGTGACAAAAAGATGTTTTTTCACTTTATAAAATACTAAAAAACACTCCAGGGGAACATTATGAAACACTCAACACGCTCACCACTTGCATTAGCAATTGGCGGCTTATTGGCTGGTTCTGTCTTTACCGTTATCGGCCAAGATACTAGCCAACAATCCGAGCAAACTGCAGAAAAAGCGCCAGAACGCATCTCTGTGCTTGGTTCACGTATTCGTACCGATGGTTTAGATCGCGCCTCACCGGTTGAAGTGCTTAGTGCCGATACGGCAATTAGTCAGGGCCTGAGTACACTTGGTGATTTACTCAGAAGCTCAACTGTTGCCGCGGGTTCAAATCAAATTACATCAGCAACATCCTCTGCTATTTCTGAAGGCGGTATAGGTGTTGAAACAGTTTCATTACGTGGTTTGGGAGCAAATCGTACACTCATACTTTTAAACGGACGCCGCATTGGCCCAGCCGGTACACGAGGTGCCGTATCTGCCTTCGATCTAAATATTATGCCGTTGGCAGCAGTAGATCGCGTTGAAATTCTGAAAGACGGTGCCTCATCACTTTACGGTTCAGACGCAGTCGCCGGTGTAGTGAACATTATCACCAAAAAAGGTGATGAAAGCGTCGTTAACGTCAATATTAGCCAGCCAACTAAAGAAGGTGGCGAAACGGTGCGATTAAGCGCCAGCTTCGGTCGTACTTTTGATCGCGGCTCGGTACGCGTTGTTGCCGACTATCGTAAAGACAGTGAATTAGCACGCGGTGATCGTAGATTTTTTGATTGTGCCGAAGCTTACTATTTTGATACCGCTAACGGTGCGCGTAAAGACGTCATTGATCCTCGCACTGGTTCATTCCATTGTAACGATTTACCCGCTGGGCATGTGTGGGTATACGATTATGCATATGCTGCTGAAGATGGTAGCACCAACGTGCCCAATGGCGGCGGTGCTTCGACGTTAATGCAATACGATTATGATGGCAGTTTATCACGTTTTTTACCGCCCTTTACGGCTGATGCGAATAACCCAGCCCATTTAAGAGTGCCTCAAGGCTGGTATCCCGTGAGCTATAGCAGAGAAAGCGCGGGATTAACTAATGCCAGTCACCCGTTCCAATCGCTGACAACATTAGTCCCCGAGCGTGATACTAAAACCGTTTTCGCTCAAGGTGATTACGCCTTAAATGATGCAGCAAGTTTATACGCCGAAGCCTTATTTAACCGTCGCGAGACGATCAGTAATGGCTACCGCCAATTCTGGAACTTATTTCATTACACTAACGACGGCGCAGGTGTCCTACCCAATAGTACATTAAGCCCAGGTTGGACTGGGGCACAGGGGCTAAGTTCTACCCCAATCACCGACCATGACCAAGATATAATCACCGTTGATTATCGTCGATTTGTCATTGGTGCTGAGGGATCTCTGGGGCAATGGAACTGGGATCTAAACTTCCAAAGTAGTCGCAGCGATGGCGATTACTTTAGTAAAGTGATTTTTAATGATTCTATTGCGTCACAACAATTTATTACAGAATCTTGCGTAGGATCGACAACAGCTGTTCGTAACGTGCCTTGTATTGATTTACCATGGTTAGATCCTAATTTCCTTAATGGCCAATTCTCACCTGAACAACGTGCGTTTTTATTTGGTGATGAAACGGGTAATACTATTTACAAGCAACAAACACTTGAAGCCGTGATCAGTGGTAACGTTTTTGAACTTCCCGCTGGAACCGTTGGTGCCGCATTCGGTGCGCAGCATCAACGAGACGAAATTTTGGACACCCCAGGCTCAGTAACCTTAGCACGTAATGCATGGGGAAGCTCATCGGCAGGTGTTACGGCAGGTAAATCGACTACTAAAGCCATTTTCAGTGAAATTCAACTCCCCATACTTCGCGATCTCACCCTAGTAGATCGTTTAGACTTAGAGTTATCTGCACGCTATACCGATGTTTCAACCTCTGGCAGTGATTCTACCTATAAAGTGGGCATTAACTGGGATCTGGGTGGTGGTTTACGAATTCGTGGATCGCAAGGAACGTCATTCCGTTCACCTGCACTTTACGAACTTTATCTTAATGATCAAGAATCATTTCCTCGGATTGCAGATCCTTGTGCGAACTGGGCGACAGCATTACAGAATGGCAGAATCACACAGTTAGTCGCGGATAACTGTGCAGCCGAAGGTATTGCACCAGACTTCAGACCGCCAGCAACCAGTAATAATGCTTTTGCCGGTGGCGGCTTAGGTGAATTAGTTGCCGAAACATCAACCGCAAGAACCGTTGGTTTTGTATATACACCTGAATGGACAAAATTCAGTATGAGTGCCGACTATTTTGATATTGAAATAGATGGTGAGGTAACGCAATTAACGGCAGGTCAAGTCGTTTCAGGTTGTTATAACTCCACTGAATTTAGCACTGAACCACTCTGTAATCTGTTCAATCGCGATAATTTAGGCCGAGTAGAAAATATCCGCTTAAACTTCCTGAATATTGCCACACAATATAATCGTGGTTTCGACTTAATTTTTAATTACGACATTGATACAAACTTTGGTACTTTCTTCGCCAACTACAATCACACTATTCAGATCGAAGCTGCACAGCAATTACTTGCTAGTAGCCCACGTGAAAATCGTGCAGGGTGGTTAGGTCGCCCCCGCCATGTTGGCAACTTAAATCTAGGGTGGACTCAAGGTGATTTAAGTATTAATTGGAGTACACGCTATGTGGGTGAATCCTCTTTACAAGATCGGTACCGCCAACTGAACGGTAAAGATACGATCACATACTGGGAAGAAGAAGTGGATATTCAACTGTCGACACCGAGTACGTTCTATCACTCACTATCTGGCACCTACGACTTCAAAAAATACGGCGTAACAGTCACAGCAGGTGTGTCTAATTTGTTTGATAAAGAACCACCGAAGTTAAGCAATGTGCCCAACTACACCAGTCGGATCGGGACATCGGCGTTTTATAGTCAGTACGATTTTATTGGCCGGAGAATGTTCCTTGATGTGACTTACTCATTTTAACGCCGTAATTTAACGCGTTATTTATGCTAAAATGCCGACAATGTTCGGCATTTTTTTTAGAATACCTGTCAGTGGCAATCTGTATAGGCCGCTTGAATCATTCAATTGAGGAACCGTATGGCACGGATTATTGCTAAGCCCGATACTTTGGATGCGCTTAACGCTAATTTTGAACAAAAACCGTTAAAACATAATGTATTTCTAAATTCCGTACCAAAATGCGGTACTCACTTAATCCGCAATATCTTTCGGATGTTTGTTCCCGTTTCACAGCATTACACCAAAAGTTTTATTCAACTACCTGAGCTGGAACAGCATCAACAAGCATTTAACCCACGGAATCCAGAACTTAGCTGGGGGCATCTAATCTTTAGTGATGTGTCAGCTATGGTATTGCATGAAACGCGTAAAATTATATTAGTCAGAGATCCTTACGACTGGGTTATTGCCCGCGCCCGCTTTTTTATGTCTGATAATTTTATTGGCAGCACAGATGTAATTCGTAGCGGCAGGATCACCGTTGAAGAATTGTTAAATCTGATGATATTCGGAATTTATGGCCTTGCCCCTACCCTCAAAGAAATTTACACGCACAACGCGGTTGCTTGGCTGGGTACAAACTGTAAATTAGTGCGCTTTGAAGAGCTGTTATTGCATGTAAAACAGCTTGATTCACCTGCAGCAGAGGTGTATTTCAACGATTTATTAGGCATTTTGGGGCATGAACCCTTACCAAATGATTGGCGTGAACGTGTGCGTATTGGTGCAGATCCGGCGCAATCAGGGACTTTTCGCGACAACTTATCTGGTATAGCCATGGACTTTCCCAAAGCACTACCCGAAAAACAAAAACAGATCGTAGATTATGCGGTACCCGGCTTACGAAAAATTCTGGGATATGAATAACATCATCTGATGTTCGCTTGATGTTCGCTTGATGTTCGCTTGATGTTCGCTTGATGTTCGCTTGATGTTCGCTTGATGTTCGCAGAGCAATTAAACAGCATTAGAGTAACATTAGCAGAGTCTCGGAATAGTGTTCCAGTAGCGTATAGATAATCTAGAGACAGTATTCTCATAAAATACGTAATGACGGCCATAAAAAAACCCGCTAACTAAGCGGGTTTTTTCATTTCTTAGATATTACCAACCGGTAATTTCTTTCAGGGCTTTACCGATATCGGCTAAGCTCTTCACAGTTTTAACGCCAGCATCTTCTAAAGCAGCGAATTTCTCATCAGCAGTACCTTTACCACCAGAGATAATCGCGCCAGCGTGACCCATACGCTTACCAGCAGGTGCAGTTACACCAGCGATGTAAGATACGACAGGCTTAGTCACGTGTTGCTTGATATAAGCAGCCGCTTCTTCTTCTGCAGAACCACCGATTTCACCGATCATCACGATGGCTTCAGTTTGTGGATCTTCCTGGAATAATTTCAGGATGTCGATGAAGTTAGAACCTGGGATTGGATCGCCACCAATACCCACACAAGTAGACTGGCCGAAACCGTAGTCAGTTGTTTGCTTAACGGCTTCATACGTCAGGGTGCCTGAACGTGACACGATACCCACTTTACCTGGTAAATGGATATGGCCTGGCATAATACCAATTTTACACTCGCCTGGCGTGATCACACCTGGGCAGTTAGGACCAATTAAGCGTACGCCTAATTCGTCACATTTAACTTTGGCATCTAGCATATCTAAGGTTGGGATACCTTCAGTGATACACACGATCAGTTTAATACCACCGTTAGCTGCTTCTAAGATAGAATCTTTACAGAACGCGGCTGGTACGTAGATAACTGATGCATCAGCACCCGTTGCAGCAACGGCTTCAGCTACCGTGTTAAACACTGGCAGACCTAAATGCGTTTGACCGCCTTTACCTGGCGTTACACCGCCAACCATCTTAGTACCGTAAGCAATAGCTTGCTCAGAGTGGAAAGTACCCTGGGCACCAGTGAAACCCTGACAAATTACTTTAGTGTCTTTGTTAATTAAAACGCTCATTGCTTACCCCTTATGCCTTGGCCGCTGCTGCAACGACTTGCTTGGCTGCGCCAGTCAGAT
This sequence comes from Alishewanella tabrizica, assembly GCF_014652375.1. Taxonomy (GTDB): domain Bacteria; phylum Pseudomonadota; class Gammaproteobacteria; order Enterobacterales; family Alteromonadaceae; genus Alishewanella; species Alishewanella tabrizica. The sequence goes on along the minus strand of NZ_BMYR01000005.1, from coordinate 222,316 downwards.
CGGTATCAGCAATAATGTTCAGGCCGCTTTCTTGCAATACTTTTGCGCCCAGTTCAGCGTTGTTACCTTGTAAACGAACAACGACAGGTACTTTAACGCCAACTTCTTTCACTGCACCAATTACGCCTTCAGCAATCATATCGCAACGCACGATACCGCCGAAGATATTGATGAATACGGCTTTAACCGCAGTGTCAGACAGGATAATTTTGAAAGCTTCAACTACGCGCTCTTTCGTCGCGCCGCCGCCAACGTCTAGGAAGTTAGCAGGTTGACCACCGTGTAATTTCACGATGTCCATAGTACCCATCGCTAAACCGGCACCGTTAACCATACAACCGATGTCGCCACCTAAAGCAACATAGTTCAGTTCCCATGCAGCGGCATGCGCTTCACGTGGATCTTCTTGTGATGGATCTTGCATCGCTTTTAAATCTGGGTGACGGTATAAGGCATTACCATCGATCACTAACTTGGCATCCAAACAGTGCAGATCGCCAGCTGGTGTGATAACCAGTGGGTTAACTTCCAATAAGGCTAAATCTTTTTCCTGGAACAATTTTGCCAGGCCCATAAAGATTTTCACGAATTGGTTAACTTGCTTGCCTTCTAAGCCCAGCTTGAACGCTAATTCACGGCCTTGGAATGGCTGTGCGCCAACCAATGGATCGATAGCGGCTTTTAAAATTTTCTCTGGTGTTTCGTGGGCTACAGTTTCAATTTCCACGCCACCTTCAGTAGAGGCCATAAACACGATACGACGTGAAGAACGGTCTACAACGGCACCTAAATACAGCTCTTTAGCGATATCAGTGCAAGGCTCAACCAAAATACGGCTTACTGGCTGACCTTTTTCGTCTGTTTGATAAGTTACCAGGTTTTTACCCAGCCATTTTTCTGCGAAAGCGCGAATGTCTTCTTTGCTCTTAACCAGCTTCACACCGCCCGCTTTACCGCGGCCACCAGCGTGAACCTGCGCCTTAACAACAAACATGTCGCCGCCGATCTTATCAGCTGCTTCAACTGCTTCTTCCACAGTGGCTGCAGCGATGCCTTTAGATACAGGCAAACCATATTGGGCAAACAGTTGTTTACCCTGATACTCGTGCAAATTCATGGCTATTTTCCGTTCATTTGAAATTAAAGGCTGCAACAGAGTACAGCCATAGTTTTGATTGCTACGGGTATATCCTTTCAGATTGAAGCCCAGTAAAACTGTTCTTAAACTGACTTAGATATAACGTTACCAACCAGTGATATTTAGAAACGCCATAAATGGCGTTTCTAGTTTGCTAATGCTTAGATGTCTAACAGAATACGTGTTGGATCTTCCAGTAACTCTTTAATGGTTACTAGGAAACCAACAGACTCTTTACCGTCGATGATACGGTGATCATATGACAGTGCTAAGTACATCATTGGCAGAATTTCCATCTTGCCATCCACGACCATCACGCGATCTTGGATTTTGTGCATACCCAAAATGGCTGATTGTGGAGGATTGATAATAGGCGTAGACATCAGTGAACCAAAGACGCCACCGTTAGTGATCGTAAAGTTACCGCCGGTTAAATCATCCATAGACAATTTACCATCACGGCCTTTAATCGCCAGGTCTTTGATCGCTTTTTCAATTTCAGCCAAGTTCATCTTGTCACAATCACGCAGTACTGGTGTTACCAAGCCACGTGGTGTAGACACGGCGATACTGACATCAAAATAGTTGTGATAAACAATATCATCGCCATCAATAGCGGCGTTTACTTCTGGGAAGCGCTTCAAGGCTTCAGTTACCGCTTTCACGTAGAACGACATAAAGCCTAAACGGATGCCATGACGCTTCTCAAACACGTCTTGATACTGCTTGCGCAGATCCATAATTGGCTTCATGTTCACTTCGTTAAACGTAGTTAACATGGCAGTAGAGTTTTTCGCTTCCAACAAACGATTGGCGATAGTTTTACGTAAACGTGTCATAGGCACACGTTTCTGACTACGATCACCGGCTGCCACTACAGGTGCTGCAGCTGCAGGCGCAGCGGCTTTAGCGGGGGCACCAGCTAAGAATTTCTCGACATCTTCTTTGGTAACACGGCCATTTTTACCGCTACCTTTGATTTTGCTGGCATCTAAGCCTTTTTCAGCGATTAAACGACGCACTGATGGGCTTAACGCATCATCGCCTTCATCAGCTGCAGCAGCGGCCGGAGCGGCTTCTGCTTTTGGCGCCTCTGCTTTTGCAGCAGGTGCGCCACCAGCTTCCATCTTACCGATAACTTCTTCAGCGGTAACAGTCGCACCAGTGTCATGGATGATCTCGCCCATTACACCGTCAGCTTGTGCTACAACTTCAAGCACCACTTTATCCGTTTCAATATCTACTAATACCTGATCACGGCTAACAGCTTCACCGGTTTTAACGTGCCAGGTGGCAATGGTTGCATCTGCAACAGATTCTGGAAGTACGGGTACTTTAATTTCCACTTTTTCACCTATAACGGTTGGTCTATATCAGTTAACACCGCCTGCATAGGCAGGCGGGCAAAGAGTTATTTGATGCTTAACGCATCATTTACTAAAGCTTGCTGCTGTTTATTGTGCACAGATAAATAACCCACCGCAGGTGACGACGACGCATCACGACCGGCATAAGTTAATTTGGCACCATTTGGAATCGCAGCCCAGAAATGATGCTGGCTACAATACCAGGCACCCTGATTTTGTGGCTCTTCTTGACACCAAACAAAATCGGTAACATGTTGATAGTTTGCCAAAGCAGCAGCCATTTCATCATGTGGGAACGGATACAGCTGCTCTACCCGTACGATAGCCACATCTTTTTGTTCACGTTTACGACGCTCTTCCAGCAATTCGTAATACACTTTACCACTACAAAACACCACGCGTTTCACGTCGGCTGGATTGAGATCATCAATCTCACCGATGACGTTGTGATAAACGCCCGATGCCAGCTCTTCCAATGACGATGTGGCCAAAGGATGACGCAGCAATGATTTTGGTGACATTACAATTAATGGCCGGCGCATTGGGCGCACCATCTGCCGACGCAGCATATTAAATACCTGCGCAGGTGTCGTAGGCACACAAATTTGCATATTGTGATCAGCACATAATTGCAAGAACCGCTCTAGTCGTGCTGACGAGTGCTCAGGTCCCTGGCCTTCATAGCCATGAGGCAATAACAAGGTTAAGCCGCATAACCGACCCCACTTTTGCTCGCCAGAACTTAAGAACTGATCGATAACCACTTGGGCACCGTTGGCAAAGTCACCAAATTGGCCTTCCCAAATTACCATGGCACGAGGTTCAGCAGTGGCATAACCATATTCAAAGGCAAGTACGGCTTCTTCTGATAGCGCAGAATCGTATACTTGGAATGGGCCCTGATCTTCGCTGATATGCTCAAGCGGAATATAAGTACTGGCATCGGTTTGATTGTGCAATACCGCGTGACGATGGAAGAAAGTCCCGCGGCCAGAATCCTGACCAACGATACGAATGCGTGAACCTTCGCCAGCAATAGAGGCATAAGCTAAAATTTCAGCAAAACCCCAGTCGATTTTCTTCTCGCCTTTCAGCATTAAAGCGCGATCTTCGTAGACTTTGCCTACCTGACGTTGCAATACATGGCTTACTGGGATCTGAGTCGCTTTTTCACCTAATGCCACCAATTTATCAAGTGGCAAACTGGCATCATAAGCTGCATCCCAATCTTTACCGATATAAGGCGTCCAGTCGACAGAACTTGGCGCCATAGGCCGCCATTCTTCTACCACACAATCGCCTTGGTCTAGCGCATCACGATAGCCATCAACGAAGGCTTTAACTTCGTCAGCACTAACGACACCTTCTAAAATCAACTTTTCAGCATAGATTTCACGCGGTGTTGGATGCTTTTTAATTTTCTGGTACATCAACGGCTGAGTTGCATTCGGCTCATCCGCTTCGTTATGGCCATTACGACGGTAACAAACCAGATCGATAACCACATCGCGTTTAAAGGTATTACGGTAATCTACAGCCAGCTGCGCCACAAAAACTACGGCTTCAGGATCATCACCATTAACGTGGAAAATCGGTGCCTGCACCATCTTGGCAATATCAGTACAGTATGGTGTTGAACGGGTATCTTCTGGATTCGAGGTGGTAAAACCAACTTGGTTGTTAATCACGATCCGAACGGTACCGCCAACTTTAAATGCACGAGTTTGTGAAATATTAAAGGTTTCCGCTACTACGCCCTGGCCAGCAAACGCCGAGTCACCGTGAATAGTGATAGGCAATGCTAAAGATCCGTCGGTACAACCACGACGATCTAAGCGAGCACGGACTGAACCTAATACCACAGGATTAACAATTTCTAGGTGTGAAGGGTTAAAGGCTAATGCTAAGTGAACATTACCACCTTTCGTTTCAAAATCAGATGAGAAACCCATATGGTATTTCACATCACCGGCACCTACGACTTCGTATTTACCCGCAAATTCATCAAATAGCTTCGAGGGATTCTTACCCAAGACGTTAATTAAGGTATTTAAGCGGCCACGGTGTGCCATACCAATAACAGAATCTTTCGCACCCTGCTCACCGGCACGATGAATCATGGCTTTGAGCATCGGAACCATGGCATCGCCACCTTCCAAACCAAAGCGTTTAGCGCCAGGGAATTTTGAACTTAAATATTTTTCCAGGCCATCAGCAGCTACAAGGCCTTTGAGGATCTGCAGTTTGGTTGCTTTGTCATAACGTGGCTGAGACTGAACGCTTTCTAAACGCTGTTGAATCCAACGTTTTTCATCCGTTGACACGATATGCATATACTCAGCGCCGATAGAACCACAATACGTCCGCTCAAGCGCCTTATGCAATTCACCAAGTTTCATGGTTTCTTGACCACATGCCAGTGATCCAACATTGAACTCAGTATCGTAATCAGCTTCAGACAGATCGTGATATGACAACTCAAGATCCCTAACCCGTGGTTGTTTCCACAAGTTTAATGGATCTAAATTGGCGTGCTGGTGACCACGGAAGCGATAGGAGTTTATCAGTTGCAATACTTTAACCTGGCGGTTATCAGTACCCGAACCGGAGTTTACAACGACCACTTCGCGATGTTTGTTACGAGCCAGCTCAGCGAACTGTTGGCGCACATCACTGTGGCGGGTTTCAAGATCGACCCCATCGATTTTTGGTAACTTGGCGAAAAATTCACGCCATTCGTCACCAACACTGGTGGGCTCTGCTAAGTAGGATTCATAGAGTTCATCCACATAGGCCATGTTGCCACCGCCAAGATGTGAAGACTCCAACCACGCCTTCATTACACCTTCGTGCATTTAGTTTCCCTTATTTTTGAGCACCTGGAAAAATTAGCAAAAAAACTGCCATACCACCAAGGTATGGACAGTTTTCAATTAAATACTAAAAAAGGGCGCATTACAGCGCCCGGTTTAACAGCATTGATTTTATCTGACCAATTGCTTTCGTTGGGTTTAACCCCTTTGGACAAACATTCACGCAGTTCATAATGCCATGACAACGGAAAACACTAAAAGCATCATCTAAGTCGTTTAAACGTTGCTCAGTCGCGGTATCACGGCTGTCAGCCAGAAAACGGTAAGCATGCAATAAACCCGCTGGCCCAATAAACTTATCAGGATTCCACCAAAATGATGGGCAAGAGGTCGAACAACATGCACACAAGATACACTCGTACAGACCATCAAGCTTAGCGCGGTCTTCTGGAGACTGCAAATGCTCACCCGCAGGTGGCAAATCATCATTGATTAAATACGGCTTAACTTTTTCATATTGGGTGTAGAACTGGCTCATATCAATAACCAGATCGCGAATAACCGGCAATCCAGGTAACGGACGAATAACGAGCTTACCGCCTTTTAAACCTGCTGCGGATAATGGCGTAATACAGCCTAAGCCGTTTTTGCCATTGATGTTAAAGCCATCTGAACCACAGACCCCTTCCCGGCAACTGCGACGGAAAGACAACGAAGGATCTTGCTCTTTCAGCTTCAACAGCACGTCTAAGACCATCATGTCACGGCCTTCAGGATTATCTAACGTATAATCTTGCATCCGAGGCGTTTGATCAACATCTGGATTATAACGATAGACGGAGACAACTATTTTCTTCATCGCTAAGACCTCTTAGTAAGTACGCGCTTTAGGCGGGAAAGCATCACGGAAAGTCGGTTCCATATTCACTTTACGCTTAAATAACGATTCATCTTCTGGCGCATAGACGCTGTGACATAACCAGTTTTCATCATCGCGATCAGGGAAATCTGAGCGCGAATGTGCACCACGGCTTTCCATACGGAAATTTGCTGAGGCGGCTGTTGAATACGCAGTTTCCATAAGGTTATCCAGTTCTAAACACTCAATTCGCATAGTGTTAAAGTCTGAACTCTTATCGTCTAAACGAGCATACTTGATACGTTCACGAATTTCTTTTAACTGATCTAAGCCCTCTGCCATTGCTGCACCTTCACGGAATACCGAGAAGTTAAGCTGCATACACTGCTGCAGATCTTTCTTGATTTGTACCGGATCTTCACCTTGGCCCGCTTTAGAATTTTCCCAACGTAATGTGCGAGCTAACGCTGCATCTAAATCAGATTGTGATGCTGGACGTGCTTCACTGGTTGCAGCTAAGGCTTCGCCTAAATGCAAACCGGTTGCGCGACCAAAAACCACTAAGTCTAACAACGAGTTACCACCTAAACGGTTAGCACCGTGCACCGAAACACACGCAATCTCACCGCAGGCGAATAAACCGGCAACGACCGATTCTGAACCATCGGCTTTCGGATTAATGACTTGGCCGTGTACGTTGGTGGGAATACCACCCATCATGTAGTGACAGGTTGGGATAACCGGAATAGGTTCTTTTACAGGATCAACGTGCGCAAATGTCTTTGATAATTCGCATACACCTGGTAGGCGGCTTTCAAGAACTTCTGCACCTAAATGATCTAATTTTAACTTAATGTGTGGACCCCATGGACCATCACAACCACGACCTTCGCGAATTTCAGTCATCATGGCACGAGCAACAACGTCACGACCCGCTAAATCTTTGGCATTTGGCGCATAACGTTCCATGAAACGCTCGCCATTTTTATTCAATAAGTAACCGCCTTCACCACGGCAACCTTCAGTAACTAATGAACCTGCGCCTGCGATACCCGTAGGGTGGAATTGCCACATTTCCATATCTTGTAACGGCACACCGGCACGAAGCGCCATACCAACCCCATCGCCCGTATTAATATGCGCATTGGTGGTTGAAGCATAAATACGACCGGCGCCGCCTGTAGCAAGTACAGTGGCTTTTGACTTGAAGTAAACGATTTCACCGCTTTCAATATCAATAGCTGTACAACCTACTACCGCACCATCTTGGTTTTTAACTAAGTCTAAGGCGTACCACTCAGAAAACACCTGTGTACGATTCTTTACGTTTTGCTGATATAACAAATGCAATAAAGCGTGACCGGTACGGTCTGCTGCAGCTGCTGTGCGCGCCGCTTGCTCACCGCCAAAATTCTTAGATTGACCACCGAAAGGACGCTGATAAACCCGGCCATTTTCAAAACGTGAAAACGGCAAGCCCATGTTCTCTAACTCGGTAATCGCTTCAGGACCTGTTTTACACATATATTCAATAGCGTCTTGGTCACCGATATAGTCAGAACCTTTAACCGTATCAAACATGTGCCATTCCCAGTTATCTGGGTGGCTGTTGCCTAGTGCAACAGTAATACCGCCTTGCGCTGATACCGTGTGTGAGCGCGTCGGAAATACTTTTGATAATAAGGCACAGGTTAAACCTGATTGCGTGATCTGCAACGCAGCACGCATACCTGCACCACCAGCACCAATTACAATGGCGTCGAATTCTCTAACTGGAATATTCACTTAAGCACCCCACAACACAAATAAACCAACTGCCACATAACTGAAGGCAATTACGTACAGCACAAACTGTAAAACGCCACGTAATGTTGCGTTCTTGACGTAGTCAGTTAGCACCTGCCATAAACCAATACGCGTGTGGATGGCGATGGAGATCAGCGCTAACAAGGTAAACACCTTCATGAAAATATTGGCAAATAAACCTTGCCATACTTCAAAGGTGATTTCAGGGGTAAAAAGAAAGAAGCCTAAAATAAATAAACTGTAAAGTGCTAACACGATAGCGGAAGCACGCAGCGATACGTAATCCTGAACGCCATCGCGTTTCAGGCTTGCCTGATTTAAAACCATACCCAAACTCCTGCTAAAACGGCTAATACAATCCACAATCCAATCGTGATTTTGGCGCTAAGGTTACCCGAGCCAAGCTCTTCCCAATGCCCCATATCCATAATTAGATGGCGAACACCGCCAATCAGGTGATAAATAAGTACCGTGATAGTGCCCCAAGCGATAAATTTGGCTAAATGTGAATTTAGCAAGGACTTCACGTAGTCAAAACCTTCTGCGCTTTGCAATGACGTCGCCCATGCCCAGATCACAAATAGGAGAGCGAAAAACATTGCTACACCTGTAACCCGGTGCAGGATAGAGGCTTTGCCAGCCGCAGGTAGAGAGATTGTCGTTAGATCTAGATTTATTGGTCTTTGCTTTTTCACAGTGTCTTGCCTATCGATGCCCGTGTAGAGCGTAGTTGTCATTATTGTAGCTGGAAAAACAGCCACAACACGAAGCAGATATCTTCTGGCTATAGGTTTTGCCTGCGTGTTAGCAAGTTTAGCTGACAAAATAAAACGTATTTTGTTTGGAACTTTATTGCTAGCACACTGCGCATACGAATAGCTTGATTATATACTCTTTTCTACTAAAGCTGGTTCAGCAAAAAAGCTGCTGTTTGGTGAACTGTTTTTACGCCGCCAATAGTATATATTTCATGAAACGCTATTACAATTTTTGTTTGGTTTTAAACGGAAAATTCCGCAGATGGAAATTTACAGTATTTATTGCTGACAGCAATACGACTAGAGTCGAATACTTATTAATCCATTAGTCTTTAGAATTGACTTTCAGGTGTGGTTTGCGAGTAGAATAGCCCAAACCCCATATCCGATACTACAACAATAGGAGAAATCCAATGGCAGATAAAAAGGCCGTCGTGCAGATTGATGGTAAGACATTTGAATTACCCATCTATTCAGGCTCGGCAGGCACTGACGTAATCGATGTTCGTACTCTCGGTCAACAGGGCTACTTCACCTTCGACCCAGGTTTTATGTCAACGGGCTCCTGCGAATCTAAAATTACCTATATCGATGGTGACAATGGTGTTTTGCTGCATCGTGGCTATCCAATTGAGCAACTTGCTGAAAAATCTAATTATTTAGAAACTTGTTACTTACTTTTAGAAGGCGAATTACCGACTAAAGCACAGTACAATGAGTTTGTTAAAACCATTACGCGCCACACCATGGTGCATGAGAAGATTGCAGCATTTTTTCAAGGTTTCCGCGTTGATGCGCACCCAATGGCAATGCTGTGTGGTGTCGTAGGTGCAATGTCATCTTTTTACCATTCAGACTTAGACATCAATGATCCACAACAACGTACGCGTAGTGCGCATCGCTTAATTGCTAAGCTGCCAACCATCGCAGCCATGGCGTATAAGTACACAGTTGGTCAACCTTTCGTTTATCCTCGCAACGAATTAAGTTATTCAGAAAACTTTTTACATATGATGTTTTCTGTCCCAGCTGAAGATTATCAGGTCAGCCCAGTGTTGGCTAAAGCGATGGATCGGATTTTTATGTTACACGCCGATCATGAACAAAATGCCTCTACCTCAACCGTACGGTTGGCAGGCTCTTCTGGTGCGAATCCTTATGCATGTATTGCAGCAGGTATTGCATCATTGTGGGGCCCTGCGCACGGTGGCGCTAATGAAGCCTGTTTGAAAATGTTACAGCAAATTGGCTCAGTAGAACGCATTCCTGAGTTTGTTGCGCGTGCTAAAGATAAAAATGACACGTTCCGCTTAATGGGATTTGGTCATCGCGTGTACAAAAACTTTGACCCGCGCGCCAAAGTAATGCGTGAAACCTGTCATGAAGTGTTAAAAGAACTGAACATTAAAGATCCATTGTTAGACGTAGCTATGGAATTAGAGCGCATAGCGTTGTCTGATCCGTACTTTATTGAGAAGAAACTGTATCCAAACGTCGATTTCTACTCAGGTATTATTTTAAAAGCCATCGGCATTCCAACCAGCATGTTTACCGTCATTTTCGCGCTATCGCGGACAGTAGGTTGGATTTCGCACTGGGATGAAATGCTATCTGACAAAGGCCACAAAATTGGCCGTCCTCGCCAGTTGTATACTGGTTACACCGAGCGTGATTACGTAAGTAAAGATTAAACCTCGTGTTTTATTAAAAAGCGGCTCAAGCCGCTTTTTTTATGCTTAAGTGTTACATGAAATGGCATTTCATCTACGCTAACAGTCGAATTCCCTTTACCTTATCTCGCTTAATCCACTGAATCACGGCATAATACACGCCTTATTTTTCGCCGAATTGAGTTGTTATGTCAGATTTTAATGCCGCCGCTTTTCGTCAGCATTTCCCTTTTTTTACGGAGCAACCTGAGTGGATCTATCTGGATAATGCGGCCACGACACATAAGCCTGCGGCCGTATTAGACGCGGTAGGTCTTTTTTATCGTCAGCAAAACAGTAATGTCCATCGCGGCACTCATTTACTCAGCGAAACGGCAACTAATCTTTACGAAGATGCACGCACTTGTGTACAAAAATATCTAAATGCGGCCGAAAGCGCTGAGATCATTTTTACCAGTGGTACCACTGCAGCGCTGAATCAAATTGCTTACGGCTTAATGCACAGTGTATTAAAGGCCGGAGACCGCGTTGTAATTTCAGCGTTAGAGCATCATGCTAATATTGTGTCTTGGCAATTACATTGCCAACGTTTTGGCGTGATATTGGATGTGATCCCGCTGCAGGGAGATGCCGCATCCGGCTATCAACTGGATCTTAATGCTTATAACAAATTACTCTCACTCAATCCTAAAGTGGTGAGTTTAACGCAGGTTTCAAACGCGCTTGGTTGTATTTTACCATTAGAAAACATGCTGTTAGCAGCAAAAGCCTGTGGTGCAATAACCGTGGTGGATGGCGCTCAGGGTATTGCATGGCAAGTCCCTGATATGCAAACACTTGCTGCCGATTTTTACTGCTTCTCTGCACATAAGCTTTACGGTCCTACGGGGCTTGGCGTATTGTATGGTAAACGCGAGTGGCTAGAAAAACTAACCCCTCTGCTCGGGGGCGGTGAAATGATCGAACATGTGAGTTTTGCGCGCAGTCGTTTTAATCAACTACCCGCTAGATTAGAAGCCGGCACCCCCTCTATTGCAGCCGCGCTGGGCTTAGCTGCGGCTATCCGTTTTATTAGTACATTTGACGCTGAACAAATAAAGAGTTATAAAAGGCTGTTATTAAAGACTTTTCACGATGGAATACAGCACATACCGGGCATTAATTTGCTGTCAGCACAGCAAAATAACGCTGGTATTGTCACGTTAAACGTACAAGGTGAGCATCCTGCTGATTTAGCCTTATTGCTTAACGAACAACGTATTGCCGTGCGGGCTGGGCAACATTGTGCAATGCCTTTATTTGAGCTACTGGCGGTACCGGGTGCCGTAAGGTTTGCTTTTGCGCCTTATAATCAGTTAACTGAAGTAGAGCAATGCTTAAACGCATTGACTCAGGCAGTGGAGATCCTGGCATTATGACCATGGAACAACTCTTAACGGACACAGCAACAGCCTTAACGGCTATTCGGCAACAGGATTTGCCCGTTTTACAACAACCTTTGGATTGGCAATCAAAGTACCGCTTATTAATGCAGTTAGGCAAAAAACTGCCCAGCATTCCTGAAAAAATGCGTCAAAATGAATGGCTAGTCAAAGGGTGTGAAAGTCGAGCTTGGCTTCTGCATTATCATGACAGTGCTAATAATAAACACTATTTTTTACTGGATAGTGAAGCCCGCATCGTCAAAGGGTTATTAGCTATTATGCTGTCTTTTATTAATGGGTTAAGCCAACAGGAATTAAAACAGCTCGATTTACAACGGGCTTTTGATGCCTTAAATTTGAAACCATATTTAAGCCAATCGCGTAGCAATGGTTTAAACGCCATGATCATGCGAATTAAAGCCAATATAACGGGAAGCTAACGCCCCCCGTTATCTAGTTTGCCAGAATGTCTAACGTCTGTTTAAGTCGCACAGAGCCTCTTCTATATGTCGATTAGTGGTAACCGAACGCGATTAACTGTCGATCGGTTTGATAACAGTACGCTGTGCTTTAGCCTGTAGCTTAAACAAAATACGCGACACGGCAGCAAAACCAAAACTGGCGGTGACCACTGTAGTAGCACCAAAGCCGCCACTGCAATCTAAGCGCATTGCCGTTGCCTGATCGGCTAATACCGCTGGTTTTTGTTGGCACACACTGCCATCGGCTTGTGGATAACGCAATTGTTCGGTTGAAAACACGCAATCGACACCAAAGCGGCGCTTTGGATTACGGCTAAACTGATGATTACGTCGCAACATATTGCGCACCTTGGCAAGCAGTGGATCATTGAAAGCGAGCGTTAAATCAGCGAGTTGAATTTGGGTCGGATCAAGTTGTCCGCCCGCCCCCCCCGTAGTAATAAGCGGAACTTTATGCCGCTTGCACCACGCAATAAGTGCGACTTTAGCCTTCACAGAATCAATGGCATCCAACACATAATCAACATTATTTGCCAATAACGTGGACATATTATCGGCCGCGATAAAATCGGCAACCTGATTAACTTTACAATCAGGGTTAATCTGTAAAATACGTGCGGCCATCACCGCCACCTTGTCCTGCCCCACTGTATCGGTTAGGGCATGCAATTGCCGATTGATATTGCTTACGCACACATCATCGAGATCAATCAGCGTGATTTCGCCTATACCCGAACGTGCTAAGGCTTCAGCGGCCCAACTGCCTACACCACCAATACCAATGACAACAACATGCGACTGCTGAAAAGCAGCTAACGCGCCGGCCCCATACAAACGGCTGATCCCGGCAAAACGCGTATGAAAATCTGACATAAAATTCCTGCTTATTGTATTTAAGCTTATTTACTCATCACGAAGCGTGGTTAGGGATTCGGATAGCTTTGGAGCTGCGGGCCACGACACATCCCAAGGTGTGTACCATGTTTCAGGTAATTTCGCCGTCATTAAAGCAGCAAATTGCGCACCACTATCTGGTAACAAGGTAAATTGATAGGATTCTCCCTGATAGATAAAGGCTAAAGCAAAGGCATGTAAATACATACGATCTGCAGTCGAACCACCATAAAGCGTATCACCCAAAATGGCAGCAGCTTGGCTTTTTAACGCAACACGTAATTGATGCGTTTTCCCCGTATAGGGCCGCAATAAAAACGCGCGAAAAGGCCATTCCTGATACCCATGACTAACAAAATACGTCACCGCAGGGTGAGACTGCGTTGTAGTCAAACGCCACGCTCCCCGACGAGCGGGTTGCATATCTCCTTTGATCCATCCTTGTTTTTTCAGAGGTTTTTGCGTACTTAATGCAAGATAATATTTACTGATCTGGCGTGTGGTAAATAACTCCGTTAGGGCAGCCGCCGCTTTAGATGAGCGCGCGAGAATCAACAGCCCTGAGGTTAATTTGTCCAAGCGATGAATAGGATACAACTTTGTGGCTAATTGTTGCTCTGCTAACACCACCAGACCCGGCCCCGTTTCAGAATGAAAACTCAGCCCTGCAGGTTTATTTACCACCACAAAATCCGTGGTTTGGCTAATGATTTCTAGCGGTTTAAGCATGCTGCTGAGCAACTCGAATCGCACGTTCTAAATCGTCTGCGGTGTCCACGCCAACGGCGGGAGTTTCCAAGGCGGTCGCTACATGAATCGCCTCCCCTTGCCATAGCACACGCAGTTGTTCTAAGGCTTCAATCTGTTCGAGTGTAGAGCTTGGCCATTGCACATAATCTAAAATAAAACCGGCACGATAAGCGTATAACCCAATATGTCGACGATAATGCTGAGCAAACTCGCTGGTAAAGGCGCGATCCCGATCAAATGGAATTGTCGCTCGGCTAAAATACAAGGCATATCCCTGTTTATCGGTCACCACTTTCACCACGTTTGGATTATTAATATCAGCAAGCTCACCTAAGGGTACCGCTAAGGTCGCCATTCTTGCCTTTTGCTGAGAGGCTAAATTCGCGGCAACTTGCTGAATAATGGCTGGCGGAATAAAGGGCTCATCGCCTTGCACATTAACCACGATGGTATCAGGTGGTAGTTGTAATGTCGTGACGACTTCAGCTAAACGCTCTGTTCCGGAGTTATGCTGCGTGGAGGTTAACAATACCTCCCCACCAAAACGCCGCACCTCTGCCACAATACGCTCATCATCGGTAGCGACCACGATCCGCGCTGCGCCACTTTGTTCTGCTTGCCGATATACACGCTCAATCATGGTCAAGCCCGCGATATCGGCTAATGGCTTGCCCGGTAAACGACTGCTAGCAAAACGCGCCGGAATAACGACTATGAACGCCATTTTTCGCACTCGTCGCTGGTTAAGGCTGTCGCTTCATCGGCTAATAAGACCGGAATATTTTGGCTAATGCGATAGGCCAGTCTATCAGCGGTACAAATCAGTCTGTTCTGTTCTTTATCATACTTTAACTTACCCTTACATAAAGGGCAGGCCAATATATCCGTGAGTGCCGTATTAATGGCCATAATGACTCCGTAATAAGTTAAGTTTTGTCGTCAGTTTATCAATGATCTGCTGATCAGGCGCGGCTTCTACTGCCAAAAAATACCAACCTGGTTGCGCAAATGCGCGGCATTTTACCGCATCTTTTTCTGTCATTAATATTGGCGTGGTGATTCCAGCAAAATCGGCAGCACAAAAAGGATGATGATCGGCGAAAAAACGCTGTGCCGCGATCTGATAGCCTGCGGCTAAGACCGAACGCTCAAAGCGTTGTGGATTACCAATCCCAGCAATTAATGTTACCGCCTCCTGTGGCGTCAGCGCAGGTTGATCGGCTAACAACGCCATTGCGCCTGAGGCATGTATCTGCATACTACCATCAGCTAACGGATGAAATCCGCTGTTGGCGATAACCAAATCAACCTGTTGTAAACGAGAAGGCAACTCGCGTAACGGCCCAGCAGGTAACAAGCACCCATTACCTAAACCACGCTGGCCATCAATTAACACAATTTCCATATCACGCTGCAATGCGTAGTGCTGTAAGCCATCATCGGAAATAATGATATCCACTTTCGGATGTTTGGCAAGTAAGTGTTGGCCAGCCGCAATACGATTAGGGCTCACCACCACTGGGCACCCGCTGCGCTCTGCTAGTAACAAAGGCTCATCACCCACTTGCGCGGCACTATGCTGCGCCAAGACCAATTTTGGCTCGGCAAGCCTTACACCATAACCACGACTAATAATGCCTGGGGTAAATCCATGCTGTCGCAATTGCTGGCATAACCACAGTGTAAACGGCGTTTTACCCGTACCGCCAACTGAAATATTCCCGACCACAATCACCGGCACAGGTAAACGCGTTGATGCCTTTACCCCAATCTTAAATAACCAACGCCTAACGCGGGTAATACACCAAAACAGCGCACTTAATGGTAACAGTAAATAGCACCAGCCAGATTTGTTATACCAACCACGCTCTAATGGCATTATTTATCACTGCCAAATTGTAATTTATGCAGCGACGCATAAGCGCCACCTAATGCCAGCAACTCAGCATGGGTGCCTTGTTCTAATATACGTCCTTGATCCATCACTATAATGCTGTCGGCATTTTCGATAGTGGATAACCGATGCGCAATAACAATACTGGTGCGGCCTTTAAGCAGCACATCTAATGCCGCCTGAATTTTTCGCTCAGACTCGGTGTCGAGCGCCGACGTCGCTTCATCTAAAATCAGTACGGGTGCCTGTCGTAGTAACGCCCGCGCAATCGCAATTCGCTGACGTTGACCTCCAGATAAACTCACGCCATTTTCGCCAATTTGCGTATCTAAGCCCTCAGGCATCTTATTCGCAAATTCCATAACATGGGCTTTTTCTGCTACATCCAGTAACTGTTCGCGACTTACCGGCGTTGCCATGCCGTAACAAATGTTATTAGCAATGGTATCGTTAAATAACATCACATGCTGAGATACCACTGCAATTTGCTCTCGTAACGATGCCCGCGTATACGCTTGGATATTCTCACCATCGAGCAAAATTTGGCCTTGCTCTACCTCATAAAACCGCGGTAATAAACTCGAAATGGTGGTTTTGCCGCTACCAGAACGTCCCACTAACGCTACCGTTTTCCCCGCGGGAACTGCAAACGTAATCTCATTTAACACCCGTTGCTGATGACCCGGATAATGAAAACTGACATTGTTAAACGCAATATCGCCTTTCGCATGTTGTAACGCTTTGCTACCGGTTTCACGTTCAGCCGCTTCATCTAATACCTTAAAAATACTGGCTGCCGCCGCTAAGCCGCGCTGAAATTCACTGTTCACCGTAGTGAGTTGCTTTAATGGCTTAAGTAACATGACCATTGAGGTCACGATAGCGGAAAAAATACCTGCGGTTAGCGTGTCAAGCATTTCGGGTTGACTGGCCATATACACCACAAACGCCAGAGCAAAAGACGCGATTAATTGTATTACGCCAGAACTAATGGCCGACGTAGAATCCATTTTAACGCCTTGTAAGCGCGTTTGATTATTCACCTCGGCAAAGCGTGCGTCCTCGATTTGCTGACCACCAAAAGAGAGAATCACTTTATGACCGTTGAGCATCTGCTCTGACGCCGTAGTAACACCGCCCATGGCATGCTGGATTTTATGGCTTAATTGACGAAAGCGTTTAGACACAAAACTCACAATAACGGCAATAACGGGCGCAATCAGAAAAAATATCAGCGATAACTGCCAGCTGTACCAAAACATCACCACAATTAAGCCAATAACTAAGGCTCCGTCTCTTACCAATACAATTAACGCCTTGGTTAACGATTGTTTAATTTGCTCGGCATCGTAAGTAATTTTTGAAATCAATTCGCCCGTGGAATGTTTGTCATGAAAACTCACCGGCAAACGCATCATATGACCAAACAATTGCTGGCGCATATCTTTGACAATTTGATTTCCAACCCAACTAATACAGTAAGTTGCTGTAAAGTGAAAAATGCCTCGCAACACAAACATAATGATCACGATAAGGGGCGCCAACTTTAAAAAGTCAGTATCTTTTTCTTGAATACCACGATCTATAAAGGGCTGTACTGACGCAATAAAGGCCGCATCAATTGCAGAATACCCTACCATGCCTAAGATAGCTGCTACGAAACCAAGACGATAAGGCTTTAAATAAGAAAGCAAGCGGCGGTATACCGCAACCGAAGTTGAATGTTCTGTCTGCAAAGTAAAAACCTTTTTTATACATTATCTTGGCTATTCTAGCGTGTTGTTGCCAAGGTTTCAGCTATTCTGCAGGCTTTTCTAACCAGCGTAGATCAGATTGAGAACGTTCTGCTAGAATTTTAAACGATTTTTCGGTAAAGGTAAGTGTTATGGCCCCCTGCTGACCGGTATGATAAAGCGGCAAATTCAATAAATCGATACGTTGCTGCACAGCACGAAGCGGATACTGATGTGCTCCCTGCTGATTTGCGCTGAGCAACAGTGTCACGGGGGCTAAATGCGCTAACCAAGGCAATGAATTGGCACTGGCACGTCCATAATCCGCCAATAAATAAAAATCAGCCTGAAGATACGGATAAGACGCTAACAATTGCTGTTCACTCGTGCGTGTCAAACGACCTGGTAACAACACCTGCCATCCTGCAAAATCTGTACTTAGTACACAAGGATCGGCAGTAGCAAGCGGCCAATGTGTAAACGGTAATAGCGGGAAATCAGCTACAATTTGCTGACATGCATAACTGTTTTCCGTAATTGGGGTGGTGGTATAAAAACGTATGTCTGGATAGCGCCCAGATAATAGCGTTAAAGCCGGGAGCATATCGGGATCGACTTTAGGAATAATAACGGGGCCTAATGCGTGAATTCGCTGAACGCGTAATTGGGGTAAAAGATGATACCGCACAAGCTGTTCCAGTTGTGCAGGATTGGCATCCAGATACAGCCACGTATGGCCGGCCTGTTGCGCCAGCAAAACCGTACTTTGACCACTGTCTAATAAGATAATGCGCGATTGCACCTGTCGGGGAATATAAAACGCGATAATTAACGTTGCAAAGAGCATAAACGCAGGGGGCCCCGTTTGCCGCAGCGCGATATAGATTAAAACAGCCAGTGCCAACAATAAGACAACAGCATGATTCAATTCAGGCACTGTCCACCACACAGGTTGCTCAGCACTCCAAACCAACCAACGATACAGCGGGCGAAATAACATATCCGCTAATTGCCAGCCAAAATGCGCCAGCGGCAGTCCCACGAGACTCCAACACAAGGTAATCAACAATACCGGTATCGCAACTAAACTGCACCAAGTGACAAAGAGCAAATTAGACAACCAAGCCAGCATGCTGATACCACCAAAAAATGCAGCACCAATCAAAGACATTAATGACGTTAATACCAGATGAAAAAGACAAAAATAACGTAACTTTGCCCAGATCCCATTGGGCATTGCAGGTAACCACCACGCCAAAAAAATAATGATCCCCACGGCAAGTACCGAGAGCCAAAAGCTATAACTTAACGCCCAAAAAGGGTTTATTAGCAACAATACGGCCACCAATAGCTGCCATGCGTATCGTCCTTGTAAAGGCCGAAGTAACACTCTGCTCCCTAATACAAGCAATAATGCTGCGGCGGCTCTTAACGTTGGGATGGCAAAACCGGCCAACCACGCGTACAACAATGCCAGCACTAAGGCAGAACATAATTGCCATACCTCGCGCTGCGGCAATGCAGTTCGTGACAGTAAGATTTTACTTATTGCATAACCCCAACCAAACACTAAGCCAATATGTAATCCAGAAATCGTTAGAATGTGCCCAAGCCCACTGTGTTGTATCCCAAGCCATAAATCTGGACTAAACGCACGCTCACCTACCGTCAAAGCCATTAGCAAAGGCGCACTACTTAGGCCGTGTGTCCATCCTGCTAATTGGGAGATGATGCGCTGCCTCATTGGGGCAGCATGATGCAGTAATATCGAAGGCATATTTGGATCAACATAACCTTCTGCCAGCACCCCCTGCAGCAATGCCTGTGTTTCTCGTGATCGTTGGTGTGGATTACGGTGACCGGACACCGGGCGTAAGCGCAGAGCTAAGCGCCAATGCTGTCCTACTGCAGTAGCCGGTGCATCTCGCCAATGCACATGCAATTGATACCCCTGTGCTTCACCTTGCCGTATAATTAAATGCAGCAAAACAGCCTGTTCATCCAAGCGTCGTTGCGCTACAATTCGCACATCATAATATTGCTGTGTGCTAGCAAAAAGTGCAGTTTGAGCATGCTGGTAATGTTGTAGTTGTCCAAGCCAAATAAGTATAAAGACACTGACTCCGGCAATAAAATACTGTTTACAGAGAAAACTCAGTGCCACTGCACCCGCCGCGATCAGTAAAAAGAACGGTGGCAGCGCAGGTAACAACAACGACAACAGGCATCCCGCAATAACACCTGTACAAAATGTTTGCATATTATTATTTCGTTAATAGGTTGTAATGCCAAAGAAGACTATTAAGAAATATTTACCATCTCCACAAAAAATCAAGCAGATGCGTATATTAAATCTGTTTGGTACCTTGTTGCATGATGGTAATTTATGGCATTTAAATCGTCGTTCCGCGCGCGGTGCTTTTGCTGTAGGTCTGTTTTGGGCGTGGATGCCTCTGCCTTTTCAGATGGTTTTTTCGGCGTTAATGGCCGTTCCTTTTCGTGTCAATCTCCCGTTATCGGTAGCCCTAGTCTGGATCTCAAACCCGCTCACCATGCCGGTTATGTTTTATTTATGTTACTTAATCGGTACCGTTGTGCTAAAAGCGCCTCCCGAGCCATTTTTGTTTGAAGCAAGTTTTGAATGGTTATTTCACAGTATGAAAACCATTGGTAAACCGTTAATCACTGGGTGTTTGTTGATGGGTATAACGGCAAGTATCGTTGGGTATTTCGCCATAGATTGGTTATGGCGCTTGTCTATTCGCAAAGAAAAATTAGCGCGCTATATAAAATACAAGCAACGGCGCGCGCAATCTCCCCCTAAATGAATCTACCCCTTAACTAAGGGGAGAGTTAAAACAGTATCCGTAAAATCCGTAATAAAGGGTGATGTGCGATACAAATAATAGGTGTCAAACACCTTTAACGCTGGCCTAGTACTCGTGCAGGGTCCACCCGACTGGCTCTAAAGGCCGGATACAATGTTGATAACAAGCTCAAACCAAGCGCTAAGCCTACCGTGATAAACACATCTTGCCAGACTAAGCTAGAAGGCACAAAATCAATGAAATAGATGCTTGGATCCAATAAAGAACGGCCAAGTATCTGGGTAATAAACGCAAATATAGGTTCGATATAACGGGCTAATAGCACGCCGACAACCGCCCCGCCAAGTGTTCCTACTACACCATTTAACCAGCCTAGCAACATAAAGGTTTTAATCAACGCCGCCGGAGGCATGCCCATCGTCAACAAAATGGCAATATCGGATTCCTTTTCTCGAACGGCCATGACTAACGTTGCCACAATATTAAAACACGCTACGGCAATCACCAGCGCTAACACCAGATACAAAATAGCCCTGACCATTTGAATATCCTGATAAACGTGGCCTTGGGTGCGAAACCAATCGAGCATATAGACATAGTCTTCAGATTGTTGGCCTAACACTCTCGCCATGACCGGCGCGGCAAAAATGTCTTGGATCCGAAAGGCCAAGCCTTGCACTGAACCCGCAGGCATTTCCAAAAAACGCGCCAAAGCATCAATATCCAGCCACACTTGGCTGTAATCCATTTGACCACCCACGGCAATAATCGCAGAAACGGTTAAAACCCGCGTAGAATAACTGGCCAAGCTGCCATCATCAGTAAATCGCGGCAGCATAAGCTGAATTGTATCGCCGACCACAACATTAAGCGTCTCTGCAACGCCCGAGCCTAGCACCAACTGCTCCGAAGTGAGTTGTGCCACACTGCCACTTGTAACGAAGTTCGTAAAATCACTAAGTTGCCGCTCATAATCGAGGGCAATGCCCCTGATCTGAACGGCTTTTACCTCACTGCCTCGGCGTAACATGCCATTTGCTTTGATATAAGGGGCGGCGGCCGTTACCCCTTCAACCTTACCCAAGGTGTCCACTTTTGCTGGCCACCCCTGCAAGCGATGCTCCACCGCCTCAAGTTCAACATGGGGGATCACCGCTAATAAACGTTGTTTTAACGCCAGCTCAAAACCATTCATTACCGACAACGCTAAAATTAAAATCGCAACACCAAGCCCAATTCCCAGCGTTGACGATGCCGAGATAAAGCGGATAAATCCACTCGTATGCCGTGTAGAACGATAACGTCGTGCTAATTGCCAAACCAGTTTATTCATACCAAGGGCCCCAAATGCCCCTCTACCATGGCATATTGCTGATCTAAGCGCGCGGCCAGCACCCGATCATGCGTAACCACAACAAAACTGGTGGCCAATTCGCGATTAAGTTCACGCAACAATTGATAAATGGATTCCGCGGTATGAAGATCCAAGTTCCCTGTAGGTTCATCGGCTAACACGAGAGCGGGTTTTGTAACAAGCGCCCGCGCAATCGCCACACGTTGTCGCTCGCCACCACTTAATTCAGAGGGTTTATGGGTAAGCCTGTGCCCAAGCCCTACCCGCGTCAGCAATTCGGCGGCCTGTTGCTGCGCGTATTTGCCAGCAATGCCTCTAATCATCAAAGGCATAGCAACATTCTCAACGGCAGTAAAATCCATCAACAAATGATGAAACTGATAAATAAACCCTAATTTTTCATTTCGCAGCCGCGCCTTTGCAGCGTTTGATAAGCGGGATACCGCGTGTCCGGCAAGCGTCACATCGCCCTGATCAGGCGCATCCAAAGTCCCTAAAATATGTAATAAGGTGCTTTTGCCCGAACCTGAACTGCCAACAATAGCAATCATCTTGCCAGCCGCTACTGTCAAATTAACGTTTTTTAAAACCTCTGTGACATGTTGTCCATCACGATAGCTTTTACAGATTTGACGAGCTTCTAATACATTATTCATCACGCAATACTTCCGCAGGATTAATTTTCACCGCACGCCAGGCGGGATAAAGCACCGCAAGTAACGTGAGACTGATGGCAGAAACAAAAATACTGATAATTTGTGACACATCCATAACCACAGGCAATTGAATTCCCCCAGCCACCTGTAAGCCAAACAATGCAATAATATTATTGAGTTGCCAACTCGCCACGACACCAACAGCGACACCCAAAATGGCCCCAAAAACGCCATTCACTAACCCTTGAAAGGCAAAAACGCGAAACAAAGCGCCATCGGTCATACCTTGCGTTTTTAAAATGGCCACTTCAGCTTGTTTTTCTGTCACCATCATGACTAAAGCAGACACAATATTAAACGCGGCCACCGCGACAATTAATAATAACATTAGCCACATCATGGCTTTTTCCATCGCCACTGCTGCAAACAATTTTCCATGGCTTTGTCGCCAATCTTGAACCTGTGTAACGCTGGGATCAGCCGCCAATTCAGCCGCTAAAATTGGCGCTTGAAAAGGCTCGGCTAAACTCACACGCCAAGCCACTGTTCGTTCCTTTGCGGGCAGTAATCGGGCCAGATCCTGTTGTGCGGTAACCATAATTACCTGATCAATTTCAGAGCCCGTGTCAATAATCCCAGCAACGGTGAACAAACGCTGTCTGGGCATCCACCCCAATGGGCTGTAGCTGCCGCCTTGCGCCAGTAAAATACGGACTTGTTGTCCTACATGCACCTCAAGCTCTTCCGCTAACCCTCGTCCTAACATCACGGTAAAACGTTGCTCGCTTAGCGATTGCCAACGGCCTAAAATTAAGGATTGCTGTAAAAACTCAGGTAATGCCGCGGGATCTAAGCCTTGTAACATCACCGCAGTTAACTGACGTGACGACTGCACTAAAGCTTCGGTTTGCAGAAAAGGGGTAATATCTTGCACAACGCTATGTTGCCGTAATTTAGCCTGCCAAGGTTGATCGGCAGCGCTGCTTTGAACCACAAGATGCGGGACCACGCCTAAAATACGTTTTTTTAAGTCCGCTTCAAAGCCATTCATCACCGAGCTAACAATAGTCAGCGCCATCACGCCTAACAAAATGCCAGCCATAGAAAAAAGGGTGATAAATGAGATAAAGGCATTACCTTTACGGCTTTGGCTATAACGTAAGCCAATGAATAAACTGACTGGTAGCTGCATGTTAATTTTCAGGACTTTACCCAAGTTAGATGATAAATTAGCGCTAAAGTGGTGCCGATAATAGTGATTATTCAGCACAATAACAAGCGTCAGCCGGGGGTGAGCAATGCATTCTGAACTGGACGAGTTAGCCGCAGACTTTCAGCAGTATTTCAAAGTTGAGCACGCTATTGTCACAAACGTAGTCGCGAAAGACGGTAGCTTACCGACAGCTGCCGAATTTCTGGCCAGTATACCGGAACCCTTTTTGCTTGCCGGCAATGTAGGGCAATTAAATTTAAACGCCTTGCGTTCGTTACAACGCGTGGGAGATTTAGCCGAAGAGCTTGCTAATTACTTACAACATCAAGCCAAAAAACTCGATCTATTGCTACATTACGTGTTGCGTCAGCAAGATGCAGCTGAAAACCGCTTTGTAACCCTTAGCTATGGGGGAGCCGGCATGACCTTTCTTGCCAGTATCCCCTTTACTCCGCTGCAAGTTGTTGAGGTAAAATTATTTTTAGCTGACAATGCCGGCGCCGTATTTTGTTTTGGCCAAGTGTTAAGCTCGGAACCACATACTACGGGTTATTTAGTTAAGGTCGTATTTCGACAAATGAGAGAAGAAGATCGTGAATTACTGGTGCGTAGTAGTCTGCAACAACAAGCTCGACAACTGAAATTAAAAGCAGAGCAACGCTAAACCAGATCACGTCTTTCGCTGTAACAGGCTTTTTTGCATACGGATTTAAAATTTTGATGAGTGTTTTTCCAGTAATACCGCGTTTACAGGCATCTGACAATGGTCTTTACGATCAACAAGCTTGGGGACAATTAACAGGCGCTGCCTTACCGTTAGCGATTGCCAGTTATCTGGCTCAACAGCAAGGTGTCTCGGTGTTAATTGTGCAAGATACTCCCGCCGCCATGCGACTTGAACAAGAGCTGGCCGTGTTTATCGATCCACAGCAATGTCCTGTGCTAACGCTACCCGATTGGGAAACCTTACCTTATGATAGCTTTTCGCCACATCAAGACATTATTTCGCAGCGCCTAACCACCTTATATCAATTACCTCGGCTAAAAAAAGCCTTGGTGATTGTGCCGGTTAGCACACTGTTACTGAAAATCGCGGGCCGCGAACATTTGGAGCAACACAGTTTTATTGTGGCCGCTAAACAACAAACCGATCTTACCGCATTAAAGCAGCAACTTGCTGCTGTGGGCTATCGGCATGTAGACCAAGTGATGGAACACGGCGAGTTCTCCGTACGAGGCTCGTTACTCGACTTATATCCGATGGGCGCCACAGTGCCCTATCGTATTGATTTTTTTGATGACGAAGTCGATGCCATACGCACATTCGATCCTGATACGCAGCGTAGTCTTAACACCGTTCCGGAGATTGCGCTATTACCGGCACATGAGTTTCCTACAGACAAAGAGGCCATCGAACGCTTTCGGCTGCGATATCGTGAACGTTTTGCGGCGCGTAACGAAAAAGAATCCCTTTATCAGCAAGTCTCGCAAGGCATTTTACCCGCAGGCATAGAGTATTATTTACCCTTATTTGCGCTTAGTACCGCCACATTTTTTGATTACTTACCTGCGCATTGCCACATCATGATTTGCGGTGATATCGAACACAGTGCCGATCAATTCTGGAATGAACTGCGGCGCCGTTATCAGGATCGCGCTATTGATTTACTGCGACCAATTCTGCCACCGCAAGAATTATACTTGGCTACCGATGAACTCTTTGCCAAGCTAAAAAGCTATCCGAAACTAAAGTTAAGCCGCGCCAGTTTACCGGCAAAATCAGGCCAGCAGAATGCGCCAGTCGGTGAATTACCGAATATCAGCATCAACCATCAACTGAAAAACCCACTAGAATCGTTATTACAGTTTTTAACCACGCTAAAAACCCAGCAAGGCCGCGCATTATTCTTTGTGGAAAGCGAAGGTCGGCGTGAAAGTCTATTGCAACTATTGCATAAATCGGCCGTTCATTTACCACAAACCAGCAGTTTGTCGCACTTTCTACAGCAAGATGAAGACATTGCCGTGATGGTGGGTGCTCTAGATCAGGGCACCTTAATAACCACAACGCCCCCCTTGGCATTGATCAGTGAAAATGAGCTGTTTGGTCAAAAAATCAGTCAGCGCCGACGACGCAAACAAAGCCAGCAAGTATCCTCTGAAACGATTATTCGTAATCTTGCAGAGCTCAGTATCGGCCAGCCCATCGTGCATTTACAACATGGTATCGGCCGTTATCAAGGCCTTCAAGTGTTGGACGCTGCCGGCATTACCGCTGAATTTGTGACCATTGAATATGCCGGTAGCAGTAAACTTTATGTCCCTGTTTCGTCCTTACACTTATTAAGTCGTTATTCTGGCAGTGATGCCGATCACGCGCCGTTGCATAAACTCGGCAACGATACATGGGAAAAAGCACGACGCAAAGCCGCTGAAAAAGTACGGGATGTGGCCGCCGAGTTGCTAGATGTGTATGCGCAGCGTGCCGCGCATCAAGGCTATGCCTTTAAAATTGATGATGAACATTACGCAGCCTTTGCTGACAGCTTTCCTTTTGAAGAAACCCCCGATCAATTGGATGCAATCAACGCAGTATTACAGGATATGCAGCAACCGCAACCCATGGATCGCTTAGTGTGTGGCGATGTAGGTTTTGGAAAAACAGAAGTGGCAATGCGTGCCGCCTTTATCGCCGTTAACGATGGTAAACAAGTCGCTTTATTAGTTCCCACTACACTGCTTGCTCAGCAGCATTATGAAAACTTTAAAGATCGCTTTGCAAACTGGCCTGTTCGTGTTGAGGTGCTGTCACGATTTGTTAGTCCCAAAGCGCAAAAAGCGATATTAGAAGATGTCACAAACGGCAAAGTGGACATTTTGATTGGCACCCATAAGTTATTACAAGATGATATAAAACTTCACGATTTGGGGCTGCTTATCGTTGATGAAGAACACCGTTTTGGGGTGCGACAAAAAGAAAAAATCAAGGCGCTGCGCGCCAATATCGATATTTTAACGCTTACGGCTACGCCTATTCCACGGACACTCAATATGTCTATGTCAGGCATGCGTGATTTATCTATCATCGCTACCCCTCCTGCACGGCGATTAGCGGTAAAAACCTTTGTACGAGAATATGAACAAGGCTTATTACGTGAAGCCATCATGCGAGAGATATTACGTGGTGGCCAAGTGTATTTTTTACATAATGATGTGGCTACGATTGAAAAAATGGCCGCCGATTTACTAGAGCTGATCCCTGAAGCCAACATTGCCATCGCGCATGGCCAGCTACGTGAACGTGAGCTCGAACAGATCATGGCGGAATTTTATCATCAGCGCTATAACCTCTTACTCTGTTCCACCATTATTGAAACTGGCATTGATGTGCCCACGGCAAACACCATTATTATTAATCGCGCAGATAATTTTGGTTTAGCCCAGCTACATCAATTGCGAGGCCGAGTGGGCCGTTCGCATCACCAAGCGTATGCCTATTTACTAACCCCGCCGCCGAAACGATTAACCAAAGATGCGGCTAAACGGCTCGAGGCTATCGCCAGTTTAGAAGATCTGGGCGCGGGTTTTGCGTTAGCGACGCACGATTTAGAAATTCGTGGCGCAGGCGAACTGCTAGGGGATGAACAAAGCGGTCAAATAGAATCTGTTGGTTTTAGTTTATATATGGAAATGTTGGAAGAAGCCGTCCAAGCGTTAAAAGCAGGACGCGAACCCAGTTTAGACGCTATGCTGAGTCAACAAACAGAAATGGATTTAAAACTGCCGGCGTTATTCCCAGATGATTACATACCAGATGTGAACTTACGTTTATCGTTTTATAAAAAGCTGGCCAGTGCTAAAAATGAACTAGAACTAGACGAAGTTCAGGTCGAGTTAATTGATCGTTTTGGACTATTACCCGATGCCGCAAAAAATTTAGTGGCCATAGCGCAACTAAAACTGCATGCACAGCAACTTGGCATTAAACGGATTGAAGCCAACACTAAGGGCGGTGTGGTAGAATTCGCAGAGAAAACTCAGGTTAACCCAAGTTACATTATTTCGTTGATTCAAAAACAAGCGAAAATATTTAAACTTGAAGGTGGCCAGAAGCTGCGTTTTAACATCACGACAGGCGATCATAAAGAACGACTAGGCCTGATCACGCAGATGCTGGCCGACTTTGCTAAACATAAGGTAGGACATTCATGAAAGCTCGGCTTTTGCTCA
This sequence comes from Alishewanella tabrizica, assembly GCF_014652375.1. Lineage (GTDB taxonomy): Bacteria > Pseudomonadota > Gammaproteobacteria > Enterobacterales > Alteromonadaceae > Alishewanella > Alishewanella tabrizica. Next base: position 194,447 of record NZ_BMYR01000005.1, on the reverse strand, counting down.
CCGGCTGTTTGTTATTTAATGCATTACAATTACAGGCTAATGAGCGTTGGTTTGAAATTGAAATGATCATTTTTGAACGCACACCCGATAGTCAATTGCAGGAGTATTTTCCTGAACAGGTCACGCCAATTCGTTTGGGGCGAAACATTGATTTGGTGAGTGCCCATCATAATCCGCCAATTTCTGCCTTGGTGCAAGGGCTGGAAACGTGTTCGCCTTCAGCGGTGACAACCGCAAGTAGCGGACTGTTTCCACGCAGCTGGAGCCTGCCGACCTCGATTATGTGCTTGCAAGAAACGCAGCCGTTAGCCTGGCAAAAGCCGAGTCTGTTTCCAGAGTATGTCCTTAACAAACAGGCGCCTTGGCCGGCAAGAATATTACCCAAACTCGCGGGTGATGGCAGCAATGCAATAGGCAACAACGCCTATTTAGCTGAAGAGACTGCGTTTACTTTAAATGAGGTAGCGGATCGATTGCGCCGGCAACGTCAAAACCAGGTGTTATTACATACTGTTTGGCGGCAAGCACCGGTAACGGAGCGTAGAGCGATCCCCAGTCGTTGGTTTGCCGGTGAAAACTTTACCGCACGTTTTGATTATTGGGGTCAAGTAAAACAACGCGACACGGCGCTATTGAATACAGCACCGCAAAATACCCCTAGCGAAGCCCCTATCGGATTGCTTGAACAAATTGAAAGCCGCCGCCAACAGTTAGCTGCGGGGGTTACCCTTGATCAACCCGCTACGGCCGCATCTGACGTGAGCGACAATAAAAACCTCGCCAATTTACCGAGTGAAGTTTGGCAATTAGATGGCCTATTTAAACTCCATTTAGATCATTATCTATTTGTTAATACTGATTTTAACTTACGTCGAGTTGAAGGTGGTACGCTGCAGAGTGTCAATATTAAGCAAAGCCGACGGGTAATAAGTGGCGAAATTCATTATTTAGATCACCCTAAACTGGGTATCGTATTACAAATCCGTCGCGTAAGTCCTAGCACCCAGCCCGCTGCAGACGTTGCTGAGTAACGCATGAACCTAAAACGAAAAACGGATTAGCAAGATGCAATTAATGTCTATTGATAAGGTGCAATATCGGCAACGGCTTAATCGCATTACGATCTGCAGTATTGCCGCCTTAATCGTGATCAGTTTAAGCAGCTCCAGCCTCCTTATTGCGCTATTATCTGATGGCCAAGGCTCACATTTTTGGCTTAATTTTTTTGGTGTGGTGATAGGTTGCATTGTCGTTGGCACTAGTCTTAAACGTTTGAAGACGCATGTTTTTTTTAAAGAAGTCGCTTACACTTGGGACTTAAAACACGAATTAAATTTAATTCAGCGCAAGCTCAGAGCTATTGAAGCCGCCGCGGCAAAAAACGATCCGGATGCCATACTCATTTTACTTTTTAGCTATCAAGCGTCACGACTGGTTTGGCAATTAGACGATAATACGTTAGTGATGTCTGAATTAAGCTTGGCACAAAACAAGCTGCAGCAACAAATAACTGCCTCAGGTCTCGATGTTAATGTTGCGAACTACCGACGTGAGTTACTCTCACGCTTTTAACTTATTGTTCCAAGGAAAATAGATGTCTATTAATTGGTTTCCGGGCCACATGCATAAAGCCCGTAAAGAAATCGCTGAGGTCATGCCACAAGTCGATATCATTATTGAAATGTTGGACGCGCGGATCCCCTTTTCCAGTGAAAACCCTCTGGTACCGCAACTGCGTAAAGATACGCCTTGTATTAAAGTGTTAAATAAAGCGGATTTAGCTGATCCGGCATTGACCGCGCGCTGGGTTGCTCACTTTGAGCAACAAGCAGGTGTAAAAGCCATTCCTATTAGCCAGCAACACCCCGAACAAATTCGGGCGTTGTTGCAGTTATGCAATGATATGTTACCTGAACGCAATCTCGAGATTCGGGCAGCACGCGCCATGATTATGGGCATCCCTAATGTGGGAAAATCGACCTTAATTAATACATTAGCGGGCCGAACAATTGCTAAAACCGGTAACGAAGCCGGTGTCACCAAAACCCAGCAACGGATCAAATTAGACAATAATGTAATTTTAACGGATACCCCTGGGTTTTTATGGCCAAAATTAAGCCCAACATCGTGCGCCTATCGCTTAGCGGTAACTGGCGCCATCAAAGATACCGTATTCGAATATGCTGATATCGCCTTATTTGCCGCCGATTATTTGCTCCAAGCTTATCCTGACGCGGTGATGCAACGTTTTAATTTAACCGAGCAACCAGAAAACGATATTGCCCTACTTGATGCCATTGGCGTTCGACGAGGCTGTATGCGTAAAGGTGGCGTCGTCGATTTAGAAAAAGCGGGCACCATCTTAATCACTGAGCTGCGTGCTGGGAATTTAGGACCAATCACCCTAGAAACACCCGAAATGGTTAGCCAAGAATTAATTGATGCTAAAGCAGAAGAAGCCGCAAAGTCTGCTGATAAAGCAGAACGCGAAGCAGAACGTAAGCGCAAAGCCCAACGAAAGTACCGCTAAATACCCGACACTCCAACCCAAGAGGTTTTTACCATGTTTTATGAATTAAGCGTTGTTCAAGCAACGAAAATGCTGCATAACCTGACGGCTATCTTAGCAAAAGGTGCACTGTTCGCGGAAAGTAAAAAAATTGAGATGAGCGTGTTGTTAAACGCACGGCTGGCACCCGATCAGTTTCCGCTATTACGGCAGGTGCAAATAGCCTGCGATACAGCAAAATTAGGGGCGGCACGCTTAACAGGCAAAGTAGATAGCGCACCAAAGCATGCGGATGATGAGCACACGTTAGCCGAGATACAACACCGTATCGCAGAGACAATCACCTACCTTGCTAGCTTTTCGGCTAGTGATTTTAACGACGCGGCAACTCAACGTATCTCTCAACCACGCTGGGAAGGTAAGTACTTAACAGGCGACGAATTTTTAATGCAACATGTGCTGCCTAATTTGTACTTTCACATCACTACCGCCTATGCCATTTTGCGTCACAATGGTGTTGACGTGGGTAAAAAAGATTATTTAGGTGCTATGCCTTACAAAGTATAAATTAAGCGATATGATAGGACACGCCTTTGTATTAACCACGTTAAAGCAGGGGTGTTCGCGCGGTCATTATCCGCCCTATATTTGAATGCACATGCTGTTTACTGCGCAGTAATCAGCATGATTCCTTCAATCTTGAGCACTGTAAGCACTGCGCAGCTAATCGAGAAACGTCATGAATAACAATAATTTACTACAGCTAACCTATATTAGCCGGATTGGCGAACATGTCACAGCAGCGCAAATTGAACAGATCCACCACCAAGCAGAAAAGAACAATGCCCGTTTACATATTACTGGTGTATTAGTGCTAACCGAAGATTACTTTATGCAATTACTAGAAGGTGAAATAACCGCCGTACAAACCCAATTTGCAAAAATTGCCAAGGATCCTAGGCATACGGATGTCCGCATTGTAAGTGAAAAGTCTGTTCTTACGCGCCAATTTCCTCATTGGCACATGGGCCTAACCCGCACGCTAGACCATCATGAGCATGCTGATCTTGCTGCTGTGATCAATTTATACGGTAAACAGCCGCATTTTTCACCACAACATGCCGATGCCATCAGCCTGTTATTTCGCTCACTTTAACTCCTCTTCCATAGCGTTTACCCCTAAATTCCCCCGCTTTTTGCGCTCACTACGCTGTATCTTTACCCGACTTCAGGTATAATCCGCGCCCTGTTTTTCCTGTTTACCTTATTACTGCAGGTCACTATGAGCGTTCAGACTTTCGATCCAAGCCAAACCACGACCTTGGATACCGCAGCCAAAACCCTTGCCGAGCGTGTCAGCACCGGCAGTAAAGGCAACACCATTGGCTTTGTGTCATTAGGGTGTCCTAAGAACCTGGTCGACTCAGAACGTATTCTTACTCAACTCAAAGCTGAAGGGTACAATATTGTGCCCACTTACGATGATGCTGAATTAGTCATCGTGAATACCTGCGGCTTTATTGACTCTGCCGTACAGGAATCACTTGAAACGATTGGCGAAGCCTTAGCCGAAAACGGCAAAGTTATCGTGACCGGGTGCTTAGGTGCGCGTGAAGATGAAATTCGCGAAGTGCATCCGAATGTTTTAGGGATCACTGGGCCACATAGCTATGAAAACGTACTAAAGCAAGTGCATGAGTTTGTACCTAAGCCAAAATATGATCCCTTTACGATGTTAGTCCCCGATCACGGCGTTAAATTAACACCAAAACATTATGCCTATTTAAAAATTTCTGAAGGGTGTAATCACCGCTGTACGTTTTGCATCATCCCATCAATGCGTGGTGATTTAGTGAGCCGTCCGGTTGGCGAGGTATTAGATGAAGCACAACGTTTAAAAAATGCAGGTGTCAAAGAGCTTTTAATTATTTCACAAGACACTAGTGCGTATGGTGTGGATGTAAAACACCGTACAGGCTTTTGGAATGGCCAACCTGTAAAAACCTCGATGCAATCGCTATGTGAAGCCTTGGGGGACATGGGTATTTGGGTACGTTTGCACTATGTTTACCCTTATCCACATGTTGATGACATTATTCCCCTTATGGCGCAAGGTAAAGTCCTTCCCTATTTAGATATTCCTTTTCAACATGCCAGCCCGCGCATTTTAAAACTGATGAAACGCCCCGGCCAAGCTGATCGTGTCTTAGAGCGCATTAAAAAATGGCGCGAAATCTGCCCCGAATTAACCATCCGCTCTACCTTTATTGTGGGCTTTCCGGGGGAAACCGAAGATGACTTCCAGATGTTACTGGACTGGCTGCAAGAAGCTCAATTAGATCGTGTAGGGTGTTTTAAATACAGCCCCGTTGATGGTGCCAAAGCCAATGAATTGGCAGATCCGGTGCCAGCGGATGTTATGGAAGATCGTTATCATCGTTTTATGCAAACGCAACAAGCGATAAGTTCGGCGCGTCTGCAGGCAAAAATTGGCAAAACCATTAAAGTGCTCATTGATGAAGTAGACGAAGAAGGCGCCATAGGCCGCAGCTTCGCGGATGCGCCAGAAATTGATGGCGCAGTTTACCTCAATGGTTTAACCAGCGTAAAACCGGGCGATCTTATTGACGCCGTGGTGGAAGAAGCCGATGAGTATGACTTATGGGCATCACACACCGAATAAACCCATCATCCTTGACGTGACAGCGGTGCTGGCTGCGCTCACTTGCCGCTTACCTGCACCTTCAATGATCTTGGGTATGTACCCGTCAAATTTCCCGTTTACGACACAGGCAGCTAGGGCTGCCTGTGTCGTTTAAGTCTCCGGCTTCGCCTCTGTGTGCCAGCGCACAGTCTTACCTTATAATGCTCGTTACTATCCTTGTTATCTGCCATTGCTAGCGATGCTAATTTGCTCACGCCAGCCACAAGGAATAAGACTATGCACTTTATCACCACCAACGATAATACCAAACTTTATGTAAAAGACTGGGGCCAAGGGCAACCTGTTATTTTAGTGCATGGCTGGCCACTGTCAGCCGACTCTTGGGATGAACACGCTATGGCCATTGCCGAAGCGGGTTTTCGGGCGATCAGCTACGACAGACGGGGTTTTGGTCGCTCGTCACAACCTTGGCAGGGTTATGACTATGACACGTTAAGTGACGATCTGGCAGCAGTTATCGAGTATGCCAATACAGAAAATGCCATCATTATTGGCTTTTCAATGGGCGGTGGCGAGGTTGCCCGTTATATGTCCCGCCATGCAGGAAAATCAGTCGTTAAAGCTGCGCTAATTGCTTCAGTGGTACCCTTTCGGTTAAAAACTGCAGATAACCCAAGTGGAACAGAGCAAGACGCTTTCGACAATACTGCTCGTGCTTTGAATAAAGATCGCGCCGCTTTTTTTACCGATTTCTTTAATACCTTTTTCGGTGTAGGCACCGCAGCTAAACCGGTAAGTAAGCAGCTATTAAAAAGCATGGCGGCGATAGCCATGCAGGGTAGCATCAAAGCTACGTTGGAATGCCTTAAGTCCTTTTCAACCACCGACTTTCGTGATGACTTGCCATATTTTAACGTGCCAACACTGATTATTCATGGCACCGAAGATAAAACCGTCCCCATCGATGCATCAGCTAGGTTAGCAGCAGAAGGCATCAACCACGCTACGCTAATCGAATACGCTGACGCCCCACATGGTCTGTTCGTTACTGATAAAGCTAAGCTGACCAAGGATATCCTGGCGTTTATTCACCAGTAATTACGCTGCTGGTGTGCCATCAACCTAGTGAAAATCAGTACTTGGAAAAAGGCTGCTGCAAATTAAAAACGTCATCAGTCTATTTTTGGCATTAAAGTGACAAAACAGGCTGCGCCGCTGGCCACAATTGCTGCAACTGCCGAGAAAACAACTCCACAGCACCGCTGGTATAAAACGTGTCTATTGTTGAATTGTTGGCTTTTGCAAGCAGATGCGAATGCATCAAGCGCCGCTGTAATTCGATTGCCACTGCATTTTCAGTGCGAATAATGGTGACATTGGGTCCGGCAATCTCACTGATCAGCGCGGCAACAAAGTTATAGTGAGTACAGCCTAAAACCAATGTGTCAGCACCTTGTTCAATTAACGGCGTGATGTAACGTGTCAGCGCATCGTGCATCTCAGGGCTTTGCAACGCCATCGCCTCAATTAACGGCACTAACTCTGGACATGGCTGTAATAGAACAGTCGCGTGCGAGGTAAATCGTTGCTGTAATGCTGAAAAAGCAGGATTTAATAAGGTTCTTGCGGTAGCCAAAACGCCCACAATGCCCGATCGCGAGGCGAGAACGGCCGGTTTTAAGCCAGGTTCAACACCAATAATAGGCACATTGAATTCTGATCTTAAGCGCGAAATCCCGGCCGTTGTTGCAGTATTACAGGCTACTACCACGGCTTTTACACCACACTTGAGCAAATGTGTTGTGATCGTTTGCATACGCCGGTAAATAGCGTCATCTTGCTTTGCACCATAGGGCGCAAACGCCGTGTCAGCCACGTAAATCAGCGATTCTTGCGGTAACTGCTGACGAATAGCTAACGCCACTGAAACGCCACCGATCCCTGAATCGAATATGCCTACTGGCGCATTTGCCGATAATACGTCTTGTGTCATGCCCTGCAGCCCACTTAAAACCGTTGCTTTGTAAAACGCTCTGACAGCTATAATAAAACATTGTCAGCCTGCTTTGACAGTGCACATAAAAAATTCGCCGCTTACTGATTTTTTTTTCGGGCAAATCAATTTAAAATCCTGTATATTGTCGCACTATTTTCAAACCCTAGCTTATAGAGACTACTATGTCAGCAGATTTATCCTTATACAGAAATATTGGTATCTTCGCGCACGTTGATGCCGGCAAAACCACCACTACCGAGCGTATCCTGAAACTGACCGGTAAAATCCATAGGTTAGGTGAAGTTCACGAAGGTGAATCAACCACTGACTTCATGGAACAAGAAGCTGAGCGTGGTATTACTATCCAGTCAGCAGCCGTAAGCTGTTTCTGGAAAGGTCACCGTTTCAACGTTATCGATACCCCGGGACACGTTGACTTCACGGTTGAAGTATACCGTTCATTAAAAGTATTAGACGGTGGTATCGGTGTTTTCTGTGGTTCTGGTGGTGTAGAGCCGCAATCAGAAACTAACTGGCGTTATGCTAACGATGCGAAAGTTTCGCGCTTAATCTTCGTTAACAAACTAGACCGTATTGGCGCTGATTTTATCCGTGTAACTGAACAGGTTAAGAAAGTTCTGGGCGCTCAGCCACTGATCATGGTTTTACCAATCGGTCGTGAAGATACTTTTGTTGGTGTAGTGGACCTGTTAACGCAAAAAGCTTATGTGTGGGATGAGACTGGCCAACCAGAAAACTACACAGTCACTGATATTCCTGCAGATATGGCTGATGATGTAGAAATGTATCGTCAACAAATGATCGAAACTGCGGTAGAGCAAGATGATGAATTATTGATGGCTTACATGGAAGGTGTAGAGCCTTCGATTGAAGATATCAAACGTTGTATCCGTAAAGGTACTCGTGATCTGGTGTTCTTCCCAACGTTCTGTGGTTCTGCCTTTAAAAACAAAGGTATGCAGTTAGTTCTGGATGCCGTAGTTGATTACTTACCGTCTCCAACTGAAGTTAATCCACAACCTTTAACCGATGAAGAAGGTAACGAAACCGGTCAGTTTGCTATCGTTTCTGCAGACGAGCCTTTCCGTGCCCTAGCGTTCAAAATCATGGATGACCGTTTCGGCGCCCTGACATTCGTGCGTATTTACTCTGGTGTATTGAACAAGGGTGACACCATCCTGAACTCATTCACCGGTAAAACTGAGCGTATCGGCCGTATGGTTGAGATGCATGCGAATGACCGTACAGACCTGACTACAGCTCAGGCAGGTGACATCATCGCTTTAGTCGGCATGAAGAACAACACGCAAACGGGCCACACCCTGTGTGATCCTAAGCATGTATGTACCTTAGAACCAATGGTATTCCCAGAGCCAGTAATCTCTATCTCTGTTACACCAAAAGATAAAGGTTCTGTTGAGAAAATGGGTATCGCTATCGGTAAAATGGTTGCAGAAGATCCAACGTTCCGTGTTGAAACTGACGTTGACTCAGGTGAAACCATCCTTAAGGGTATGGGTGAATTACACTTAGATATCAAAGTAGATATCTTAAAGCGTACTTACGGCGTTGAGTTAGTTGTTGGTCAACCACAGGTTGCTTACCGCGAAACGATTACCCGTGAAATCGAAGACAGCTACACCCACAAGAAACAATCTGGTGGTTCTGGTCAATACGGTAAAATCGATTACCGCATTCGTCCGGGCGAGCAAAACTCTGGCTTCAAGTTCGTTTCTACAGTTGTTGGTGGTAGCGTTCCAAAAGAGTTTATGCCTGCTATCGAAAAAGGTTTCGCGTCAATGATGTCAACCGGTACTTTGGCTGGCTTCCCAGTGTTAGACGTTGAAGTTGAAGTATTCGACGGTGGTTTCCACGCTGTTGACTCGTCAGCCATCGCGTTCGAAATCGCTGCGAAAGGTGCTTTCCGTCAATCTATTCCAAAGGCTGGCGCACAATTACTTGAGCCGATCATGAAAGTTGACGTGTTCACCCCAGAAGATCACGTAGGTGATGTTATCGGTGACTTAAACCGTCGTCGCGGCATGATCTCTGGTCAAGAAGCGGGCGTAACGGGCGTTCGTATCAAAGCTGACGTGCCACTATCAGAAATGTTCGGTTACATCTCTACTCTACGTACTATGACGTCAGGCCGTGGTCAGTTCTCTATGGAGTTCTCGCATTACTCACCGTGTCCGTCTAACGTATCTGAAGCAGTAATTCAGAAAGAAAAAGAAAAGAAAGCTGCTGCTGCTAAAAACTAAGCTGTAGTTGCTGTTAAAAAGCCCTGCCCGAGCAATCTGGCAGGGCTTTTTTATGCGCTTTTGGCATAACCTTTGCTCTGTCTCTACTTGTATTGCTTTAATAGCCTAATGCTATGTATTGGCTTACGCATGGAGTTGCCTATGAGCTTAGAGAATTTTACCGGTGGCCGCTATCCGCTTACGCCACATTGCTTCGATGAACTTGTTACAAATGCAGGTACGGTCAGACCCCCTGCCGGTGCAATAGCCCGTTTTATTGATAAACATGGCGCGCCAGAGCTTTTTAAACGCCAACAGCAATTAAATCAAACCATTAGCGATATGGGCGTGTGTTTTACCTTGTACTCTGAAGGGGCAAATATTGATCGTGCTTGGCCCTTAGATGTGATCCCTCGCACCATCCCCAGTTCAGAATGGCAACGCACTAGCGCAGGACTTAAACAACGACTCACCGCGCTGAATTTATTTATTGATGATCTCTATAATCAGCAAAAAATTCTTAAAGATGGCATCGTACCTGCCGACTTGGTCCTGCACTCTAAAAACTTTCTTGCACCATGTCAGGGCGTTTCGCCCCGTTATGGTGTCTGGGCCAATATTTGTGGTACCGATTTAGTGCGTGATGAGCATGGCACCTTTTTGGTGCTAGAGGACAATTTACGCGTCCCATCTGGCGTATCCTATATGCTAGAAAACCGCACGGTAATGAAACGCGTTTTTCCAGAATTATTTGCTGACTCTACCATAGTCCCTGTTGATGACTACCCTGCTCAGCTTTGGCAAATGCTGGCATCCTTATCGCCGCGCGGCGATGGTACACCACCTTGTATTGTCGTCCTCACTCCCGGCATTTATAACTCAGCCTATTTTGAGCATAGCTTTTTGGCGCAGCAAATGGGGGTTGAACTGGCCGAAAATCACGATTTTTTTGTAGAAGATGATCTCGTTTGGTTAAAAACACTGCGCGGCAAACGGCAAGTTGATGTGATTTATCGGCGTGTGGATGATATCTTTATCGATCCGCTGGCATTTCGAGCCGATTCGGTTTTGGGGATCCCGGGGTTAATCAACGTCTGGCGTAAAGGCAAGGTAGCGATTGCCAACGCACCGGGTTCTGGCGTCGCCGATGATAAAGTGATTTATGCCTTTGTGCCCAAAATCATTGAGTATTATCTTAGTGAACAACCACTCATACAGAATGTTGAAACCTATTTGTGCCAAGATCCGCTAGAGCAAAGCTATGTGCTGGCAAATTTAGATAAATTGGTGGTCAAACCCGCTAATGAATCAGGCGGCTACGGTATTATGATTGGCCCGCGTGCGACGCCGCTTGAGCGCGAACAGATGGCGGCGGCGATTAAAGCCAATCCCCGTAATTTTATTGCCCAGCCAACATTAAATTTATCAACTGCCCCCACACTTTGCGATACCGGTTTAGAGCCGCGGCACTTAGATTTAAGGCCCTTTATCTTACAAGGCGCGGAATTGTATTGTTCTACCGGAGGCTTAAGCCGTGTTGCATTGACACGTGGCTCTTTGGTCGTTAATTCCTCACAAGGGGGCGGTAGTAAAGATACCTGGATAATAAATGATGAGGGTTAAGCCATGCTAGCAAGATCAGGAGAAAATATATTCTGGTTAGGCCGCTATTTGGAGCGTTTAGATGATACCGCGAGGTTGGTAAATGCCACTAGCCATTTATTAATCGATAGCCATAAAGACACCGAATTCGGCTGGCCAGTGTTGTTAGATGTTATGGGATTGGACAGCAGCCACATCTTAATGGAGTACGGCCTAGATCCTAAAGATGCGTCGCAGTTAGCGCATATTGAACAGGCGGTAATGCAGCATTTGATCAGCAATGTAGAGAGTCCAATCTCCATTCGCACTGCTTGTAGCCAATTAAAATTTAATGCGCGCACAATCAGACAATTACTGCCGCGTGATATGTGGGAAGAATTAAATAAATTGGACAGTTTTGTACAACAGCAATGTCAGGCACTTAATGGCCGGCAGCAACGTTATCAATTAATGACTGAAATTAGTCGCCGCTGTCAAATGGTACTAGGCAGTGTTGACAGTGTGATGCTACGAGGCGACGCCTTTGATCTTTTTACGGTGGGCCGACATTTAGAGCGCGCTGATATGGTCACTCGGATCATGGATGTGATGGTATTACAAACCCTGCAGCCGAGTTTGTTAAAGCGCCCGCGTTTTCGCTGGATCTCCATTTTAAACGCCTTAGGCGGTGTAGAGTCTTATCATTATTACCTCGCGAATAATGCCACTGGTGCAGAAGCGGATGCCATCGATTATTTGTTAAGTTATGCAGACTTTCCGCGCTCAGTCAGTTATTGTTTAAACCGCGTAGCAGCATCGGCGAAAGGATTACCGGACAGCGCGGCCACGTTGCAGCATGTGCAACAATTACAGGCACTGATCAACCAACAGCCACTCACGGATTTAAGCACGGCACAGCTGCATGAACTGATCGATCAGATCCAAGCGGGGATAATCCACTTGCATCAGGTACTGGTAGGCGTAAGCCTGAGCGAACAGCAAGCTTTAACCGCCTAAAGATGTAATGGGCAGGAGACGACATGTTCACAGCAAACGGCACCCCCTTACCGTTATCGGTAACCGATTCGCCGTTGTTAACGCAATGGTTTGCTCGACAAGCCCCTTCACTGTTGGCGCATTGGTCAACTGAACTGCAACATCAATTGCGCGAAAATGGGGCGAGTGTTGAACGCTGGCATACGCCAACACGGCAACTCGATATTTTTCCATGGATCATTGATGAAGCGCAATGGCAGTGGCTGAGCAGTGGTATAAAGCAACGTCATCGTCTACTTGCGAAAATACTTGCCGACTTATATGGGCCACAACAGCTGCTTGCCCAAGGCATTATTCCTGTCGAATTGTTGTTCAATTGCCCTGATTTCTTACCTGAATGTCATGGCTTGCTGACAACACCCGAGCAATGGCTGCCCTTGTTGGCTACCGACATTGCCCCCTTAGCCGACGGTGGGTTTTGTGCCTTTGCGGATACCTGTAAAACCCCAGCAGGACTGGGGTTTGCGTTAGAACATCGACTTGCGTTAAAGCAGCACATACCTGAATTATCACAATGGCTACCTAAGCAACAATTAGCCGGCTTTTTTCGGCTGCTACAACACACTGTGCAAGGCAACGACAATAGCCTTACCGCAATATTGACGCATGGTACACGCGATGCGGCCTATTTTGAACACGCCTATTTAGCAAATTACTTAGACGTCGCCTTAGTCCAAGGTGCCGATCTTATGTACAGTGAACAGCGTATTTGGCTTAAAACACTCAGTGGCTTGAAACCGGTTGGAGCTCTGCTGCGTTATCTCGATGATCAACACACCGATCCGCTCGAACTCGAGCATGCTGCGGCAGGTATTGCCGGTTTACTGCAAAGTATTCGGCAGCAGCAAATTATGTGCGCTAATCCGCCGGGCGCAGCGTTACTTGATTCTGGGATCCTATTGCCATTTATGGAGGCAGCAGCCGAATTTTTACTAGATGCACCCTTAATATTACCCAGTGTTCCCGCATTTTGGGCACAGCAATCGGCAGTATTACCGCAAGTATTGGCCGCGCCAGATACGTTTTTTATGCATGATTTGAAAAGTGGTCAACAAGGCCGCGCCCAATGCGCATTGCTAGAGCAGTCCCCAGCAGATTATATTGTTCGTAAACAGCTCCCTTTATTACATCGACCTTGTTATAACCTGTATACCGGCTCGGTTATGTTAACTGGCACACTCCGGACGTTTAGTCTCTATCCTAGAAATGGAGAGCCGGTATTATTACCAGGCGCTTTTAGCCGTTTAGGCGAAGCCGATCACATACAATTACCGTTAATTGCGCAACTTAACCATACAGAACTCAGTAAAGATGTTTGGGTTCTCGGCAAAGATGCCATGCCTGCCGAATCATTATTACAAAGTCATTATGCTGCGCTTACCCTATCACGCGAGGCAGGCTTATTGCCTAGTCGGGTGGCAAATCATTTATTTTGGCTGGGCCGCTATAACGAGCGGCTTAATCTGTTAACCCGTGCACTGCGCGTAGCTTTGCCGCTGCTAAGCCATACCTTACCTGAACAGTACGAAACGCCATTACATTGTTTTATCGATTTTTGCCTTACCGCAAATGGTGGCGAGCCAGTGAGTCAGCAGCAGTCTGTTAGCGCAGCGTTAATACAATTATTTTCGCCAAGCCATCCGTTAAGTGTGATCGCACTGCTGAAAAATTTGGTTTATAACGCACAATCGGTGAGAGAATACTTTAGTGATGATGCTTGGTATTTGCTTGATAAATTGCAAGCCACCGTCTATCAATGGCCCGCAGAACCTGATCTGCAACAGCCCATGGCAATCATTCGTTTATTGGATGATGTGGTTATGCTGCAAACGGCGTTTTACGGCATGAACAACGAGACCATGAGTCGAACCCAAGCCTTACGCTTTATGGATATCGGCCAGCATTTAGAGCGCGCATGGCAAACTAGCTCGCTGTTAGAACGGGTATTTGTGCATACTCAACCTGATGCCAGTTTAATGGAAGCATTACTGCGAATGGCAGATACCTTAATGACCTATCGTCGGCGTTATCGCACTGCGCTTAATCCAGTAGCCATTATCGATTTATTGCTGCTCGACACCACCACACCGCGCTCAGTGGGGTATCAAATCGCTCGGCTACGCCGTCAAACAGCAGAATTACCTGATTTAACCACCGCGGATCGACAGCGTTTACCGGCATTAACTGAAAAATTAGCCAACTTAATCACGGAACTGAATGCACAGCAACTTATTACCTATCAACAACCTTCTGCTGAATTAGGTGCACATTTACAGCATATTCAACACTTATTACGGCAATTATCTGACGAGCTGTCATTGTGTTATTTTACTCATGCACACCTCAGTCGTCCTTGGTCCACCTCATGAAATATCAAATACGTCATCTAACCGAATATGTGTACCAGCAACCTGTGGCTAACAGTTATAATTTAGCCTGTTTAACACCACGATCGTTACCCTATCAAGACGTTACGTATACAGAATTGCAAATTTATCCGGCCACGGCACAGCGCAGCCACTACACAGATTATTTTGGCAATATCCGCCATTTTATTCACCTACAACCCCCGCATGAACAACTCAGTGTCATAAGCCATGCGAAGGTAACAGTAATGCCACGTGGCAATGCCGCCCGCTTAAGTAGTGGCTACACTATGCAGCAACTGGCTGATTACTTACAGCAAAGCAAAACAACAGAAGCTGTATATGCGCGCATGCTGTGCCAGCCCAGCCGGATGGTTCCCTGTACCGCAGAGACGGCAGCGCTATTACCCCCGCTGCAACGTCAAGGCCAAACAGTACTGCAATTAGCTGAGCAACTGACGCAGTATATCTATGAACATTTTATCTATACACCGGGTTTCAGTACTATTGTTACCCCACTCTCAGCCGTGTTAGCTCATCGACGGGGTGTTTGCCAAGACTTTGCACAATTGGCCATCAGTTGCCTTAGAGCGCATGGCATTCCAACACGCTACGTCAGTGGTTATTTAGAAACACAGCCAGCCCCCGGACAACCCCGTTTACAAGGCGCTGACGCCTCACATGCTTGGTTTTCGGTATTTGATCCGGCGTTGGGTTGGATTGATTTTGATCCGACAAATAACGTTCTACCTTGCCAACAGCATCTTACCATCGCGTTTGGCCGCGACTACGCGGATGTGGTGCCCTTAAAAGGCTTGGTGCAAGGTAATGGCGGGCATCAGCTACGCGTGGCTGTTGATGTGATCCCTGAGTAACCAAGTGCTATTACGTAAGCAGGGTAATAAGCATCGTAGTTGGGAACGGAAAGAGGATAACTTGCGGCAATAAAAAAGGGCCGCAAGGCGGCCCAACTTGGCAAAACAGCTTGGGAACAATCAACACCGGGAGTAAACCCGATAAAAAATGGGATTAAAAGCGGAAAGTTGCACCGACGTGATATAAATCATCACCGGTATCCACGCTATCAAAGGTTACACCAGCCTTTAAGGCTAAATTTGGCAATACATACCAGTTACCGCGCACCGTAAACGCATCCGCTTCAGGATCAAACAGACCTTTAGTGGTCCAATCGTACGCTAAACCCAGCGATACGTTCTGACCAAAATAATAATCTGCTGCCACACCAAAACGGCCTAACGAGGTTTCAGCAAGATCCATATAACTGGCTTCGACACTCATAAAGTCGCCATTGCCTAACGTCATCAGTTTTTTCGTGCTTACGCCGTATTGCGTAACGCTGCCTTCGCTATCAGGGCGTAAATGTTCAATATCTAAGGTCACTAACCACGTCGGATCGACGTAATACCCTAAACTGGTGGCTATGGCACGATCACGCGTGTTGTTAAATTCTGTCCACAGTAAGCTGGCATAAAAATTATGATTCACATCACGGTATTCACCGCCAACAGACCACGCACTTAAGCTCGATTCACCTAGTCCACCAAAATCAAACTGAGCATAATCGTATCCCACTAAAATACTGCTGCTACGGCTTAAAAAACCGGCTTCGGCTAACGGCATATTGTTCGCTGTGCTTACCGGGCTTAAATAAAACTGATGCGTTAACCCATAGTTTTTTAGTTCCGCATTAAGAATATCACCCCAACGGTAATCGAGATTGGTTTCATTCTGAAAACTGTTTGCCATCAACCCCGCAGAGCAGAGCGTTAATGCAGTAGCAAGTAAAGTACGTTTCATCTTGACCTCACAATAGTTAGTCGTTAGTGACTTAATTGAGCGCCATCTTAACGTCAGCAACTTAATGAAAACTGAACAGATCTATTCTGCAAGGTCAAAAATTAAGCAAACGATTAACTCAGTTCTAACAATAATTTCTTCAAACTTTGTACCTGGTCGCGCAGGGCCGCGGCTTGTTCAAATTCCAAATCACGCGCATGCTGCAACATTTTTTGCTCTAAGTGTTTTAGTTCTGCTTGCATTTGATAAGGCGTTCGCCCCTTCACTAAGCGTTGTTGCTCCGCTACTTGGCGGGCAATAGCCGGATTTTGTTGTGGCGTTTGCCCTAAATCCATCACATCAGCCACTTTCTTGCGGATCGCCTTGGGAGCAATGCCATGTAGTTGGTTAAAGGCCTGTTGCTTAGCGCGGCGACGATCAGTTTCATCGATAGCACGGCGCATGGAGTCGGTAATGCGATCAGCATACAAAATAGCGCGCCCCTCTAAGTTTCGCGCAGCCCGGCCTATGGTTTGGATCAATGAGCGTTCAGACCGTAAAAACCCCTCTTTATCGGCATCGAGTATGGCCACTAACGACACTTCCGGAATATCGAGACCTTCTCGCAGTAAATTAATCCCCACCAAAACATCAAACACACCAAGACGCAGATCCCGAATAATTTCCATACGTTCAACCGTATCAATATCGGAGTGTAAATAACGGACGCGGATTTGATGTTCGTGCAAGTATTCCGTTAAATCTTCTGCCATTTTTTTCGTTAACGTCGTTACCAGTACACGCTCCCCCTTTGCGGCGCGTAATATCGCTTCTGACATTAAATCGTCTACCTGACTGGTCACGGGCCGAATTTCAATTTCAGGATCGACCAACCCCGTCGGCCTGACCACTTGTTCTATTACTTCACCGGCTGAATGCGTTAATTCGTAAGCGGCGGGGGTAGCTGAAACATAGACACGTTGCGGCGCAATAATTTCAAACTCTTCAAACTTGAGTGGACGATTATCCAGCGCGGAAGGCAAACGAAAGCCATAATTAACCAAATTCTCTTTGCGAGAACGATCACCTTTGTACATGGCGCCAATTTGCGAAATAGTCACGTGTGATTCGTCAATAAACATCAAACCATCATCTGGGAAATACTCTAGCAACGTTGGCGGTGGTCCACCGGGATCTCGACCTGACAAATACCGAGAATAGTTTTCGATACCCGAGCAATACCCGAGCTCAATCATCATCTCAATATCAAATTGAGTACGCTGGGCTAAACGTTGCTCTTCTACTAATTTATTGGCAGCGAGCAGCTCACTGCGCCGTGCGGCCAGGTCTACCTTTATTTGCTCCACGGCAGATAAAATGGTTTCACGTGGGGTCACATAGTGCGTTTTAGGGTATACGGTGTAACGCGTCACGATTTTTTCAACGGCCCCTGTCAAGGGATCAAATAAGCTGATGCGTTCAATCTCTTCATCAAACAGCTCAATGCGCACCGCAATATCGTCAGATTCTGCCGGAAAAATATCAATCACTTCGCCACGAACACGATAGGTCGCACGTTCAAATGCCAAGTCATTGCGCGTATATTGCAATTCAGCTAAGCGGCGTAAAATAAAACGCTGATCAACAATATCGCCTTGCTTAAGGTGTAACAACATTTGCATGTACGATTGCGGATCGCCTAATCCATAAATGGCAGACACCGAGGCAATAATCACCACATCGCGCCTTTCCATTAACGCCTTGGTGGCCGATAACCGCATCTGTTCAATATGCTCATTTATAGAGGCATCTTTCTCAATAAAGGTATCCGTAGAAGGCACATAGGCTTCCGGTTGATAGTAATCGTAATAAGAGACAAAATATTCCACCGCGTTGTGTGGGAAAAAGGCCTTCATCTCACCGTATAACTGTGCTGCCAGCGTTTTATTGTGCGCCATAATTAATGTAGGCCGTCCTACGTTAGCAATCACATTTGCCATCGTGAAGGTTTTGCCCGAGCCCGTTACCCCAAGTAATGTTTGATGCGCTAACCCATTCGTTAGCCCTTCTACTATTTTTTTAATGGCTTCCGGTTGATCTCCGGCAGGTTGGTACTCTGAGACTAATTCAAACGCGCGTGACATAAAAACCTCAAGTTAAGCAAAACGCAAAAGCACCCGCTGATACCAAAAATACGCGGTGGCTGCGGTAAGAACATTCGCAATAATACAGCCAATAAACACACCAACAACGCCCAGTAATACGCCGCCAAGCCATGCTAAGGGCACATAACAAATAAATAAACGAAATACGCTCAGCACAACCGCTTTTGCTGGCAAATGTAGCGCATTAAAAGATGAGTTAGTTAAAATAATGATACCTTGCAATCCGTAAGCCAATGGCATGATCCAAATAAACCAGCGCAAATACGTGGCAACTTGCGGATTATCAGTAAACACCGCGGCAATTGGATAAGCTAATAGCGCCAATATGCCATAAAGCACAGCTTGCCAAATTAACACAAACCGACAGCACAGCTGATACGCATCGCGTACGCGAGCGAATTGGCCTGCACCGAAATTTTGGCTAATGACCGGAGGTAAGGTCATCGATAACGCTAAGATGACTAAACACGCCAAACTTTCAAGTCTTGCCCCAACGCCAAACGCGGCGACGGCTTCAGGCCCATATGTTGCCATTATTGCGGTTAATACAGCCATGGCAAGTGGTGTTAGCATATTAGCACCCGCTGCGGGTAAACCAATGTGTAAAATTTTACGGCTCACGGAGATAAAAAGGGTCCATGGCATTAGCCAGTGTGATATTAAGCCCCTCTTCACCTTTAACCAATACAGGATGAAAATAAACCCAGCTAACCAAGACACCACTGTAGCAATGGCCGCGCCAGTCATCCCCATTGCAGGTATGGGTCCTATTCCAAAAATTAAAATGGGATCTAATACGGCATTGACTACGCCACTACTGGCCATGACTAAACTGGGAATTTTAGTCTCACCCGCCGCCCGTAAAATGGCATTACCAATCATAGGCGTAACCAGCAGCATTGAACCTGCTAACCAGATCACCATATATTCACGGATATAACCCAAAATATCAGGCGTCGCGCCCAACAGTAAGAATATCGGATCTAATAGCCAATAACAGAGTAATGCTAAAAGCGAGACTAAGAGTACAGATAACCAGAGCGCCCCTAAACTATCATTGCGGGCATTGTCGGTTTGGCCAGAACCTAATGCCTTAGCAGTAACGGCAGAGGTACCAATACTCAGCCCTATTGCCAAACTAATTAGGGTAAAGGTAACGGGAAAAGTAAAACTGATGGCCGCTAATTGTTGCGTCCCCAACAGACTGATAAAAAACGTGTCCACTAAATTGAAACTCATTAACGTTAACATCCCTGCCATTACGGGCCAGGTTAGTCGTTTTAATAAGGGAGGCATGGCAGCCGTTAAGAGGGGATTGTCGGATATCGGTGCTGTACTCATAATGGCAACTGTTCTTAAAAGACAGCTTATTGTAGAGAAAAGCCAGACGCAGCACCATGCCTAGCCTTAAATAAGCTTTTACTGCATTTGGGCATTATCCCTTTAAAACAGTACACAAGCTCGCTTTCCAAGCGCTGGACGTGTTTTTTTTAATACAAAAAAGCTGCGCTGAACAACAAAAATCTTAAGTGTTTGATTTTAAAAGGTAAAATATTTTAATCAAAACCTATTGACCGAGAGCAAATGAAGCAGTGGCAAGGGTTAGCTGCATTCAGTAACCAGAAATCCACAGAGTTATCCACAGCTTCTGTGGGTAACTTTTTAAGGCAATAGCGGCACTTGTTGCTGGACAAATCCTGACGATTTATTCCACCGCAACTGGTTTAAAAATCCGCATTATGCTGAAACAATATGCAAGTAAGCTGTTAACGTAAAAATCCGTATGGCAAAGTGTTGACAGGTCGATTGGCTGGCATTAGTATTGCGCCCCGTTGAATGCTGTTCCCTAGTAGCTCAGTTGGTTAGAGCGGCGGACTGTTAATCCGTAGGTCACTGGTTCGAGTCCAGTCTGGGGAGCCAACAGCCAATTCGACATATAGTTAAAAAGCACCACCCTTCCCTAGTAGCTCAGTTGGTTAGAGCGGCGGACTGTTAATCCGTAGGTCACTGGTTCGAGTCCAGTCTGGGGAGCCAATTTTTTTCACCATATTTTTGTTCCCTAGTAGCTCAGTTGGTTAGAGCGGCGGACTGTTAATCCGTAGGTCACTGGTTCGAGTCCAGTCTGGGGAGCCACTTCAAATCATTACTTTCTCGTCCTGCCCAAATCAATTATCGTTAATTATTTATTTTTAACGTTTTTTTTGCTTTAATATGCAAAGCTAATCGCAGGACAATAGGCTTGACTATCGTCCAGGGACCGATAACTTTGGTAATCTAAATCCATGAAGAATTTCCGCACTTTACTTACGGCTCAATTGGTAACTGCCCTACTTTTAATTTGCTGTTTAGTGATTGCATTTCTTTTTAGTGGCAAAACGCTGTTAATCCAGCAAGAGCAGCACACCAAAACAATTATTGAACAGATCATTGCCACCCATGTTACGCCCGATGGTAAATCACTTAGTCGCCAACTAGAGCGCAGCTTTACCTTAAAAAGTTTGCAAGTAAGCCGTTTAGATGGCACCGTCTTGTTTGAACAAAACAGCACATCACACACTACGCCGTTTATCCAAACGTTGCTGCAATGGGTAGGATACACTCCACGACGCGTAAAGTTACAAGAACCTGTACAAGAGCTCTTGATAAGTTATGAGCTTGATCAAAGCGCGCTTTTAGCCACCTTACAAAGCCTACTGTTTTACTTGCTATTGCTGCCACTCTTATTCTGTGGCTTGCCCCTCGTGTTTGCTAAAAACAGCCTTCAAAAACAATACCGTGAGATCGCTCAAGCCGTAAATGAAATTATTTATGGCTTTTTAAGCCAAAGCTCTCCGGCAAAACCCAATATTAGCCAATTGCCTACTGAGTTAGCCGAAATTGGTATTGCCTTAAATAAACTGGCGCAACACACGCAGCAACAGCACACCAAAATGACTGCTGAGGCACAAAAAATAGCGGAGGAAGCTTATAAGGATCAGGTTACCGGTTTAGCCAATCGTAATCGTCTAGTTCAACTTTATGAAGAACAGATCCATGCTGCTACCGACACAGAATTCGGTATTTTTGGGATTACTCGTTGCACTGAGCTACAGAGCATAAATCAATCACGTGGATATCACGAAGGCGATCAGTATATTAAAGAAGTATCTGACATACTCAAGCGCGTTTCGGCTACCTATAAAAATAGTCAATTATTCCGGCTTAATGCCTCTGACTTTGGCATTTTATTACCTAAAGTTACCCCTAAAGAAGCAGAAAATTTTGCCTCGCAATTACAAAGCCGCTTTAACGAGTTTCAAAAACTGTCAGAACTGGATTCTGTTGCTTATACCGGTTTAGTGGGTTATGAAAATGGTAAAGCCTTAGGTGAATTATTAGCCACCGCAGATACATCGATTAGCTTAGCCCAAACCAAGCAACCAAATGCTTGGCACGTGCAAAAAGACACAAATGATCTTGAAAATGCGACAAATGGTTTTGGAAATCAGAATTGGCGAAATGTGATTGAAGACGTGCTCACGCACAATCGCTTGAGTCTGTTTTTACAAACCATCCAACCTTCGGGCCGTGCATCAAAAGCTTACTCTGAAATTCTTGTAAGATTTAAAAATCCCGCAGATGAACTTCTGCCTACGGCCTCTTTTTTAGCTATGGCTGAAAAATTAGATAAAATTATCGAAATCGATCGTTTGATCGTTGAAACCACATTAACAACGATTAAAAACCGCAGTATGTACGATCAGTATTTTGGTATTAACTTATCACCGCGCAGTGTGCATGATGATCAGTTTGTGATTTGGTTGGAGCGTCGCTTGTTAAAAGATGCCAATATTGCGAGCAAGCTGGTATTTGAAGTAAGTGAATTTGGCTTGCAACAAAATCTAAAAACCAGCAAACGATTTATTGATATGTTGCATCGTTCCGGCGCCCGAATTACCGTTGAAAAATTCGGCGTTGGGATCACCTCATTCAAGTTCTTCCGCGATCTTAAACCTGATTTTGTAAAAATGGATGGTAGCTACACGCGTCACATTGATGATGACAAAAATAATCAGTATTTTATGCGGTTAATGATTGATCTCGCACACCGTTTAGGCGTGGGTGTTTTTGCAGAGAGTGTTGAAACACAAGAAGAAAAACATATGCTTGAATCATTATTTATTGATGGGACACAAGGCTTTTATATCGGAAAACCGCAAGTGATGTAACAAACCAATCGCTGTCTGCATACGTATATTAGACGTTAAAATGTGCAACTGGCAGCAAATTGATACTTTAGGGCTGTTGCTTTGCAAAAGCCCTTTATTTTGTCCGGTTGTAACCCTGTTGCCAAGGCTGCATAATATAAGCCTCGAATGGCGAAAATTAAGTATATGACTGAATTTCTTCTGTTGCTGATAAGCACGGTTCTCGTGAATAATTTTGTCCTGGTCAAATTTCTTGGCCTGTGCCCTTTTATGGGCGTTTCTGGCAAATTAGAAACCGCTATTGGTATGTCGATGGCGACAACCTTTGTACTCACTTTAGCATCAATTTGTAGCTATTTAGTCGACAGCTATTTGTTGGCACCACTCGATTTACTGTATCTACGCACGCTAAGCTTTATTTTGGTCATTGCCGTGGTTGTTCAGTTTACTGAAATGGTTGTGCACAAAACTAGCCCAAGTCTTTATCGGTTACTCGGTATCTTTTTACCCCTTATTACCACGAATTGCGCTGTGTTAGGGGTCGCTTTACTAAACGTAAATGCACGACATAATTTTATTAATTCCGCGCTATATGGATTTGGCGCTGCAGTAGGCTTTTCTTTAGTGCTGATTTTGTTTGCCGCAACACGGGAGCGCCTGGCTGCGGCCGATGTTCCTACACCATTTAAAGGTGCCGCTATCGCGATGATTACTGCAGGATTGATGTCATTGGCATTTATGGGATTTAGTGGTCTGGTGAGAACGGTATGACATTAATGACTGCATTATTAGCGCTGGGGATCTTGGCGCTGTTGTTTGGTGCTTTACTAGGCTACTCCGCAATCCGCTTTAAGGTTGAGAGCGATCCACTCGTTGAGCAAATTGACGATATTTTGCCACAAACCCAATGTGGTCAATGTGGTTATCCTGGCTGCCGACCCTATGCCGAAGCTATCGCTAATGGCGATGAGATTAACAAATGCCCTCCAGGTGGTGAAGCTACCATCAAAAAGCTGGCTGAGTTAATGGGGGTTGAAGCCAAACCACTAAACGCTGCGCAAGAGCCTTCGATTAAGCGTGTGGCGTTTATCCGTGAAGATGAGTGCATTGGTTGCACTAAATGCATTCAAGCTTGCCCGGTCGACGCTATTTTAGGGGCGTCTAAATTGATGCACACGGTCATTGCCGATGAATGTACTGGGTGTGATCTATGTGTAGAGCCCTGTCCGGTAGATTGTATTGATATGATTCCTGTTCCTGTTACGGCGGAACGCTGGAAATGGGATTTACAAGCAATTCCCGTTAAATTGGTGGAGTAACCCGTGCCCAGTTTATTTCAACAAATTCAAGCAGGCACCCTATGGGATTTTCATGGTGGTATCCATCCACCAGTGCGTAAATCCATTACGAGCCGAAAACCTATAGGGTTAATGCCATTACCCAGCCGATTGTACGTGCCGTTTCGGCAGCACATCGGCGTATCTGGGCAAATTTTGGTAACGCAGGGTCAATATGTGTTAAAGGGCCAAGCACTTACCTCCGCTGATAATGCAATGACCGTACCGGTGCATTCACCTACATCCGGTACAATTTTAGCCATCACCGAACACACTAGCCCTCATCCTTCGGCATTGCCTGAAAAGGTGTTTGTAATTGAACCTGACGGCTTAGAGCAGTGGCGTCCACGGCAGCCCCTAAACATTGCCACGGCTGATCAGCAAATGATCCTAGAACGCATTCAAGACAGCGGTATTGCAGGTATGGGCGGCGCTGGGTTCCCCACGCATATTAAAGCGGGAATGCAACAACCGGTAGATTATTTGATCGTCAATGCTGTTGAATGTGAGCCTTACATTAGTGCTGATGACGCCCTGATGCAAGAAGCCCCTACAACGATTGTCAAAGGTATCGATATCCTGTGTAAGTTGCTTAACCCTAAAGCGGTATTAATCGGCATTGAAGAAGATAAGCCTATTGCTATTGCAGCGTTAAAAGCAGCCTGTAGTCAACGTGAGCATTATTTTGTCCGGCCGGTACCGGTAAAATATCCTTCGGGCGGTGAAAAACAGCTTATTCAATTACTCACTAATAAAGAAGTACCGGCGGGTCGCCGACCTGCCGACATCGGTATTGTGATGCATAATGTGGGCACGTTATTTGCTGTTGCCCAAGCGGTATTGGATGATCATCCTCTGATTTCACGGATTGTTACCGTAACAGGTGAAACCTTACTTAATCCGCAGAATGTCCATGCCTTGTTGGGTACACCGGTAGCTGATTTATTAAGTTTTTGCGGCTTTCAAGCAGAACCACAACAAAAAGTGATTATGGGTGGCCCCATGATGGGATTTACCTTACCGGATCTCAGTGTACCGGTGGTAAAAACGACGAACTGCATTTTAGCACCTTCGGCACAAGAATTACCTGATGCTGGCCCTGAGTTAGATTGTATTCGCTGTGGCGCTTGTGCAGATGCCTGCCCTGCAACGTTATTACCACAACAGTTATTGTGGTATAGCAAAGCAAAAGATCACGACAAGCTTAAAGAATACCACTTATCTGACTGTATCGAATGTGGCGCTTGTGCTTATGTTTGTCCAAGTGAGATCCCTTTAGTGCAATATTACCGTATTGCCAAAGCCGAGATCCGTGAGCAACAACGTGAAACCTTAAAGGCTGAGCAGGCCAAAGCGCGCTTTGAAGCAAGAAACGCCCGTTTAGAGGCAGAAAAACAAGCACGATTGGCGCGAAATCAGCAACTTGCCGCAGAGCGCCAGCAAAACCAACAACAGACAGGTGCCAAAGATGCGGTTGCCGAGGCTCTGGCACGCATTAAGGCAAAACAGGCTGAGTCGATAGCAGAAACGTCTCATGATGCGATTGTGGCAGAACGCGAATTGAAAAAACAACAAGCACGCGAATATCAAGCGCAAAAAGCGCTGAAAGCCGCGACTGAACAGATTGGCGAAGTCGATGCAGCACCCACACCGGTAAGTGAAGATCCACGTCAAGCCGCGGTTGCCGCCGCCATAGCGCGTGCCAAAGCTAAAAAAGCCGCGACTGAACAGGTTGGCGAAGCCGCTACAGCACCCACACCGGTAAGTGAAGATCCACGTCAGGCCGCGGTTGCCGCCGCGATAGCCCGTGCCAAAGCTAAAAAAGCCGCGACTGAACAGGTTGGCGAAGCCGATACAGCACCCACACCGGTAAGTGAAGATCCACGTCAAGCCGCGGTTGCCGCCGCCATAGCCCGTGCCAAAGCTAAAAAAGCTGCGACAGAACATGCCAGCGAACAACTAGCGCAACAAGAGCACGACGTGCCGATAAGTCACTCTGACACAGCACCCGCACCTGCCAACGAAGATCCACGCCAGGCCGCGGTTGCCGCCGCGATAGCCCGAGCCAAAGCCCGTAAAGCAGCAGTTAAGTCAGAAGGTGAAGAGGGATGAGTTTTAAAATTGCCAGTTCACCTCATCATCATAATCGCCGCAGTACGTCATCCATTATGCAATGGGTTGCCCTTGCCTGCCTGCCGGGTATAGCAGTTCAGGCGGTTTTTTTTGGTTATGGGGTGTTAGTCCAGCTACTATTAGCGATTATCACAGCTTGGCTAGCTGAAGCGGTTATCTTAATCATCCGGCGCAAAGCTGTGTTACCGCGATTAACTGATCATAGCGCCTTAGTTACCGCTTTATTGCTCGCTGTGTCTATCCCGCCCTACGCGCCTTGGTGGGTCATTGTGATTGGCACCGCCTTTGCCATTATTTTTGTAAAACAACTTTATGGCGGCTTAGGTAACAATCTGTTTAATCCTGCCATGGCCGCGTATGTGCTGTTGTTAATTTCATTTCCAGTACAAATGACTCAATGGTTGGCACCATTGCCACTGCAAGCGGTGACGCTAAGCCCCTTGGATGCGTTTTGCGCCGTATTTACGCAGTTTAGCTGTGGTGGTTTTAGTATTGCCCAATTGCAACAAGGGATAGACGGGATCACCGTGGCAACGCCGCTTGATATGGTAAGAACAGATTTAGCGCAAGGCTATACCCTTACAGAAAGTTATACTAAACCCGTGTTTCAGGGTATTGCAGGTGTGGGATGGTTTTGGGTTAATCTGGCTTATCTAGCGGGTGGTTTATTGCTTATTCAGCAAAAGATCATTAGTTGGCGCATTCCTGCCGCCTTACTTTTTGGCTTATTTACGCTCAGTGCTTTAGGTTGGTTAGCCGCTTCAGATGCGAATCCGAGTCCTGTATTTCATTTGTTTAGTGGCGCCACCATGTTAGCGGCATTTTTTATCGCTACCGATCCAGTATCGGCATCCACCACCGATCGCGGCCGACTCTATTACGGCGTACTTATTGGTGTCTTGGTGTATGTTATACGTACTTTTGGTGGCTATCCAGATGCCGTTGCCTTTGCAGTGCTACTTGCCAACATGTGTGTACCTCTGATTGATTATTACACACGCCCTCGCACCTATGGCCACAAAGCGAAAGGTAGCCTTAAATGATTCAACATATTAGTAAAAATGCCTTGGCGCTTGCGCTTGTGGCGATTGTCTGTGTCTTAGTCTTGGGCAGTTTAGATTTACTGACTAAACCTAAAATTGCTGAACAGCGCTTATTAAGTCAGTTAGCTATTTTAC
Source organism: Alishewanella tabrizica (assembly GCF_014652375.1). GTDB lineage: Bacteria > Pseudomonadota > Gammaproteobacteria > Enterobacterales > Alteromonadaceae > Alishewanella > Alishewanella tabrizica. The sequence continues at coordinate 167,216 of NZ_BMYR01000005.1, read as the reverse complement.
AAGAGGTATTGCCTGATGCTACCGACTCTCGGGCGCTATTAGCCGATTGTACCCAAGTAGATGCCCCTGAACAGTTGGGCCGTTCTGGACAAAAGGTTTATCGCTGGCGTCAAGATAATGCGCTGTTAGCCTATTTATTAGAGACCACGGCCCCAGATGGATACAGTGGTAACATCGATTTGTTAGTTGCGGTGAGCCCAAACGGCACCGTGTTAGGCAGCCGTGTGGTTAGTCATCAAGAAACGCCAGGCTTAGGTGATAAAATTGAGCGTAGACGAAGTGATTGGATAACGCTGTTTAGCGGTAAATCGGCTACCCCTGCTGATGCTACTCGCTGGGCAGTAAGTAAAGATGGCGGAGAGTTTGATCAATTTACTGGGGCAACGATAACGCCACGCGCTGTCGTCAATGCCATTTATCGGGCGGCGCTGTATGTGCAAACACATCCTGAGCTCGCCTTGTTACCTGCGAACTGTGAGATAACACCATGAGCACAGTAAAAGAATTAAGCTTACAAGGACTTTGGAAAAACAACCCTGGTTTAGTACAGCTTTTAGGATTATGCCCCCTGCTAGGCGTAACCAATACCCTTACTAATGCCATAGGATTAGGCTTGGCGACTTTGTTGGTCTTAGTCGGTTCTAATGTGGTAGTGTCATTGGTACGTACCCAGGTTCCAAATGAAATTCGCATCCCGATCTTTGTGATGATTATTGCCACCTTTGTTACGGTCATCCAATTATTAATGAATGCCTACACCTTTGGCCTTTATCAATCTCTAGGGATATTTTTGCCATTAATTGTTACCAACTGCGCCATTATTGGTCGAGCCGAAGCCTATGCCTCCAAAAACCCTGTGCTACCCTCAGCAATTGACGGTTTTATGATGGGTGTCGGCTTTTTACTCGTATTGTTGGTGTTAGGCGCTATGCGTGAAATTCTCGGCCAAGGTACTTTATTTGATGGCGCAGATTTACTGTTAGGAACTTGGGCCAGTGCGCTGCGTATTGAAGTCTTTCACAGCGATAACCATTTTTTACTGGCGATGCTGCCACCCGGTGCCTTTATCGGGATGGGGTTGTTGATTGCATTAAAGAATAGCATTGATCAACGGCAAGCCCGAAAACTGGCGGTTACGAAAGGGACGATTACTCGAGCCCGAGTGACCGGTACAGCGCAATAAAAAGGCTGGCATGATGAATAAGCAAAAACGCTATGAACTATTAAGCCGCTTAAGAGCGGCAAACCCAAATCCCACTACTGAACTCGAATACAGTTCCCCTTTTGAACTCTTAATTGCAGTCTTGCTATCAGCACAAGCCACAGACGTTGGGGTTAACAAAGCCACGCGTAAATTATTCCCCGTTGCCAGAACCCCTCAAGCCATGCTTGATTTAGGGGTGGATGGCGTTAAAGAGTATGTGAAAACCATAGGGCTGTTTAATACCAAGGCAGAAAACGTGATCAAAACCTGCCGCATTTTAGTGGAGCAACATGGCGGTAATGTACCCGAAAACCGTGAAGCCCTAGAAGCCCTGCCCGGTGTTGGCCGTAAAACAGCTAATGTTGTACTGAATACCGCGTTTAAATGGCCAACAATCGCTGTAGATACGCATATCTTCCGCGTATCTAACCGCACGAAATTGGCTATGGGAAAAAATGTAGATGACGTGGAACAAAAGCTTTTAAAAGTTGTACCCGCTGAATTTAAACTGGATGTTCATCATTGGCTTATTTTACATGGTCGCTATACCTGCGTGGCGCGCACCCCTCGCTGCGGGAGTTGTATTATTGCCGATCTGTGTGAATATTCCCCACCAAAAACGTCCACCAAAAGAAAAGTAAACGCAAAACAGACTAGGAGCTAGCATGCGCATATTACATACAATGTTACGAGTAGGTAATTTAGAAAAATCTATCGCTTTCTATACCGACGTTCTGGGCATGAAATTGCTGCGGCAGTCTGAAAATGCAGAATACAAATATACCCTTGCCTTTGTAGGCTATGGTGATGAACGTGAACATGCCGTATTGGAGCTAACCTATAATTGGGGTACAGAACAGTACGACTTAGGTAATGCTTTTGGTCATATTGCCTTAGAGGTAGACAATGTGTATGAGGCTTGTGACAAAATTCGAGCCAAAGGCGGAGTGATCAGCCGCGAACCGGGTCCGGTTAAAGGAGGAACCACTGAAATCGCGTTTGTTCGGGATCCAGATAACTATGCGATAGAACTGATACAGAAAAAAGCGAATTACGATACGCTATAACAAAAGCTATTGAACTGTTAAGTCAGATGCTACGCCATCACTATATTCTTAAACATAGTAGGAATACGGTATAGCAGTCGCTAAACAATCGATGAATTTGCTGGCGCTAGTCGTCAGCAAATTGTTCGAGTTTGCGAATTTCCTCTTCAGAGAAAACCGTCTGGTAAATATGCCGTAAGGTACCGTCTTGGTACAGTGTCTCTAAGTTGTGTTGCCAATGGGCAATTTCTTCTGAGGTAAAATCTAACGAAAACGCCAAGTATAACGTCACTTCACTAATCGCATGTAACGGCACCAAATTTAGTGCGGCCTCACTATACACCTCACCATGCCGATACAGATTTAACGGTGTCACATCTGCACGGCCACGTTTTAGCATACCGATACAATCGCCAGCGCGCGTCACCAACACTAAATTAGCCCCCTCTTTAAACCCCATAGCCTGCAAAGCGGGAATGTACGATGCTCCTCGGTAACCACAAGCAATCGTAGTATCACTTAAAGTACTTAGATTAACGCCCTGCAGTGATAAAGGCCCATATAAATGCATATTATAGTGTTTGACTGGGCCAACCCATTGGAATAATGCTTCACGCTCCGGTGTGCGCACGGTTTCAAACAGAACGCTTCTCGGTGTTTGCTGCGCGCGCAAGAAGGCTCTAGCCCAAGGGAGAAGATAGTACACAGCTTGCTGATCCATTCGTGCAACAAGCGCTTGCACCAATTGTACAGTTGGCCCTACCGCATTACCCGTTTCATCTAAATAGATCCCGGGTAAGCTGTGCTCGGTTAAAAAAACAATGGGGGACGCGCAATCCGACGTCAAGCATCTGCTTGATACTGACTCAGACGGCGACACTAAAGTGCGCTGTGCTAAGGCGCTCGTTGCTGAGCATAAGCAAAACATGCTTAGGCTCAATAGCACTAGGCTTTGTCGGGAAATAATGTGCCAAGTACGTAACATCGTAAACATCCTGTAATCACATCCTGTCATAGCGTCTTTTGGCTTATGCCTCAACATCAACAACATTGCTAGCATCAGACATCAGCGTGTTAACCTCGTTCACGCAATCTCCCTTAAGGTAACGTGATTAACACTTTTTCGTTAAGCGACATCGCAAGGTTATTATCGTAATACGCGGCTTCATTAATAAAGGTGGGATACACTACCGTATCACCATCATAAGGTATTTCTGAACCATCAAAGAGCGTAAAAATCGGATCGCCAGGGTAGATGGGCTGATAATCGCGATCTTGCACATTTTTATGCACCATACCAATACGCTCGCCTTGTGCATTCATTGGCAACTTAATACTATGCAAATAACGAAAGGCTTCCGTTTCTTTCGGTAATACCGGTAAAGTACCGTTATTATAATGCTCAACGAAATCTAAGATATGCTGCGTCATGCGATGCATTAATTCTAAGACATCTTGGCGTAATACCGATTGCGGTTGCGGGCCAACCTCTACCAGCACGCCATAGCGACCTAGTGTACACATTAAGGCATGATCTTCGGCGGCAAAATGATCTTCATCACGCGAAATGATGGCCTCAGGCATCATCATTTTCACATAAGCAGCCATTTGATTATAAAAAGGGCCGCTTTGGGTAAGAATAAGACAAGCGCCCATATTGCTGGTGGTATTATGTAGATCAATGAGCAAATCGGTGCGGGCATTGCCTTTAGGTCCTAACTGCGCGTTTAACACTTTCGCGCGGCTTTGTTCGTAATTGCTCAAGGCGAGATTGGCTAAATCACAATTTTTAAATTGACGATTCAGATCGCTATGCAAATAGCGCTTATTGGCATAATGCGCTTCCGGATTTGCCCAAACAGATTCTGTCGTGAAACTGGCGCGCTTTACCTGCTCTGGTTGAGCGAGATATTGACGAACTAAATAAATCCCTGAAAACTCATTCCCATGAACGCCGCCAACAATAGCAACCTGCTTGATCTGATCCATATGACTCCCGTAAATTTTATTTAATACTTTAAATGCCCACTGCAGTGCGTCAAAACACGCACGCCACATGTAATAGATTAAGAGAACCTGCCTAGCACGTTTAACTTGCTTATACGTGAATTAGACTATATGCATGCCCACCTTAAATGAAAGCATTATGGCTGGAATTTAACAGAATGAGAATGAAAAAAGCCGGATGGAAAAGATTAACATAAGCAGAAGCATTAAACGTTATGGCTCTACACCCACGAAGACTAACTAGACTGATGTAAACCTACGAACGACTTATGCCGCAGGCTTAGCCAGTTTATCGATAAGCTGATGCTGTTTAACTAATTCGTTATGCAGAATTTGTGACGCCTGACACACACATTTGCCACATTGACTACCCACACCTAAACGGGCTTTTAAATCGCGAATAGAGTCAGCCCCCTCAGCAATGGCTTGTTTAATGGCTTTATCAGATACGGCTTTACAAATACACACGAACATAGCGCGGCCTCTCATAAGAATACCGCGCTATGATAATATTACTGCGAATCGTTATCAATAAGTTTTATAAAAATTATCTGAAAAGTACTTTTTCTTGTTGAAACCAATGCACACAAAAGGCAATCAATGCAGCGGCTAACGCGACAGTTGCACCAAAAATAAGCGCAATCATACTGCCTTCTGCCGTACCTTTAATCAGCTCTTTAATGGCTAACGCCACATTCATTACCGGTATAAGCGCCGTTTTAGTGGTAAGTTCAACGCCCGGCATCATGGCTGCGGCTAATGGCACAAACATCAGAATCGTTAACGGACTCATGTAATTTTGTGCTTCTTTAAAGGTTTTAGCATAAATCGATATCGCCAATAACAATGAGGCAAAAATGGCCGAGGTAGGTACAATCATCAAAAAGATCATTAACAATTCAGGCGCTGATATTGCCCCCATCGCCTCTTGCACCACGGCAAACCCGGCAAAGGAGCCAATCACCGCCCCCCAAATACCAAAACTCGCCACAGTAATTAATGCTCCCGCTAACCCCGTACTTAACACGGTTAAAAACTTACCAAGCACAATGGCAGAACGACTAACAGGACAAATTAGTAAGGTTTCTAAGGTTCCCCGCTCTTTTTCCCCCGCCCCCATGTCAATAGCAGGATAAGAAGCCCCCAATAAACACAAAGGGATCAAGATATAGGCAATTAGGGCGCCAAATTTCTCACCCAGATTTTCGCGTTTCGCCGCCGTATCCACTTTGTCTACCGACACAGGCTTTAAAATTGCCGTTAATTTTAAGGGATCCACACCCAACGCACTTAAGGATTGACGCTGTAATTGCCCCGTATAATTGTCCAACAGCTCATTAAAATATCGCGACATAAAATCTAATTGGCTAGATTGATTATAAATAAGCTGCCATTTGCTTTGTTCAACCCGTTGCTGTGTCGCGGTAAAATCAGCAGGGATCACTACCGCAACAGCAAACTCTCCCGCTCTAATGGCGTTAATCAGATCGTCTGGTGCGGTCAGTGTTGTCTCTACTTTTTTAAAGTTTTTGTGATAAAACAACGCTTCAGCAAATTCGGGGGCTTGTTCACCATTAACAATCACATATTTATGTTCTTCTTGCATGGCTTTTGCTGTCGTAGAAGACAACACCAATCCCATAATGCCGAAAATGACCGGAAAAATGAAAATAGGCAATAAAATGACAAAAATCAGCGTTTTACGATCACGCATTAATTCAGTTAATTCTTTTAAATACACTTGCCACATTATTCGGCTCCTTGCTCAATAGGTTGTTGCTGTAGCACGGCTAAAAACGCCTCGCGTAAATCACCTGTAATCGATAACGCTGAAAATTCAGCTAAACTGCCTGCAAACGCACTGATGCCTTTATCGATCACGACCACTTTGTCGCATAAGCTGGCCACTTCATCCAAATGATGCGTTGAAAAAATAACGGGTGTCCCCACTATTTTTAGGCCTTTTATAAAATCCAGCACGGTTTGTACTGTCATGATATCTAACCCAGTGGTGGGCTCATCCAAAATCACCACCTTGGGCGAATGCACAACGGCGCGCGCAATGGCTGTTTTTTGCTTCATCCCCGTAGACATGTTGTCTGCGCGACGATTGGCAAAATCATGCATGTTAAGCATGGTGAATAATTCGTCTATCCGCTGTTTTAATACAGCCTCTTTCATACCGTGCAAACGCCCGAAATAGGCAATATTTTCGTAAGCCGTTAACTTGCCATACAATCCCGTATCAGCAGATAAGAAACCAATTTGTTTGCGGGCTTTAACCGGCTCTTTTAATACATCAACCCCATTAATAAATACCGAGCCCGCATCAGGCTTTAAGGCAGTAGATAGCATACGTAATGTGGTGGTTTTGCCTGCACCGTTGGGCCCCAGCAAACCGAGTACTTCACCTGGACCACATTCAAAGCTCACATCTCTCACCGACATAAACTGTTTGTTGCTATAACGTATATCTTGCTTCTCAGTATCAGACAACTTGTTGTTTTTGCTTAGCGAAAAGGACTTCTCAAGGTGTTTTATTTCTATCATTTGGCTATCCTGCTCTCTCGACGCGATGATAACAACCTTAACTAAGGCTGTCTTAAGGGGCGAAAATACTCCGTATTACGGTAAAACATTTGCTCGGTGTTGTCGGCATACCAATGGGGAATGCCCAACAACGGCAAAGGTGTTAACTGTCGATTATCAAGCAGTAAGCTGCTGTTAGCAATTTGCTTGGATAACTTTTCATCCAAAAAAGTGTAACTATCTGTTAAAGACCATTGACTAAAACCTGCGGGAACCTCAATAAACCAGCATTTAGCCGTTAATCCTAAAAAAGGCTTAGTGGCCATCTCGTAAATGGCGTGCCCAAATACAAAGGGCCGAATACTGTGCCACCAATCGGCTCGGGCATCCCAAAAACTCTCAGTCCATTGCTGCGCAATTAACAGGCTTTGCTGCGGTTTTGCCGCGGGCTCAATCGCGATGATCACGCCACATTCGTCAAGCAAGGTTAATTTATTACGGATCTTACTGCGCTGCTTCACACCATACTGTGCGATCTCAGCCATGTGTAAGGAATTTAGTAAGGCTTTGGTTTTTGGAAACAAACACCAAATTAATGCGCCAAACATATCATGCCAATTTTCTGAACGTGTTGGGATGCGCTGCGTCTCGAAAATAAACGTCTCATAATAGCGGCCATCTGCACTCAGTTCATCGTTGTCTACAAACTGAAACGGCATGGCTTGGCGCCAGCTATTCAGTAATAAGACAGAAGGCCATTGCGAGCATTCTGCCAAGGGAAAGCGTTGGCATAGATCAGCAAAAATAGGATTATTTACCAAGCATGCTATTGACCAGCTAGCCGGTGGCATAAAGCGATTTGGGGAATTAGATTGTGTCATAAGTGTGTGTTATTTCATCTACTCGGGCGTTTTTATACGAATTAAGGCAAAAAGCCAAAAAAGCGCTTGCAATTTTAGTCAAGCATGGCAAATTCAAACAGTACGTTTAAAACGTATAGACGTACATACTGCCAAAACTTATTCTATTAATTTGATTATCAGAGGTTATCATGTGTTCGATATTTGGGGTGCTTGACATCAAACAAGATGTTAAAGCGTTGCGCCAACAGGCGCTGCAGTTATCTAAGTTATTACGTCATCGTGGTCCAGATTGGTCTGGCATTTGGAATGACGACAATGCCATATTGGTGCACGAGCGCCTAGCCATTGTAGATACTGAAAATGGCGCCCAACCCCTCATTAATGATAATCGAAATCACATTCTGGCAGTGAATGGTGAGATCTACAATCATAAACCACTCGAAAAAAATCTCGCCACACCTTATCCGTTTAAAACTAAATCGGATTGCGAGGTGATATTACCGCTGTATCTAGAGCATGGTGCTGACTTTATCGATCAACTGCATGGCATGTTCGCCTTTATTTTGTACGATGCCGAACAGCAACGCTATTTAATTGCCCGCGATCATATGGGAATTATTCCACTGTATTATGGTTATGATGAACATGGTCAATTGTTTGTAGCCTCAGAGCTAAAAGCCTTAGTCCCTGTTTGTAAACAAATCAAAGAGTTTCCACCAGGCCATTATTTCGACAGTAAAATTGGCGAACTGCGTAAATACTATCAGCGCGATTGGCAAAGCTTTGATGCCGTTAAAGATAACCCCGCGAGTGAAGCAGAGTTAAAAGCCGCGCTAGAGCACAGTGTAAAAACGCACCTGATGTCAGATGTGCCTTATGGCGTACTGTTATCCGGTGGCTTAGATTCGTCACTCATCTCTGCGATTGCCCAACAATTTGCCAAACGCCGCATTGAAGATGATGGCCAAAGCGAAGCTTGGTGGCCGCGGTTACACTCTTTCGCAGTCGGTTTACCCGGCTCACCGGATTTAATTGCGGCACAAAAGGTGGCTGATGCGATTGGCACTGTGCACCATACAGTGCACTTTAGTGTGCAAGAAGCCTTAGATGCCTTGCGTGACGTGGTTTATCACTTAGAAACCTATGATGTCACCACTATCCGTGCTTCTACGCCCATGTATTTAATGGCGCGTAAAATAAAAGCAATGGGCATTAAAATGGTGCTCTCAGGCGAAGGCTCTGATGAAATCTTTGGCGGTTATTTGTATTTCCACAAAGCGCCTAACGCCAAAGAGTTTCATGAAGAAACTTTACGTAAGCTAGATCGCTTACATATGTTTGACTGTAATCGTGCCAACAAAGCCATGTCAGCGTGGGGTATCGAAGCCCGCGTGCCCTTTTTAGATAAAGAATTTATGGATGTGGCGATGCGCTTAAACCCACAAGCAAAAATGTGTGGTGGCGGCAAAATGGAAAAGCACATTTTACGGCATGCTTTTGAAGGCGTATTACCAGATGAAATTTTGTGGCGGCAAAAAGAACAATTCTCTGATGGCGTTGGTTACAACTGGATTGATAGCTTAAAAGCACACGCGGCCAAAGAGATTACTGATCAGCAAATGGCAACAGCCAGCTTCCGCTTCCCGGTGAATACACCCGATAGTAAAGAAGCCTATTATTATCGGGTGATCTTTGAAGAACACTTCCCGCATGCTGGTGCCATTGCTTGCGTACCTGGGGGCAAGTCAGTCGCGTGTTCAACACCAGAGGCGTTGGCGTGGGATGCTAAGATGGCCGAGATGACTGATCCTTCTGGCCGCGCAGTGCGAGATATTCATAGCCAAGGGTATTAATTCGCCTTGCAGACAAGAGTATAGACGGATTTAGATGGTAGAGATAAAGATGCCGGCTGTTGCCGGCATCTTTATTTAAGTGCGTTTTGCTATTATGGCGTAATATCTACACTGTCAGCTTCCACCACTACGGGTAATAAGTCGGCACGATTTAAACCCAGTAATACCGCAATACCGCTAGCAACATACACGGAAGAATAGGTCCCCACGGCGATACCAAACAACAGTGCCGTAGCAAAACCATGAATTAACGCCCCGCCTAAGAAAAATAGCACCACTAACACCAATATCGTGGTTAACGATGTAATCACCGTTCGGTTCAAAGTTGATGTGATCGCCATATTAATCGTCTCATCGACAGAGCTATCGCGTAGTTTTCGAAAACTCTCACGAATGCGATCAAACACGACGATGGTATCGTTAATAGAGTAACCGATTAACGCCAATATTGCGGCCAACACGGTTAAATCAAATTCGATCTGCAATAACGAAAACAGCCCCAAGGTTAAGATCACATCATGTCCCAATGCTAATACGGCACCTACAGATAAGCGCCATTCAAACCGCATGGCAACATAGGCTAAAATACCCAACAAGGCGACTAACAGCGCTAAGCCGCCATCTTGTTTTAATTCCTCGCCTACACTCGGCCCGACAAATTCTACTCGGCGCATTGATACACTCTGTGCGAATTCGGTTTTTAAGGCGTTAACGACCGTATTACCAATCTCCGCTTGTGCCACCCCTTCACGTAATGGGATCCGGATCATGACATCTTGGCTACTGCCAAAAAACTGTACTACCGCATCAGGAAAACCAACCACACTCAACTTGTCACGGACATGATTTAAATTGGCCGCCGCAGTGAAATTCACTTCAATAACGGTGCCACCCGTAAAATCTAATCCCCAATTTAACCCCTTCGTGGCGATTAAACCTAAACATAACACCACCAAAAGCGCAGAGAAAATCACGGCAACATATTTAAACCGCATAAAACTGACCGCTTGCCTAAACGCAAATAATTGCATAACAAACTCCTTACAACGGAAGTGACTGCACACGGCGGCCACCCCAAAGCAAATTAACGACTAAACGCGTGCCAATCACTGCAGTAAAAATCGAGGTTAAAATTCCCAATGCCAACGTTATCGCAAACCCTTTAATGGGCCCTGTCCCCACCCCAAACAAAATCAACGCCACCAACAAAGTCGTGATATTAGAGTCGGCAATCGTGGCAAAAGCCCGATCATAGCCCTGATGGATAGCCTGCTGTATCGAGCGCCCTTCCGCTAGCTCCTCGCGTATTCGCTCAAAAATTAACACATTCGCGTCAACCGCCATGCCAACCGTTAAGACAATACCCGCCATTCCGGGTAAGGTGAGTGTGGCCCCAGGTAACATCGACATTAAACCAATTAACAGCACCACATTAGCCAATAGCGCCACATTCGCAACGACACCAAATCCTTTGTAATACACCGCCATAAACACTAATACGGCCACCATCCCCCATAAAATGGCTTGCATCCCTAACTGGATATTTTCTTGGCCTAAACTTGGGCCAATTGTCCGCTCTTCAATAATTTGGATTGGCGCAATCAACGCACCAGCGCGTAATAAACTGGCCAAATTTTGTGCTTCTGCTGGCGAGCTTAATCCCGTAATTTGAAAACTACGTCCGCCTAACCGGCTTTGAATGGTCGCGTCATTAATCACTTCCTGTTGCTTAATTAAAATAGGGGTACCTGCTGCGTCACGTTCTTGACTAGGCTGATATTCGATAAATACCGATGCCATACGCCGACCTACTGCATCTTTGGTTCCAGCAGATAATAAATTACTGCCTGGGGCATCCAGCATAATGGTCACTTGTGGCATCCCGGTATCGTCATAACCCGCCGTCGCGCCGGTAATATGATCACCGGTCAACATAATGCGCTTTTCTAACAATAATGGCCGACCATCGCGGGTTTGATATAAGGACGCACCGGCAGGCAGTTGTCCAGCAAGTGCCGCAGCTAAATCGCTTTGCGTATCCACCAGCCTAAATTCTAGCGATGCAGTAGCCCCTAAAATTTCTTTCGCTTGTGCGGTATCTTGAACGCCCGGCAATTGCACAATAATGCGGTCTGCCCCTTGACGCTGTACTAAGGGCTCCGCCACACCAATACCATTAATTCGATTGCGTAAAATGGTGATATTTTGCGCAAGTGCATATTCACGGATCTCTTTTTGGCGCTGTTCTGAGAAACGTAATTGCAGAATTTTGCCATCGCGGCTTTGACTAAATTCGAAGCCCGCATCGGTTTTTTTCAATACGGCCTCTACGGCTGCGGCATCACTTGCCTCGCGCAAGGTAATCGTGATCTGTTGCGCCTTAAGATCGGTTTGCACACTGCGATAGCGAATATCAGCTTGCCGCAAATCCACGCGCACCAACGCCGTTAAATCATTCAGATTTTTCTCCAGCGCCGCTTGCATATCTACCGCCAGTAAAAAATGCACCCCGCCACGCAAATCAAGACCCAGTTTCATGGGCGTTGCACCGATTCGCGTCAACCATTCAGGGGTTGCCGGTGCCAAATTTAGTGCAGTGATATAATTACTGCCCAACGCCGCCATCACCTGCTCCCGTGCCTGCAATTGGGCTTCGGTATCCGCAAAGCGAAGTAATAACTCGCCATTTTGTAATGATGATGATTTTATCGCTATCCCTTCCGACGCCAAGGAACTTAACAGCTGACGATGGGTATTCTCTGCGACAAGACCACCACGGGTAGCACTGATATTTAGGGCCGGATCGGCTGGATACAAATTAGGTAATGCATATAATAACGTAAGCAACAGCATGCCGATAACCACGACATAACGCCACCAAGGGTTTTGGTTTAACATAGCATCCTCACAGGCCACAGCCATCTGTGGGCTGTAGCGACTTAATCACGTTTTAATAAGATTGGCGAAACCTGACGTTTTGGTGTAAACCGCACACATCAGAATGCCTTAGGCAATAAGCCCGAACGTATTTAGTAGGTTAGTGAGTATGGGGGGGCGCGTGCTTGCCAAGCACCATAAAAGACAGGTGCTGTAAAATGGGGAATAAAACTTGAAACGGGTAAAATGAAGCCATTGCCCCATCCCCTTTCAACTGCGATTAGCGCTGCTGAGTGTGGATCGTCTTTCTCATTTGGTTGACCAAGCAAATGTTGCTGCAAAGCCGGTTGTACGGCTTGTAATTGATTTTCAGCCTGTGGCGATACCTGAGCAGCGTGCACCACAAAGGGTTGCGGTGTACACAATAAGCTTAGATAAAATAGTATTGCTAACCCGCTAAACCAGCGCATAACACCTCAAGCACACGTCTTAATCGCTTCGCTGAACACGAGCATAGTGAATTTCAACACCGAGTCCATGCGAAGTAATTGCTTCAGAGTGTATTTTAGGACAAGTCAGAGCAATTACTTTTACTATAATGGTGCTTCGTGCTCTTTTTGACAAGGCCTATTTAAATACAGAAGATTTGTTGCGAGCGCTGCCAAGCCTTGTTCAGATCTGCTATTATCAGCGGGTTTTTATAAATGCATTCCGTTATTTTATAACCCGGGTTTACAGGGATCACAGCATGATTAATCATTTTAGGGTTCTTGGTGTAAAATCCAATGCCAGTGATGATGAAATTAAAAAAGCCTATCGGCGCTTAGCCAATAAATATCACCCCGACAAATTACATGGTTTATCTGAAGATGAACGTGATCAGGCGGCAAATCAGCTACAACGCGTTAAAACCGCCTATGACGTACTGAACGATCCGAAGCAGCGCGCGGCTTTTTTAAAAGATTTTAATAACGTTATTGTGACCGATCCCGCCGCCGCGATGCGCGAGCTGTGGGATGAATTTTATGCATGAGGCCAGTATGGCAACAAAATTAAACCTTACACGTATACGTGCCCTTCACACCGATGCACGTGACAATATTGATTCCTACAGCGATCCAGAAAATCCAAAAGCGCTAGAACGGTTTACCAGTAAAATGAAAGCCGTGTTATTAAGTGCACCAGATATGTTGGAGTCTGTACCAGAATATTTACCTATGGCCCTTTTTGGTCAGGTTAAATTTCCACCAGGCAGCGGCGCCAAATGGAATCAATGGCTTAGTACTGGCAAACAGCCCAGCTGGGATGAGTTTAAAGTGGCGGTAGCCTTCAATAATGCCGATTTACCGCTGGTTAAAGCGGTGCGAGCCTATTCTGAAGATAGGCTTATCGAGGCGTGCGCTGCACTTTATTTACTCACCTTAGATAAGGCAATGCCTACACAAAAAACTGGCCATGCCGACAGTGATCACGATATTGACGACGACAACATAGATGACGACAACATAGACAGCGCAGCTGACTATGAAGAGCGCGATCACTATGACGATGAAGACGCTGATGATGAAGAAGGCTACGACGATCAATATGATGAAATTCGCTTTAACCAGGAGAACTAACAGTGAGTACTGATTTAATTGCGATTGCCGCCGCTGAGATTAAAGAGCTGGCCTTAGTCGAACCAAAACAAGCTAGCAAACGCTTTGAAATCATTGCTAATACGATGAGCGATGAGCAATTAGGCGAAGTGATTGAACAAATTGATATCGTCACATTGACGCAAATGAACAGTCAGCACGATTTATCATTTCCCTCAATCATTTCAGAATTAATGACGCCAGAAAAAATTCGTGACATCGTCTGTCAACAGCCGCTGTATTGGGAAGAGAAAATCAAAAACAATGCGGAAGAATTAAAACAGCATACCTTTGATTTTTTAACCTATCTTATTCGCACACAAGAGAGTGAAGAAAAACAAGCAGAAATACTGGAGTGTATTGCCGACGATCCTGCAGGTTTGTTTTATTTATCTATCCCTTTTATTGAAATTTATCGTGGTGAAATTCTTGAGTACGAAAATTACTGGGAAGACAAACTGTACGAAGACGAAGAACATTTAGAAGAGGCCGAAAGCTATACCGAGCGGCAATTAACAGAAGATGCACACAATATTGGATATGACGATCCAAAAAGTTTGTTAGCCCTTATCCGACAGCTTACCCCCGGTGTGGAAACCGCCATAAAAGCCCTGATCCGCAATGAAAAATCGGGCTGGGAAGGCATTATCAGTAAATTTGCGACCGAATTGGTGATGCAAGCAAAAGAGAAAAATCAGGTCGACGATGAGTTTGCTGAAGTTGACGATATGTTTAGTTTTTTAGATTAAGGGACAGCACTAATGCAGTTAATGGTTCGTGATAACCACTCTGGTCCCTTTTTAACAAAAGTGATTTATCAAGCACAAGCTGACGACGCGCTCAGTGCCGACCAATTACACCAAATTAAAAGCAAAGCGGTGCTAATGAGCCTGAAGTTTGCGGATAAGTTTTATAACAAATATAAAATGCATTTACTGGAGCATGCAGCACACGATGTGATTGGCATTGTCAGTTTAGGCTTAATGGCCTTAAGTGATCGCGATCAACATAAAGCGTTACAACTGCTGCTCGCGCCAGAAGGCTTAGTAAAACCCTTTCAAAAAGGCTGGCAAATGTTAGCCAGCGTAAGCCGTAAAACGTCGGGCAAACCGTCCTTGTTTGGGGAAGTTGATGAGCAACTCTTGGCGCAAATATCTAGCCCGCCAGCAGCCGAAGAGTGGCCAGGCTGGCAAGCTTATCAACAAGCCTTGACCGAGCACTATCGTTTACAGGCGATGCAATTATTGCGACAACAGTTTTATCAGCGCCAGGTGTTTGACGAGTTTGAGCATTTTAGCCTTGAAGAAGTGTTGGCTGAAATTGTCCTCTATCGCGCTCTCACCGGAGGTGATAAAGTTAAACAAGATTTAAAAAACCGTTTGCGTAACCTAACGTTAGCTGAACATTGGTTAACGGAGACCTACTTAACATTGCAAACAGAAGCGGTGTTAAGTGAACTGCCAACGGAGAACGCAACCACAATACGGGCAGATTTAGGCCAGCATTTTATTCCGGCGCTATTGCGCACGTTGTTTTTTTGCCGTGAATACCAGCAATTACAACAGACCGACGCATCACCTGAAAAACTCGATGCATTTGAACATAAACACGGTTTGCATAGCCCGCTGCTTGGCTGGCCGCATTACCTCGAACTATAGCAACAGCTCAGTCCTCAGAGGCAACTCCGGTATCCACTCTGGTACCGGTCTGATCAGCTGAACGTATAAAGGTTTACTTTAGGTATTACATGAAAAGTATAGGTGTGGAATGAAAACGCCAAAACGGCTGCAACCCCTTATTGACGAAGGATTAGTGGATGAAGTACTCAGACCATTAATGAGTGGTAAAGAAGCCGCGGTCTATGTGGTACGCTGCGGTGAAGCTATTCGCTGTGCAAAAGTCTATAAAGAAGCCAGTCAGCGTAGTTTTAAAAAGGCCGTGCAATATCAAGAAGGACGGAAAGTGCGGAGTTCTCGCCGCGCCAGAGCCATGGAGAAAGGATCAAGCTTTGGACGCGAACAAGCTGAAGAAAGTTGGCAAAACGCCGAAGTAGACGCCTTGTATAAGCTGTCGGATGCCGGTGTCAGGGTTCCCACTCCGTTCGGTTGCTACGATGGTGTCTTACTCATGGAGCTTATTGTGGACGAAGATGGCGATGTTGCTCCACGCTTAAATGATATTCAACTTACGGCTGAACAAGCGCGCCGCGATCATAAAACGATGATGCAAGATGTGCTTCGTATGTTAGGTGTTGGCTTAGTGCATGGCGATTTATCAGAATTTAATGTACTGCAAGATCAGCATGGCCCGGTGATAATCGATCTGCCACAAGCCGTTGATGCCGCAGCTAACAATAACGCACAATGGATGCTTACCCGTGATGTTGAAAATATCACACAATATTATGCGCAATTTGCACCTGAGCTGGCGAGCAGCCACTATGCAAAGGAAATCTGGGCCTTATTTGAAGCGGGTAATCTTAATCCTGAGACTGAACTAACTGGCACCTTTGTTGAAGAAGAACATGAGGTAGACGTGAACGCAGTGCTGGATGAAATTAATGCAGCCTTTACCGAAATGCAGGATCGTAAAGCGCGCCAGCAAGCCGAAAACGACGAGGACTAAAACCGAGTTTACTTGCAGCGCTTAACACTGTAGCCAAATCGGTGGCAAGCGCTTTTCAGGAGAACCAGTCACCTTACGCCTTAACGCAACCTTACTGACGATAACGCTTTAAATACCAGAACGACAGCGGGATCTCCAATACCAGATAGGTTAACAAGGTAAACCAGAACCAGTTAAAGTGAAAACTCAAAAGCTCAAACGCGTAATCTGAACCCCAAAATTTCACTCCAACAATCAGTAAAGCGATTGCCGTTGTTAACACATCAAAGAGTGCCACCTTCTGCAAGTTAGCACCGGCAACCCGTGGGTAAAACCAGAAGTAAGCCAGCACGAGCAAGGTAGCATTTAGTAAAATCACCGCTAACTCAGGTTCTATCATCGCGTACATCTCTATCCATTCTTTCATTAACCCCTTAGCAAAACATCAGCAATGGATCGGTCTAGTGCTAAAGTTCGATCTGGGCATTGGATCTCCCCTCTTAACTGGTTAGCGTTTTAATAGCGCTACTCAGGCCGTCCAACGTCAGTGGATACATGCGCTTTTGCATAATCTGCTGAATAATACTGATGGAGTGATAATGTGACCACCACTGCTGAGGCTGTGGGTTTAACCAGACGGCTTTGGGGAACTGCGCTAATAAGCGTTCTAGCCACACCCGGCCAGGTTCCTTATTCCAGTGTTCTACACTACCACCGGGGTAATCAATCTCATAAGGCCCCATCGTAGCATCACCCACAAAAATCAGCTTATAGTCACTGCCATAGGTATGCAAAACCTCATTTAGTGCCGTTTGCTCGGTATAGCGGCGTTGATTGTTGCGCCAAACGCCTTCATAAACACAATTATGAAAATAGAAAAATTCCAGATGCTTAAATTCGGTTTTAACCGCTGCAAAAAGTTGTTGGCATAATGCGATATGATCATCCATTGAGCCGCCCACATCAAAAAACATCAACACTTTTATTGCATTATGCCGCTCCGGTACAAAGCGCAAATCCAAGTAGCCTTGCTCAGATGTCGCCTGAATAGTGCCGCTTAAATCCAGCTCCGTGGCGGCACCAGTGCGAGCAAAACGCCTTAATTGCCGAAGTGCCAGCTTGATACTGCGATTATTCAGCTCACTGGTGTTATCTAAATCTTTAAACTCACGCTTATCCCATACTTTGACGGCTTGACGCGCACCGCTACCCTGCTGACCGATTCGCACCCCTTCGGGATTAAATCCATAGGCACCAAAAGGCGAGGTGCCCCCCGTCCCCACCCATTTATTGCCACCCGCATGACGCTTTTGCTGTTCAGCTAAACGTTCGCGTAGTTGTTGCAACAGCGCGTCTAAACTGCCAAGTCCTTTTAGCGCCGCTTTATCTTGCTCAGATAACTTCCGGATAATATCTGGAATAAGCCACTCATCGGGAATGCGGCTGGCCAAATCTATCTCGGCAACACCGGCAAAATAGTCAGCAAAAGCCCGATCAAATTTATCATACTGGCTCTCGTCCTTGACTAAGATCAAACGCGATAAATGATAAAATGCCTCGGTATCAGCAAACACCACGTGTTGCTGTAACGCGTTAATAAGATCCAGTAACTCCGTAATACTGCTTTTTAAGCCGTATTTTCGCAGCGTAAAAAAGAATTCAACCAGCATTTAGCGCCCTTGCCGCTTAGCCAAAAAAGCTAACTTTTCAACGAGCTGCACATCTTGCTCATTTTTTAGCAAGGCGCCAAACATCGGCATCAAACCGCCTTTTTGTTGCTGTTGTTGTAACACCTCACTGGGGATCTGCTCGGCTAACAACAACTTAAGCCAATCTAGTAATTCAGAGGTAGAGGGCTTCTTTTTTAACCCTGGTAAGTCACGCAGTTCAAAGAATACCTCTAATGCCGTACTTAGCAGCTGCTGGCGAATGTGGGGAAAATGCACTTCAACAATCTGTCTTAACACCTCTGCATCTGGAAAACGGATATAGTGAAAGAAGCAGCGGCGTAAAAACGCATCGGGCAATTCCTTTTCATTGTTAGAGGTGATAATAACAATAGGCCGCTCGACCGCAATAATTTGCTCGCCGGTTTCATGAACATAAAAACGCATCTGATCTAGCTCATGCAATAAATCATTCGGAAACTCAATATCCGCTTTATCAATTTCGTCTATCAATAACACAGGGCGGCGTTCTGCCGTAAAAGCTTGCCAGAGTTTGCCAGGCTTGATGTAATTTGCGATATTCTGTACCCGCTCGCTGCCTAATTGACTATCGCGCAAGCGTGAAACGGCATCATACTCATACAACCCCTGTTGCGCTTTAGTTGTCGATTTAATATGCCACTGAATCAGATCGGTATTCAAACTATGCGCTAACTCTTCCGCCAGCCGAGTTTTACCTGTCCCCGGCTCCCCCTTAATCAATAACGGCTTTTGCAAGGTTACCGCGGCATTGACAGCCAAAGCCAGCTCAGCAGACACGATGTAATTGTTGGTACTTTGAAACGCCATGCTAAATCCTTAGACAAACATAAAAAAGCTATAACTTATAGCCAAATACTACTTCATTTTTTTACGCAGGTGCGTATGCTTATAACCAATATTATCTCATTTTGGAGTTTTTTATGGCTAATGTCTATGCAGATAACACCTTATCAATCGGCCGTACCCCTCTGGTAAAATTAAACCGGGTGGTAAAAGGGGCGAACGTTTATGCCAAAATTGAAGCACGCAATCCAAGCTTTAGTGTTAAATGCCGTTTAGGCGCGGCGTTAATCTGGGATGCCGAAAAACGCGGCACTCTGACCGCAGACAAAGAAATTGTTGAGCCAACCTCAGGCAATACCGGTATTGCGTTAGCCTTTGTCGCGGCCAGTCGCGGTTATAAATTAACGCTGACCATGCCCGCGACGATGAGTTTAGAGCGCCGTAAACTGTTAAAAGCACTTGGGGCAAACTTAGTGCTCACCGAAGGCCCTAAGGGCATGAAGGGTGCTATCGAAAAAGCCAAAGAAATTCAGGCATCTAACCCAGAGAAATACCTCATCTTAGGTCAGTTCGATAATCCAGCTAACCCACAAATTCACTTTGAAACGACTGGCCCAGAGATTTGGAATGATTTAGACGGTCAAGTTGATGTGTTTGTGGCAGGCGTTGGTACCGGCGGC
The DNA here is from genome assembly GCF_014652375.1 of Alishewanella tabrizica. Lineage (GTDB taxonomy): Bacteria > Pseudomonadota > Gammaproteobacteria > Enterobacterales > Alteromonadaceae > Alishewanella > Alishewanella tabrizica. The sequence continues at coordinate 147,424 of NZ_BMYR01000005.1, read as the reverse complement.
ACTATCACCGGCGTTAGCCGCTTTATTAAGCATGAAAAACAACATCCGTTAGTCAGCGTTGCGGTTGAACCTAGCGAATCACCTGTGATTTCTCAAGTTAAAGCGGGTCAAGACATTAAGCCTGGTCCACACAAAATTCAAGGTATTGGCGCCGGCTTTATTCCCGGTGTACTCGACGTGGCTTTGGTAGATCGTGTAGAACAAGTTAGCAGCGATGATGCTATTGCTATGGCACACCGTTTGATGAAAGAAGAAGGCATATTAGCAGGTATTTCGTCTGGTGCAGCCGTTGTTGCTGCTGCCAGATTAGCGGAATTACCCGAATTTGCGGGTAAAAATATTGTGGTCATTTTGGCCAGCGCCGCAGAACGTTACCTCACCAGCCCGCTGTTCACTAGCGTGTTTACAGAACAAGAATTAGAAGCCTAAGCCGGTTATTTACCCTAAAAAGGCTGCTTTTAGCAGCCTTTTTCTTTACAGCAGGTCTAAAACCGCCCACAATTATTAGTAATTATTCTACGATCAAGAATTACTAATGCCATTATTAAAACTCATACCGCTTTTTTTGTTGTTTCTAATCAGCGCCTGCGACAATAATTCGCAAGTGAATGCCCAATTCGGCACGCCCGAAAACATTGCGGGTGAGTTCTTTCATGCCATTTATAATGAAAAAGATCTTAGCAAAGCTAAAAGCATGAGCACCCCGGAGTTTGCGAGTTTACTGAGCTCTTATGGTACGGCCCGCCAAGCGGGTCGTATTTTATTTAACATGAATTTTGATAAAGTCACGGTCAACGTTAATCGCAGCGGGCGCAATTTACGCGAACAGTATGATAATGAAGCGAGAATACAATTAATGCTTGATGGCGAGTTTGATAACAAACGGATCCAAGAAACGCGCACAGTAGTGTTGGTAAAACACCGTACTTCATGGCGGGTAAAAGAAGTTGAAGCCGATAAATTTAGCTCTTCCATTCGTTAAACAGGTAAACCGCGGTTTTAAACTGGGTTTACCTGCTACTGATCGCCACCTTATTATTTTATCTAAATTGCGTCATCTACATTGCGTCATCTAGATTACGTGAGCTAAGCGGCTAAACATCGCGCCAAGCCGCTTATCATAACCCTACTGACACACCTAATCCTGGCAGCTAGCGTTTACTAAAAAAGGCCTTAAGCTGCTGCTGGCAGTGATCACTTTGCAGCAACTGCTGAAAATCGACTAATTCATCAGCGATCACCTGTTTTACCTGCTGGCGCTGCGGGGCCTTTAATAAGGCTTTACTGCGCTGGACCGCATCAGAGGGCAAAGCGGCCAGCTGCTGCGCTTTTTTCGCGGCATAAGGCAACAAATTTTCTGCTGAAAGCACCTCATTGACCAAACCAAATTGGTGTGCCTGCTCTGTTGTAAATGGTTCGGCTAATAACAAATATTGTGCTGCGCGTTGATAACCGGCAATGTGTGGCAATAACAAACTTGAACCCGCCTCTGGACATAGACCAAGCAAAGTAAACGGCATTTGAAACCGGCAGGCTGGCGCCGCATACACAAGATCACAATGTAATAATACCGTGGTACCAATACCTATGGCTAATCCTGCCACCGCAGCCACAATGGGTTTTGGAAATGCGGCAATAGTGTATAAAAACCGTACTACCGGATGGGCGGCATTCAACTCCCCCGCCGAGAGAAAATCGGCTAAATCGTTACCACTGGTAAAACAGGCCGTTGAACCCTGTAGTAACACAACGTTAATCTGAGGATCGCTTTGCGCCTGTTCAAGGGCCAAGGTTAATTCACGGTACATGGCTAAATTTAAGGCGTTTTTTTTGTCTGGTCGATGCAAACTAAGGGTTAATACCCCATGCTGAACCGAACGGATAATCTCTTGCATATTGACTGACCTACTCGTTTAAAACCCACTGACTTTGCCTTCACGCCGCGGATCCGCTGCGCCCTCTAACAGGCTCTCTTTTACTTCAATAGCATGTAAACCGCTATTTAGATCTTGTACCCTCACGTCATATCCCATCGCAGATAATGCGGCTTGCAGTTCAATTAAATCGGTGCCAGCCTCTAAGGCTAAATAATCATTACGATGGGTATGCCGTGGTAAATTCAACGCCTGCTGTACATCCATTTGCCAATCCAGTACAGCGACTAAACTTAACGCAACATAGTTAATGATACGACTACCGCCAGGTGAACCTATAACCAGTTTTAGCTGCTTGTCAGCGTCAAATACCATAATCGGTGCCATGGAGCTGCGAGGCCGCTTGCCACCCTCAACACGGTTGGCTACCCATAGATCGCCTTCACGAGGTGTTAAGCTAAAGTCTGTTAATTGATTATTTAATAAAAAACCATTTACCATCAAGCCTGAGCCAAACACATTTTCAATACTGGTTGTCATACTTACGGCATTGCCTGCTGCATCAACTATCGATAAATGACTGGTATTAGGAAACTCAATTGCAGGGGCTGCGGCTAGAGGTTTAGCGCCCTGCGGTAACCCTGCCGAATGAGTTTGATCCTTAACGCTAATCAGTGCGGCACGTTGTTGTAAATAATCCGCATCAAGCAAACCTGCTACCGGCACCGTGCTAAACGCAGGATCAGCTACATAATGATCTCTATCGGCAAAGGCTAAACGTGCCGCTTGGCTGAATAAATGGACTGTTTCTGCACTACGTGGCGTCATTTCAGCTAATGGAAAATGCGCTAGGATCCCCATCATTTGCAATACAGCGATCCCTCCAGAGCTCGGTGGTGCCATTCCACAAATATGATACACCCGATACGGAATACAAATGGCTTCACGCTCGTAGGCCCGATACGTCGCTAAATCGGTGAGCGACAAGGTGCCTGGATTAATCGCCGCCTGTTGCACTGCTTGTACCATCGCTTGGGCATTCGCACCTTCATAAAATGCACTCACACCTTCTGCCGCAATACGCCGCAAGAGCGCGGCATAATCAGGGTTTTTCAGCACCTTACCCGCTGCTAAAGCTTCGCCAGCTGGGTAAAAAAACGCTTTAGCCGGTGATAATTGCGTTAATCCTTGATTCCAGCGCATTGCCAGCTGCTTTGCGGTACGCTCACTCACTGGAAAACCTTGCTCGGCGAGCTGGATGGCTTCGCTAAACAAATCGGCCCAAGGCAGGTTGCCATAACGCTGATGTGCATCTGCCAAAGCGCGTAATACCCCCGGCACGCCTACCGACTTACCGCCAACATATGCCTCGCGCCAACTCATCACCTGGCCGTTATCAGCAAATAAATAGGGGCCCGCCGCGGCAGGCGCGGTTTCTCGACCATCAAAGGTGGTTAACTCTTGCTTATCTGCCTGCCAATGCAGAATAAAGGCTCCGCCACCGATCCCTGAGCTTTGCGGCTCTACCAAACCTAACACCAATTGCGTTGTAATAGCCGCATCAATCGCACTGCCCCCTGCTTGCAAAATACGTTGGCCAGCGTCAGACGCTAACGTATGGGCCGCCGCTACCATAGCCTTGGGATACCGCGTCAATTGTTGCGTTTGTAAGCCTGTTGCCGCTTCAGGCTCGCGAGTTTCTTGTGCAATCGGCGTAACGGGTGTTGCCGCCTGCAACGGACTCACGACGATAAAAGGTAGCGATAAGGTCGCTAGTAAGAGATAACGTGCAGAATAGCCAGAAACGTGAAGATATCTTTTCATTGTGAAGACTTTCCTTATAATAGCGCCTTAACACCCTAACCAGTTACAACCATAAGATCAACCGGCGCTATGCTCAGTGTATCAATAAAACCGTATTTACCTTATCTGTGTTTGGCGGGTTTAGCTGGGCTGCTGTATTTGAGTCCCGCGTTTATCCAAACTACGTTGGAATATGATCGTACTGCCTTAGCGCAAGGACAAATATGGCGCGTCATCAGCGGACATTTAATCCATAGTAATTTTTATCATCTGTTAATGAATCTGATCGGACTGATATTAATTATGCTCATTTATGCTCCGCTTAGCCAACGGCTTGCCTTAGGCTGGCAATGGGTATTACTCAGTCTCAGCACCAGTGCCAGTTTATGGCTATTCTCCGACGATATCAGTGTCTATGTTGGCATGTCAGGTGTATTACATGGCATCCTTTGCTTTGGCGCCATTCTGGATTTACGACAGGGTTTTCGCACGGGTTATCTTATTTTAGCGGGCGTCGCGGTAAAACTTATTGTCGAACAGGTTAACGGCCCAGACTCTGCGCTAGCAGCACAAATTGCGGCGAATGTCGCCATCGATGCACACCTTTATGGCGCACTCGGTGGCATGATATTGGCTATGGTGTGTTTTTATCAGACACCACGCCCGTTAAACGTGCACCGCCAAACCGATAAACCGCATAACTCATAAACTCTGCAGTTAACTTACTGTAAAAATCTAAGTTCGTAAGATTAATCGTAAACAAGCAGTTTAACGTACAATTCACTGGCCGAAACGTTTGGGTGCTTACCGCGCCCACTGTCGCCGTAAAATGATGCTGTGCTAGCAATTTACTCACTCGCCAACTGTGAAAATCACTGGTAATAAAACGATAATAGCGCGTTTTATCTAAGCGTTGCGCCAAGCTGGCAAATTCTTGGTAGGTGTTATCACCGGCATCAAAGCAATCGATCACCGTTTGCTCACTGCGCTGACGCAAATAATCCAGATAAGGTTGGCAATACCGTGTCGTGATCAACACGGCAGCAGGGGCGTTAGGGTGCTTGGATAACTCGCTGACTAATACATTCAGACGGGCCGATGCGCAGGCAGGTAATTGCGCTGCCGAACCACCACACCCCAAAACAACATAGAGGGCAGGCATATCAGTAGAAATCGCGCCCTCTTGTGGCATAGCCAAGATTGACATTGGCTGCTCGCTGAGCTTTTGTGTGTTCTGACTATACCAATGCCGCACCTGATTGGCTAAAAACGTATTTCCTACCAAATAATAAAACAGTAATAAAAACCATAGCCCCTTTTTTTTGTAGCATATACACGCTAACAGCAAACCATAAAACAACAGATTATGCGGATACAAAAAGGGTTCAAGCAGGTCTTTCATCTGTGACGTCCTTTGTTACAAGCTTAACGGGAACCATCACAGATAGCCTGTAAGCATGGTGCGCCACAACGGCGCCATTAATCAGCGCCCATGGCAACCAAAGCATGCCAGACGTTAACACGTGGCCAGCAAATAATGAAACCAGTAACAACAAGGTGTTAAGCAACAATACAGGTGCAGCAACCGGGGTAAAAGCCAAGCGGCTTAGCACGGTTAATAGCAAACGCCAAAAGGTTAATACGTAAAGCAACACGCCGGCTAGACCATAGAACAATAAAAAGTCGAAGAGATCGATTTCAATAAAGTATTTTTTTAATAACCATTGCACGCCACCCTGTCCCACACCAAACAGCTGCAACCACTCTGGATAATACTCGGCTACCGCCGTAAAGTTACGTTGTAAATAATAATCGCGAGACGACAAAATAATGCCAGCAATACCGCGTTGTTGATAAGCAAACTGTAATTTATCGTAAATACCCACCCACTGTAATAAGGCCGTCAGGTTCATTAATACACCAAACACCAAAGCCACGCCACAGCCCAAAAGTAGCATACAGGCACGCCAGTGCCGACGATAAAAATGGCGAGGGGTAAGTAATAGCGGAACCAAGACAATTAATAACAAGGTGCCAAATAATCCGGTTTTTGTCAGCATTAATCCTGCCATCGTCAAGGACGTAAAACTTACCAAGGGATAACACCAACGTTTACACTGCCACGTTAAAGTTAAGAGCCAACAGGTTAATACCAACAACAATGCAGATAGCTCATTCGTTGAGATAAAAAACCCTTTTATGCCCAAAAATCGCTGTGCCACTTCATCCATCGGCTGATAGGCGGTACCGCCAAAACCGGCCAACCCAAAAAGCACATTCACAACAAGAACCATATAACTGGCAAGCACAAACCGATTTACCCAGCGGATATACGCTTCAGGATCTTGCATGGCGCGCGCTGAAAAAAAAGCAAGCGCTAACAAAAAAGCCCCAGCTTTAGCCACCAATTGCACATCCTGCCAAGGCAATGGCAAATCGCTCGTTAGGCTTACATACACCGGGCCAAGCAGCATCAAGGCCATTAGGCCCAGCGGCGCATAAAATGCTCGTCGACAATCTGGCCAACCCAGTATGACAATACCGATCAGTAGTATCCCTTTTACTGCCGCAGCTAGCCCAAAACTGCTACCAAAGGTGTACCATAATACCCCATTTAACCAATCGAGCAGGATCACGCAAAAGGCCAACACCAGAAAGGCTTGCTCTGCCTTGGCACGGTTTACCCATGTTGAAATAGGAATCATCATTATTTTTTAAATAATCCACGCACGCCTTTACTAAACAATCGGATCCGCAGCTGACTTAACCCTGCCAATTTGTGCTTTACGTAATAGCGCCATTTTAACGTGACTAAGCCATACCGACATGCGCTTAAAAAAGCGTTTAAACTCAATGGCTGTTGTTGCATCGTCAGTCGATAAAACATTTGATTTTGTAAATTACGCTCACTCATCAATGGCCGGTGTTTAGCCACAAACTGCTGATGTGCATCCATCCGTTTTGGGGAGTTGGTAATTCGCCCAAGCTCGTGCCCAACATTCACTTTGTAACTGGCCTCAGCAATACGCAGCGCAGGACCAAACGCAGCAACCACCCTAACCCACATATCATAATCCTGAAACGCAGCCAAGTCGGTATCAAAGCCCGCTAATTGCAACATCCGCTCACGTTTTACCAAAGCTTGATTAGACAGGGTATGCAAATCAAGTAATTCCGATAAACTTACGGCCCGCTCTTGCGCAAATAAGGTTTTCTTTACCGAACCATAATCCCAAATATAGGCAGAGCACACACAACTGTACTTGTCATCATAGGCAGCAAAGAGCTGACTTAAACGTTGCGGTAAAAACTCATCATCGTCGTCAATCCCCGTTACAAATTCGCCTTTAGCCACGGTAATGGCACGATTGCGGGCAGCACAAGCACCTTGCCCGGTTTCCTGGCGTAGAATTGTCACGCGATTATCAGCACCATAACGCGCGGTTAAAACGGCTTGGGTATCATCTTTAGACGCATCATCAACTACGATCAACTCAAGATTGGGATAATCTTGAGCAAGTACTGAATCAATAGCACGGCAGGCCATTTGTGCCCGATTATACGTAGGCATGTAAACACTAATTAACGGGTATTGCGACATGCGACGCTCCTTAAATTTTGCCCGTCAGATACCACCACAGGTATCTCACTAGCCGTAACTGCCGACCGATTCGACTGGGCTGTAACACTAAACGGTAGGCCCATTCTAAATTCAACTTACACCATAGTTCAGGTGCCCGTTTTACATTGCCCGTAAACACATCATAAGTACCGCCTACGCCCATGTAAAAGCAATCTGGATGCTGCGCTTGTATGCGTTTAATCAATAACTCTTGCTTGGGTGAGCCCATGGCAACACTGACGAACCGAGCGCCACTGTGTTTAATGGCTGCGATCAGCGCAGCTTCATCTTTAAAGTAGCCATCTGTCGCCCCAACCACGGGCGTACCTTGAGCAACCAATTTAGCCTGAGTTTGCGCTAACACCTCGGGTTTGGCACCCACTAAATAAACGGGCACCTGATACGTTGCAGCACGCAACATCAACGCCTGCCATAATTCACAGCCTGGGATACGCTGAACTTTACGATCAAGCCGCTTGCGCATCACCTTGACCACGCCTATACCATCAGCATAACGAATATCCGCTTGGCGGATCACCTCTAGAATGGCCGGGGTTTCCATCGCAGTGAGTATTTTCTCTGGATTGATGGCAATAGCCGAACCCGCAAATACGCTGCCATCCTCTTTTAAAATAAACGCGAGCAATTGTGTCATATCATCGAAAGCCGACACCTGTACCGGACCAATGGTCACTTCGGGTATCGCTGCTAAAGGAGAATTGGGTAAATTAACCATGAAAAAGATCCTGATAAAGTTGGCGCAACGTAGTGGCCACCTTGGGTAATAACACGGGTTCAGCCTGCCGACGGCAAGCCTGTTGCATTAGCTGATAATCCTCAACAGGTAATGCCAATATCTGCTGAATAGCCTGAGTAAACTGCGCAATTAAAACGGATTCGTCCTGTTGCGATGCGACACGATAGCCCGTAACGTTTGAAAATACTTGAGCACGCGCGCCATCGGTATCTGTTGCTACAACAGGTGTATAACACGCCATGGCTTCAGCCATCACTAACCCAAAAGACTCGTTACGCGATAAATTAATAAAACATCGACTGCGTTGATACCATTCTTGCAAAGCTTGAGTAGATTGCGCGCCCACCAACGTTAAACCAGGGTACTGCTTAGCGGCTTCTTGTAAGGTCGCTAACCAGGGCCCGGTTCCCGCCACGACAATCCGGTACGGTGCTAACGTTGGAAGCATGGTGATTAAACGATCCATCCCTTTATTTTTGTCCAAGGTGCCTACGTACAAAATATCAACATCTTTTTCACTGAAGGCGCGTGGTGTGCAGGTGGCAAACTGTCCCTGAATGCCGGCTGACAGGATCTGCTGCTTAGCGGGTGCGAAAAATAACTGCTGGCGTAAGCTTTCACTGGTAAACACCCACGCCTGTACCTGCTTTGCACACCATTGGTACAATTGACTCGGCGGTTGATAATGGTAAATGTCACTGCCATGGCAGGTGACCACAATTTTAACCTGCCGATGACGCAAGGCGCGGTATAATAACGCCAGCCATATTGTAGGGTAAAAAAAATGCACATGAATAATGTCGTAACGTTGGCGACGCAGCACAAACCGCCAAAAAAAATCCAAGAAAAACACGGGATACTTTAAAAGTCTGTTCAGCAAAGAGTCACCATGCCAACGCATATAATGGTAATCAGCAGCTTGCCCTTGACCCTGTAATTCAGTCACTTGGTTTGCCACAAACTGCCCTTGAAAAGGTGCTGAAGGTTTAGGCCCCATATTGGTCACTATTAGCAAAGCGGGATTTTCCTTGGCCACGTTAACGCGCTACTCCGATAAAAAGGCAATATAATGCCTAAAAAGATAATATTTAGAAACTATTAGCCTTAGCTAGTCGTTTATTTTGTTACTTAGCATTATCATTACAGCAAGTTTCAGCTGACGCTTAGCTGAATAAACGCCACTTGGGCAAAACTGATAAAAATGAATTCGTTATGACATCTCAACTGTTTTTAATTGTCTCTGCATTTGGCTTTTGCTTACTCGCTATTTTAGCGTTTTATCCGTTATCGCAACGGGTGGGATTAGTCGATATCCCAAAAGGCCGTAAACAACATCAAGGCGCCATTCCGTTAATAGGCGGATTATCGGTATTCAGTGGCTTGGCGGTGTCCTTAGCTTTCTTTGCCCCCGATGCCCTTCATCCAACTTATTATCTGTTATTGGCTGGAGCAATTGTCATCCTGGGCGCTTTTGATGATTATCTCGATCTTAGCGTGAAATTACGTTTGGCGATACAGCTAAGTGTGGGCTTAGGTATGGTCTATGCCTTAGATCTGCATCTGGCCAGCTTAGGTAATTTGTTTGGTTTTGGCGAAGTCACTTTAGGGGTATTAGGGATCCCGGTGACCCTAATTGCAGTGATTGCCGCCATTAATGCGTTTAATATGACTGACGGTATTGATGGCTTAGCAGGCATGCTCAGTTTGGTCAGTTTTGTAGCTATTGCTGGATTTATGCTGCTATGGGGGCAACCGGAACAAGCCCTTTTACCGATGACATTGATTTGTGCATTACTGCCTTATCTGGCGTTTAACTTGCATTTGGTCCCGGGTAAAAAGATTTTTATGGGCGACGCCGGCAGTATGTTAATTGGCTTATCGGTGATTTGGTTACTGATCATTGGCACACAAAGTGAAACCTCCAGTTTTCGCCCAGTTACTGCATTATGGTTAATTGCTATCCCCCTAATGGATATGGTTGCCATCATGCTACGAAGGATTTTAAAGGGACAATCCCCTTTTCAAGCAGACCGCGAACATTTGCATCATATTTCGCTTCGCTTAGGCCTAGATCCCCGTGAATCGCTGACATTAATTACCGCACTGGCGTGTATTTTTGCCTGTATTGGCGTTATTGGTGAATACTTGATGATCCCCGATGTGGTGATGTTACTGCTGTTTGTTATGGTATTCGCGGGTTACATTTTTTTACTGCAAAATATTTGGCGCATTTTATCGCAGATACGACGTCGCATGCTGCGGAGTCCAAAATGAATTTTATCAAGAAACTGCTGATGGCCCGCGCCTCGGCCATGCTGGGTGATAAACTCGTTAAGCTCGCTTCAGGGGCAGTACTGACCATCTTTGTAGCACGCATGCTCGGGGCCAGTGAGCTGGGGATCTTTTCGATTGTGATGGCATGGAGCGCGTTTTTAGTGCCTATAACCAGCATGGGCTTAAACAATTTAGTCGTTAAACAAATGACCAAATTGCCCAGTGGCCAAGAGGCCATGACAATGCTCTATACCGCTGTCAGTATTCGCTTAGGATTAGGCTTGCTTGGCGGCGGCGTGATGCTTGGCTTATTTTATCTGCTAAACCCGCAACTGTTTACCGGGCATCTTAGTTATGCCATTCCCTTGTTATTTATATTACAAGCCTTTTTTGGCTTTTTACTGTTTGAGTTTTATTTAAACTATCAAGGTACATTTCGAAGCCCAGCCTACGTTAAATCGATTATTTCCTTACTGAGCTTTGCAATGAAGTTGTGGCTATTGTACCAAGGCTTCGGTATTGCCAGTCTTTTGCTGATCACCGGCATTGAGTTTTTTATTGTCGGTATGGCGCAATATCTACTGTATCGTCGCAAGCATCAACCTTACAAAGACGAAACACAGCTTTGGCCTGCCTATCATCCCCGTTATTTTAACTGGCAACATGCGAAACAATTACTTAAGCGCTCTTCTTGGCTTTGGCTGTCGGGTATTGTTTCTGTTATCTATTTAAAAATTGATATTGTGATGCTGGGTAGCATGGCAGGAACCGAGCAAGCCGGTATTTATGCCGCAGCCAGTCGATTATCTGAGCTTTGGTATGTGTTTCCAGCCACCCTTGCCGTACGCTATTATCCCGATATGTTAAAAGCCTATGAAAAAAGCTGGAACGGTTATCTGCTCAAACTACGCCGCTTTGCCCTGCTGTTTTTTAGTGCTGCCTTGGCTATTGCGGTGATCATGACGCTAACGGCAGAATGGATTGTTTTATTACTGTTTGGGGACGCCTTTAACGATGCCGTTACGGTGCTGCGGATCCATATTTGGGCTGGCTGCTTTATTTTTATCCGTTATTTAATCGGCCAACATTTAGTGATCACCGAACAAGAGCCGCTCTCTCTGCTTAGCCACGGTATGGGCGCGTTAATTAATGTCTTGCTTAATCTCTGGTGGATCCCACAATATGGTATTGTTGGTGCGGCTTGGGCAACCTTAATTTCATACGCTTATGCTTCCTTTTTCTTCTTGTTTTTTGCCAAAACAACGCGCAGCCATTTATGGCAATTGCTTAAGGTAAAAAAATCGGCAACGACACATAACGGAAACCTATAATGACCAAACCTTATTTTGTAGAAATTAAAGGCGTACAATTTCGCAACAAAGGCGCTTATTTAATGTTACTCGCGTGCTTGCAAGGTCTCAAAGCCAAAAGTCAGCCTTTTGAACTGGTTTTATCACCCGGACCAAACCTGCCCTATCCAGAACGCGCACGCCATGGTGCTTGGCAAAAATTGGCTTTTCGTCGCAAAGGGATTGATGCAACAGGGCTATTGGGCAAACTGCCAGCATCGCTTCGCAACCTCTTTAAACGCTATGGGATGGTAACCGAGCGCGATATCGATCTGGTTCTGGAAGCCAGCGGTTTTGCTTATGGCGATCAATGGCCCCTGACTTTTTTGCAAAATACGGCGAAAGAAGTCGTTCGTTTTGGTAAAGCAGGTAAACCCTTTATTTTTATGCCACAAGCTTTTGGGCCTTTTACGTCTAAAGCCAGTCAAGCGGCGATGCGCGATATTATTAACCATGCTCGACTTATTTTTGTCAGAGATCCGGTATCGCTGCGCCATTTACAAAGCTGTGTAGACGTATTACCAGAACATGTGATTTTAACCCCCGACTTTACTGTGGGGCTAAGCCCAGTGGCTAACGCGGAAGTCCCATCACTCGACATGCCTTTTGCTGCTTTGATACCAAATTCTAAAGTCGTATCAAAGTACAATCATGCGAATGCAGAGGCCATGCGGCAACAATATGTTACTGCTTTTGCTGCGGCCGCCGATTACCTGACGGTATTGGGGATCCAACCCGTACTGGTGAATCATGAAGGCAAAGAAGATGCCGAGCTCTGTGCTGAAATTGCCGCGCTTTCACCTTGTGGTCTGGTGCAAATTGAAGATCCGCTTGCCGTAAAAGCCTTTATTGGCAAAGCTGAGTTGGCGGTCAGTTCGCGCTTCCACGGCGCAGTAAATGCTCTGAGTCAGGGAGTCCCTTGTATCGCGACCAGTTGGAGCCATAAGTATCACGCTATGATGAGTGACTTTGGGATGGGTGAGTATTGTGTAGAAGACTTATCGGAAGACACCTTACTGGCCGCGTTGGCAAATTTACTTGAGCAACAAACCGAATTAACGGCTGAAGTAAAAACGCGAGCTACACGTTTAAAACAACAAAACAAACTGATGTGGCAACGGTTGTATCACAGCATAGGCTGGTAATTTATAAAACGGCACGTGCAATTCGAGCACGTGCCATCAAACTCACAAAATTTGTTTATCCTGCCTTAAACACTCGTTGCTGATAACGTCGGCTAGTTAAAACAAATAGGCAATTTCAGGGTGTTATCTGTTTTTTCGGGGCCACCACACATCTCGTCATACGCTGATTGGTGAACTAACCACGCGTTTCTAACTGTGCAATCGCTTAATGATTGCTTCACTTGTTCAACACTGTGGAAATGCTGTGGCTGATTGCTGTCGTTGACGATAAACCCTTTACGGCCATCAAAATCAGCTTCAACGAGATATAATCCCATTTCGTACGAATGCACCGTAAGCTCGTCAATACGAACATCTTGATGATTTAAATGGGCAAGGCGGTGATGTGGCATAGTGCTACTCCAACATTATACAATTAATAAAGCTGGGAAAAGCCCAGTGGCTTACTACGATAATTGTGATGTAATTTGCTACGTTTTATTTTCGTTAAGCGATCTGTTATCTGAGCTGTTTAATTTCATATTACTCTGCCAAACGCGTCGCTTGCCAGTTAACCGCTTGCCATTTACCCTTCCGTTTAATAAAAGTACCGCTGTTTAGAAAACGTAACGTCTCGCTTGCAGATTGGCCTACTAAAGTAAACGCAACAACGGCCGTATCGCCATAGAGCATGATTTGCAGATCGTCACTGTGATAACGCATACTGATTTCTTCTGGCGCTAACTCACCACGCCCATTCACACTTGCCATCAGTTCCGCTTTTCCAAAACGCTTTCCTGCTGAACTGGTGTAAATTAATTCGTCGGCCCAATAGTTGTTGTGAACAACCGGATCATTTCGTGTGGCGCCGTCTAAAAACTCGGCGAGCGCTGCGGTAAGCTCGGCTTTGTCATCTGCAACTACCTGACCAGACCATCCTAAACCGCACACTAATAACAGTAACGTTAACATTTTCCAACGTATCATTTTTATTCTCCGTTTATGCTTTTTTCAGATAGATGCCTTTTTAAAAGCTCACTGTATCGAGGCTAGCGTTTCTATTCTCAGGTTCGTATTCTTGCGCTTATATCCTTGCGTTTTTTACGCGATTTTTTTTAGTACTTAAGTTTTAGGTTTAATAAACCCTAAATTTGACATCCTCCCCGTCCTAAAGGACGGGGATTCCTCCTGCGAGACGCTGATGCCCCAGCGCGAGAATGTTCTTTGCGGCGTTAATGTCGCGGTCATGATGAGTACCGCAGTCATGACAAGTCCATTCTCTTATTCCAAGTCCTGGTCTACCTTTCAGACTGCTGTGGCGTGAGCCACAGCGCGAACAGGATTGGGTAGTATAGGCTTCGTTGATGCTCTGATAGACAATACCTGCGTGAGCGCATTTATATGCCAGCATAGTCCTCAGCAAGCCCCATCCTGCATCTAAAACCGATTTTGCCATCTTGGTTTTAGTGAGTTTAGTGCTTGATACATCACCTATGAATATGGCCGCATTTTCATTCACGAGCTTACGGCTGTATTTATGTAATTTATCTTTGCGGCGGTTTTTTATTTTCGCGTGTATCGCCTTTACACGGCGTTTCTTGCTGGCGCGTTGCGCCAGTCCTAATTTAGCTTCCAACGTGCGGTAGTCACGGCTAGGGACACTTACACCGTTAGAGTCGGTAGCAGTAGCCTTACAGCCTAAGTCGATACCGACACTGGCAGTACCCGTTGATTGCGTTGTGTCAACTTCAACGACAACATTGAAATACCAGCGGCCTCTGGTATCTTCGGAGAAGGCGGCGGATTTAAACGTATAGCCAGAAAGTCCGTAGCTATCCCATACCTTATAATATTGCCTGTTAAAATAGACTTGACCGCTTTTGAAGCAGGCAGCGCCAGATTTAATGGGGATCCAGCCTAGCGAGCGTTTAGTACCATCAGACTTGCGCCAGCGAAGCTTAGCTTTCTTAAATTGCTTTCGGCGTGTCACGTACTCTTTAGAGACTTCCTGAACGGTTTGGCTATGCAAGCCTAAGTCTTTAGCGCAACCGTTAGTATATTTCTGAATGTCGAAGTCGGATAGAAAGCGGCCATGCTCACGAATATTCCGCGCACTTAATTCATTGACATAATTCCATACAAAGTTCACCTGCCGTGCTTGCGCTGACAGGGCTTTAGCGTGCTTATCACGCACACGAACTTGGAGTGTTTTGGTCGCTTTCATACTGTTAATTTATACAGCATTATTGCTGTTGTCAATCTTATGCCGCTTCGCGTCATGCGCTATCCATCCCCGCCCTAAAAGGACGGGGCATTACGCGCAGTTTTGGTAATAAGAAATCCGTACAAAAAAATCAGCACCAAAAACCAGCATCAACAACGTGATGCCGCTAGCACCTAAAACGCAATACCACCATCAATCTCGACCACTCTACCCGTAAAGAAATCGTTTTCAAAAATATACTTTGCAGTATGCGCTATTTCAGCAGCTTCGCCTAAACGACCCACTGGCTTCATTTTCTCCAAGCGCTCGCGTGCTTCCGGTTTCATCGCATCAGTCATAGCGGTACGAATCACCCCTGGAGCAATCGCGCCCACGCGAATGCCATAACGTCCTAACTCACGTGCCCAAGTTACCGTCATCGCGACTACACCCGCCTTCGACGCCGCATAGTTCGTTTGGCCCATGTTACCGGCGCGGGCAACGCTAGACATATTGATAATAACGCCCTTACGTCCCTGTTTAACCATCAGCGCAGCGGCTTCGCGGCCACAGAGGAACACGCCAGTTAAATTCACATCAATCACCGATTGAAATTGCTGCAATGGCATCTTCGCAACCAATTCGCCGTCTTTCACCTTTAATAACAAACCATCACGCAAAATACCGGCATTATTAATTAAGCCATCAATACCGGTAAAATCGCTATCGATCTGCGCAAAAGTGGCTTCAACCTGCGCTTCATCCGCCACATTCGCCACATAGGTATGTACCTTAGTCAGTACCGCTAACTCAGTGGCCGCCGCCGCTAATTGTTCATTATTCATATCAATCAGCGCCAATTGCGCGCCTTCGGCTGCACACATCCGCGCCATTTCCAGACCTAAGCCTTGAGCACCGCCGGTAATAACTATGGTTTTATCTTTTAAGTTCATAATATTTTTCACTTAATCCTAATATCGACAAACACTTAATGCATTCGTAACTGTCGACGAGTAATAATTTAAGCGCACTCGGTGTCAGCGAGGAGGCGTATGTACTTTTTTCTGAGACGGCCATGGATGGCCGTAGTGGAGCCCCAGAGATGGTTCACGGCGTGTCTCAGAAAAAATGTACGGAGCCTCAACGCGATTCGAAGAAAAATTACCCTACACTCTTATCAAAGGCATTAAAAATACTGGAAAAATCCAGCTTTCCATTGCCAGCACGCTGATGTGACACATACATATTCCGCGCTAACGCACCCAAAGGTGTGCTACTCCCGCTCTGCAATGCCGCCTCTAGCGCTAACCCTAAATCTTTCACCATCAAGTCCACCATAAAGCCCCCCTGATAGCCATTTGACGAAGGCACATTGGGCAATACATCTGGACACGGATTATACAATTCTAAAGTCCAGTTACGGCCAGAACTCTTCAGCATAATATCAGACAGCACCTTTGGATCTAGGCCGTTATCGATGCCCATTTGCAACGCTTCCGACGTTCCAACCATAAGGATACTTAACAGCATATTGTTACAAATCTTCGCCACTTGGCCTGCACCCATGGCACCTGCGTGAAACAGGTTCTTACCCATATGCGCCAGCACGGTTTTCGCGCGCTCAAAATCCTGCTCGCTGCCGCCAACAATAAAGGTTAAGGTGCCTGCTTTAGCGCCACCAACGCCACCTGAAACAGGTGCATCAATAAAAGCAATACCCTGCTGCGCGAGAGCGTCGCCCAATTTACGCGCACTTTGCGCATCAATAGTAGAGCAATCAATAACCAGCGCATCTTTGTTGATCTGATTCACAATACCTTGTTCCCCAAGGTATAAGCCCAATACATGCTTTGCCGCAGGCAGCATTGAAAGTATAAACTCGGCACCGTTTACGGCATCGGCAGCAGAACTTGCAACCACTGCGCCTTCCGCTTTCAGCTGTGACAAAGCTGCTACCGATAAATCAAAAACCGTTACATCATGCCCGGCTTTAATTAAATTGATGGCCATAGGGCCACCCATATTTCCTAGTCCAATAAAGGCGACTTTTGCCATGGTATTTATCCTTTTAACTTACCCAGATCACTAAGTGGATGTTGTGCGGCAGACCAAGGTGAATAAAACAGCTCATCGATAATGTGAACAGGCACGGTGTTAACGTCTGGATATAACCATTTAGGGAGCAAATCCTTATCAATAAGTAACGCTCTTACCCCTTCTTGAAATTCCCCCAGCTTCGCACACTGCACACTTAATCCCAGTTCTAAACGAAAGCTATCAGCCAGAATTTTCGTTTGCCCCAATTGCAACAAACGGTAAACAATATGTGCCGTTATCGGGCTACCATAACGTAGCGATTCTTTGGCTTTAAGCAGCCATTTATCCTCGCCAGGTATGGCATATATCGCCTCTATTACAGCAGGCAAATTGGGCTTTAGAGCAATATCAGTGATAGCTTCTTGATGCACTCTAATTTGACTGAGCGGCATTTGGGTGCGACACCCTTGCTCTTGCTGACGTAACACGTCTGATAACTTCTGATGATTTAACGCAACAGTATCGCCCCATTTCACCTGAAGCAGTTTATCGACGACTTGTGCTTTTTGTTCATGACAAATAAAGACATCTGCCAATCCAATAAAACGCGCATCTGCGGCGTTAATTGAGGCACCCGTTAACCCTAAAAACAAACCGCATCCTGCTGGCATACGATTTAAAAACCAACTGGCACCAACATCAGGATATAAACCGATAGCCATTTCCGGCATCGCAATGCGACTGGAAGTCGTAACCACACGGTGAGAAGCGCCGGCCATCAAACCAAGCCCGCCCCCCATCACTATCCCGTTGCCCCACACCAGCACCGGTTTATCAAACGTATGTATCAGATAATCAAGCCGATATTCTTTTGTGAAAAAGGTTTCAACATACGGCTGAAACGTATTGGGCTGATCTTTCATCGCCTGATAAAGATCACGAATATCCCCACCCGCACAAAAAGCGCGATCGCCCGCGCCTAGTAATAACACCATCACGATGGCGTTATCCTGCTTCCAGGCTTGCAATTGCGGTAGCAGCAATTCCACCATGGGCAAACTTAGGGCATTGAGTGACTTTTCGGAGTTTAGCGTGGCAATGGCAATTTTTTTACCATTGGCTGCGGTAAGTTCTTCAAACAGCACCACCGCAGTTGTAGATGTTTCAAGCATAGGGTTTCCTTATAATTTACTGCTAACTCAAGCAGCACTTAGCAGCGGCAAAGACGCTGCTAAGTTTAACCTTGCTTTGTGACAAACTTACAGAATTTCGCCAGCAGCCGCATCCAATAAGCGACGACCAATGATCAAACGCATGATCTCGTTAGTCCCTTCCAAAATCTGATGCACTCGTACATCACGGAAGTGCCGCTCCAGCGGATATTCTTTAATATAACCATAGCCACCGTGCAATTGTAATGCCTGATCACACACAGTAAATCCGACGTCCGTGGCAAAACGTTTTGCCATTGCACAATAAGCCGTCGCTTCAGGATCATCGTTATCTAATTTAAACGCCGCTAATCGCACCAACTGCCTGGCGGCCACTAACTCAGTTGCCATATCGGCGAGTTTAAATTGTAAGGCTTGAAACGCCGCCAGCGGCTTACCAAACTGCTGCCGCTCAAGCATATAGTTACGCGCCGTATTCAATGCTTGCTGCGCAGTACCAATCGAACAAGTAGCAATATTAATGCGACCGCCATCTAAGCCTTTCATGGCAAAACTAAAGCCCTGCCCCTCGTTACCCAGTAACGCACTGGCAGGAATACGCACATCTTCAAAAGTCACTAAACGGGTTGGTTGCGCATTCCAGCCCATTTTTTCTTCTGCTTTACCGTAGATAACGCCAGCAGTATCAGCGGGAACTACAAAGGCAGAGATGCCCTTTGGTCCGGCTTCCCCAGTGCGAGCCATCACCACCAGCACTTCTGTGGCGCCTGCACCTGAAATAAACATTTTGGAGCCGTTTAACACATAATAGTCACCGTCTTTACGCGCACTGGTGCGTAAACTGGCTGCATCCGAGCCTGAGCCTGGTTCAGTTAAGCAATAAGAGGCCAACTGCTCACCGCTTACCAGCGAAGGTAACCAGGTGTTTTTTACTGTCTCGGTGGCGTAACTGGCAATCATCCAGGTAGCCATATTATGAATGGTCAACATGGCCGTTGTCGCCGTGCATCCCATGGCTAAATATTCAAATATGATGGATGAATCTAAACGAGACAAGCCTAAACCACCAGCCTCTTCCGGGGTATATAACGAACAAAAGCCGAGTTCACCCGCCTTTTGTATCACCTCTTTCGGAAAATAATGCTCACGATCCCAGCGGGCAGCATGGGGAGCGAGTTCTTGCTCTGCAAATTGGCGCGCCACATCGACAAAGGCTTGTTGATCTTCAGTGAGATTAAAATTCATGCTCAGATTTCCTATACTACCTTTATGAAAACAACCAGTAGGCAATTTATCACTAGCAAAACGGGCGACGACAAAGCTGCAAATTTTTAGGAGTTTGTCTTTACTTTCGCCGCCGCCACGCCTGCCCCTGTCACCGGTTAACGCAAATTGATTGACATGTTCGGGCCTGAAACCGCGATATCATCATCAAACCAACGTGCTGTAATGGTTTTTGTTTCAGTATAAAAACGCACCGCTTGCTTACCATAAGCATGCTGATCACCGTAGAAAGACCCTTTCCAACCGGTAAATGAGAAGAATGGCAGGGGGACTGGGATAGGTACATTAATCCCGACCTGACCCACTTCCACATTATGCTGGTACTTGCGTGCTGCGGCGCCGCTAGCGGTAAAGATAGCCGTACCATTACCAAAGGGGCTGGCATTAACCAGCTCAATGGCTTCTTGCAATGAGTTAACTGTCATGGTGTTAAGTACAGGACCAAAGATTTCTTGTTTGTAAATTTCCATCTCGGTGGTGACATTGCTAAAGACCGTTGGACCCACCCAGTTACCTTTTGGATAACCTTCGACCTCACAGCTTGAGCCATCTAACAAACAGGTCGCGCCTTCTTTTTTGCCCTGATCGATGAGCGACATTACCCTTGCTTTGGCTTGCGGGCTAATTTGCGGGCCATAAGCTGCATTGGGATTACTGTAATGACCAGGTCCAACTTTACCAATGGCCGCAGCCACTTCTGGGATCCACTCAGCAGCGCTGCCGACAAAGACCGCGACTGAAATGGCCATGCAGCGCTGACCCGCTGCACCCACTGACGCGCCAACTAACGCATTGATAACCTGCTGTTTATTGGCATCAGGCATAATAACCATATGGTTTTTCGCGCCAGCAAACGCTTGAACGCGTTTTAAATTATCGGTACCTGTTTTGTAGATGTATTGACCCACATTGACCGAGCCGACAAACGAAATGGCTTTAATATCGGGGTGATGTAAAATAGCGTCAACTTGTTCTTTCGCGCCATGGACTACTTGCAACACCCCTTTTGGCGCACCTGCTTGCACAAACAGCTCAGCCAATTTGTTCACCGTCATCGGATCTTGCTCAGACGGTTTTAAAATAAAGGTATTACCACAGGCAATCGCCAGCGGGAACATCCACAGTGGGATCATGGCTGGGAAGTTAAACGGTGTAATACCGGCACACACGCCTAGCGGTTGAATATAGCTATAGGTGTCGATACTGCGTGCCACGTTTTCAACGGTCTCACCCATCATCAATGAAGGAATGTTGGCAGCTTGTTCTACCACTTCGATACCACGCCAAACATCGCCTTTAGCGTCTTCGACGGTTTTACCAAGCTCTTCACAAATTATGGCAGCAATATCTGCCTGATGATCTTTGAGTAATTGTGCGTAACGCATCATTAAACGCGCACGCTCAGACACTGGCACTTCCTTCCACGTTTGAAAGGCCGCTTTAGCAGAAGCGATAGCCTGTTGCATCTCGGCAGCCGTCGCGCAAGGTACCTGAGCAATAATTTCTTGCGTCGCTGGATTGGTTACGGGGATAAGTTTGTCACTGTTTGAATGAACAAATTCACCATCGATAAAAAGTTTAACCTGTTGAGTCATGAATGTATCTCGTTAGCTATGTGAGTTTAAACGGTTAGCCGGCCCTTAATAATTATTGTGGTAAGGCCGGCGCCGTTACCTGTCCCTCTTGTCCTGATAACACGGTATGCAGAACTAAAGGTTTGCCCCGTCTTTGCGGGTTCTATCACGCGGCGCTTCTCCCCAACCGCTTAGTGTTTAACGTGGAACGCTAATATGTTTTTTAAAAACGTCTAAATAGCCAACTGGCGTGTTAAATAACTTCTACTGCCAGGGCAACGGCTTCGCCACCCCCAATACACAATGACGCCACACCGGTTTTTAGGCCGCGCTGGCGTAAGGCATGGATAAGTGTCACTAAAATACGCGCTCCAGAGGCACCAATAGGATGGCCTAAAGCACAGGCTCCGCCATTAACATTCACTTTCTGAGCATCTAGCCCAAGTTCATTAATGGCAAGCATGGTCACCATGGCAAAGGCTTCATTGATTTCCCATAAATCAACATCATCTTTTTGCCAGCCTGCTTTAGCCAACACCTTTTGCATAGCACCAACTGGTGCAACTGTGAATAACGCAGGCTCCATCGAATGGGTAGCATGCGCCACGATCCGTACTAAAGGCGTTAACCCTTGCGCTTTAGCATCGGCTTCTCGCATTAACACTAACGCTGCCGCACCGTCAGAAATAGAACTTGAATTGGCCGCAGTGATAGTACCGTCTTTGGCGAACGCTGGACGTAAGCTTGGAATTTTCTCAGGTTTAGCATTACCAGGCTGTTCATCAACACTGAACGTAACGTCACCTTTGCGCGTTTGAAAGGTCACCGGGGCAATTTCAGCAACAAAAGCACCACTGCTAATAGCCTGCTGCGCACGGGTTAATGAGGTCAACGCATAGGCGTCCATTTGCTCACGAGTGATGTTTTTATCGTTAGCAGTATCTTGAGCAAAACAGCCCATCGCCTTACCGTCGTAAGCATTTTCTAAGCCATCAAGCATCATATGATCTTTGATTTGACCATGCCCCATCCGATAACCACTACGGGCTTTATCGAGTAAATACGGGGCATTACTCATAGATTCCATTCCCCCCGCAACAACAACATCGGCACTACCAACTTGCAATAAATCCGTTGCCAGCATGACGGCTTTAAGACCTGAACCACATACTTTATTAATGGTTGTAGCGCCCGCACTAAGGGGTAAACCGGCTTTTAATGTGGCTTGGCGCGCAGGCGCTTGCCCTAAACCAGCGGGTAACACATTACCCATGATCACTTCATTTATGTGTTCTGGCGCGATACCTGCTGCGGCTACAGCCGCACGGATCGCTGTCGCACCCAACACGGTAGCATCAACATCAGCTAAGCCACCTACAAAGCCGCCCATGGCAGTACGTTTTGCTGCAACAATCACAACGGCATTTTGCTGATTCATTTTTTGCTCCCACATCGACATCTGGATTAATGCGAAAGAGACTACACCAAATTTACGTTTACGCCAACGTCAACATGCTACCACTATGGTAGTAGACTCGAAAAAAATTGCGCCCTTTTTACAAATTTAGCCGCTTTACTTGGCATGTTATCTTTACAAAACACACTTGCATCAGGCGGCAACCCTTGAAAACACCAGACCCCTGCTTTACCTTTACGTAAACTTCACTTATAGTTGCCAGCATTCAGTTGGAAGGCATGCCATGAAAGAAAAAGACGATAAAACCTACAGCATTAGCGAACTTTCGCGCGAATTTGATATCACCACGCGCAGCATTCGATTTTATGAAGATCAAGGCTTGCTAACACCACAGCGTAATGGTCAAACACGCATTTACAGTAAGCGTGATCGTGTAAGACTTAAACTTATTTTACGTGGAAAACGCTTAGGATTCAGTCTGGCGGAAACCGGTCAACTGTTCGAACTTTACGATGCAGATAAAAGTAGCGTTACCCAGCTTAGTACCATGCTTAAATTAATCGAGTTGAAAAAAGGTGAACTTCATCAGCAACTTGACGATATCAAAGTGGTATTAATGGAACTGGTAACTGTTGAAAAACGCTGCAGAGAGACGCTAAACGAAGCGCAACAACTCAAGAGCGCTACCTCAGCCTCTTCTTCCACATAATAAAAACACATTTGATTATCAACAACCAAGTAACGGGGTAAGTATGATTAGTACATATAAAGGTCTGAATTTCGACTTAGGTGAAACCGTCGATATGATCCGCGAGCAAGTTAACGCTTTTGCTCGCGAAGAAATTGCCCCGCGGGCCGCGCAAATCGATCATGATAACGCCTTCCCGAATGATTTATGGCGCAAATTTGGCGATCTTGGCCTGCTCGGTATTACCGTTGATGAAAAGTATGGCGGTTCAGGTTTAGGCTATTTAGAACATGTTATCGCGATGGAAGAAATTAGCCGAGCTTCGGCATCAGTCGCCTTATCTTATGGTGCCCACTCTAACTTGTGTGTTAACCAAATTTTCCGCAACGGCACTGAAGCCCAAAAACAAAAGTATTTACCTAAATTATGTTCAGGCGAGCATATTGGTGCCTTGGCGATGAGCGAACCTAATGCCGGTTCAGATGTGGTGAGCATGAAACTGCGCGCCGAAAAACAAGGCGATAAGTACATCCTTAACGGCAATAAAATGTGGATCACCAATGGTCCAGATGCCCATACCTATGTGATTTACGCAAAAACCGATGTTAATGCAGGCTCAAAAGGTATTACTGCTTTTATTGTGGAGCGGGGTTTTAAGGGCTTTTCGCAAGCACAAAAACTCGACAAGCTAGGCATGCGCGGCTCAAATACCTGTGAGTTGGTATTTGAAGACTGTGAAGTGCCAGAAGAAAACGTGCTGGGTCAAGTTGGCCGTGGCGTTCAAGTATTGATGAGCGGTTTAGATTATGAGCGCGTGGTATTAGCCGCTGGCC
Source organism: Alishewanella tabrizica (assembly GCF_014652375.1). Lineage (GTDB taxonomy): Bacteria > Pseudomonadota > Gammaproteobacteria > Enterobacterales > Alteromonadaceae > Alishewanella > Alishewanella tabrizica. The sequence continues at coordinate 123,413 of NZ_BMYR01000005.1, read as the reverse complement.
CACTGGGTATTATGCAAGCCTGTATGGATGTGGTGGTACCTTATATTCACGATCGTAAGCAATTTGGCCAATCTATTGGCGAGTTCCAACTGGTACAAGGCAAAGTAGCCGATATGTATACCCGGATGAACGCGGCACGCTCTTATGTGTATATGGTGGCGAAATCGTGCGATCGTGGGGAAACCACCCGTAAAGATGCCGCTGGCGTAATTTTGTATGCGGCCGAGCTGGCTACCCAAATGGCGCTGGATGCGATTCAATTATTAGGTGGCAATGGCTATATCAACGAATACCCTACCGGTCGTTTATTACGCGATGCCAAGCTGTACGAAATTGGCGCGGGCACTTCAGAAATTCGTCGTATGCTGATTGGCCGCGAGCTGTTTATCGAGTCGAATTAACATGACTAAACTTAACAGCAAGGTGAATCCTCGCAGCGAGGAGTTTCAAAAAAATGCCGCCGCTATGCAGGCGGTGGTGGATGATCTGAACAGCAAAGTACAGCAAATTAAACTGGGCGGCGGCGAAAGCTTGATCGCCCGCCACGTTTCGCGTGGTAAGTTGTTCGCGCGCGATCGGGTGCAAAAACTGCTTGATCCGGGCTCACCCTTTTTAGAAATTGGCCAGTTTGCCGCTTGGCAATGCTATGAAGATTACGTGCCTGCAGCCGGCGTAGTCGCTGGTATTGGCCGTGTTAATGGCGTGGAGTGCATGATCGTCGCTAACGATGCCACGGTAAAAGGCGGTACTTACTATCCGCTTACTGTGAAAAAGCATTTACGCGCCCAAGAAATTGCTGAGCGCTGCCACCTACCCTGTATTTATTTAGTGGATTCTGGCGGCGCGAACCTACAACGGCAAGATGATGTCTTCCCCGATAAGCTGCACTTTGGCCGCATCTTCTTTAATCAGGCCAATATGTCAGCCAAAGGCATTCCACAAATCGCCGCGGTAATGGGCTTGTGTACTGCGGGCGGTGCTTATGTGCCAGCCATGGCCGACGAGAGTATTATCGTCAAAGATCAAGGCACCATTTTCTTAGCCGGCCCACCGTTGGTAAAAGCCGCCACTGGTGAAGAAGTGTCTGCCGAAGAGTTGGGCGGCGCTGATGTGCATTGCAAAATCTCTGGTGTAGCCGATCACTATGCCTTAAACGATGAGCACGCCTTACAACTGGCGCGTAATGCCGTTTCACGCTTAAACCGCCCTGTACCAGCTCAGCTGCATGTTAAGCCAACTGAAGAGCCTTTGTACGACGCCAAAGAGTTATACGGCATTGTCGGCACCGACTTACGTAAACCTTTCGATGTAAAAGAAGTGATCGCGCGTATTGTCGATGGCTCAGATTTTGACGAGTTTAAACAATATTACGGCGCTACCTTGGTCTGTGGTTTTGCGCGCATCTTCGGCTATCCAGTGGGCATTGTCGCCAATAATGGGATCTTATTCTCTGAATCGGCACAAAAAGGCGCGCATTTTATTGAACTCTGTGCTCAGCGCAAAATCCCGTTGTTGTTCTTACAAAATATCACTGGCTTTATGGTCGGCAAAAAGTACGAAGCCGAGGGTATTGCCAAGCACGGTGCCAAGATGGTGATGGCAGTAAGCTGCGCCAAGGTACCGAAGTTTACGGTATTAATTGGCGGCAGCTATGGTGCAGGTAACTACGGCATGTGCGGCCGTGCTTATGATCCCACCATGATGTGGATGTGGCCGAATGCGCGCATTTCCGTGATGGGCGGCGAGCAAGCGGCTGGCGTAATGGCGCAGGTTACGAAAGATGGTTTAGCACGTAAGGGTGAAACTTTGTCGGCAGAGGCTGAAAAGGCGTTAAAGCAGCCGATTATTGAGCAGTATGAGCAGCAGGGGCATCCGTATTACGCCAGTGCGCGGCTGTGGGATGATGGCATTATTGATCCGGCACAAACACGGATGACGGTAGGCTTGGCGCTTGCAGCAGCATTAAACGCGCCGATTGAAGAGAGTCGTTTTGGTGTGTTTAGGATGTAGTTTTTAGCTATCGGATGCGTCAATCTTGAACTTGCTTCATTTGAAGTAAATGCAGATTTGAGATTGATGCAGCGCATTTTAATTGGGTGCAATTTAAAATCGGTAGCTTTTAATAGATCATTGTAACCGAAACGCTAGGCTGCTTGCGCTTCTATGAGTGAGATTGAATCGAAACGCCAGGCTGCTTGCGCTTCTATGAGTGAGATTGAATCGAAACGCCAGGCTGCTTGAAGCCGATATTGCACACAAAGACGCCTTGAACCCTTCCATGGGGGCTCCTGTCCGGCATCCATGCCGGACACGCTTTGTTTAGCAATATCGGCTCGCTGCCTTGCTGCATAAGTGTTATTTACTAACTCGCGGCAAGTTCAATATCAGATAATTGCTGTAGTTTTGTGGCGCACTCTGGGATGCACGACAATCGAACGAGGTGGTAAACGCATAGTACACTTTGACCGAGGGCGTGTTTTTCATGGATGAAAAACAGACAAATTCGTCGGGAACGAATTTGAACAGCGCTTGCGCTGGCCCGAAGGGCAAACTTCAGGAAGAAGTTTGTAACCGCACATGGATGGGTTCACGGCGTCCCTCGGCAAAGTTGTACGGCGCGTTTAGCCGCCGGATGCATATGATCTTAGGCTGACTGGGTTAGCTTGCTTCTATGGGCAAGTTGAAACCGAAACGCTAGGCTGCTTGCAGCCGATAACGCACACCAGGCCGCCGTGAATCCTTCCATGGACGCTTGAACTTTCGCATCCGTGCGAAAGACGCCTGGTTTAGCATTATCGACTCGCTGCCTAGCTGCATAGGTGTTATTTACTAGCTCGTTGTATGCTCTATACCAGAGTCTTACCGCAGGCTAGAGGTGCACTTAGGTATGCACAAGAATCGAACGAGGTGGTAAACGCATAGTAAACTTTGCTCGGGGACCTGTTTGGCATGGATGCCAAACAAGAGCGTACAGGGACGTATCCACAGCGTTCCCCGACAAAGTTGTACGGCGCGTTTAGCCGCCGGATGCAACGATCTGAAATCTGCTTACCCTAAACGAATAGCAGATTTTAGTTCGCTGCAAGGCCCTTGACTGGGCAGTAATTTTCTTAACCGGGTGCACCAGACTTAGAGCAATACAATAGAATTTGGCATAAACGGAGCGACATCAACCATGACTCTACAGTATACCGAAATAACCATAGACCCCCGCGGTGTCGCCAGTTTAGTGTTAAACCGCCCTGAAGTGCACAACGCCTTTGACGATCTAATGATCGCCGAGCTTATCGCCCAGCTTGACAGCCTCGCTGCCGACAACCAAGTCAAAGTGTTAGTACTAAAATCCAACGGCAAAAACTTCTCCGCCGGTGCCGATCTCAACTGGATGCGCTCGATGGCGAAAAAAGACTATCAGCAAAACCTTGAGGATGCCGCCGAACTCGCTAGCCTGATGCACAAACTGGATACCTTCCCCAAACCTACGCTAGTGCTGGTGCAGGGCGCCGCCTTTGGTGGTGCTGTAGGTTTAGTCGCGTGCTGTGATATCGCCCTTGCTGAGGAAAATGCTAGCTTTTGTTTGAGCGAAGTCAAAATAGGCTTAATCCCAGCCGTGATCAGCCCCTATGTCATGCGCGCTTTAGGCGAGCGGCAATCGCGCCGTTATTTTTTAACCGCCGAACGCTTTAACGCCACCACCGCTGCAACCTTAGGCTTAGTGCATCAAGTGGTTAGCAACGATACCCTTGAAAACCAAGCTGAGCCGCTGGTGCAAGCACTACTGCAAAATAGCCCAGCCGCGGTCAGTGCCGCTAAAAACTTATTGCAGCAGATTTACAATAAAAACATCAACAACGAGGTTATTGCGCACACCACGCAAGCCATTGCAGAAATTCGTGTATCAGCAGAAGGCCAGGAAGGGCTTAGCGCCTTTTTAGAAAAACGAAAACCAAACTGGTTATAAACCCAACGCATGGCAATTGTCGCTAAGCTGCAGCCAGGTCAAGCGTGCAGGTTTTACTCAAGCAGATACGCAAACTTATTATAACTCTACCGGCAAACTCGTATGCCAAGTGCAGCGAAACCGGTCAAATCAGCAGGATAAGAAAGTATGTTCCGTAAAATACTTATTGCTAACCGCGGCGAGATCGCTTGTCGGGTAATAGAAACCGCTCATAAGTTAGGCATTCGCTGCGTGGCCGTTTATTCCGAGGCCGATGCCAATGCCCGTCATGTTCGCATGGCAGATGAAGCCTTTTTACTGGGCCCGGCAGCCAGCAAAGATTCTTACCTGCGAGCGGATAAAATTCTGGCCATCGCCAAACAAAGTGGTGCCGAAGCGGTTCACCCAGGATACGGTTTTTTATCTGAAAACGAAGACTTTGCCAGTGCCTGCGCCGAAGCCGGTGTAGTGTTTATCGGTCCACCGGTCGCGGCTATTGCAGCGATGGGTTCTAAAAGCGCGGCCAAGAAAATTATGCACGATGCCGGTGTTCCTTTAGTTCCGGGTTATCATGGTGATGATCAAACCGACGCGGTATTAAAAGCCGAGTCGGCAAAAATTGGCTATCCGCAGTTGTTAAAAGCGGCCTATGGCGGTGGTGGTAAAGGCATGCGCGTAGTTTGGCAAGCTGATGAGTTTGATGCTGCCCTCGCCAGCGCCCGTCGTGAAGCAAAAGCCGGTTTTGGTAATGATAAAATGCTACTAGAGCGTTATCTCACTAAACCCCGCCATATCGAGATTCAGGTTTTTGCTGACAATCATGGTAATGCGGTGTATTTAGCCGAGCGCGATTGTTCCATTCAGCGCCGTCATCAAAAAGTCATTGAAGAAGCCCCTGCGCCGGGCTTTAGCCCAGCACAGCGTCAGGCGATGGGTGAAGCCGCGGTTAAAGCCGCTAAAGCGATTGATTATCGGGGTGCCGGTACCGTTGAGTTTTTATTTGATGAAGACGGCTCTTTCTATTTTATGGAAATGAATACCCGTTTACAGGTAGAGCACCCGGTTACTGAAATGATCACCGGTCAGGATTTAGTGCAATGGCAATTGCTGGTAGCAGCCGGCGAGCCATTACCGCTTACCCAAGAGCACGTAAAACTCACGGGCCATGCTATTGAAGTAAGGGTCTATGCCGAAGATCCAAATAATGACTTTTTACCGGCTACGGGCAAACTGACCTATTTGCGCCAACCCGAAGCCAACCGTCACGTGCGGGTAGATACCGGCGTGGTTGAGCACGATGAAGTAACGCCCTATTACGATCCGATGATTGCTAAATTAATTGTCTGGGATGAAAACCGTGATCGTGCCATTAGCCGCATGTTACATGCCTTAGATGATTACCGCATTGCCGGTGTGACCACTAACCTTGGATTTCTTTCAAGTTTAGTTGGCCATCCAGCATTTGCCGCCGCAGAACTTGATACCAATTTTATCAATAAGCATCAGCAGAGCTTGTTTGCACCGGCACACAGTCAGGAAAATCAGGCACTGATATTAGCGGCACTGTATATTGTTGCCAAGAAGCAAACCCAGCAGCTTGGCGCAATCGCCAGCAGTCCTTGGCAGTCTCAGCAAGGCTGGCGACTGAACGAAACACCAGAGCTTAGTCTGGATTTACAAGTAGCAGAAACCAAGCACACCTTAATTCTTGAACAACAGCAACAGCAGATTAATGTTGTGCTGGCAGACCAACAATTCGATTGTCAAGTTAGCCTCGCAAACGATGCGTTAAGCGCAGTAATAGCCGGACATCGGATAGAGGTGCGGGTCAGCCAGTATCAAGACACCATTAGCATTTTTATTAAACATCAGCGCTATGACATTGTGTATCAAACCGACGTCGCCACCGTGGTTGACGGGGCAGAGAGCGCTGGTAGTCTTACCGCGCCGATGAATGGCACCATCGTCGCCGTGTTTTGCAGCGAAAACCAACACGTAACAGCCGGTGAAACACTGGTTATTATGGAAGCGATGAAAATGGAATACGCCATAAAAGCACCAAAAGACGGTGTGGTAAAAGCGGTATTCTATGCACCGGGCGATTTAGTGAAAGACGGCGCGGAGCTGGTTGATTTAAGCGTGGAGGAAGCATGAGTTTTCCATCTAGCGTGCGCATTGTCGAAGTAGGCCCGCGTGACGGCCTGCAAAACGAGCAAGCGGTAAGCTGCGCTGCCAAAATCGCGCTTATCGATATGCTCACGGCTGCTGGCCATCAATATATTGAAGCCGGTGCCTTTGTATCCCCCAAGTGGGTGCCGCAAATGGCCGATTCTGCCGAGGTTTTTGCCGGCATTCGCCGTGGCAATGCGGTAACGTATGCCGCCCTTACCCCAAATTTAAAAGGCTACGAAGCGGCCAAAGCCGCTGGTGCTAATGAAGTCGCCATTTTTGGTGCTGCCTCGGAAGCTTTTAGCCAAAAAAATATTAATTGCTCCGTAGCAGAGAGCTTGGAACGCTTTGCCCCTGTGATTGCGGCAGCGCAAGCAGATGGCATAAAAGTGCGTGGCTATGTCTCTTGTGTAGTCGGCTGCCCCTATCAAGGCGAGGTTGCCCCTGCTGATGTTGCTAAGGTAGCCAAGGCTCTGTTAGAGATGGGCTGTTATGAGATTTCGCTTGGCGATACTATCGGTGTCGGCACAGCGAAAACGGTTAATTTGATGCTTGATGCGGTGCTAGCAGAAGTCCCTCTAGATAAGCTGGCAGTGCATTTTCATGATACTTATGGTCAGGCGTTAACAAATATTTATGTGGCGCTAAGTCGTGGTATTGCTGTTGTGGACAGTGCCGTCGCAGGTTTGGGCGGCTGTCCTTATGCTGCCGGGGCGTCAGGGAATGTGGCTACTGAGGATGTGGTGTATTTGCTAGACGGGCTTGGCATTGCACACGGCTTAGATTTAACGGCGCTAGCAAAAGCGGGGGCATTTGTCTGTCAGCAGCTTGGGAAGCCGTCTAGTTCTAAAGTAGGATTGGCGATACAGGCGAAGTGCAGTCAAACTTGACCAACTGCAGATTTGAGATCGGCGCAACGCCCTTAACTGGGTAGTAATTTAAAACAGAGGCTTCTAAGGGATTGCCTAAATCGAAACGCCAGGCTGCTTGCAGCCGATATTGCACACAAAGACGCCGTGAACCCTTCCATGGGGGCTCCTGTCCGGCATCCATGCCGGACACGCTTTGTTTAGCAATATCGACTCGCTGCCTGGCTGTATAGAAGTATTTAAGTAAATTGCTAAATAGTTCTGTAAAAAGTGATGTGTTATTTCGTAGCTACTTCTGGATGTAACACGAAAACATAACGAGGTGGTAAACGCATAGTACACTTTGACCGAGGGCGTGTTTTTCATGGATGAAAAACAGGAGCCCCCATGGATGGGTTCACGGCGTCCCTCGGCAAAGTTGTACGGCGCGTTTAGCCGCCGGATGCACCCGACTTTAAGCTGCTGAACTTGAAGTAACTTCAGCGTAAAGATAGGCGCAACCCTCTTAACTGGGTAGTAATTTAAAACAGAGGCTTCTAAGGGATCGCCTAAATCGAAACGCCAGGCTGCTTGCAGCCGATATTGCACACAAAGACGCCGTGAACCCTTCCATGGGGGCTCCTCTTTCGCATCCATGCGAAAGACGCTTTGTTTAGCATTATCGACTCGCTGCCTAGCTGCATAAGTGTTATTTACTGACTCACAGTTAGCTTCTGTGAGTGAGATTGAATCGAAACGCTAGGCTGCTTGCAGTCGATAACGCACACCAGGCCGCCGTGAATCCATCCATGGAGGGTTACAAACTTCATCCATGAAGTTTGCCCTGCGGGCCAGCTAAAGCTGTTCAAATTTGCTCCTGGCAAATTTGTAAACTTTCGCATCCATGCGAAAGACGCCTGGTTTAGCATTATCGACTCGCTGCCTAGCTGAATAAGTTTTATTTACTAGCTCGCGGCAAGTTCAATACCAAAGCTTTGCTGCAGTCTAGTGGTGCATTTTGGGATGTACGGTAATCGAACGAGGTGGTAAACGCATAGTACACTTTGCTCGGGGACCTGTTTGGCATGGATGCCAAACAAGAGCGTACATGGACGTATCCACAGCGTGCCCCGACAAAGTTGTACGGCGCGTTTAGCCACCGGATGCAACGATCTAGAATCTGCGTAACTTTAAATAACCGCAGCGTAAAGATAGGCGCAACGCCCATAGCTGGGTAAGAATTTTCTCGTAAACTAGCGACAAAAAACGACAGAGGACAAAAAATGGCAGGGTTTAATAAAGTCGTACACAGCTACGAAGACGCCATGGCCGGGCTAACAGACGGCATGACCGTTATTGCCGGAGGCTTTGGTTTATGTGGCATCCCCGAGGGGTTAATTGCCCAAATTAAAACAATGGGCACCAAAGATCTTACCGTTGTCTCAAATAACTGCGGTGTTGACGGTTTTGGCTTAGGGATCTTACTTGAAGATCGCCAAATCAAAAAAATGATCGCGTCCTATGTTGGTGAAAATGCCCTGTTCGAAAAGCAACTTCTTAGTGGCGAGCTGGAAGTTGAACTGACCCCACAAGGCACCTTAGCGGAAAAAATGCGTGCTGGCGGTGCCGGTATCCCGGCCTTTTTTACCGCCACAGGCTACGGTACGCCAGTAGCAGAGGGTAAAGAAACGCGCGAAATCAATGGCCGCAACTACGTATTAGAACCCGCCATAACCGGTGATTTTGCTATCGTACGTGCGTGGAAAGCCGATCGTTACGGCAATTTAGTATTCCGGCACACCTCAATGAACTTTAACCCGATGGCCGCCACTGCAGGCAAAATTACCGTGGCTGAAGTTGAAGAAATTGTTGAACCAGGCGAGCTGGAACCCTCACAAATTCATACCCCAGGTATTTATGTGCAACGTGTGATCAAAGGCAATTTTGAAAAACGCATTGAACGCCGTATGGTTCGGCAAGGTTAAGGAGGCAACTATGGCTTTATCACGTGAACAAGTTGCCATGCGTGTGGCACAAGAACTACAAGACGGTTACTACGTTAATCTAGGCATTGGTATTCCTACTCTGGTCGCAAACTATGTGCCTGCTGGCATTGAAGTGATGCTGCAATCTGAGAACGGTTTATTGGGTATGGGTCCCTACCCAACTGAAGCTGAAATTGACGCTGATATGATTAATGCTGGTAAAGAAACCGTTACCGCCATCAAAGGCGCGGCGATTTTTAGCTCAGCCGAAAGCTTTGCCATGATCCGCGGTGGTCATGTTGATTTAACCGTATTGGGTGCTTTTGAAGTAGACCAAAACGGCAATATTGCCAGCTGGATGATCCCTGGCAAGCTGGTTAAAGGGATGGGCGGTGCCATGGATTTAGTGGCCGGTGCACAGAATATTATTGTCACCATGACGCACGCTGATAAATACGGCAGTAGCAAACTACTGGAAAACTGTACTCTGCCATTAACAGGCGTGGGCTGTGTGAAAAAGATCGTTACTGATCTCGCCGTGTTAGAAGTACGAAATGGCGCCTTCCATTTACTTGAACGCGCCCCAGGTATTTCAGTTGAGGAAATACAGCAAAAAACCGCAGGTAAACTCGTTATATCAGGTGATATTCCAGAAATGCAGTTTAACTAAGGCTCAGTGAGTTAATAAGGCGCCGTAATGGCGCCTTATTTATTGCAGCAGCTTAAATAGGAATTATCTGATATTTAACCCAAAATACGCGATAGACAACACGCTCTGTTATTGTATAACACCATAATTTTCGTCAGTATTAGCAAAGAATTTTCTCTTGAGGAGTGTTGTCCATGTTTCGTTTAAGTAGTATCGCCGCTTTACTGCTGGCCAGTTCTGCAGCAGTTGCAGATAACTTTACCATTACGGCAAGTTCTAGCGTAGCGCAGGCCGCAGATACCCTAGTGTTATTAGTGAGCCCAGAGCAACTCAATGCCAACCCACAATTAGACGCCATCAGCAAACAAGAAAACTTTAAAGCGGGTCACGGCAATACACTAACATGGTTGGCTCCAGCTGCACCTTACAGCCAATATCAACGCGTTCTGTTACTAGGTACCGGCGATACAAGCAAACTCACGCCCTACCAAGCCAGCTTACTTGGCGCCACAGCTGCCAGAAGCCTGAAAGGCTCTGCCGCACGCAGCATCCAGTTAGATGCGTCTTTAATTACCACACCCTTTAGTCAAGCCGAATTACTGGCTCAACTGAGTCATGGCGTCGATTTAGCAAGCTATACATTTACACGCTATCACAGCGATAAAAAAACCGAGACCGTACGCAATCTGCATTTACTGGCGAATCAAACGCCTGAAACAGAACAGCGCATAGCACAGCTTACTGCCCTAAGCGAGGGCGTTAAATTGGCGCGCGATCTAACCAACGAACCTGGCAATGCCATTTATCCAGAAACCTTTGCTCAGCAAGCGCTAGAATTACGCAAACTCGGTGCAAAAGTCACCATAATGGATGAAAAAGCCCTAGAAAAAGCCGGATTAGGCGCGCTCTTAGCCGTTGGCCGTGGCAGTGCCAGAGCACCACGCATGGTTATAGTGCAATGGGAAGGCAGCAAACAAGCGCCTTTAGCGATTGTTGGTAAAGGCGTTACCTTTGATACGGGCGGCTACAACTTAAAAACACAAGCTGACTCGATTGTCAGAATGACCAGCGATATGGCGGGTGCTGCAGCTGTTCTGGGTACCATGCACGCGTTAGCCAAACAAAAAGCACCGGTCAATGTTGTTGGCGTTATGCCTCTGGCCGAGAATATGATTTCAGATCGCGCTTATTTACCGGGTGATGTCATTAAGGCCGGGAATGGCAAAACTATCGAGATCATCAATACCGATGCCGAAGGACGCTTACTGCTGGCCGACGCCCTCTGGTATGCCGAACAAAATTTTAAACCTCGCGCGATAGTCGATATTGCGACCTTAACCGGTGCCAAAGTAGGTGCAGTAGGCAGCTATTATGCAGGTTTGTTTGGTAAGAATGATGAATTGTTAGCACAATTGAATAAAGCGGGTGAAAACGTACAAGAAAAACTGTGGCGTTTACCCATGAGCGACGAAATGTTGCCTGAGTTAAAAAGTCGGATCGCTGATTTACGCAACACCGGCAGCAGCACCGGCGCCTCTACCGCTGCATTGTTTTTACAGCAATTTGTTACGGATACGCCCTTTGCACACATCGATATTGCGGGTAATGCATTAAGCAGTGGTAACCGTGGTTTACACACTGAAGGCGGTACTGGCTTTGGAGTACGCTTGCTAACAGAGTGGGCTCTATCAGCTGAGTAATACAGCATTATCCATAATGATTAACGTGCTAAACCGCAACAATGCGGTTTAGCACGTCACTCAAATTCACAGGTTGCCGGCGCCTTGTTCAATAATGGCGCTTTTAAAAACGCCGCAACATCTTCTTTTACACAGGCTAACTGACCATATACGCCATGCGCTAAAGGATACACTCTAAGTTGTGCCTGGCTAAAATAAGGTAATTGCTTCTGCACATCACTTAACGGCGTGACGGTGTCTAAGGCACCTTGTAAGAATAACGTGGGAATAGCCGTGTTGATCTGTGCAATCATCTGGGCATTGGGCTCAACCGCACCCAATGCATGGCAAATAGCAGCTGGCCACGTATAGGTATACAGCGCCCCTTCACGTAAAAACCCTGTTAAACCTGCTTCTATCGCAGCAGTTAGTTTAATATGATCAACAAAAGGCACTTCGTCATAGCACAAATGGCTAATCATAGTGATTCCAGAGTAATTTTGAACTTTTACCATCGCCACATAATTATCGATATAGCGATACAACGTGGACACATCACTCTGCTCTAGCTCAGTGATAATAGCGGGAATGTCTCGATATATGTCGTGGCCATACACCGCATAAAACAGGATACTGGCAAAGGTTTGGCCATTTAACGTCACTGGCAAGGGGCTCCCTAAAAAGCCGCTGGGAAATGACAACGTTATAGGATCAGCATCAAGTTGCGACACAAGCTGCAGTAACCTGGCAGTCACATTCTCAAGCGGATCAGTGCACTTAGGATCAATATCACAATAGTTTTCTAACTGTACAAAGGCACTTAAAAATCGCGCTGCAGGATCATCAAGGTTTTTTAATGCTGGAAACGCTGGGCTATCCAAAATAAGGGTATCCACATGCTCGGCATAAGTGTTGGCAAATAACAACGCATAGACCGCGCCATAAGACACCCCAAATAAGCTCCACGTTGCTACATCAAGTTCTTCTTGTAGTAATTTGAGATCGTGAATCACCGACAAACTTTGGTATGCTGCAACATCAAGTCCTTGTTGTTGCAGCCCCTCAATACAGGCGATATATAATTCGGTTTCTTTCTCAATAAACTGAGTCATCGACTGGGGATCTTTGAGTTGCGCCAACGTATGCCGGGTTGCCGCAGGACAATTCAACCGAGGATAGGCCATCCCCGTACCTCGCGGATCCATCAGAAATAAATCACGCCCTTGGCTAAGCACTGACTGTTCAAAGTCGCGCCAGATATAATCTAACACATACTGGTTATGCAACCACATAGCCGCGCCTGGGCCGCCCGCGCCTAAATGTAGCACAGGCGGCTGCGTTGCTATTTCGGAGGGTGCTGTCTCTGAAAAAGCGTGAAACTGAATCACTGGAAAGGATATGTTCCTCGTACCCCGCTGATGGTTTTCGGGTACCCACATTTTGTAACAACTCACCGCGGGCCAATCGTCCTCAACACTAAACCAACAGGGTTGAGATACTAACCCTTGCCGGTTATCGATGACGTCATTAGAAGAGCTAGCAGGCGATAATGGCCAAAAAACATACCCAACCCAAAGTGCCAGAGCACTAGTCGCCAGCATTAAGAAAACGAATCCTTTTCTAACCATTACCTATCATCCTATTCTAGGGTACACATTTTAAAAAACACTAGCGAGTTAGGCGCTTAATTAAGCTTGAGGTATCCCAACGATTACCGCCCATCTGCTGCACTTCAGCATAAAACTGATCAACCAAGGCCGTTAATGGCAACGCACTACCGTTCTTACGCGCTTCGTTCAAGGCTATCGATAAATCCTTACGCATCCAATCAACCGCAAAGCCAAAATCAAATTTACCATCTAACATGCTTAACGAGCGATTTTGCATCTGCCAAGAGGACGCTGCACCTTGAGAAATAACCTCAACCACGGCTGCACCGTCTAATCCTGCATTTTTAGCAAAATTAAGGGCCTCTGCTAAACCTTGAACTACGCCTGCAATACAAATTTGATTAACCATTTTTGCCAATTGACCCGACCCTGCCGGCCCCAGAAACTTTACACAGCGGGCATAACTTTGGATGGCCGCCTCTGCTTGCGCAAATACCTCAGGCTCCCCCCCTACCATAACGGTTAACACGCCTTTTTCGGCACCCGCTTGCCCGCCCGAGACGGGTGCATCTAAAAAGCCCACACCTTGGCGTGCACACGCTTGCGCAAGCTCACGTGCCAGCTCAGCCGATGCAGTCGTATGATCCACCAAAATACTTCCCGGATGCAATTGTGCCAAAACGCCAGTCTCACCATACACGACCGAGCGCACATCATCATCGTTACCTACACACATAAAAACGATACTGGCATCTTGTACCGCGGCAGCAGGTGTATCCGCCGCAGCGCCACCATACTGGGAGACCCATTGTGCCGCTTTGGCTTTAGTACGGTTATAGACGGTAACGTGAAACCCTTTTTGCTGTAAAAAACCGGCCATAGGGAACCCCATGACGCCCAATCCCAAAAACGCAATCTGTGTAAGTTGATTTGACATAAAAATGACTTAAAAATGTGACATAGTGGTAAGCTAGCTTACAAAGTTATCAAGCCATTGAAAAGCCATTAAAAGGAATAAGCATGACAACACTTTATGATTTCACGGTTGCCGACAATCAGGGACAGCCACTGGCACTCAGTCAATTTCGTGGCAAGGTGGTGTTAATTGTTAATACTGCCAGTAAATGTGGCTTTACGCCTCAATACAAAGAACTTGAAGCGCTACATAAACAGTACCATGACAAAGGCCTGGTGATATTGGCGTTTCCGTGTAACCAATTTGGTGGGCAAGAACCCGGTTCCAATGCAGAAATAAGCCAATTTTGTGAAATAAACTATGGCGTAACCTTCCCGCTGATGGGTAAGTTGAATGTTAATGGCCCAGAAGCCGCACCGGTCTTCGAATACCTAAAAGATAACGCCCGCGGCTTATTGAAAAGCCGTGCGATAAAATGGAACTTTACGAAGTTTTTGGTTAACAAGGAAGGGCTGGTGGTAAAGCGTTACGCGCCTCGCACTAAACCTGCTAGCATCGCTCAAGCGATCGACGAATTGCTATAACTTTGATCTGGCGCTAATGCTGCAGCTATAAAACCCGCTACACTCACCCTATCCAGCTGGGAGAATACCGATGAAAGTTGCCGTTTTTAGCGCCAAAAAATATGATCAAGAGGCTTTTAGCCAATGGGCCGATACCAATTTAAAATTTGTTTACTTTGAATCCCGACTCAACCTTGAAAGCGTGAAGCTGGCACAAGGGTGCCACGCTATTTGTGCCTTTGTGAATGACGATTTATCAGCCCCAGTGTTAACACAATTGTCAGCAATAGGCATTGAAATGATTGCGCTACGCTGTGCAGGTTTTAATAATGTGGATTTAACTGCGGCCAAAGAATTAAGCATTCGAGTGGCTCGCGTCCCTGCTTATTCGCCCGAGGCTGTTGCTGAGCATACGCTTGCGATGATGCTCACACTTAATCGCAAATTGCATAAAGCATATAATCGGGTGCGAGATGATAACTTTTCGCTAGAGGGCTTATTAGGCTTTAATATGCATGGCAAAACCGTTGGCCTTATCGGCACCGGGCGAATTGGCTTAGCCACCGCCCGCATTATCAAGGGTTTTGGCTGCAAACTACTGTGCTACGACGTGCAAGAACAGCCGGAATTGGCAGGCCACTACACCAGCTTATCGCAGCTCTATGAACAAAGCGATATTCTAAGCTTGCACTGCCCACTCACGCCGCAAACGCATCATATGATCAACGCAAACAGCTTAGCGCAAATGAAAGACGGTGTTATGTTGATCAATACCAGTCGTGGTGCCCTAATTGATACCAAAGCCGTTATAAACAGTTTGAAAAGTCGTAAAATTGGTTATCTTGGTTTAGATGTGTATGAGCAGGAAGCTGATATATTCTTTGAAAATTTATCTGAGCAGATGATTGATGATGACGTATTTAAGCGTCTACTTACCTTCCCTAATGTGTTGATCACTGGCCATCAGGCGTTTTTTACCAAAGAAGCCATGCAACAAATCAGTCAAATCACCAGTGATAACTTAGTGAGTTATGCCAGCGGCCAACTAAATGGCAATGAGCTTACCCACTAAAGTTTTTCTGGTTCAAAGGTGCTTTCAAAGCAAGTCTCAAAGAGACTTGCAAAGCCTTGTTTCCATAAAAAACGGCAGTTAATACTGCCGTTTTTTACGTTTATTTTTTACGTATATTTTTTAGGTATACATGCGGTTAAGCGTTTAACGCGTGTTAGGCATCATCACTTAATTCGCCAACCAGCGTTTCCGCGAGTTCGTCAGGTGCCACTACCACACCCGGACCATCAGCATCAGGCAGCACGGCAATACTTAACTCATCACCATTTAAGCCTTCAGTCCATTTGTTTAACCAGGTATCTAAATCGACCGCTTGCGCTTTACAGTTTTCCCACTCACCTTCGATCCATTGCTGCGCCAATTCGGCATGCGGCCATACAGGGATACAACGCTCGTCTTCAGCACTCACCAACACAAAACCTTCGTCGTCGGTTAAAATCCAGATCTCTTGTAAATCAGCCACAGCTTGAACAAAGTATTCGTAACGTTGTTCTGCATCTAACGCCACAATACGTGCTAATTCTTCAGCAGATAATTTGTATTCCATAAGTTAGTCCCATCTTGTCGATATTTTTGACAATGATGACGCATCTGCTGCCATAATGCTATCGCAAATAGTGAAACCCGCTTAAAAAAACGATATCGCCAACAAAATCAAAATCCCATAGCGCAATGCTTTCCCCAGCGCCACGAGTAACAAAAAAATAGGGAAAGGGACTTTTAAAACACCGGCGATCATCGTTAAAGGATCGCCTATAACCGGTAACCATGAGAGTAAAAGACTCCATCGCCCGTAGCGTAAAAATAGACGTTCAGCCCGGACTAACTGCGGTTCAGAGATGGGGAACCAACGTTTGTGTTGAAAACGCCGCAATTGCTTACCCAACCACCAATTAACACAAGATCCCAGCGTATTCCCAGTGGTAGCAACCAGCCAAAGTAAAAACGGTTGATAGCCCTGTTGTAATAAGGCCAATAACAACAATTCTGATGAAGCTGGAAATAGCGTTGCCGCAATAAACCCAGTTATAAATAACGAAAAATAAGCCACAACTACCTTATCCTACACTCTGCTACGCAAAGGATAACATCGGTGAAATTAATCTGCCCTTAATTAACGCAGATTGACCAACAAAATGATAAAAATGCTCTATAATCAAACGCAAATGCGTATTTAAAAATAATAATGACCCGCCGGAGCTGTTATGACTGCCACGTTATCCCGTCATATGCTGTTTTTAACGATACTTCTCTTAGTTCAGTTACTGTGTTTTTGGTTGGTCAGCGCTCTACTCGGTATCACCTTAAGCATCTTGCTCACTGCGGGATATTTATTTCTGCAACGCCCTGCCGCCGATGCCGGTATGTCAGATGCACCCGCGCAATTGACGACCCAAGCAGCGTTTGACACGATAACCCAAGCCACCTCCAAAATGGCCATTGGCGCAGCTGAAGTGTCATTTTTTATTGATGGGTTAATCAAAGATATCCGCCATAGTAGCGAAGGTAGCTTACAAATCGGTAACGCTACCACCGACTTAACCAGCACCAGTAGCCAACTTAACCACAACTTGCAAACGATTAACCAAACCATTCATCAAGCTGCGTCAGCAACCCAGCAGGCCGACACGAATTTGCAATCTGGTGTGAAAAAAATTCAACAACTGG
Organism: Alishewanella tabrizica; assembly: GCF_014652375.1. Lineage (GTDB taxonomy): Bacteria > Pseudomonadota > Gammaproteobacteria > Enterobacterales > Alteromonadaceae > Alishewanella > Alishewanella tabrizica. Next base: position 106,314 of record NZ_BMYR01000005.1, on the reverse strand, counting down.
CAAGTGCAGTGAGCCATGCCGCATCTGAATTAGAGGCATTACGTGGCAATGCAGATAAGATCCAGCATATTACTGAAGTCATCAATAATGTCGCCGATCAAACCAATTTATTGGCGCTGAATGCCGCCATTGAAGCCGCTCGCGCAGGTGAACAAGGACGAGGATTCGCTGTTGTTGCCGAAGAAGTGAGAGCCTTAGCAGGAAAAACCGCCGGTGCCACAAAAGATATTGCTGGCATGCTTGGTGATATTCGCAAACAAAGTGAGCATACAGCTGTGTTAATGCAGCAATTAGAACAGGCTAGCCAGCTGGTACAACAAGAGCTACAACAGGTTGCAGCAGGTGTAAATCACATAAGCCAAGAAATTAATCAATCTACCGGTGCGTTAAGCCAAATTGAGCAGCTAAGTGAAGGACTCGAGCATACCAGTGCACAAATCACTAGTTCGATTCAAAGCATCACCCAAGCACTGCATGCAATTGAACATAAGGGACAAAATATTGCCAGCCAAGCGATAGAAGTGTCGGTGGAAACCGAAACGATTTATCGTGAGCTAAGTCAGCAAAAAATTGATGCATTTTATCAACCCATCTTACTTGAAGCCCAACAGGCTGCGCAGGCTATTGGTCAATTATTAAGTGACGCCATCAGTAGCGGTAAACTCAGTCGTGACAAGGTATTCAGCGATAAATATCAGCCCATCGCCAATACCAATCCGCAAAAGTTTAGCACTCCTTACGACAGTTTTACCGATCAGCAGTTTCCAAGTATTCAAGAGCCTATTTTACAACGCCAACCTAAAGTGTTGTATGCCGGCGCCGTTGATCGCAAAGGATACTTCCCTACTCACAATCGCAAGTTTTGCCAGCCCCTAACCGGTAATTATGAAAAAGATTTACTACAAAACCGGACTAAACGCATTTTTAATGATCGCACGGGCAGTCGTTGTGGCAGTAATACCGAAGCGATGTTACTGCAAACCTATAAACGGGATACCGGTGAGATCATGCATGATTTATCGGTACCCATTTTTGTTGATGGTAAACATTGGGGCGGCTTTAGAATTGGCTTTAAACGCTAGGCTATCTGGCTTTACGCTCAAGTAATAACAACACTTCAGCATGGCTGCTGTGTGCAAATAAATCGAACAGCTGGACTTTATGCAGCTGATAGTCTGGTAAATCGACCAAATCACGCGCGAGTGTTTGCGGATTGCAACTGGAGTAAAAGATCCAGCGTGGCGCTAAACGGGTGATATCTTGGCACAACTGAGCGCCTAAACCGCGGCGAGGAGGATTAACCATCAGTAAGTCAGGCGCGTCCTTTGCTGCCATCGCAAAGGTAGCCGAATCGAGCGCCTGAAAACTCACCCGCCGTAAACCTAAGTCTTGTGCTGCCTGCTGCGCACTTGCGATAGCAGCTGGCGCAATTTCGATGCCGATTAACTCGGGTTCTTCACCGGTTTGGCGCTGCAAAGCACTGCTAAGATGAAGTCCAAAACCACCTACCCCACAAAATAAATCCCAAATACGCTGTAACTTCGCACCCTGTGCCTGTAATTGCTCAGCCCACTGCATTGCGGTGGCATACAAACTGGCAGCGATCTCGGGATTGGTTTGAAAAAAACTTTGCGGCGTTAAATACAGCGGCACATGATTAAGCCGTTCACGTAAACGTGTTTCAGGCGTAAGTATCCACTCTTCTGTGCCTTCTAACACTGCCGCATGCTGGGGTTGTAAATTAATACTGACCACGTCAAGCGCAGGTAATTGCGCACGTAACGTGGGCAAATGTTTTTGAATGACAGCTATATGGTTTTTCGAGCGCAGCACAAAGCGCAACATCAAACGGCCGGTGTGCCAACTTTCATTTAATAAAATAAACTTTAATTCCCCTTCACGTTTAGCGACCTGGTAAGGCACTAACGCCGCGAGTTGAATAAAGCGTTTTATAACCGTAAAAGCGTTAGCAAAACTGGCTGGATACAGTGGGCAATCCGCCAGATCAACAGCATCTCCCTGCGGATTAACAATCCCTAAAACGGGATCTTCATAACTCCCCAACACCACCATTTTTGCTTTATAGCGAAACGCTTGCTCACGACTCGCGACAGCCGGTAGCGCCTCAAAAGGTTGATGCGCCGCTAATAAGGTGATGAGTTGCTGTTGTTTTAACGCGAGTTGGCTAGCATAAGGTTTATCTAACCATTGGCAAGATCGGCACCGATCTGCCGCATAATGAGCACAAAACATCTATGCTTAGTCCTGCGCCAACATCAATGGCAGCGCGGCTTTATCACCATCGTTTTGCGCAGCGGTCACCCCGATAACAGCCGCCATCACATTATAAATATCCACCATGCTTAAACGTGCAACACGCGTCTGTTGTTGAAAGGCGGGACCGTAAGCAATCAACATCCCTTGCATATCCTGTTCAGTATTGTCATAACCATGGCTGCCACGCGCCTGTAAAAACGAGGGATCGGCTTTTAAATTGGGCAGTAAACTTTTGCGCACAAAAATCCACGGCTGCTCCGCCAATAGCATAATGGGGGCAATACGTTCGTGCTGCTGATGATGAAAACGCGCCGGAAGATCTGTTTTGCGGTACAAACGCATTTGCTCAGCATTCATGCGTTGCGCGATCTGTTCATACACACGTGCTTCTTCCCCAGTTTTTGGAAAAATGCTGATAATTTCCCGCGAAAAACGCACATTTTGCGCTAAGCTCGCATCGAATAATTCATCTGCAATAATGTACTTGCGTTGATCAACCTCCGCCATACCATGATCAGAGCTCACTAAAATATTCACCTGAGACAGTTGATCACGCGCACGCAATGTCTCAAATAAGAAACGGACTTCTGCATCTACTGCCGCCAATGCCTCACGCACTTGCGTCGACTTGGGTCCGAAATTATGCCCTGCGCTGTCCACATCGCTAAAATACAATGTAATCACGCGCGGCCTTTCTGCCAGTGGCATGGCTAACCAGGCTAATACCTGCTCAGTACGTTGCCGATTTGGCGTTTCATGTACATAAGGAAACCAATAACTTGGCCGTGTCCCTTTGATTTCGGCTTCTGAGCCGGGGAAAAAATACGTGGCGGCTTTTACACCTTGCAATTCTGCCGTCACCCAAATGGGTTCACCTTGCCACCAAAAACCGTCGGCAACTTGATCGCTCATCCGCATTGAGAATTGACGTTTTGTAAGAGGATCATACATCGAGTTATCGACGATGCCGTGCTTTTCTGGGTGCAGCCCCGTCACCAGTGAATAATGATTTGGAAAGGTTTTACTTGGAAACACCGGCTCTAAAGCTTCTACATGCACACCGGCTGCGGCTAACTCTGCCAGCATAGGAGCGTGATGCAAGGTTAAATAATCATGACGCAAGCCATCAATTGAAATGATAATTAAACTTTGTTCGGCCCGTGTAACCGACGCGTTAGGTTGAGGTTTGGAGACACCACTACAAGCAACCAACCAAATACTCAGAAAAATAACAAGGACTTTCATGCGGTTCTTATCTCTATACTGTTATCTGCATGCCGCAGCTAAAAAACTAAGCATAACAGTGTACTGGTTTTTGTTGACCGCTTCATGACATTCTAACCAGTTTTACTGCACGTTGAGCGTAATTTTGCTCACTCCCCCTAAATCATCTTGCACACTCAGTTGGTAACTGCCACGGAGGGCTGGCCAAAAGAGTGTTTCACCTGGGCTTACTGCGCCTAGAAAACGCTGATCGGCAAACCAATACCCTTGCTTAGCCGCACCATCAAAACGCGCTTGTAACGCTAACGGCTGACCAGTAATGGGTAAATACGTTAAATGCGGCTGTGGCGAGACAATTTGCGGGGGTTGCGCTTGTGTTTGACTGCGCACTTCACACTCTTCAGCAAAGGCTGGTGGTTGCCGTAAACGGATACCTGCCTGCTGATATAAGGCAGCAATATCTGATGGCCAAAACTCAAACACGTCTAATGCTGTTTTAGGCGGTTGATGCACGCAGGCACGCAAGCCATTTTCAGTCAAAATCGGCACCGGCCGATGTACATCCGACACCGCAACGGGTGAGATCCCAGGGATCACCCAACCCAATTCGGTTTCAGGACAAAACTGATTCGGCAATTGATAGCTCTGTCGGCACAAAGCAACTTGCTTTAAGTTCAGTTGTTCACTTTTGGTAAATAAGCGTTGGTTTGCGTGCTGTTGTTCCCCTAGCAGGGGTAATAATGAAAAAAATAACGGGGCGGCGGCATTACGACCAATTAAATTAGGGTTACTGCTGCCATCAAAATTCCCAAGCCATACGGCTAGCACATAATCGCCATATAAACCCAGCGTCCAAGCATCGCGATAAGCATAGGACGTGCCTGTTTTCCAAGCTACTTGGGGCGTCGTCGTTAGCGCAGCAAACCGTTCATGCTGTAACGCGGGTTGTGTCGCTAACATCTGCAACGTTAAAAAAGCGGCCTCGGGTAACAGCCCCTGAAAAGCAACAGCACTGAGGCCATCAGCCTGCGGGTTACCCTTTCCGGCGCTTTCAGGCGTTACATTACGTTTGGTTGCTGTAGTTTTGATCTGCAATCTGTCAACTGGCAATGTATTAGTTGGCACTGCATCAGCTCGGTTTGCTAGCCACTGCAAAGGCTGATAAACCCCTTGATTACCTAACATCGCATACAGTGTGACTAACTGCTGCATCGATATCTCCATGCCCCCGAGCGCTAGCGCTAAGCCATAAAAATCTGCGGCTTGCGGTAGCGGTACGTTGTTGGCATTAAGCCATTGGTAAAAATCGGGGTGTTGCAATTGTGCTTGTAACGTCACCGCCGGTACATTCCGGCTTTGCACTAACGCCTCAGTCGCGCTAATGGGTCCACGAAAACGCCGATCAAAATTCTCTGGGCTGAAGAGACCAAAACGCTGCGGTAAATCTTTAAGCAGTGTTTTGGGATGAATAACACCTTGTTGCAACGCCAGCGCAAACACGAAAGGTTTTAATGCTGAACCGGGAGAGCGTGGCGCCGCTGTGCCATCCACTTGGCCGGCAATAGTGCCATTGAAAAAATCAGCTGAGCCCAAGTACGTTTTTATTTGCATGCTGGGCCGATGTACGATCAATACACTGGCATTATTGATCCCCAAGCGTTGTTGCTGCTTTAAGTAAGCCTGCAGTTGTTGGCTCACTTGCTGTTGTAAATGCCAATCTAAACTGCTGTAAATCGGCCCACTGGGTTGCTGCCGTGCCAAGGCTTGCACAAAATGAGGAGCGACAAAGGGTAAATCACGCCGGCCTTGAAAAGTTAATGGCAGAGCAAGCCGCTTAAGTTCATTACGTGTGGTTGGATACATCGCTTGCCACGCCTGCAATAGCCTTAATCTAGCCAGCTGCAACTGTTGTTGTCCGCTGCTGCGTTCGGGATTACGTTGCAACGGGTTTTGCGGGATCACGGCCAGTGCCAAGGCCTCGGCGGTACTTAACTCGGCGGCCGCTTTACCAAAGTAGATCAGGCTGGCTGCGCCTACACTTTCGATATTGGCACCGTAAGGCGCATAATTTAAATAACCTTCTAAAATCTCTGCTTTGCTTAAGTGCCGCTCTAAATACAGCGCCAGCATAATTTGCTGTATCTTGCCAACGAGATGTTGAGTGTTCAACCTATAGTGCATGCGCGCCAATTGCATACTCAAGGTCGACGCACCTTGGCGTCGCCCCCCTTTTATCACGCCTTGCCAAAATGCTCGGCCAAATGCGGCAGGATCAAAGCCAATATGCTGGTAAAAGCGTCGATCTTCATATAATAGCGTCGCCTGTTGCACTGCCGGTGCCATATCACTTAGCGACAATCGCAAGCGATAACGCTCATCAGCTGCTGGACGCAACGCCAATAGCTCACCGCCCTGTGCAAAAACCGCTTGGCTCCCCATATAATCGCGATAAAGATCCGGCTTTGGCGTTACCCAGGGTAAGGCTACAGCGCCAAGGATGATGATCAAAAACAATATTAACAGCGCTAAAAGCAAACCGCGCAGTGTGCGACGTCGCGATATTCCTTTAAGCGATATTCCCTTCAGCGATAATCCCTTGAGCGTTACTCCTTTTAGCATGAGTGCCACTCTAGATTAGGGTTGGCTGGCCGCTGTAGGCGCTTGATATGCGCCAACGCTTAGGGTGCCTGCAGCTGTTTGTGCCCGAATACGACTATCGTACATCGCCTCTGCTGACGCCACCGGCACGGTAAACGCGCCCGCAGCACTAACGCGTACTTGATAGCTTAGCTCCGTCATTTGTGGCGCAAAGCTGCCGTACCACACTATGCGATCTTCACGAATATCTAAATAATCGGCCTGCCAAACGTTGCTTTGTCGAGGAACTGAGCTGCGAACCACTTCAAAGCCGGCTGGCAATAAGTCAGTTACCACCACATTAGGTATTGTTTCTTTGCCCAAACTGCGGATCCTAAGCCGTACGGTCAATACCTGTCCTTGGCGAATCGTGGTCACTTTATTACCTTCGTTATCTAAATAATCCCGTACTAACTCCAATCCATCTGCAACAGACTTAGTGGGTAACGTTGTGGCGTAGCCGTGTTCAGATAGCGCATAAAACAGCGGGTAATCCGCCTTTATGGCCAATTGTTTAATGTCATCGCTACTTTGAGCGCTGGCATACGGCACATTATCCATAAGAGCTAACGCCTGACCATCTGCCAATAACTGCGGTAAGGCTTGCGCCGACGCTGTCGTTACCTTAGCGTAAGCCGATAACGCCAAAATACTGTAGGCTGCAGCTTGTGTATGATAATCGCCAGCAAACAGCGGTGCGAGCTGCGCCAAAATTTGTGCGCTAGTAAGCTGTTTTGCCCGCTCTGGAAAATGCCGTGCTAACAGATACAAATATTGGCTATCTAAATTAAACTGCGATTGGAACTGGCTACTAGCAAACGGCTGCACATTTTGGCTAGCCGGTTGATAATTGCGTTCTAATTGCGATACCTGACCCGGCCGATAGTTTCTGATCAAACTTTCTGCCAATGCCGGTTGTTGCAATAATTGATAGCTGGCCGCCATATAAACCGCTGTACTGTCAGATTGCCAGCGGTTTTCATGTTGTTGCTCTAATCGCTCATGTAAGCTGGTGAGGGCATTACTCACTTGCTCGCCTTTTACACTTAACAAATAAATCGCCTGCGCCCGTAACCTTGCTTGGTATAAATTAGCGCCATTTAACCGACTAAGGCTGCGTAAATAATTTAAGGCGCGATCAAGTAGGTAATGCGGCACCGCAAAGCCTTGTTGCTCTGCTTCAATTAAAAACTGGATCACATACACCGAGGGAAATTCAGCACTGTAAGATTGCCCTGGCCAAAATGCAAAACCGCCATCGCTTTGTTGCCGCTCAGATAACGCCTGCAGCACCTTAGCAAATCTTTCGTTTAACTGCGGCCATTGCGCCTGAAAATGTGGCTGCTGCACCAATGGGATCCATGGGAAAACCTGACTGACCATTTGCTCGGTACAGCCATGTGGATAGGTATCCAAATAATGGCTTAATCTATCAACTAATAATAATGGGCTGCTGCCTGCAGTTAACTGTCGCTCAGCAAGAACCGGTAATAGTGGCGTGGTCGCTAAATTTTGCTGGCCACGCGCACTGTGGCCAAAGGTAAGCTGGCGCAAATAGGGCACCGCTGGGCGAATACTAACACCAAGCTCGCGCGTGGCACTTTCTTGTCCATCAGCTGTCGCCACAGTAAAGCGCACACGGGCTTCACCCAGCGTGGCTGCGTCTTGCAAGGCGCCCGCTTTTAGACGCATTCGCAAGGCCTGTTCGCTACCCTCTGCCACAGTGATCTGCTGGCTTGATGCCGACAGTAACCTTAATCCTTCACTCACGGTGGTTGTCAGGGTTAATGCTAAGGCATCACCAGAGCCTTGCAGCAGATTAGTCACCGACAAACTGATGTCAAATTCATCCTCTGGCGCTACCACCGTCAACACATCTGGCTGCAACACAAAAGGACCTCGTACCCGAATATCTTGACTAGTCGCCCCCAATGCGTGTTCTGATACCGCTACCGCCATTAGTTTTACTGCGCCGGTAAAGGTGTCTGGCAACCGCGCTTGGTGCACGGTGCCTGTGCTATCGGTTTTTACCACCCCCAGCCAGAACACGCCGGGCTGATCGACGCGTCGGGCAAACGGATTGAGGTTAGCATCCATTCTTGAACCTGTAACCATGATACGCTCTCGATCGCCGCCGATCCCCGCCCGTAGCCGCTGTAAAGCACTAAACTCTGGCAAGACTAAATCGAGCATTTGCATACTGCGCACCTGTAGCGCCCGCTTTTGTAAAAAGAAGCCTAAAGGATCCGGTAAGTCATAATCGGCTACCTGCAAGATCCCCACATCTACGCCATACAGCAGCACATCCGCAGGCTGGTTGCTATTTAACGAAATTGAAAATTCTTTACCGGGTCGCACCAGCTCGGGCGCGGTTAAAGTGAGACGTAATTCACGATCGGTGCGGGCAATATTAAACGGCTGCACGGCATAACTCAGCGGGCTGAGTAATAACTCTGGCGCACCGGCAGCACGGACAAAACTGACGTTTAAATAAGCATTCCCCTGCAATCCCGGCGGCACTTGAATGCGCTGCACACTGTGGCTACTGTCAGCTTTAAACCAACTGAAGGCTTCCACTTTATCGGTTTCAATCGTAATTAAACCGCTACCAAGGTAAGGCGCGGTGACACTAAACTCTAGCCACTCGCCTACTTGATAATCGGTTTTACTCAGTGTTAATTGTAATTGGGCATTTTGCTCCAGTTTTGCCGTTACATTAGCGGCACCCACCACGGTATACTCCGTTTGACTAAGCAGCTCGCCAGAATTATTGAACAACTGCAGCTGATATTCGCCCGGCTCAGCCGTATTAAGGGTGTAACTAACACCCTGCTCTGGTATGGCAAACGGCTGTTCACTTAAGACTTTTTGCTGCAGCACAGTTTGATACTGCAAACTGCCATCAGCTTGCTTTACTAAACTGGATAAGGGCGTTTTTTGCACCAATTTAAAAGTAAGTTCCGTTTGAGCTTGCAAGGCCAACTGCTGATCAACTGCCACAAAATGCAATTGCCGAGCTTGGGCTTGCTGTAAAAATCCCAAATCACCATCAGCCTTTACCCCAACCAGAATTGGACTGGCGGCAAGCAAAGTGGCACGGCCATGTTGCACAGCACGACCACCAGCGCCATCAAACCCATCTATGTACAGCTGCAAACGCCATTGTCCACCACTAAAGCGTTGTAATGGCAGGCTAAAATTTACCTGCCCTGCACTGTCCGTTTGTTGCTCTGGTAACGTTTCGCGCTGACGAACCACACTATCATCGTTTTTTAAACCAAAGCGATATTCGGGATACTGCTCAAATTCAAAGGCACTGGGGATCAGCTCATAGCGTGCAGTAACGCGGCGTTGCTGCGCCGCACTGCCAAATAAGTTATCTAATTGCACCTCCAATGCCAACGCCTCTGGCAACAACCAGCCTGTAGCCTGTTGATTAAAGGTACTGCTAATTTTTAAGGTATCCGGTAAAAACTCTTCTACCGAAAAATGCATATCGCCCAAATGCTGCTGAGTACGCCCCTGCGCATCCAATAGCTGTATAGCTGCCCAATATTCACCTGTGTCGCTGTACTGCGCAGTGTTTAAACTAAAGGTTTGTAAGCCACGTGGCGATAAGGTAAATTTTTGTTGTTGTACCGTATTCCCTCGGGGGCCATTTACCGTAAGTTGTAACGACAGGTTTGCCGCGTTAACAGGATCTAAATCGCTGCGGCGAATAATACTGGCCAGATGAACTTGCTCGCCAGGTCGATAAATACCGCGATCACTAAACAGAAAAGCTTTTAGCTGATCAGGCTGCGACGATTGATATTCCCCTTCAATTGCAAAACGGGAAAAGTCTAGCTGACGGCTATAGCGATCATAGGGAATAAAGGTGCTATCTGTTTGGCCATTTTGCTTAGCGCTAACTAAATACACCACTGGTTGCTGTGCGCCTTGCAAGCCTTGCGTCACACCCAGTTGCGCCTGCCCCTGTGCATCCGTTGTGGCGCTTAATACCGGCAAGCCATTGCGTCCTAAAAGCTGCACCTCTGCGCCAGCCACCGGCTCACCGCTCAGTAGCGACATAACAAACACTCGCTGACTGCTGTCATTTTGGTGTTTTACCATTAAGCCCAAATCGGTGACTAACACCAAGCGTTTGTCTAACACATCGCCACGCCATTGCGGATGTTCACGATTATGCTGATAAAGCTCAACAAAGTAGACGCCCATCCCTGCACGCTGTAAATGGGGCTGCAAATCAAAGCTTAAAAATTGATTGCGTTGCGGTTCACGAATATTGGCACTTAGCACGTGCTCCGTTACCTCGGCTACATTTTCAGGCCCAAAGCTATAATTGTAAAAAAAGGGATTACTGACATCGCCGCCACTTTGGCTAATTAAATGGTTTACATGTTGCGGTAACACTTTAGCAAGCCGAACTTTTAGTTGCGGAACCCCACGGCTAATTAATTGCAGTTTTTGTTCGCCCGACAACAACAATACAGCCCCCTCACCGCCAATTTTTGCTTCTCTGGGGTACTCTGGTAGCGTTAACACACTTTGGAAGGGTTTCGTTAATTGGTACTGATCTAAACCAGACAAGCCTGCAGTAACGACTATAGCCACTTGCCGGTTAACCGGTAAATCGAGTGATACAGCAAAATCTTGCGCATGTTCAAATGCCCCAGGTGCCAATTCATAAGTAAGGTTTTCAGCACGCTGTAACAAGGCGGCAGTGAGTTCCGCAGCAGACCAACTTTGTTTATTCGGTTTTGGTGGCAACAAATACACACTAAGGTGCTTAGCTAACTCGGTATAACGTACCCGCTCCGTCAAACTTAATTGTAATACTTGCTCAGGTTCATCTTGCGCATTTCTCACCAGTTGAATTTGCGCAGTAACGACCTGTAACACCGTGGCGCCATCGGGAATACGCAGTGTTTGCTCTTGCATCGTTTGCATTTTACCCGCGCCCACTGCAGCAGTGACCCCACCAGCCAATTGCAAAGTCAAAAACTGCTCTTGCTCGGGTAAGCTTATGGCATCACTTTGCAGATACCATACGCGATCTTGCTCAGCCGCTTGTAAGGTATAAGACAGCATTTGGGGAGTATCGCCAGCCCGCGCGCCACTCTTAGGTAAACGCAGCGTTGTGGCGGCACGAACACTTTGCTCGGTAACAGCATGACTAAACGCCAGCGTCGCTAATACTTTTCGCACCGGCAATTGCTCAGGATCCTGATACAAACGCAGATCTTGCAGTTGTGCTGTTAATTCAGCACTGCTAAATTGCCAGCTGCGCTCAGCCAAAGATAACCCATCAGCAAACCACGCTTTGGGTAAATTTACCTGATAAGTTTGCCCCGCTGGCCAAGCAGTTTCTGGCACGAATTGCAGCGTATTATCATCCAGCCATTGCCAAAATCCAGCAATGGCTGGCTTAAGTGTATCACCTGCAGGCAGCTTTTCTCCCACTAACGCCAACTTAGCAGCGCTTAAGGCGGACGTGGGTTGGGTGGGCAAGTGCGGTCCTGGCAACATGCGTGAGGGATCTTGGCTATCGCCTTCAAACATGTCTTTCTGTGGCTGATAAAAACGCAAGATTAAGGGTGTGGGCTGTTCTTTGCCATCGCGATATTCACCCAAAACCGGTGCCGTAAGGTCCGCATAAACTTTGGGAGCGGCCGGTAAATGCCGATAATACTGCACGGCCCAAAAGCTCGCTGCAACCAGCAGCACTACCGCAACGGCTTTTACCAAAAATGCTACAGGTTTAGCTCGGGCAGAAAGCGCAAGGGCAGCAAGCCAGGCTGGCGCCGACCAGCTAAATTCACCAAAAACACGCGAGAGAAAAGACGGAGCAGACATAACCTTTCCTTGTTTATGCGAAGCAAAATGAGGGCAAACTAGCCTAAGTATAGCGGTAAAACATTAATAACTGATGAACTTCTTCATCTTAACTTATCAACACGACAATAGGTGCTAAAGTCGTGTTGATAAGGCGTGTGGATAACTTTACCAAGTCAATCACTGGGTGAAACGCAATGGAGCAAGTGCCACTATCGTGGCTTGCTTGCACCTCCCTTCGCTCCTGCTTTTTTGCTTGCAGGTTGCGAGTGGCTTCCTTGCGTCGATACGGCTTTGGTCGCTGGTTTTGCTTTGCTATAAGGTTTGGTCGCTTTAGCCGCAGGATTTAATCCAGTATGCCGAGTGAGCGCAGGTTTTCCGCCTCGCTGCGGTTTTTGTTGCAGCTCATCTTTCGTTTCAGGTGGCACCAAACAGTCTTTACCACGACCAATAAGGTGCGACATATTTAACCGAATCAACGCTTCGCGGATCATCGGCCACCCCTTTGGATCGTGATAACGCAAAATCGCTTTGTGTAATCGGCGTTGCCGCTCGCCTTTAGGAACCGCTACCACTTCCGTGTTCGCTTTATTGATATTTTTCAGCGAATTCATTTCAGTATGGTAAATGGTAGTCGCATTCGCCATCGGGCTTGGGTAAAAATTCTGAACTTGATCCAATCTAAAATCCCGCGCTTTTAGCCATAACGCTAAATTCACCATATCGAGATCTGTGGTGCCTGGGTGTGAAGCAATAAAATACGGGATCAAATACTGTTCTTTACCCGCCTCTTTACTAAAGCGGTCAAACATTTCTTTAAATTTGTCGTACGCTCCCATACCAGGCTTCATCATCTTAGATAATGGCCCGTTTTCGGTATGCTCTGGCGCAATTTTTAAATAACCACCCACATGATGCTGCACCAGCTCACGCACGTAATTCGGATCTTCTACTGCCAAGTCGTAACGAACCCCAGAGGCAATCAATACTTTCTTGATCCCCGGTAAATTACGCGCCTCACGATACAGCTCAACCGTAGGGCTTTGATCAGTATCCATATGTTCACAAATGGTTGGATAAACGCAGGATGGCCGCCGACAGGTTTGCTCGGCTTTCGGGTTTTTACAATTTAAGCGATACATGTTGGCCGTTGGGCCACCTAAATCAGAGATAACGCCGGTAAAACCCGGTACTTTGTCGCGAATGTCTTGGATTTCGCGCATAATAGATTCTTTCGAGCGGCTTTGAATAATACGTCCTTCATGCTCGGTAATAGAACAGAACGAACAGCCACCAAAACAACCACGCATAATATTGACCGACGTTTTAATCATCTCATACGCAGGAATTTTTTCTTTGCCATACACCGGATGCGGTACCCGCTGATAGGGTAAACCAAACACTAAATCCATCTCTTCGGTGCTCAGGGGAAATGCCGGGGGATTCACCCAAATATGGCGATCACCATGGCGCTGCATAATGGCGCGAGCACAGCCTGGATTCGTTTCCTGATGTAAAATGCGTGACGCATGGGCATATAAAGGTTTATTGACGCTCACTTGCTCAAAGGCTGGTAGTTTAACGTAGGTTTGTTCCCACGGTTTTTGCCGCGCAGGTTGGACCAATATAGGTTTAGCTTCCACTTCAACCGGTTTGGTTAAATCGATACCGGCTTTGGCAAATTCTGAGTAGCTACTGCAGCCCATATCATCGGCGCCATAAGGATTTGGAATAGGATCAATCTTACCAATTTTATCCAGTGCAGTAGAATCGACGCCACGCCAGCCGGGTAAGGCTTCTTTACGAATGACCGCCGTACCGCGCACATCTTGAATATCACTCACCGGCACACCACTGGCAAGCCGATAGGCCACTTCAATTAATGGTCGCTCGGCGTTACCGTAAATTAGGATGTCGGCCTTGGCATCGAAAATGACTGAACGACGTACCTTTTCAGACCAATAATCATAGTGGGCAATGCGGCGTAAACTGGCTTCGATACCGCCGATAATGACCGGAACATCTTTAAATGCTTCTTTACAACGCTGGGTATATACCGTTACTGCGCGATCAGGCCGTTTGCCACCAATATCACCGGCGGTATAGGCATCATCGTGGCGCAGTTTTTTATCGGCAGTATAGCGGTTAATCATCGAGTCCATATTTCCGGCAGACACGCCAAAAAATAGGTTCGGCTTGCCCAAACGCATAAAGTCGTCTTTGCTATGCCAATCGGGTTGGCAAATAAGACCAACCCGATAACCTTGGGCTTCTAGCATACGGCCCACTACCGCCATACCAAAGCTAGGGTGATCCACATAAGCATCACCTACAACCAAAATCACATCACAACTGTCCCAGCCTAGCTCGTCCATTTCTTTGCGGGACATGGGTAAAAACGGCGCTGTACCAAAACATTCTGCCCAATACTTAGGATAAGAAAATAAATCACGATCAGGCGCCATCCGAGCTACAGGAGCAGATTTGCGAGAAGAAGACGTAGCAGAAATGGACATAATTTAAACACCTAAGTGGAACATGGGCGCGCATTATACAAGGTGTCGTGGGGAAAGGCGAATAACGCGGTTAATAATCACAGCGCGCTTTGCGCCGGGCAATCAAACTGCTTAGCCTCTTCCCCAAAGAAGCGGCCGTTTTGCAAAAAATAAAGCGTTTGTTTAATACCCGCTTGGCGTTTCATCAAATACGGATGCGACACCGCTATTGAGACGTGTGCGCACATCCCATTAACGTAGGTATTTGCCACTGAGACCTTACCATCATCGGGGTTAGGCAGCATGGTAGATAGCATAAGATTGATTGAGCGGGTGCCGGCAATGACGCCCAATTCAAAATCAACCTCAGGCAGTTGTCTGGGGATGTCTGTCTTACTGGTTCCTAATTGCATACCTGCTGGGCCGTTAAAGGCCTCAAAACCTGGGATATCTTTGAGGGTATCAACAACCTCGCTGCCCTGGTTCGGTGGCCCCAACATGACCACTCTCCCTAAGACAGCAATACGATGATCTTTCAAATAATCGCGTAACAAAATACCGCCCATAGAATGGGTAACAAAGTGAATACGCTCACTGTTGTTTGCCTCGCACTTCGCTAAGGCAGGTGGAATTGCCATAGCTGAAAGCGTCTCGACAGGATAGTTGCGCGACGGATAATCAACATTAACCGTATAATAACCTGCATTATCTAGCGCCTGTTGCATAGTTTCCATTGCCGCAGCACTGCGAGCTAAACCGTGTAATAACACCACACAATCAGAACCGAAACTGCTAAAAGATATCAGGAGTAAAACCACTTGCAGTATTATTCTCATAGCGTATCTCAAAAATATCGATAAAAGCGGCTTAAAATCCACACTGCTGCTTAAGCGCGATAATATCTGCATCTGTTAAACCCGTTTGCCGTGGATTAAGTGAATAGTGCATCAACGCAGCGCTGTTATCAGTATGCCCCAACCCCATAGCATGACCAAACTCGTGCGCTATCGTCAGTTGTAAAGCAGCTAGGGTAGTAAAAGCAAAAATAGTCATGCTTCGCTTACCGTTAGTGATCTCCATTAAACCGACCTCAGCCGCGATGGGCGCTGACTGATTTTGTAGTAAGGCATTACGATCGTTCAGGGTGTCATTCAGATAGAGGTATTCCCGCTCTAATTGCATCTGCTGCGCGTTTAATTGCTCAGCTTGTTGTTGCAGCTGCTGTTGACGCTGTGCTAACTGCCGCTGTTTCTGCTCTAATTCAGAAACGTTTTGTAATTTGGCTCTCGACGCTTGTTGTTGAAAATTAGCAATATCAGCAGTAAATTGCTGGCTTTGTTGGTTAAACTCATGTTGTCGCTGCTGCAACAACTCGCTCTGCTGCGCCAGCGCATCAGCTCGGCGTTCAATGTTAGTGTCATAGCGCTGAATATTTCGGAGTAGTAAAGCTTGCTGCAGCACCCTTTGCTGGCGCTCATCATAACGAAAATTTATTGGAAAACCGTTAACGCTGTCATAACGAAACACATCTATGCCAATAGCTTTATTCCACTGAGCAGCGGCATTAGCTGCCGCTTGTTCAGCTTGTTCTGCGGTTAATGCAAAAGCCGAATCCAATTGGCCAATTCGCCAGAGCACAGGCGTTTGACAAAGTTGCTGCTGCATCCTTTGTTCTGCCGATTCTTTTAGTACGTAGGCTACAGGCCGCTTAGCAACAAATGATAACGACAGTAGCTGATAACTTACCAGTAAAAGTGCCGCAATCGAGAGCAGTCTAACAATCATGATTACCCCCATGGCCGATGAAAATGAGTAACACTTTAATGAAAGGCGCCGAGGTGCATACCTTTACACCAAAATTCTCAGAAAAAACCAACAAAAGCATCGTTTAAACTTGATCGTTTCTTGAATATATTCTTATTAAATTGTTAGTATCAGCCAAACCTTCTAAGTGCAATATACCATGTTAAATAACATAGTTAATCAGGACCATCATGAACAAAACTAGCAGCGGTGCCCAAGCCTATCAACAACAGGAACAAGGTTACCGTGATAAAGCATTAAAAATGTATCCATGGGTGTGTGGCCGCTGCGCTAGGGAGTTTGTGCACTCTAATTTACGCGAACTCACTGTACACCACATCGATCATAATCACAGCAACAACCCTGCCGATGGCAGTAATTGGGAATTATTATGCATTTATTGCCACGACAATGAGCATAATAAATTTCATGAATTTGTACTTTATGGCGGTACAACCGAACAAAAAGTTGCACCCGCTACCCATAATCCCTTTGCCGATTTAAAAGCGTTACTCAACAAAACCAAATAACCTTTATCATGCTCTCCCCCGTGGCAATCCCCCTAACTTAGGCCTAACTGAGTTGGAGTAACACGGGAAATTTAGGAAAACGGTAGGCGGATAAAAAATAATAAAAATAGTTCGAGCTAATACTTTAAACAATGTCTTACCACAGCACTTATGCCAGCGTAAACGCGAAAAGCTCATAGACACCCCATTTACCTATTATGTGGTTACAGATTTAAACAACAGCGGGCTAAAACAGCATAATCATATGCTTTTTCCACAGCCTGCATCTGTTGCAAAATTATCAGGTTAGTTTATTTTTTATTTGCCGCAATTACGTGGCGTTGAATGCTATGGGTAGGCCTGTTAATTGTGTAAGGCTTCGCCCTGTACATTAGAAAAATAATAAGTTAACGAGGTTTTGCCATGAAAATTTTACGTCGGCTGTGTGGCGCAGCATTTATATCCGCACTTTTAAGTGTTACTGCACACGCTGCGGTGGGTGGTTACCCCGTGGTGTTAGTGCATGGTTTCCAACCCGATAATCTTGCTAGCCGCCCTAACGCTAGCCAAGTTACCCAAAATGGCGCGGCGTATTGGAGTGAGTTTTGGGGGACCCGCGCAGAGGTCAGAATTGATTGGCCATCACACGAGCGTATTACTGGGCAAATTGCTACCCAATACGTTTGGCCAAAACTGCGTCAAATGTCGATTAATAATACCTGTAATCCTGGCTGTGTATTTGTCACCCACTCTACCGGCGATTTAGTGACTCGCTATATTTTAGACAACCAAGCACTGTGGTTACAAAACGCTGGATTACGCCCATTAAATATTGTAGCAACCTTTGATTTTGCTGGAGCAGGTGGCGGCTCCGAGCTAGCAGATTTAGCGGTAAATGTTGCCACAGGTGGTGGCCTTTTTGACCGGACGTTACAATTAGCCTTATCGTTATGGCTGGGGCAACTACCCAATGCCAACAACGTAGGGGTATTAAATGATTTACGGGTAAACACCGCTCGGCAGCTCGCGGCCTTCCCTGACAGTCGGGTACCGCGGTTACGTTTTGTCGGCGCAGGCTCAGACTTTTTAGGCGCTACGGGTGCATTTTTACCTGGCACTGATGATGGCGTAGTCGCCAGTCACTCAAGTTGCGGTGCGTCTCGAGCAAGCAGCTTTGATAGCTGTGCGACTAATGTGGCCTTTGATGGTAAACTAGTCAGCCAAAGCAGCGGCGTTACATCCTTTATGCCTTTGCATTTTCCCATGCTGATGAGCGAGGCATACAGCCATAATCAGGTTATTGGTCAACAACGCCAAGGTAATATCACCGTCGCCAGAAACAGCGCTCGCTACACTGATCAAAAACTATTAAGTTTTAGCAGTTATGACGAAACGCGTGGTTGGTTATTCTTTGCCTCACGTTATCGTGTTGTCAGCGGTTCCGAACGACAAGCCATGTCTCCGCTGGTTTTTCAAGCAGCAAATTAGGACACCGATCATTAATGAACATTAATGTGCCATACCAATGAAAAAACGCTTGGGCGGCTTAGCCGTGTTAATCATCGTTGTGCTGTTAATACTGTGGCGATTAACGAGTAATACGCCGCCCATCCCAACAGGTAATGCATTGCCTCAGGTTGCGCCGACATCTCAAGCTGCACAACCTGAGGTATCTGGCGCAGCTGCACCGGCACAGTTGAACATTACTGAAAATATCGAAGCGCCTATGGCTGAGCAATTTGCCCAGATCGCCCAAGCTTATGCCGAAGAGCTTCGTTATCCGCCCTATTCTCGACCGTTATCGGCAGCCGACCATCACTTGCTTACCCCCAATGAGTATGCTGTGCAAACTATCCCTTTAGAAGGCGGTGCCAGTGCCGCCATTGTGTTAACCCAATACCGTTTTATTTATCCCGACGAAATACCTACCGCACTTTTGCTGACGGGGATCCAAGCCAGTGAGGTTGTTCTGTCTTTGTTTGCAGAAAATACTGGCGAGCTATTAACTGAAATCCCCATGGAAGCTGACACCGAGGGTTATCAGGTAACAGTGGCTGCCAATACTACTTGGCAGGGTCCCTTAAAACTTGCCATTCGTTTTACTGCAAACGGCCAGCAGCAACAATTACATACTGGCATTGAGTATCAACAACCGACAGCCAAAATTGTTGGGGTAAATGACGGCTTTGCTGAAGGTTCAGATTTAGTGATCCCTGTGCAACTCGACGTTAGTAAAGCCGGGCATTATCGCTTACGTGCTAATTTATTTAGCGAACAAGGCGAGCCTATTGCACACCTTGTGGCCACAACCTACTTAAATACTGGCAACGCAACCCTGCCCTTACGCGCCTTTAAGGCAGTATTAGCCGGTCACGAAGGTCCTTATCGGCTTAACACCTTTGTGTTAGAACGACGCTCAGGATCACCAGGCGAGCTAAGTTTGTTTGGGAGCAGTGAGCAGGCAGAATACCCCGTGGAATTTTATGGCCTAAACCAGTTATCGGATGCGCCCTGGCAACCCGATGAACAAGAATTATTGCGTTTGCAATTTTTGAATGAATTGGCACCCACTAAGCCCTAGCAACCACAACCAGCAACCAGCAACCAGCAACCAGCAACCAGCAACCAAAATTATAATGTCATAGTGTCAACGTGCTATAACAATAATCGCGAATCTATCGGCACAAAACGGCTTGCTGCCTTAACTAAGGCCTGAGCCGTTAACCCCTCTACCCCATAGACTTCCACTTGAGTATGAAACTGCTGTACTAATTTATTGCACAATAAATCGAAATCGCCATCGCCCGACGCCAGCACCAAAATGTCGCTATGCTGACCGTATTCAATGGCATCTAAGGTGATCCCGACATCCCAATCACCTTTCGCTGAGCCATCAGCCCGCTGAATAAAAGGCTTAAGTTTTACCTCAAAACCAATAGCACGCAGAATGTTTTGGAACTGTCGCTGCTTTTCATCACCCCGATCAATGGCATACGCAATGGCTTTTACTACCGTGCGCCCTGCCGTAGCTTGACGCCAAAAGGCGTTATAATCAAAATTGCGTTGAAACGCTTCACGGCTGGTATAGTAAATATTTTGTACATCGACCAAAATGGTCACGTTGTTTGTCATCGTGAAGTACTAGCCTATTCGTAACGAGGGTAATGTACGTTTTACCGTAAATATCGACGGTTTGCGAAACAAATATCCAATGCGTATTGCCCAACTGTTATTATTTCACTCTGTTAACGTTTAAAGCACTACACTTCAGTTATCAAACTCGTTTAGGCTCTCATTATGCGCACCTTGCGTCCCCGAGAATTATTAGTCGTGTCTCTATGTGCCGGTTTGTTCACTATGGCCTTAAAAACCTTAGCGTGGTATTTAACAGGCTCCGTAGGGTTTTTATCAGATGCTATGGAGTCTGCCGTAAATGTGGCTGGTGCAGGCTTTGCATTGTGGATGGTCAGTATTGCTCAGCGCCCCGCAGATCTGTCACATCCTTTTGGCCACAGTAAGGCCGAATATTTTTCCGCAGCCTTTGAGGGCGGGATGATTTTAGTTGCCGCTATAGCCATTTTTATTACCGCATTCGAGCGTTTACTCAATCCACAACCTATTGCGGCCTTAGGTGTCGGCACACTACTCAGCGCTATCGCGAGCTTAATAAATTTATGTGTAGGAATACTACTAGTGCGCGCAGGTAAGCACTATAAATCGCCAGCATTAGCAGGTGATGGACAACATTTGCTAACCGATGTCTGGACCACCGCAGGGGTTATTATTGGGGTAGGTTTAGCGGCAATAAGCGGACTTAACTGGCTAGACGCAGCCGTTGCCATGCTAGTGGCGCTGCATATTTTACGTGAAGCAGGCCACATTTTGGTCAGTGCCATCAATGGACTGATGGACAAAGCCTTACCCAAAGAACAAAACGATCAGCTACAGCAAACATTGGATGCGTTATGCACTCAACATACGCAGACGCTGCCTGACACAATAACGCCCTGTGCTGCACCGCCTATCACTTTTTGTCAATTACGAACGCGAGGTGCAGCAACACAAGCCTTTGCACACGTTAATCTACAGGTACCGGGTACGTGGTCAGTTACCCAAGCACATCAATTAGCTGATATCGCCGAGCAGCAGGCCGCGACATTGGGGATTCAACTTATCGTGCATATCGAACCGGCGTGCATGTAACCGGCAAAACTTTCAGTACTTTGCCGCTTGCCCTGAGTAGAACAACAAGGTAGCGTAAGCTATTCCCCAGAAATATGAATTAGATATGTTTGCAAGCTTAACCCAAATTGGTCTGCCGCTGGCTTTAATACTTATTATGATTGGCGTGGGCATGAGCCTACAAGTGCAGCATTTTAAGCATGTGCTGCGGGCACCGAAAGCCTTTATCATCGGTACACTCGCACAGTTGGTATTACTGCCAATTATCGCGTTGCTCGTTATAAGCCTGTTTGGCATACAAGCAGAATTAGCCGTTGGGCTCTTTATTTTAGCGCTGTGCCCGGGCGGTACAACCTCAAACTTGTATAGCTATTTAAGCAAAGCGGACGTAGGTCTCTCCATATCACTTACCGCCATGTTAGGGTTAATTACCCCGTTCACACTGCCCTTTTTGGCCGCATGGGCCATCCATTTTTATCTTGGGGAGAATAGCCAGCTTGCGTTACCGCTGATACGCACTTGGTTAACCTTAATGATTGTTAGCGTTTTTCCCGTGCTCTTGGGTATGGCGATTCACGCCAAATGGCCCGCATTTGCTAAACGCGCGCAGCCCATGATCAGTCGTTTTTCTGTAATCGTATTAGTATTACTTATTATCAGTATTGCGGCAGATCTAGGGAGTGATTTCTGGCATTACATGGTATTAAGCGGTCCCGCAGCCTTAACACTTAACGTGGTTACCATGTTCGCAGGCTATGCACTAGGACGATACGTGCTGCATAACGAGCAGCAAGCACGCACCATTTGTTTAGAAGTCGGGTTACAAAACGGCACCTTAGCACTGCTGATCACGACAGGTATTTTACAAAACAGTGCCATGTCTATTGCCCCGAGCAGCTACAGTGTTTTAATGTTTTTTACTGCCAGTTTATTTACGTGGTGGGTATTAAAACGCCAAACCAGGTAAACCTGTCGCTAAATTAATAAAACGCTGTTGATACTGTTGCAAAGCGCGTTTATCGGCATCGGTTAAACAGGGACCAATGACGCCGCGCATTTGATTGGTTTGAGCAATCTTCTGCTCAGCCAGTTTGCGCTGTGTCTCTGGTAAAAAAGGCAAACTTTGCTCCGTCATCGCTAATACTGGCTGCATAGACTGTAACACCGGCCACGCACCTTTAGCGGTTAATTCAATAAAAAGCGCAGGGGTAAGTTGATGCTTGGTCAGTACCTGATCAACTTGCGCTAAATAGCCTTTGCCCTGCTCTTTGGCACGTAATTCGCTGGCATGTAACGCCCAATCACAATGCTTGGCCAGGCGCAAATACTTAAGACTACTGGGATCATCTTGCTCAATACGCGCCAGCTCAGGCAATGCAGCTTCATAACGCGTAATATTTTGCTCTGTTATCACCGTAGAAGCATGGGCAATTGAACCAAGTACACCACTAAACCAAAGAATTGCCGCAATACCGAATGAATTACGCATAATAAACCTCATAAATTAATGTCATACATGTTTTATACCCATCAGGCTTAACCACAGCTGAAACATGGACTAGGCTAGGAGGCATCCGCGCGCAAAAAGGTTTTAAATACGCCAAATCGCCAATTACGCATAGCTAAAACAGTTGATACCCCAAAACGATCCGCCAGCGGTAATCCACTGTCGTGCTGAACCAATTCGTTAAACTCTCTGGCTAATCGCCGTAATTTGCCCTGAAATACCTGATTACTGGCACGCGACAACATACCATTTAATACCAGCATACTCTCATCTTGCTCTGTGAACCGATGATTAAAAAACTCAGCGGCTAATTGTTGCTGAAAAAAACGCTGAATCGGCCCATTATCTCGCCAACTAAAATTTGCTGCTATACGCAGCTTAATACGATTATTCGGCTGTAACTCAATCAAATGTAATCGATCCAACTTAATCAATTTTTGTAAACATTCGCTTGGCGTAAAGCGATACCATGTTACCAAATCATTTATCGTCCAATGGTTAAGCACCGATACCGCCACAAGTAAAAGCCCGAGATCTGCGGTAAGCTCCAATTCCTGCTGCTCGGTAAGCTCACTAATTTGTCTTTGAGACTGTTGCAGCAGTTGCAATAAATCCACAAAATCTAAATGCAATAGCTGACAAATGTGCTCTAAGCGCTGCAACGTAAATTGCTGCAGCGAAAACATGCGTTTTACACTGGCTTCACTGATGGCCAAGTGCTCCGCAACCTGTGCATAGGTTATTCCTTGCTGCTTTAACGCCTGCTTTAACGTTAAAACCAGCGCCGCGCTTTGTGACATCTTCGCCTCTTGTCATTTCGAAAGAAAAAGTATCAAAAATTAATACCAACAGCACTCATCAATGCTACTTAGATTATAAAGGTAGCAAAATAAGAAACTTAACGCTAGCTTAATGGCTGAAGTCGTCAATCATGTCAGCGCTATCTGTTGTCATATAACAACATCATCGCCACTACAGGAGCTAAAAAATGCCGCAAATGTTCAAACATCTCATTACCACACTCACCCTTTGCGTGTGTTTAGTGGGTTGCGCCAGCCAACAATCGGGCAGTCGCAGCAGTGTGGTCGAGTACCTATATCCCAATACTGCTGACGTACACATTGTACAAAGCATTCCAGAACTCACCTTACCGATCCGATTGGGTATCGCTTTTGTCCCCTCGGAACGTAGCTATCAAAAGGGACAACATCCTTTTGCACTTAGCGCACAACAGGGTTCGCTATTAGATGAAACTGCTAAACTAGCTATGCTGGAAAACATGGCCCAGCATTTTAAAACGCAGCCTTATATCGGTAATATTCAGATTATTCCTAGCAACTACTTAAGACCACAAGGTAGTTTTACCAATTTAGATCAGCTACAAGCGCTGTTTGGGATTGATGTCGTTGCATTAATCTCATTTGATCAAATGCAATTTAGTCATGAATCTAAAGCGGCATTAAGCTACTGGACATTGATTGGCGCCTATTTCGTATCAGGACAGAAAAACGATACCAGTACCTTAATGGATACCGCTGTTTATGACATCAAAAGCCGTAAGCTGCTGTTTCGTGCTCCTGGGATAAGTCACATTAAAGGGCGTTCTACGCCAATAAATTTAGCAGAAGAGCTGCGTCAAGATAGCCAACAAGGCTTCCATGCAGCCAGCCAGCATATGATCAGCCAATTAACACAAGAATTGGACACCTTTACCACGCGATTAAAAACGCAACCTAACGATATCAAAGTGGTAAAAAGCAGCCAGTACCGTGGCGGAGGAAGCGTTAGCTGGGGAGTGATTGGTTGCCTACTGCTGCTTGGTGTTTATCGTTACAGCCGAAACAAAAAATGCTGAAATTAATTAACCCCGTAAGCAACTAAACCAAAAAATTGCGCCATGAGGCTGTGCTGATTGATAACCAATTTCGCCGCCCATGGCATTAACTAATCCCTTACATATCGCCAGCCCCAAACCTGAACCTTCGTATTCGCGATTACTGGCATTGTTTTCTTGTGTAAATTGCGTAAACAATCGAGATTCAAACTCGGGTTTTACGCCACATCCCTGATCTTCAATTCGTAGCACCACGCAACTCGCATAGGCGGTAGCCTGCACATTCACAGTCGAATTCACAGGCGAAAATTTAATGGCATTAGACAATAAATTTACAAGCACTCGGTGAAACTTATCTGGATCCGTACACACCGAGGGAACATGCTCAGGCATTAACACGTTCAAGGTTATCTGTTTAAGCTTACTCGCCTGCGTCTGTTCATTAACAGCTCTCTCAATTAATTGCTCAAGGGCGCAGCTTTGTAGATTTATCGTAACATTACCACTCGTAATATCGCCTAAATCCAGTAAATCGTTCACCAAACGCTTCAATCGCTGGCTATTAATCACAGACAGATCGACTAATCTTTTGGCTTTTTCCTCTAACACGTTTTCATAGCGATGACTTAACAAGGTTAAACTGGCCAATATCGCAGTTAAAGGGGTACGAAATTCATGGCTAATGGTGGCTACAAAATCGTTTTGTAAACGTTCTAATTGCTTACGTTTTGAAATATCAGTGGCTAACAGCAATATTTGCTTGGGAGATGCATTAGATTCTCCCGGCACTGGACGAAATTGCAATAACACATCGATAATCGCACCAGACTGTTGGGCTAGCGTCGATTCAAATTCAAGTACCGACTCCATCGCGGTGGGCATAGTGTAAATGGCGTTAAGATAGTATTTTATTCGTAATAGCCCAGCATGAGTCTCTTGATGATTACAAAATAACATCTCAATGTTTTGTCCAACCAACTCATTGTACGGATAACCGAGTAATTTCCCCGCGCCAAGATTGGTGAATTGAATAACCCCCATTTGATCTAATGTCATGATGGCAATGTCTTGTGCTGCATCAAGAATATTTTGTAAGCGCTGCTTTAAGACACTAACCTCTTGAGCATACTGTAAACTTTGTTGGCGCGCGTTTAACAGCTCTTGCTCAAAACTGGCACGTTGATACGCGGGTAACAATACCCATCGATAGCAAGATTCACCAGAATATACCCCTGCCGCCACATTCACCAGAATCGGTATTGAAGTACCCAATTTACTTTTAATATTAAGGTAATACTCTCTCACTTGGCCTTCTTTTCGTAACATTGGCCAAAGATGTGTTTGCAAAAAAATTTTTGCCGCAGGCGGGAATAACTGCTCAATTGCAGTAGGAAGCGTTACTTGCTCTGGCAAAAACTCTATCCTAGCCAGAGCATTCATAAAAACTATTTTGCCAAAGGCATCAGTAATAATTAATGAGCAAGGCAACGCCGATAATTCATCGGTGATACTCACAGAATATCCCGTTCCTTTAAATAATCTTGTATTGCAGTGATCACTAATCCTGGGTGACTCATGTGAGCCGCATGTCCAGCAACATCGAGGATCTTAAGCTGGCTATGTTTAAGTTGTTTATGTAAAAATTCGCCCACAGCCACAGATGCCAAAACATCATCTTGGTGTTGTAAAATCAGGCTAGGGACGGTTACTTTTGCAAAATCATCACGGTTATCGGCGAAAAATGTGGCTCTGGCAAAATGCTGCGCAATAACCGGATCTGTTGAACAAAAACTGTTCGATAACTCCCCAGCAATCTCTGGATTATTATCAGGTCCAGCCACAACAGGTGCCAAATATTCTGCCCACCCAACATAATTCTGATTCATTAAGGCAAGCAAACCTTCTAAATCATCTTTGTCAAATCCCCCGCTATAATGAGGTGGATCGTTTAGAAAACAGGGCGAAGCACCCAAGAAAATCATCTCACGAAATAAATTTGGACGCGCTACGGCAGCGAGCGCCCCAATACTGCAACTTACAGAGTGCCCAACAAAGATAACATCGCGTTCAAGCCCTAAGGCATCGCAAATCTCGATTACATCCTGAGCATAACCTTGAAGATTCGCGTAACGTTCAAATTGATAACAACGAAGATCGGATTGTCCACTGCCGACATAATCAAATAAAATTTGATAAGTATTTCCAATAAAAGCAGATGCTACCGAATCCCACATAGATTGATTACAACCAAAACCATGTGCAAAAAGCAGTACTGGATCAGAGGGTTTACCCAAAACTCTAACATTATTTCGCTGCAACACTGACATATAAACACCTTAAGTACGGCAAATACCCCAACACGCTTTGTTTAATAACATTAGCATACTCTTTACCTGATTTTTCACACTACTACATTAAAATTGTGAATATCCCCAAAACCATAAAAACTATACATGCTGTGCGACGCGCCCAATCCAACGAAATTTTTTGTAGTAACCAACTGCCCGCGAATACAACAGGGACATTGGCAGCCAACATACCTAGTGTGGTGCCCCAAATAACCATCCAAATAGCATTGTCAAAGGTTGCCGCTAAAATCACTGTCGCCACTTGGGTTTTATCACCAATCTCCGCCAGAAAAAACAAAACGCAGCTTGCTACAAAAGCGCCGTATTTTAATACCGCGTTGTCCTCGCTATCGTCTTTATCGGGGATCAATAACCACAAACCTACTGCAATAAATGAACCGCCCAATAACCAAGGTCCCCATGTGGTGGGAATAAACTGCGAAATCCATACGCCAAGCCAGGCCGATGCCGCATGATTAAGTAGCGTAGCCACTAAAATACCTGAAATAATCGCTGTTTTGTTACGAAAACGTGCCGCTAAAAAAAGTGACAGTAATTGCGTTTTATCGCCAATTTCAGCAATAGCAACGGCAGTAAATGAAGAGAAAAGCGCGTCCATAAAATCCTATCTGTAGCGGGAGTATAAACAAAAGACACAACACCAACTCCCGCTATGGGCTGGTACTGTGTCTTAAGTCTCATCGCACAAACAAGGTTAACTTTGTTTGCTGCTTACACCATGTGCATGGGGCACAAGTATGTTGATATAAGCGCCTGGCGGCCGATTACTCCCTTAGGACGATAAGATCATACGCATTTACTTTACAAAATACAACATGGCACTTAAGAATGTTCTTAAGCTAAGCGCTAACGCCAACAACCAGTCAGCATTAGCACTCATATCAGCCGTTGAACAAAACAAGATCCCTCATTGATATTATTAACGTCTCACAAGCAATCGTCGCTGCCAACGGCTACTGCGCTGAAACAGCCGACGCGTCGCTTGGCGTAAGGTAACCAAGCCATAATAATTTAGAGGAACAAGCAGTAAACTGGTTAATGTAGAAAAAACTAACCCGCCAATAATCGCAATCGCCATAGGCGCATAACTTGGGCCATTCCCGCCAATAGCGGTGCCTCCCAACGCTAATGGAATTAGTCCAAGCACGGTGGTCGAAACGGTCATTAATATCGGTTTTAAACGTGCAGCCGATGCGCTAATAATCAGATTTTTAAGCGGCATCTCTGGAAATAACATGCGATCTTGATTAATACGATCAACCAACACAATACCGTTATTTACCACAATACCCATTAACACCAACATACCAATCATGCCCATCACACCTAAGCTGGTGCCGGTAAACCAAAAGGTCCAAAACACGCCCACAAACGAGAACAATAAACTGGCAATCACAGCATTAGGCATTAATAAGGATTCAAACAATGCGGCCATCACAATATAAATCATGGCAAGTGCCAGCAGCATGTTCACAATCATCACTTGTTGCTCTTCGTTCTGTCGATTAAAGCCCCCCTGATAAGACCAACGATAGCCCTCAGGCAATTGCACCTGTTGCATTAATTTATCAATCTCAGCACGCGCTTGTTCAATGGTGACATCTTTAGCTAAAGCTAATTGCAGTGCTACGCCCGTCTCACGATTAAAGCGTCGAATAGACTGTAATCGCGGAACGACATTTAAATCGGCCACCTGCGACAAAGGAATATTTACGCCTCTGACAACCGCCACCGGTAAATCGGCCAACTCGACCAAAGATTGACCAATCCGCTCATCGTAAATTAATCGGATCAATAACTCACCCTGCTCAGCGCTACGAAAGGTCCGTAAATTTACCCCACGTAACGCTAATGCCGTGCTTTGGGCAATCTGTTCAGCCGCCAAACCTAGCCGCTCCAACTCAGGCCGTTTTAAATGAATTTGGATCTCTTGCTGACCGCGTGAAAGATCCGAGGTCACTTCCGCTAACGTGGGTAACTGTGATAATGCGGGCTGTAATTCATTAGCTAACTGCATCAATCGCTCGGTAGAGTGGCCAAATAAATTCACGCGCAGCGCATTATTACGATTACCAAAGCCAAAACCTGGCCGAGAGCGCACCAAAGCTGGCCATTCGCTTCGAATACGTTCTTTTAAATCAGCTAAAGGAATGGGTAACTCTTCCTGCAGCATCAACGTAGATTGTGCCTGCCCCGCCCGATAATAACTGTATACCGACTCAATAAAGAAGCGCTCTTGATTGGCATAAAGAAATGCCTCCATCGCTGTTACTTCCGCCCGAACCTCTTCTAAACTGTAGTTACCTTGCACGTTATAATTAATAAAAATGCGGCTGGAATCTTCTTGATCTTCTCCGCCACTACCCACCTTAGAAAAAGGTAACGCCGTACTTAATAACACCACGATTGCTAAAAATGTCGCGGTTTTAGGCCAATACATCACCTTGGTTAACCCACGCCGATAGACACGCTCTAACCAGGTTTCTTGCACTTCAGAGACCGCTTGCACAGTTAGCTTGGTTGTTAATAAAGGGATCAGTGTTAGTGCCAGCAACAGCGAAATCGCCAAGCATAAACAAATCGCAATGGCGACATGCTCTAAAAAGATGGTCAATTGCATTTTTTCACCAATAATATTTGGCAAAAATACAATGGCAGTAGTGGCCGTGCCCGCTAACACCGCTAATCCTACGCGCTTAACGCCACGCTCTGTGGCTGCACGCACATCGCCCCCGGCAGCGCGCTCTCGAAAAATACTTTCAGTAACCACTACCGCATTATCAACCAACATGCCGATGGCTAACATTAAACCCATCATGCTGAGGATATTTAAACTGTACCCCATAAAATACATGGCCCCGAGCGCCACAATAATGGCCGCAGGCACCGAGAGCACCACAATTAACGTGGTCGTAAGATGGCGTAAAAACAGATAGAGCACCACAAAAGAGAGCAAGGCACCAACCGCTCCGGCTTGCAGTAAATCACTTAAAGATTTGGTCACATTATCGGCTAAGTCGTCCATCACATATAAACTGATGCCATTAAACGCCGGATTTTTATCCGCCGCGGTAACCACTTGCATCGCGGCAGAGGCAACCTCCACTAAATTGGCACCCGACTCTTTAAATACATTCATCCCCACGGCATAGGTTTGATCAAGATGCCGACCATCCAGACGCTTCGGTAACTCCAGCTCAATGCTCGCCACATCGCGTAATTGCAATCCTGGCCTTACCGGTAAGGCAGCAATTTCCGCCAGTTCCTGGTATTCCCCAAGCGGTTTTACCAAAATACTTTGCTCGCTGTTGCGAAGCTCACCCGCACTGAGCGCAAAATTGCTACCACGTAATTGTGTTAATAATGCGGCGGGATCAATTTGTAAGGCGCGCATCTTATCTGGATCTAAGCGAACAATGACCTGACGTTTTTCTACCCCGTACAGCTCTACCTTAGAAATACCAGGAATACGTTCTAAAGGGCGCTTAATTTGTTGTTCTAACAAATCATACGCCATGGCTAAATCGCGCTCGGATGAAATGCGTAACTGAAAGATCGGCATATCACTGGTATTAAATTGAAACAACAATACGCGCTCAACATCTGTGGGGAGTAAATGCCGAACACTGTCTAAGCGTTCTCTCACCTCCAAACTTTTGCTGCTAATATTTTCACTCCAGCGAAACTCTAACGAAATATCAGCGCTATTTTCATTAGCGTAACTGTTAAGCTCTTTGATGCCACTGACAGTTGCCAGAGCCTCTTCAAGCGGCCGGGTAATTAAACGCTCGACTTCTGCGGGGCTCGCATTCGGATAAGGCACACTGACATACAACTCTGGAATATCAATACCTGGAAACATTTCAAGGGGTAATAGCCGGCTAGCCAAACCGCCAAACAGAATGAGTGAAATAAACAGCATGCAAATTGTCACCGGCCGACTTAGCGCCAGCCGCGTTAACCACAGGGGTTTAGTAGAATCTGAGGGGGGTTGTTGTGACATTATGCCTCCTCCACCTTAGATACCGTCCGTTCAGATTGCAAACTGTACAATACCGGAATAAAAACCAAGGTTAACAAGGTCGCAATGCCCAAGCCAAAGATCACCGTTATTGCCATGGGGGCACGAATTTCACTCCCCTCGCCAGTTCCCAGCGCCAACGGCAATAAGCCTAAAACCGTGGTTAACGTGGTCATTAGGACCGGACGCAATCGACTTTGGCCAGCGAGAATAATCGCCTCGACCATCAAGACACCCTCTGCCCGCAGCTGATTAATACGATCAATTAATACAATGGCGTTATTCACCACAATCCCCGCCAGCATAATCAAGCCAATAAAAACAATAACGGATAGTCTCGTATCCGTGAGCCATAAGCCTAAAATGGCGCCAGCACCGGCCAACGGTACCGTAAACAGAATTAATAAGGGTTGCAGTAAATTTTCAAACTGTGATGCCATCACCAGATACACCAAGAAAATCGCTAACAACAACGCAAAAATTAATGAGCTATAGGCTTTTTCCATTTCTTCACTCTGGCCCATAACCGCGGCTTGCTGACCAGGCGCCATCACCACTTGCTGCAATACGCTTTCAGCCGCAAGGGTGGCTTGCTCTAAGTCACCATAGGCTAAATTAGCACTGACAATTGCAACCCGTTGTTGGCCAACACGCGTTATTTCACTGGGCCCCATTTCGCGACGAATATCCGCCACCGCACTTAAGGGCAACGGCTCGCTAGCACCTGGATTAATGATCAGTTCGGCTAACTGTAATTCGTATTGACGATATTGCTCATCCAAGCGCACGCGAATATCAATTTTACGATCATTTAACGAATACTGTCCGGCCACCTCGCCACCAATGTAGGTCGCAACCCGACGCGCCACCTGTTGCGCCGTCATGCCTAATTGCGCTAAACGGGCGTGATCAAAATACAAGGTAATTTCAGGCTGGCCAGGTCGCAAACTCGACTTTATATCGGTAAAACGTCCCTCTTGTGTTAACAAACCGATAATGCGCTCTGACGTATCAGCCAATTGCACTAAATCGTAGCCACTGATCTCAATTTCTAAGGGATTACTAAAACTGAATAACTGAGGCCGATCAAAACGGCTAGTCACACCTGGCATTGCCACAAACTGCTGACGTAATTGCTCTTGCACTAAGGCTTCATCTTCAACCAGCGCATCGTCTTTCATCACCACATGTAAACGCCCCCAGTGGCTCCCCCCAATGGCCGGATCCACCGTCATTTGTGCACCGGTTCCTGCTAAACCATAGCTACGTGCCACTGCAGGATAGGTTTTAACCTGCTCTGCAAGCTGCTTCAAAACGATATCGGTTTGTTCTATCGCCGAACCTACCGGTAATTGAATATCCACATAAAACTCGCCTTGGCTCAATTGTGGGATCACATCGGCGCCTAAGCGCGGCAATAAACTAAAACACGCTGCAGCCAAACTTAAGGTGATCACAAAGGTTAAGGTTTTTGCTGCCAACGCCAGACGCAGTAAACGTAAATAAGCATGCTCAGCCATCCTTAATGTGGCTTGTACAGCAAGTACCGCAGGGCGTAATATCCAATAAAGCAGTTTGCCTATGCCTTTATATAACAGCCCACCCAGCACAGTAATACTAACGAGCAGTAAATAGGCAAAACGCCCTACTAAGCGAAAGGGTAACAAAGGCCAGTGGAACCAGCGAGTGGGTCGCAGTGACGGCAAGGAGTCTGGGCTATTGTCAGACATTGGCGTGCTAGCATCGGATGTAGCCGCGCCACGGCTACGTGCCGCCATGGTGGGAATAAGCGTTAACGCCACCACCAACGACACCAATAATGCAAACGTTACTGTCAGTGCTTGATCACGAAATAATTGGCCAGCTATCCCTTCTACAAAAACGAGCGGAAAAAATACCGCTACGGTGGTTAACGTCGAGGCGGTGATCGCCATCGCCACTTCACCAGCCCCTTTCATCGCGGCTTCTTTGGCCCCTAGGCCCTGTTCCTTGTAGCGCGCAATATTCTCCAGCACCACAATGGCATTATCCACTAACAATCCTACCGCTAAGGCTATCCCGCCCAAGCTCATCATATTCAGTGTAATATTCTGACCGTACATCAGATTAAAGGTAGCAATAACAGATAACGGGATCGACACAGAAATAATGACCGTCGCCCACACATTCCGTAAAAATAAATACAGCACGAGCATAGCCAAGATCCCGCCCACAATACCGGCGCTTTTTACATCATCAATGGCTTGTTTAATAAATTGAGATTGATCGTACAACACATCTAACTGATAGCCCGAAGGTAACATTTCACGTAACTCGGGTAAGCGCGCGAGCAAGGCTTCAGCAACTTTTACCGAATTCGCATCGCCTTCTTTATAAATAGCCAGTTCAATCGCCTGATTACCATTGATATAACTGATACTTTGCCGATCAGCAAAAGCATCTCGAACAGTGGCCACATCTTTTAGGCGAATTTGACTATTGCCCACCGTGGTTAAATACAGGTTCTCAATTTCCGACAATTCGGCAAACTGATTAATGGTTCGAACCAAATAATCATAAGCAGGCGTATCCAAACGGCCACCCGCTAAATTAATATTTTCAGCTTTTAAGCGTTGGCTGATCAAACTGATATCCAGCTGCAATTGGCTTAGCTTTTGCGGATCAACCAAGACTTGAATTTCTTGCATTAACCCGCCATCAGGTCGCACTGCGGCAATACCGGAAAAGGATTCTAAACGGCGACGAAAATCCTCTTCCGCAAAGGTGCGCATAGCCACCAAATCGGCCTGCGTCATATTGGGTTTGGAAAGCGATAAACGTACTACAGGATCTAAATTCGGGTTAAACCTTAGCAGCAACGGCTTTTCAACATCTAGCGGTAAAAATAACACATCCAGTTTTTCGCGCACCTCTAGCAATGCCAGATCCATATCGGTGCCCCAATCAAACTCCAGCACCACATCAGAGCGCCCAGCACGCGAAACGGAAGTTACTTTGCGAGCGCCTTTAACAATCCCTAAGGCCTCTTCAACCGGTTTGCTAACTAATTGCTCAACTTCGGCAGGGGCCGCGCCCAAATAAGTCGTTCTTACCGTTAAACTGGGATAGGACAAATCGGGCAATAAATTAACTGCTAAGCGCCCTACCGACACCATGCCAAATAACAGCACTGCAAGTGTAAACATCCACACCGTAACCGGGCGGGCTACAGCCGTATTCACTAATTTCATGGTCAACGTCCTTGTTAGAATGCGCGTTCAGAAACAACGTTTACTAAGCTTTGCTCTTTTAACGCTGCATGCCCAGCGACCACGACTTGCTCATCTAACGCCACACCGTCCAAAATTTCGATAACGTTATCTGCGGTATAGCCCAAGGTAATTTGCCGACGCACAACACGATTATCTTTATCTAATACCAACACACCTGGCATATTATCTAAGGTAATTAAGGCACGTTTAGGTACTAATAATGCGGCGTCACGCGTATCAAACTTAATTTCAACCTGGCTAAACATGCCAGCTTTAAGCTGTTTTGCGGTGTTATCAATTAACAGCGTAGTACGCACGGTACCAGACGCCGCATCAACCACGGGCGCAACACGGCTAACTTCGGCTGACACATCGGGCACACCGGCAAAACTGAGTACGGCTTTTTGCCCGGCTTTAGCTTGCAGCATTTGCTGCTCAGGTAAATGCACCACGGCTTCTAATTGCGTTTCACTTACTAAATGAAACAACGATTGCGGCGTTAGCTGACTCACGAGTTGCCCTGTTTTCGCATAACGACGCGCTACTACACCACTTATGGGAGCGCGAATTTCGGTTTCCCGTAAATTCAGTTCCATTAACGCTACAGACGCCTCCATGGCAGCCACTTGCCACTTTAATTTTTCATAAACATCAGTGCTAACCAGTTTACGTTGATGCATTTCTGTCATTCGCGTTAACTCGGAACTTAAACGGCCCAACTCGGCCCGCTCACGCGCTAATTGATGGCGTTGGCGTTCATTTTCCAATACCGCAAGTAATTGACCGGCTTGCACCTGATCACCTTCTTCCACCAAAATCCGCTCAACGATACCACTGGTTTTGGCCATCACTTCAGCTTCAGCCCGCGCGGCTAAGGTGGTATTGGTTCGATAACTGCTGCTAATTGCACCGGTTTTCGCACGTGATACTTCAACGGGTATCGCCACTTCAGCGGCAGGCGTTGTGGTGATGGTGCTTTGTGCTTTGTTGCAACCGGTTAACACTAAGGTACTGCTTAATAACACAACGGCTAATGGCAAAAACGTGTTCATTGTAGATATTCCTTTATTCTTGATTGTGAGAATAACCAAGCTTTGCAGTCACTATGCCAAAAATTTTTCAAACTTAATATCAATTACTTAGCTTTAAATTGTTACAAACTGCAACAAAGGAAAAACTAATAAATAGTGAAATAAACTAAGTTTTAGTCTAAAGCTTTGCGTCGTGCTCTGTCAGTGAATTATCTCAATAATCTATGACCATTAAACATGCCGATTTACCATCACACGGTTAACAAATCAGCACACTCAACTTAGAGCCTATACTCTAATTATCAATCGCTTTATACTGCGCGCTTTGTTTCAACATGGGTACACCTTTTATGCTTAAGAAAACGCCTTTAGCGGTAGCAATCACGCTGCTGCTAAGCCTGCAAGCGCATGCCGAAGGCTACAAATTATTAGAACAATCCGTGAGCAGTATGGGGAATGCCTATGCGGGTCGTGGCGCACAAGTGACTGATGCAACTTTAGTTTATTCAAACCCCGCAGCGATTACGCAGTTAACGGGAGAACATTTCTCTGGCGGCCTTAACCTTATCCATGCCCGCACACGCTATAACGATGTCAATGCGGTAAGTGCCGCTGGCCGCCCCGTTGCAGGCAGAGATCAAGGAAAGGCGTTACTAACTGAAGTGGTGCCTTTTGCTTTTTATACCCAACAATTAACCGATGATCTTAGCTGGGGCTTGGGATTTTATGTACCGTATGGGCTGTCATCTGATTATCAAGCCGATTGGGCAGGCCGTTATTTTGCCGACGAAACTGCCGTTAAAGTGTTAAGCCTGCAGCCTGCGGTTGGCTATAAACTGAATGAATGGTTATCGGTGGGCGCAGGCATCAGCCTTAACCGCGCCGAGGGCATTTTATCTAAATTTAAAGACCATAATGGGCTGTGCGAGCTAGGTACAGGCATTAATTCGCTCGTAGGGCGTGATGTATACAATGCCGCCTACTGCGATAGCCATTATGAAGTTTCAGGCCATGATATAAATGTGGGATATACGCTTGGGATCCATGCGCAACCTTTGCGCGGTACCCGCTTAGCCTTAGTTTATCACTCTGCTGTACGTTATAACTTAAAGGGGGATTCCGTGATCACCAATACCCCCATTACGGCGGCTACAGCAGGCAACACGCCCGGTTTAATCTCAATCGCGCCAACCTTACCCTTGCTTGATACGGCTACAGGCAGACTTGCCTCACGCGATCGTTTGGTTGAGAAAAGCCAATTAGCGCTAACAACCCCAGCGACCCTGACGTTGAGTGCCGACCAAGACATAAATCACGTATTGTCAGTCCAAGCCAGCCTCGTGTGGACCGGTTGGCATAAATTTCAGAGTATCGACATTATCAGTAACGATACCACCCCCGCCATTTCCACAAGCACCAGTGTGGCATTGGGTGGCGCCGGTTACATAGGCTATATTCCCCAGTTTTGGCATGATACCTGGTCAGCCTCATTCGGCGTAACCTATATTTATAAACCTGGCTTAACGCTACGCACGGGTATTGCTTATGATGAGAACCCAATAAGCACACGGCATAAAACCGCCCGCATCCCCACCTCTGATCGAGTATGGTTAACAGCGGGACTCACCCACAGGTTATCAGCAAATAGCAGCTTAGATATGGCGTATGGCTATATGTTTATGGACGATGTCAGCATTAACGAAGCCGAATACGGTGTGGCCAACAATCGACTTAATTTGGCGAATGTTCAGGCGACCTATGCCAACACGGCACATGTTATCGCGATACAATATAATCGGACATTTTAAGCAACCTCAGCCTGCGTTCAGCTTACGCTAAGTATTTTTAGCGTAAGCTTTTCGAGCATAAAATGTATGAACCTAAAAGCGTAGGTAGGCGTAAAAAAGTAAGGTAAACTTATACCATATGACGTAAAAAGTATGCAGTAACGGTTTTTTATCCGAGGTGTCTCATGTTCACGGTAAAGCACATAAAAATGTTCACTCTGCTGTCTGCGGCGTTGCTGTTAACCACCGCCTGTGCCAGCAATAAAAAAGCCAACATCGATTATGATAGCAGCGTAAATTTTGGCCAATATCAAACCTTTGCGTTTTATCAAGCGCCAGCTTCTCTTGAAACCACTGCGGCAGCTCCCTCTACGGCCGCAACAACGGCTGAAAATGCGGCAACTGATTCATCAGCTACAGCAGCAACTGATGCAGCAAAACCGACTTACGATCCATTACTTGAACAGCATTTCAAAACCGCCATTACGCGCGAAATGACCGCATTAGGGTATCGCTTTGATGAGCAAGCACCGCAATTACTGGTTAACTACAGTACCGTGGTGGAAAACCGTGAAGATGTCAGAACGTCGCCCATAGTGGTAAGTGCAGGCTATGGTATTTTTAGCCGTAACAGCGCCCTAAGTATTGGTTTACCGGTATATGGCGGCGTAGAAACTACCCGTTATAAAGTGGGTACCGTCATGATTGAAGTCATTGATGCCCAAGCCAATCGTGTCGTGTGGCAAGGTATTTTGGAGGGGCGCTTAACACGCTCCGCCATGCAAAACCCAGCGCAATCCATCAATCAGTCGGTTGCACAAATCTATCAGCGTTATCCAACACGCTTATCTGCTACAAGCAACTAATGATCAAGCACGTTATGATGCGCGAAGATTAACGCGCATCATTTTTAAGTAACTGAACAATGACAACATCGTTACGGCTAGCCAAAGTTATCGCCCAAAGTGGCCTTTGTTCACGCAAAGCAGCCGATCGACTGATTAGCAGCGGACTCGTCACCGTGAATGGTATAGTGGCACAACATCATCATACATTGTTAGCCACTGATAACATCGCCATAGATGGAACCGAACTTGCCGCAGCGCCTGCCAAGCAATATTGGCTTTATCACAAACCGGTGGGCGTCGATTGCAATAATCGTTTGGCCGATCCGGCGAGTATTGCGCAGTTACTCACTACCCTACCCGTACGGTTGTTTGCCGTAGGACGATTAGACAAAGACTCACGCGGCTTGCTACTGCTTACCAACGACGGTGATGTTGCGCAGCGCTTGCTTCATCCTGATCATGCGCATCAAAAATGCTATCGCGTTACTGTAGATAAACCGATCGATAACAATGCAAGTGTAGCCTTTAGCCAAGGGATCCGCTGGCAAGTTGGCCCACATCAGTACGTTGCAAAACCGTGTATCGCACGCCAAATCAGCAGCAACCAACTAGACATCACGCTAACTGAAGGCCAACATCGGCAAATACGCTACATGTGCCGCGCCTTAGGTTATAAAGTCTTAGATCTCTGTCGTGTCGCCATTGGCAATCTCAGCCTTGGCGAGCTTGCAGCAGGCGCCTGTCGGCAACTTACCGATGCCGAATTAACCGCACTGTTAACGGTGCAACCACCAGAGCCTACAACATAGCAGCAATGTGATCACGTACATGATCACGGATCCTGTAATAACACCAGGCCACGTTGCCCATTGCCAAAAGGGTTGTAAATACAGACCGCCCACACTGGCGCCTAAATAATAAAACACCAAATATAATGCGCTAGCACTGGCTTTGGCTCGAGTGGCATGCTGACTTACCCAACTGCTGGCTAAAGAATGGCACAGAAAAAAGCCAAACGAACTAACAAAAAAGCCGATGACAATACTCGTTAATCCTGATGCTAAGGTGATACACGAGCCCAGCATCATCACCACAATACCCAAGGCCATACCGCCGGGTGCGGTTATTTTATGGGCGATTCGTGCTGAAAGCGCCGATCCCACAGTGCCGGTTAAATAGGTTACAAACAATAAGCCAATTAAGGTACTGCTTAAATTAAAAGGCGCATCTGCTAACACAAAGCTGATATAGGTATATTGGTTTAAAAAAACTAAAAAATTTAAGCCACCTATCAAGTACGTTAACAACAACAATGGCTGTCGTAAATGAAAGGCATTATCGATAAAGGCTTGCTTTAGCCGAAACGGCTTAGCGTCAAATTGTTTAGCGACCGGTAAAAACCGCCATATAAAATAGCAACTTAATAAACTAAGCACCGTCATGGGCCAAAATACCCATTGCCAGTGTCCCATATCGGCTAAACCCCCGGCCAATAATCGCCCCGAAATACCGCCCAGCGAGTTAGCACTAATATAATACCCCACAGCAGCCACCAACGCAGGCTTGCTGTACTCTTCGCCCATCCATGCGATAGCAATAGCCGGTAAGCCACCTAAAAATATCCCCTGCACCGCTCGCCAAAACACTAAACTGCTAAAGCTATCGACCTGAGTGAGCATAAAGGTACTGCATGTCATTCCCACTAGGGTAAACAATAACAGGCTTTTACGGCCCCACGCATCAGAGAGCGACGCATATACCAATAACGATAAGCCCAAGCACAAGGTACCAATGGTATAACTGGTACTGACCGCCAAAGGTGACAGGC
Organism: Alishewanella tabrizica; assembly: GCF_014652375.1. Classification (GTDB taxonomy): domain Bacteria; phylum Pseudomonadota; class Gammaproteobacteria; order Enterobacterales; family Alteromonadaceae; genus Alishewanella; species Alishewanella tabrizica. The sequence continues at coordinate 66,876 of NZ_BMYR01000005.1, read as the reverse complement.
CAAACGCTTGGCTTAACTCGGGCAACAACGGCTGCATTAAGTGTAAATTTGCAAATACCGCTACCGCGGCTAAACATAGCGCAAAAACACTTCGATAAAATGCCGTCGATTTATACTCAATCACAACCTAAACCTAAAAACCTAACCTTGCCATAGTGTACCTGAAAAGCTTGCCGCTGTGGCAGCGTCTGCGCTTGACGACAGAAAACAAGCATGTATTTTGCCCCCAACGCCTTGATAAAGCTCAGTCATAATTGGCTGATAGATGTTTAACACCTATACATTTTCTGCCCAGCAGCATTTCATCAACGGTAATAGGGTTATAACGTTTTAACGAAAAAATCGAATAATCTGTTTTAGTTAATGCACTGGTGATTTTTGGCTCCCGCCCACATAGTAAGTTAAGTCTAAAACCATGCGACACATCAGCCGATCATTATCACTAAACGAGGATAAGGCTGCGTGTCTGTCTAAACCGTTTCAGCAAGGAGTATTATGAATACCGTATTTACCCCCATTAAACTGGGTTCAGTGCAACTTAAAAATCGCATTATTATGGCGCCACTAACTCGCTGTCGTGCCACAGAAGAGCATTACGCCACCGCATTAATGGCTGAACATTATGCACAGCGTGCTAGCGCCGGTTTGTTAATCGCCGAAGCAACCATGATCAGTGAAGGTAATTCGGCATTTTACCGCGAGCCTGGTATTTACTCAGCAGCACATGCCGAGGCTTGGCGGCAGGTCACTCAAGCCGTTCATGCTAAAGATGGCAAAATATTCCTGCAAATATGGCATGGTGGCCGTGCTTGTCATCCCGTATTAAACCAAGGCAAAGTGCCCGTATCCTCAAGCGGTCAAGCCATTAACGATTACACCCACACGCCTGAAGGGAAAAAAAACTACACGGCACCCCGCGTACTTCGCACCGACGAAATTGCTGATATTGTCGCGGAATTTCGGCAAGCCGCTATTTATGCCAAGCTAGCCGGTTTTGATGGCGTGGAAGTGCATGGCGCGAACGGTTATTTAATTGATCAATTTTTACGCGATGGTATTAACCAACGTGATGATCGCTATGGCGGCAGCATGGAAAACCGCGCCCGCTTTTTAATGGAAGTCCTGGCGGCAGTAACTGCAGTATGGGGCAGTGATAAAGTAGGCTTACGCCTATCGCCGCTGAACAGTTTTAACAGCGCCAAAGACAGTAATCCGCTGGCCTTGATCCGTTACTTGGCGCAAACACTCAGCCCGTTAAACTTGGCATACTTGCATTTAATGCGCGCCGATTTTGCTGGCGTGCAGTTTGGCGATGTAGTGAGCGAAGCCCGCGCGCATTATCAAGGCAATTTAATCACCAATATGGGTTACGATGTAGCAGAAGCTAATGCCGTAATTGGCAAAAGCCAAGCTGATGCCGTCGCGTTTGGCAGTGCCTTTATTGCCAACCCTGATCTAGTGGCTCGCTTGCAACATGGCTTGCCTTTAGCGCAACCCGACGTTGCCACCTTCTATACCCACGATGCCAAAGGCTATACCGATTATCCAACCTATTCGGCACACACGGCATAATATGTAAGAGACAGCACGCTGACACATCAGCGTGCTGTGTTGCAGTATAGCGATAGCTCGGGTACAGTTGCTGCGGAACAACCTCGCCGTTCGGCAACTTATAACGAGAAAAACGCTATTATGTCAGAAGCATCTTTGCGGGCTTTGCCCCCTCCCACGCCACTCTATCGTTGGCTGATTTTGGTTTTTGTCAGCCTGGCCATGTTTGGTAACTACTATATTTACGATTCACTGTGGCCCATTGTTGATTTACTGCGCGAACAACGCGGCTTTAGTTATCAACAAATTGGCTGGCTCTCAAGCGCCTATAATGGCGCAGCACTCTTAGTGCTGTTAGCCGGCGGCTATTTAATTGATCGCTGGGGCACAAAGCGCGCCATTACCTTGTTTGCGGTAATTTGCTTGTTTGCGGCCGTAGTAACGGCTTGGAGCCCCTCGTTTGAAGTGATGCTCGCTGGGCGCTTTATGCTGGGTTTAGGCGCAGAGCCGTTAATCGTAGCGGCAACTACCGTGTTGGCAAAGTGGTTTAAAGGTAAAGAACTCAGTTTTGCCTTCGGGATTAATTTATCCATAGCACGTTTGGGCTCCACCTCAGCGGATTGGTCAACCGGTTTTGCCAGCCCACTGTATGCCAATTGGCAAGATCCCTTATGGTTAGCCACTGCCGTTGCCGGTATTTCTGTTACTGCTGCTATTTTATATTGGATTTTAGAACGTCGGGCAGAAAGCCATTACAGCCTAGGCGCTGCCGAACAAACCGAGAAACTGGAATTTAAAAACCTTTACAGCTTTAGCCCATCATATTGGTATGTTGTCGCGCTGTGCGTGGTGTTTTATGCCACCGTGTTTCCGTTTCGTAGCTTCGCTATCGATTATTTCCAGCAAGCACATGGCTTAGATCGCGCTGCAGCCGGTATCTTAAGCAGTATCTTACCGTTCGCTGCTATTATCGCTACCCCCTTATTTGGTTTATGGGTTGACCGCGTCGGCAAACGGGCGTTGTTTATGGCCGCAGGCTCATTGGTATTGTTACCGTTATTTTTAATCGTAACCTATGCACCCGCTGGCCCAGCGGTTTCACTGACTATCCCCTTTGTTGGCAGTGCGGTGGTGCCGTTAACCCTGTTGTTAGTTATCACTGTACTGGGAATTGTGTTTTCGCTTATCCCAGCGGTAATGTGGCCTTCCGTTGCCTATATTGTCAATGGCAGTCGTTTGGGTTCAGCTTATGCATTAATGACGTTCTGCCAACAATTTGGTTGGATCATTGTGCCGCTAACCATTGGTTACTTAAATGATAAGTTTGCAGCAGGCCCTGAGAATATTGATGGTTACACCCCAGGTATGTGGGTTTATACGGCACTGGCCTCATTAGGCTTATACTTTTCCTATAAGCTTTGGCGTACTGAGCAAGGCCCAAATAGCCATGGTTTAGACACCATTACCACTAAATCGGCGGCATTACAGAAATAACGCTTTTCGCGCGCTGACACTGCGCTGCTGCTGAGCTTGCTCTGAGCTTGTACTGAGCTGGTAAAGAGCTAGTGCCATGCTTATGCCACACGTCACCGCATAAGCACAAACCCAAAAACGCCTGATGGTATACCCATTCAGGCGTTTTTCTTATTTTGGCAATGTATTTTGATTATTTTAGAAAAACGGCTAAAGTTTAGCCAATCACGGCCGTTAACCTGACAAGGCCCAAAGTAACAGGAGTGCCGTCATGTCCAGTATCACCAAATCTGAAGTCTCGCTTAATGTTAATCGCAACCCAGCGGAAAAAGCGGAAAACACGCCGTTTAAAGCCAGCAAACAAGAGCAAAATAGGGCTATTCTACAAGCCAGTGAAAAAGTAGCGTTGCAAAGTGGCAATAACTCACTCAGTTTATTGTATAAAACAGCGTTAGAAGGCATTAATAAAGAATTAGAACCCACCCTTGGCAAAAACGCGGCGCAAAAAGTCTATGACTCTGGCATTGATACCTCACCAGAAGCCACCGCAGAACGTATCGTTGGTTTTGCCACCAGTTTATTTGCCATTTACCAAAAGCAAAAACCCACTAGCGATTCGCCCGAAGACCAAGAAAAGCAACTTACCGACTTTATGGCTGTGATCGGCAAAGGTATTAACCAAGGCTTTGATGATGCTAAGGGGATCTTAACCGGCTTAAAAGTGTTTGAAGGCGATGTCGAAACGGGCGTCGCGAAAACCTACGACTTAGTGATGCAAGGCTTGCAGGCGTTTAGAGAAAATCTGTTAGCGGCCTTAAAGCCAGCAGCAGATTCAAATAACCCTGCTGCACAAAATAGCTGAAGCAATAGCTATTATTGCAACAAACTAAGACGAACCCAAACAAATTGCGTCAATGAATACAGCAATAGGTTAGCGTGAATTTACAACGCAAGTAATACGCTAACCTGTTCGTTACTCAGTATGGATCTGTTCTATCCGCGTGACTAACAGCTGATCTATTTTATAGCTGTCGATGTCCACTACTTCAAACTTGTAGCCACCATGCAGCACAAAATCGGTACGTTTGGGGATTTTGCGCAAGGTATACATCATAAAGCCGGCGATGGTCTCGTAGTTTTCTGAATTTGGAAAACCATCAATATCCAATACCCGCATCACATCAGCTAAGGGCGTTAAACCTTCTACCAACCAAGAGCTGCTGTCTCGCGCAACAATTTGATCTTCCTCTGAGCTAACCAACTCGCCCATCACAATGCTCATTACATCTTTAAGCGTAATGATCCCCACCACCATAGCGTACTCATTTAAAATAATCGCAAAGTCGATACCAGCCGATTTAAAGTGCTCTAACACCTCATATAACGACAACGTATCCGGAATAATTAATGGCGAGCGTACAATGCCATCTTTCTTTAACGAAATAGGCTGATCGTGTAATACCTGCATTAAAATATCGCGGGTATCAACATAGCCCACCACATTGTCCAGGACCCCATCACAAACTAAAAACTTAGCATGCGGGTGTTCCGCAATTTTCGATTTAATGTTGTCTTGCGTTTCTTCTTTGGTAAAAAAGATTAAACTCTCGCGCGCCGTCATAGCCGAGGTAACCGTGCGCGATTCCATATCAAACACGTTTTCTAATAATTGATGTTCATGTTCTTGTAAAATACCAGCCTGCGCCCCTGCATCCATCATCGCCATAATATCATCTGGCGTAATATCATCTTTGCGCATAGTGGGTACATTAAATAAACTAAAGAACAAATTGGCTAACCCATTAAATAACCATACAAAGGGTTTTAACACCAAAATTAAGAACAACATGGGAGAGACAATACGAATGGCGATCTGTTCAGGTGAAATCATCGCCAATCGTTTTGGCATTAAATCGGCGAATAAAATAAATAACGAGGTAACAAAAAACACAGAGAGCGTAAAGGCGGCGGGCTGCACCCAACTTGCATCACTGATTAGCGCCAGCAATACGGCAAAATAAGGGGTAAACGCCGATTCACCCAAAATACCGCCCAATATCGCCACCGCATTTAAGCCTATTTGTACTACGGTGAAAAAATTGCCCGGATGTTCTTGTAATTGAAGCACTTTTTCAGCGCGTATATCTCCCTCAGTGGCTAATAAGCGCAAACGCATTTTGCGCGACGCCGCCAAAGAAATCTCAGAAATAGAAAAAAAGGCACTGGCCGCAACCAGTATAAACATAATAAGTAGGTATTCAAAAGCCGTCATAATGTATCCGTTAGCGAAATGTCGCATCTCATCAGCATCGCGCCGATACAAATAATTATACCTGATTTATAAGTAAATTTTTTGAAAAAGTAGACTTATTAAGCAATCTTGGTTACAACTATACATGTTAATAGCTATTAGGATTGGTTTTAGAAAAATAATGACAATAACCAAGTATCTTGCTGCGCTTTTATTCTCATTTTCCCTGTTGCTCTTACCCTCGGTAACGGCGCAAGAAACTGTACTTGGCGACACGCTGACAGCGGGTTCGGCTGCCCTGCGCGATGCCAAATTAGAACAAGATTTAGATGACTATCTAAGCTTAACCTTGGTAGATCCTGAACAAGCCAGTACCAAACTGCAACAGATCATTTCGGCGTTGCCCGAGAAAAACGCACTAGATCAAATGCAAGAGTCTGCGGTAAGGGCCTTAACCTATCAATTATTCGCCTATCTTTATCAACCTAATCCTACTGGCGTAGATGAAGTGTTAGCGACACTTAATGATATAAAAAATACCACGCAATCAGCCAATGCCTTCGTTGAAATTATGGCAGCTGAATTAGAAGTACTCACTTTTCGAAATGACAATACTCAAGCTTATATTAATGCGGAAATTCTCGCAGGTCTTGTCGCCGATGTTGAAAATCCACGCGTAAAATACTGGGTTAACGCCCTACTCGCGCTAGTGTTCAGACGCGATACCCAATATGAAAAATCGTTAAAACATTATGAATTAGCGCTAGATGCACTTAGCGGCACCAATGACAGCCGCACCCTAGTGCGCAGTACGTCGTTACGACGTCAAATTGCCATTGTCCATACCGAGTTAAAAGATTGGGCGCGAGCTCGCAGCATCTTAGAAGAGGTGTATAGCGATATTAAGCGTTATAACGCAGAACACCTGCTACCCGATTTATATTTATCCCTTGGCTTTGTTGTTGCAGGCCAAAAAGATTATGCCGCAGCAGAAGAAATAAATTTAAAAGGCTTAGCCGGTGCTAAAGTACAAAAGCAGCAAACCTTAGTACTCACCTTTATGAACAACCTTGGCTCGGTGTATATCGAACAACAAAACTATCCTGCGGCCATGAACATATTGCAAGAAGCCTTAACCGAAGCCATTGCCTTAAATGATCAAGAGAGCGTAAACCTCATTGGTTTTAATATTGGCTACTTAGATGTACTGACAGGACAAGCCGAAGCGGGTTTAACCAAAATGCATAGCGCTTTTGCATATTATCAACAGCGCAATGATAAAATTGAGATTGAAGGTTTACTTGGCTGGTTTGCCAAAGCCTATAAAGCCCTTAACGACTATCCCAAGCTCGCCGAAACCTTAGAATGGCAAATGCAGTTACGTGAAGAAATTGCCGCTGCTGCCAGTGAAAAAATCACACGCGATCTGTTAGCACGCTATGAATTAAAATCACAAACGCAACAAATCACCATTTTGCAGCAGCAGAACGAATTGCAGAATGAATTAATCAAAAACAAGCAACTGCAGCAAACCATAACCTTATTGTTCGGTTTAATTATGCTGTTTGCTGCCTTTATGCTGATTAACTTATACCGCAAAGTTCGAAAAACCAATCGCCGTTTAAAAGAAGTGAATAAACAACTCGAATTTCAATCACTGCGCGATCCGCTTACCGGGTTACTTAATCGTCGCGCCTTGCAAGATCATATGGCAAAACGCCATGCTGCTAGCGATCCGACCCCTTGCAGCTTATTGTTACTGGACATCGATTTTTTCAAACAGATCAACGACAATTTCGGCCATGCGGCTGGCGATGCAGTACTGATAGAAATTAGCCGCCGCTTAGCAACGCTAGTATCGGATAAAGAATTACTGATCCGCTGGGGCGGCGAAGAATTTTTAATGCTGCTAAACCGTCCTGAGCAACGTGATATTGATCAATTGTGTCAAAGCCTGTTAAAAGAGGTCAGTCAATTGGCGGTGACTTACGAAGGCCGCGATATCAACGTTACAATTAGCGGAGGCTTTATCAACCTGCCCTTTGCTAAGGTGCCAGAAAGCCAGTTTAATTGGGAAAAGGTACTGCAAGTCGCGGATATGGCATTGTATTTAAGTAAGGTGAATGGCCGAAACCAAATTCATTTAATCGATGGGTTAAATGTACCCTTTGCTGTTGCAGAGCCACATTTGCAATCGGATCTCAATGGCGCAGTTCGTGAAAATATGGTGAAGTCACACACCATTAATGGCTAGCTAAAAATAACTATTTAAGAACGGCTAACTAAGAAATAACTAGTTAAGAACGGCTATTGAAGAACGGCTAGTTAGGGTGCTAAAAAAGCACCACTCACTTTAGCGACATAGGCTTCAAATTCGTTTAAAGGTAAGGGTTTCGAAAAGTAGTATCCCTGATAATGATAACAGCCCATATGCAACAAGGTTTTCAGCTGCTCTACCGATTCTACGCCTTCGGCCATTACCTCTAACCCCAAGGTTTGGCCTAATAAAATAATCATCCGCGCGATGGCCTGATCATTCTCATCTGTGAGTAAATCTGCAACAAAACTACGATCAACTTTCAATTGATACAATGGCAAACGTTTTAAATACACCAGCGAAGAATACCCAGTACCAAAGTCATCTAAAGCAAAACGGATCCCTTTGGCCTGCAACACCTGCATAATGGTGACGACATTATCAAAATCTTCTACCAGCATACTTTCGGTTAATTCCAGCTTTAATACCGACGGATCAATATTGGTCTGCTGCAAAATATCCAGAACACGCTCTGAAAAATTACGTTGTTTTAATTGCTTAGCGCTAATATTAACCGATAACTCTAAACGGGCAGCGCCAGGAGAGTGCTGCCAAATAGCCAATTGTTTGCAAGCATGTAGCAGCACATACTCGCCAATTTCTACAATCAGCCCAGTTTCTTCAGCAAACTTAATAAAGGCATCTGGCCCCAGTAATCCGTGCTCAGGATGACGCCAGCGTAATAACACTTCAGCCCCTAACACTAAACCAGGATGCACCAACTGCGGTTGATAAAATAATTCAAATTGGTTTTCGTTTAGCGCCCGACGCAATTCATGCGCTAAAATCAAACGCCGATCTGCTTGATGTTGCAGTTCCATATCGAAAAAACTTAACGCATCGCCGCCCGCTTGCTTCACTTGATACATGGCCAAATCGGCTTGTGTGATCAGCGCATTGGTGTCTTGCTGCCCGCCAATAAATAAGGTGCAACCAATGCTGATGGTATTTTTGGCACGGATCGCTGTTAAGTTTGGACAATCCAAAATAGCATGCTGAAAACGCGCCGCAATGTCTGTTACAGCTTGCACCGCTTTGCAGCGTTCTGACGTAAACATTTCGCTTAGCACTAAAAATTCATCGGCACTAAAGCGCCCTATGGTATCGCCTTGCGGTAATACCGATTGCAACGCTTGGCCAATCAGTTTTAATACTTCATCGCCTTTGCTAAAACCCAAACTATCGTTTAGCGTTTTAAAATCATCCACATCAATAAACAGCAATGCCACATAAAACTGATTACGATTGCTTTGCAATTGGGCTTGCTGGATCCGATCTAACATTAAATGCCGATTGGCCAAACCGGTTACCGGATCGTAAAACGCCAAACTTTCGGCTTTAACTTCTGCCTGCTTACGTAATAAGGCCCCACAAATATTGCCTGCAATTAACGTTAACCCAGCGATCTCTGCATCAGGCCATTGTTGAATCTTCGACACCATATCAATACCAAACATGCCAATTAAGCGCGAGTTACTGCGCAATGGGATCATCAACAACGATTTAATCCCTTGGCTCGCTAATAATTGATACTCGTGCGACGCATGGTTTAACGCTGCAACATCGGTAATTACCGTACTGTTACCAACTTGCCAAGTGGCAAACCAATGCCCTAATTCTGCCGACGATAAATTTTGTAAATTCGCTTGTTGTGGCGGCACCCCAGCAGCACACCACTCGTGCGTGTTACTGGCGGTGGCTAAATCGGGGCTAAAGAGAAAGATATAACTACGATCAGAACAATAAAAGGTCCCAATGCGCGCTAAGGCGTCGTTGATAACGGCATCAACCTCACTGGCAGCACACATGGCAAAATCGGCAGAGATGGCCGCAACCAGTTGAAAAAATGCGACGCTATCATCTTGCATGCTGCTCAATGTACTACCCCTGCTTCACACGTTATATCAAAGTGTACTTGCTAATGCCCAATTGCGCTAGTTAAGCCCTTGAATGAATTGCGCACTTTTACACATTAGCCTTAAGTCTAGTTTTATTTCGGTGTAAATTCTGTACAGTGCAGGCATAACCATAACGTCCTTAAGGATTATCGACATGTCTTACCTACAAGAATATCAGGCGTCTGTAGACGATAGCGCCACGTTTTGGGCTAACAAAGCCGCTAAATTAGCTTGGTATAAAAAACCTACCGCCATCATCAGCCAGCAAAATGGATTTTATCAATGGTTTAGCGATGGCGAACTTAACACAAGCTATCTTGCATTAGACTACCATATCGAACAAGGCCGTGGTGAACAAACTGCCCTGATCTATGACTCGCCCGTAACACAAACAAAACGGCGATACAGCTATACTGAACTGCGTGACGAAGTGGCTAAATTTGCCGGTGTGTTAAAAGCTCAAGGCGTAAATAAAGGCGATCGGGTTGTTATTTATATGCCAATGATCCCCGAAGCAGCCATTGCCATGCTAGCCAGTGCCCGTTTAGGCGCAGTTCACTCTGTGGTGTTTGGTGGCTTTGCCCCGCATGAGCTGGCCGTGAGAATCGACGATGCTACACCTAAAGTGGTGGTTAGCGCTTCCTGTGGCATCGAAGTCAATCGTGTCATCAGCTACAAACCGCTTTTAGACAGCGCCATTGAAAAAGCACAACATAAGCCAGACAGCTGCATTATTTTTCAGCGTCCACAACATCAGGCAACTATGCTGGCCGATCGCGATATCGACTGGCACACGGCGATGCAAGATGCAACACCCGCTGAGCCGGTGCCAGTAAAGAGTACCGATCCGCTGTATATCCTTTACACCTCAGGCACCACCGGCAAACCCAAAGGGGTAGTACGTGATAATGGCGGCCATGCGGTTGCCCTGCATTACAGTATGCAAGCAATCTACAATATTAAGCCTGGTGAAGTGTTTTGGGCCGCATCCGACGTCGGCTGGGTGGTTGGCCACTCTTACATCGTTTACGGCCCGCTATTAGCCGGAGCAACCTCTATTCTGTATGAAGGCAAGCCTATTTTTACGCCTGATGCTGGGGCGTTTTGGCGAGTGTGTGCTGAATACGGGGTTAAAGCCATTTTTGCCGCGCCCACGGCCTTTCGGGCCATTCGTAAAGAAGATCCCCACGCCGATTTAATGAAACAGTATGATCTGTCTAAACTGGATACCATTTTTATGGCGGGCGAACGTTTAGATCCGCCAACCTATCACTGGGCGTGCGAGGTATCAGGTAAACCGGTAATTGATCACTGGTGGCAAACCGAAACCGGCTGGGCCATTTGCGCCAATTTAGCCGGTGTTGAATTATTACCGGCCAAACCGGGTTCTGCCACCCGGCCAGTGCCTGGCTATCATGTGCAAATTCTTGATGAAAATGGCCAGCCTCTGGGGGCAAACCAACAAGGGAATATTGCCATTAAGCTGCCTTTACCGCCAGGCTGCTTAAGCACTATTTGGGGCAACGCCGAGCGCTATACTTCGGGGTATCTAAATCAATTTCCAGGCTATTACAGCAGTGGGGATGGCGGCTATCTTGATGAAGATGGCTATCTATTTGTGATGGGCCGCACGGATGACGTTATTAACGTTGCAGGGCATCGCTTATCTACTGGGGAAATGGAAGAGATCATCGCTTCGCACCCCGCCGTAGCAGAATGCTGTGTTATCGGTTTACCCGACGAGCTAAAAGGCCAGCAACCCGTCGGCTTTGTGCTACTTAAAAACGGTATAACCACCGACGCAAGCATCATTCAAAACGAATTAGTGGCATTGGTCAGGCAAGAAATTGGCGCAGTCGCCTGCTTTAAGCGCGCGCTGGTCGTCCCTCGCCTGCCCAAAACGCGCTCGGGCAAAATTTTGCGCAAACTGCTACGGCAAATCGGTGAAGGAGAAAACTATCAAATCCCCTCAACCATCGACGATCCGGCTTGCTTACCCGAACTTGAGCAATTGATGAAGCAGCACGGCTTAGCCTAGCCCAATCAAGCTTATCCGGATAACTTATCGACATAACTTATCCACATGAATTATCACACGACTCTGGAACCTTACTGGAGTCGTGTAGACAAGTCGCATGACTATGTCGTGCGGCTAAGTCGTATGGCTAAGTCGTCTGTTCAAGTCGCGTGCATACGTAGTGTAAATATGTTAAGTAAATTATGTACTTGACGCTACGCTTGATGAGTCGATATAAGTGAAACGCAACAAAGGTTATTGTTGTTCAGGAAACTGCTGTCGACGTATTTTAGCGAACTGATCACGGCATAAAAAGAAAGTAATAGGCCGCGTAATTAACGGATACGCCACAATCAATACTAGCGCATAGCCAACAATAGCCCAGCCCTCGGCGCGCGCAACCATTATAAATAACACCGACAAAATAGCTAACTTCAACACATTTAACGAAATTTTCACTGGAACAGCCAACTTATCAGCGGCCATTCGTACCACCTGCATGCGCTGTGAAAAATTTAAGCCCTGAAGCTCTGGAATACTTTGGCTATTAAAATAAATCATTTAAACCACCCTACTACATAAAGCTTTTGTAAACACACAAACCAGAGTTGTGTAGCTAACCTATCGTTCGTACCAAACTTATGCGGTAAAACATCTAAATACACTGTTTTATGCATAACGTAAGCGCTGCACATTGTGTAAAGCAATACGCAATGTGTAGCGCTTAGGATTAGTGCCTCGCTGAATAATCAGCTAGCCCTTAGTCATAGAACGGAGAACGGCTCTCGGTTGCATCAATCAACTTGATTGGGCGATTCAGCGGTTGACCTCCATCACGACCAATTGGTACCCATGGTAATCGACCACGACCTTTCGCCGGCTTCAACGAGAATAAATCGAACGGAATCGAGATATAGAAGCCTTTAGTAAAGCTACCCTCGCCATAATCCGCTGCCGATGCATCGGTAATGGCTGCATAGGCACCTACAATCATGCCACTATCAAAACGCTTAGCAAAATCAAAATTCACGCCAATATCCTTGGCCAAAAAGCGGCCGATATTAAAGGTTAGGCGTGTATCTGGCAAAAACTCAGGCTGCCAATATACGTTCACATGGCCCGTCAGCACATTGTAATCGAAGAAGCTAAAATCATCCTCAAATGAACGTTGTTTCACATAGTTTAGGTCAAAACCAACGGCAAAATTGCTATCCACTGGGCGGTATAACACTTCAGTACCAATACCACCAAACATGGTTTCTAAATACCCACCATACGCCTGTGCAAAAAACGATGGTGCAATTTCGTCTTGCCAACTGCCATATAAGTTTTCAACACCAAGCTTACTGCGAGTTACATATTCACGCACAAACGTACGCACACGGGGTAACGTCGAATCTAACGCATCCACTTTAAAGTTAAACTCATCAAAGTTTTCTAATAAGGTCAATTTCGCCGTTGAGTTAATGCTGAAGTTATTATTAAAGCGATAGCCTGCACCTAAATATAACCCGCCCTGATACATAAAGAAGGTTTCAGGATTTCCAAACGACTGTACCCAAAACGTTTCTGCACCAGTATAAAACCCTTTTGCATCCGGTATATCCATCAGCGTCATCGCCTCTGGATCTGGCTGCTGCCGAACATAGGTTGAACGTATATCAGGCTGTAATACTTCATGATTTGCCGCAGCAACAAAATCGTCTACGTTAATCACTTTCTCAACCATCGGTAAAGTACCGCGGTACTCCACGACACGCACAGTTTTAATATTAGCCGGTAAGTGTGCAATTATTGATCTGGCTGTGCGCTCGGTGGCTTCTTCGTCATCACGGTAACTGATGGCGCGCCCATGCACGATAAATTGATCATCCATCAAACGAATAGCACTGGGGACAAAACCAGCGTTGAAGTACAAATCACGCACCACATTATTAAAATCCATACCGCTATTTTGTGGTTGCCTCTCCGCAGAAACGGGGATCTGTGCCGGTTTAATCTGCGGCTGCACAATAGTATGCATATTAAACTTATAATGCATACCAAAACCCAAAGTATTACCGCGTTGATAATTTAAATCGAAGGTAAGATTATTAAGCTGGTACACCGCACCAATATTCCAGCGACTATCTTGCGGTAAATCACCGGCCTTATCTCGTGAATAATTATTCCCTTCATACTCTAGTTTTAGACTAAGAGGTTGCCAAGGTGTTTGATAGGCTATCCCACCAAACAACGACGCAGGTCCTTTAAAAAACTTTTTATATTCAATTTTACCGCCGCCTTGGCTAAAGCCACCCGGACGATTACAGAAACTGTCGCCGATCTCACAAAACGGATTTTGCGTATTACCGGCGGTACCCAAGTAACCCCACCCCATGCCAAGGTGAAAATCAAAATCGCCTAAACGCTTACTAAAGGTAACAAACTCACTTTCAAATAAACCCGTACCACCAAAATCACGCAAGCCTACGGCCACTTCAGGTAAATATTGGCTCTCTTGCCAAAGACGAAGTTTTACATCTAAGCCTTTATCTTTTAGCGTTTGATCACCACTAAATCCCGGAGAGTCACTGTATAGTTGAGTTCTAACATCGGTATAACGCGCAGTTGTCTCTAGCCAAGGAAATAATTGAATGCTGACCGTCCAAAAACGATACTCTTCATTGTCAGTATAATTAAACGAGATATCACCATAATCGGCCATACGCGCTGTAGGGGTTTGTAATAAACCCACCCCACCATGAATAGCTTGAGAAGCGCCTGACCTAGGCAACTGCCACGTTGTTGCCTCTTGTGCAGCCGCTGGCATACAGAGCAACGCTAACGTTGAAAGCTTAAAAAAAGGCATTTTCTTTAACATCAATAAACCCTATTTACCACTAGCGCTAACAACAGCCTATTTAGCTCTGCTAACTTAGAAGAGAACACCCCTGTTGCAAAAGGCACAAATATGACAGACCCTGGCATCACCTCTACGTGACCGGCGTTCCAGTTTTGCTTTCCTGCCTCAACAATTTTGCCATCAGGTTGAATAATATAAACTTTTGAACGATCTGCATTATCAAGTAAATGTGACGCTAACGGATAATCTTGAATAGACAAAACAGCTTGATGACGCAGTATTGTTGTTGCCGTTACTGCCCCCATCAATAAAACATAATCGGGTCGTGCTTCAATATTTAGGATGTAGTGACCAGGCTCAAGCCGGGGATTAAATTGGGGATTAGCACGAGCCAGATCATAATCAACTGGTATTGCAATACGCTGTGCTATTCGCCAACTGGCAACATATTTTGCGAAATCGACAAAAATTGCACGCTCTTTAGCATTCGTCTCCAACGCCAGCTGTTGCAAAAACGTAATTACCTGCACTTGCTCAGCTGTTTTAACTGGCGTGGTATCAGTATCGGATCCAGTTGTTGGAGCTTGCGTGTTGACTCTAAACACTCTACTTGCTGGCCAATACCACTCTGACGTTAGCGCTACTGGCGCCAAAACCTCAGCCAAACGAGGCGCTTGCTCATAAGAAAAATCTTGCTTGTTTATTGTCAACTGTACCGCTGACCAAGCTGAACTTGAACCTAATAACAGAGATAACAGAATGCCCTTTAGCCCTAATACTGTTCGTTTCATATTGCATCTCCCGCAATTTGCACACCAGACTGCTGTAATTGCCGTGCTATTTCACTTATAAAAATAATTTCATAGGCTGGCGTGCCCGGGGCTAATTGCTGTTGGCTTTGTAAAAGCTTACCTGAAGTTTCGTCGTACCAAAAAATATTTTGCCAAGCGCCATCAAATCGTAAATAGGCCGTAGGATTATCATAACGTAAGGTTTCAATGACTTTTTTAGCATTGATTTGCTGACCGAAAAAGGTAAGCGTTTCATTTGCTTGCTCAGTAAAAGTAGAGGTAACGGTATAACCAAATTCGCCGGCAGACCAATCTAACTGGCGTGTCCACTCACTATTATCAAAGCGCTTTGCTTTAATGGGATCGGCAGTCCGGTTACTGGTGTGTAGCAAATCGTTCGGTAAACCAAGGCTACGCACAATTCGGCCCTGCTCAGTAACAAGGACGATATTGTTAGCAGATGTCCATTTAAACTGCGCTTGTTCAATAAATAAGAGGCCCATCACCGCACGCGGCTGATCGCCCAATCTAACATAAAGATAATCGGGATTAGGGGCAGTTAATTCAGAAAAAGGTAGTGCGGCACCTGTTGCAGGGGTAAAAGCCAGCTCAAACATTTCAGCATAGGTTCTGTATGTTCCTGCACAGCCAGTTAATAAAGCAACTAAACACAATAGAAAAAGATTTTTAGAAAAAATCATAAATGCAGCAGATCCTTGTTCATAACACAGATCGTGTAACCAACGAATCAAAAAAAAACCGCCTATTAAAGGCGGTTTTCGTAAAAAATCACATTAAACGCGCGTAACGATAGCTGGGTAAGTAATAACAACTGGCACAGTGATAGTGCTTGTTGCTGTGCCCGTTCCTGTTACAGTAACGGTTGAGCTAGTTGTAGTACATACACCGGCCACAGGAGCAGCATCACCCGTCTTACACACCAAAGTAAACTGCGGTGGAGTAGTTGTTGTTACTGTACCTGGTGGCGTTATTGGCGGCGTAGTAGGTAATACACCTTCTGCTTGCGCATTAGAAATAATGGCCGCAGCAACAGCAACAGTTACACCAATAGCAGCAGCACCAGCAATACCAAATGCAGTTAAATTCGCTGCACCAGTTCCTGCAGAACCCATAGTAGTTGCATCTTCTTGAGCATTAACACCCATTGTCATGCTTAAAGCTAAAGCAGCGATAGCAAGTTTCTTCATACATCGTCCCTCATTAAATTAAACCCGTTTGGGTGTTATAGTAACTCATTAAACTTATGTTAGCAATTTACTTTGCTCATATTAGCATCAGAAATTCAGCACAAAAAACAAGCAAAATATCGCTAAGCAATTTGCTGTTTACCTTCAACACTTTTCAATACTGATGTCAAATGGCGGGCATTTTCTACACTAGAAAGTGCCGTCATCTGTGCTTTGGTTTCAACGGCACACGCCGCATTCACTACTAAATCACTGGTCGCGCAGCTGTAATTAAACTGTGTTGGTGCTGAGCGAATGAGCTCGATAATTTCTTCTACTGCAAAACGCTCACAGCAATCATCTAATCTATTCAGTAAATGATGCATTTGTGGCCAATCTAAATAGGCTTCATCAGCAGCCATTATTCGCGGATGTCCTGTAGCGCGAACATTGTCACCTACCAGTAATTCCTCGTACAATTTCTCACCAGGACGAAGACCGGTAAAAAGAATTTCAATATCGCCATCAGGATGTTGTTCGTCTTTAATTTCTAACCCCATTAAATGCACCATGCGTTTCGCAAGTTCGGCAATTTTAACTGGCTCACCCATATCCAAAACAAACACATCGCCACCTTTGCCCATTGCACCAGCTTGAATGACTAGCTGTGCCGCTTCAGGAATGGTCATAAAATAGCGAATAATATCTTTGTGTGTAACCGTAATAGGCCCGCCATTACGAATTTGCTCACGAAATAGGGGAACAACCGATCCAGAAGAGCCCAAAACATTACCAAACCGCACCATACAAAAACGTGTACGTGATTGCCTGTCAGCTAACGATTGCAAAACCAGCTCGGCCAGACGTTTCGATGCCCCCATCACATTGGTTGGGCGAACCGCTTTATCTGTAGAAATTAACACGAAGGTTTCAACACCCGCTTTTATTGCAGCATCAGCGGTATACCAAGTGCCAAAAACATTATTACGTACACCTTCAGCTACATTATACTCAACCAAAGGTACGTGTTTATAAGCCGCTGCATGATACACCGTTTTAATTGAGAAAGAGCGCATTACGGACTCTAACCGGTTAGAACGTTGCACTGAGCCCATCACAGGCACAATTTGTGTCTCTAGATTGAAATCGCGAACGTGTGCAGAAAGTTCTTGTTCAATCGCGTACAAAGCAAACTCACTAAGCTCAAATAACACAAGAACATTGGGTTTGCATTGCAATATTTGCCGGCAAAGTTCAGAACCAATAGATCCCCCAGCACCAGTCACCATAACGGCTTTACCCGCAATGTTCGCGTTCATTAGTTCAGCACGAGGGGCAACGGGATCTCTGCCAAGTAAATCCTCAATTTTTACATCTTGCAACTCATCGATTCGCATACTGCCATTAACTAAATCACTCATACCTGGAATTGACAATACCGGAATAGGCAAGTCTTCAAGCTTTTCAAGTACTTCTCGACGACGCGCACGGGTAGCAGATGGCATAGCAAGTAGCACACGACCGACTTGTTTGCTTTTAATAATTGAACCAATTTGATCAGGCGATCCAACAGTAATGCCCAAGATAGTTGAGCGCTGTAAAGTTAAATCATCGTCTACAAACATAACGGGGTGATACTGCTCCCCGTTCATCAAAGCTTGAGCAAGTTGCCGGCCTGAAGAACCCGCGCCATAGATTAGCACAGGTACTTTCGAGGTGTTGTTGCCTTGGGTCAGCAGCATACGTGCTAATAAACGCAAACCGCCAGACGTTACCAATGCAATAAGAGAATAGACGATAATTAGATTGGTTTTTTCATGCACATCAAACAATACGAACAAACCACTGAGCAAAGCGGCACTGGAACAAATACCAATAAGAACGGCACCTAGCGCATGCTGGCCTATATAGCGAATAACAGCGCGATATAACCCCAAACGAACAAAAATATACAGAGTAACAGGCAAGGTAATCAAAAACGCAGCTGTTATCTCCGATACAGATGAACGCTCACCGTTTTGCGTTAAGACAAACGCCACTACAACAGACAGAACTAAGAAGATAATATCGAGCAAAACTGAAATTAATCGTTTATAAGCTCTAGGTAACTCAAGCAACCATGCAACCATCATGCACTCCATTTTCCATCGATTAAACCTCGATGAGATGTATCTAAACAAGTCAAGTATAGCACTGAATCAAATTAATCGCGACAATAGCCACTCTCACCAAAAGAGTCAACAAACAACATTGATTAACCCAACATAATACAGCTTAAATTAACCCAAACTTAACAGCTCAGCGGAGCTTATCGAGTTTATTACACTCACCTCAACCAGGCCGCCTAAAAACGCTTACTAACCCAATCGGTTAATCACTACCAAACAAATCACGGGTATATACTTTATCTTCTACATCCGCTAACGCATCGGTGCGACGATTAGCAATAATCACATCTGATAATTGTTTAAATTCGTTTAAATCGGTAATCACACGGCTATTGAAAAACAGTGACTCTTTAAGTTCAGGTTCGAACACGATTACTTCGACACCTTTGGCTTTAATACGCTTCATAATGCCCTGAATGGCCGAAGCACGGAAGTTATCTGAACCCGATTTCATCACCAAACGATAAACGCCTACAATCTTCGGTTGGCGTTTAATAATCGCTTCAGCAATATAGTCTTTACGAGTGCGATTCGCTTCAACAATAGCCTGAATAATATTATTCGGAACATCTTTATAATTCGCTAACAGCTGTTTTGTATCTTTAGGTAAGCAATAACCGCCATAACCAAAGCTGGGATTATTGTAATGATTACCAATACGCGGATCTAAGCCAACCCCTTCGATAATTTGACGAGAATTAAGACCATGGCTCTCAGCATAACTGTCCAATTCATTAAAGTAAGCAACTCGCAGTGCCAAATAGGTATTCGAAAACAATTTTATCGCTTCAGCTTCAGTGCTATCCGTAAAAAGTACCGGCACATCTTGCTTAATCGCCCCCGCTTGCAACAACGCCGCAAACTGTTTTGCACGTTCACTTTGCTCGCCGACTATGATTCGCGAGGGGTACAAATTATCGTATAAGGCACGCCCCTCACGAAGAAACTCAGGCGAGAAAATAAGATTATGCATCCCAAACTTTTCGCAAGCTGATTTCGTAAAGCCAACAGGAACGGTAGATTTAATCACCATTACAGCATTGGGGTTGATACTGAGTACTGTTTTGATAACCGCTTCTACACTGCTTGTATTAAAATAATTGGTAACAGGATCATAATCTGTTGGTGTAGAAATTATCACAAAATCAGCATGGGTATAGGCTTCTTCTGCACTTAACGTCGCAGTAAAGTGTAAAGGCTTATTAGCTAAAAAATCGCTGATCTCTTTATCTTCGATTGGCGAGCGTTTGTCATTCAGTAATGCAACTTTCGCAGGTACGATATCAACCGCCACTACCGTATTATGTTGTGCTAATAACATCGCATTTGATAAACCAACATACCCCGTACCGGCTACCGCAATTTTTAAACCCGACATGACATTCCTCGTTTATTAACCTTGGCCTGTTAAGGCTTACATCAAACTATAACTTACTAACGTGATTGGCAATTTTTGCTTCAATACCCTGCTGTGCCAACGCCAGCTGTAAAGCCAACTTAGCGGGCTCATCACCATGCACAATTACCACCTGAGAGGGCACACGTTTACCTTTACTTGCGAAGGCAATTAAGCCTTTTTTATCAGCATGGGCTGAATAACCACTTAATGTTATCACTTCTGCATGAATATCAATACGCTGATTATCAATGGTGACATACCCTTTTTGTGGGCCAAAACGTTGTATAGCCGCACCAAGGGTACCTCGCGCTTGATAGCCTACAAAAACCACTTGATGGATAGCATACCCTAACAACGCTTTTAAATAATTGACCACTCTCCCGCCCTCACACATGCCGCTAGCCGCTATAACGATAGCCGGTTTACCCGTACTCGCTAATAGGTTTACTGCAGCCAGATGCTCTGCATGGCTATCAATGGTATGCAATTGAGTAAAATCAAGCGGATGCCGACCTGCCGCTAAGCGATGTCGAGCCTCATTATCCCAACATGCACTTAATTGACTATAAGCAACATTAAATTTTGCTGCTAGCGGTGAATCGACAATTACCGTTAACGCATCCCAACGTAAATGCTGGTGAATATGCTGCCCTTTTAATTTAAAAATAAGGCTTTCAATTTCGTACAACAATTCTTGGGTACGACCAATACTAAAGGCTGGAAATAATACCGTGCCATTATCTTGGAGTGCATGCAGCAACACTTGCTCTAAGCGCGCCAAGCGCTCTCGTCGATGGCTATGCAATTTATCACCATAGGTACTTTCAAGCACAATCACATCGGCAGCATAAGGCGGCTTTGGTGCCACTAACAAAGGCGAATACGGTGCTCCTAAATCGCCAGAAAAAACTGTAATAAAAGATTTACCGTTGAGCTTATGCTTAATCTCAACATAGGCAGACCCTAAAATATGTCCCGCTTTTTGCAATCTAAACTGCCCCGCGGGCTTACCTTGATAGTCTGGTAAGCGATACCATGTTTTAAACGCACATGGCACAATTTGCTTTGTTACAGTTCGGATAAACCCTTGAATAAGGGCTTCATCACGCGTTACGCCAACTTTAAGGGCATCTTCTAGCACTAGCGGTAATAAGTGAGCAGAGGCCTCAGTGCAATAAATTGGCCCAGTAAAACCTGCAGCTAACAAATAAGGAATGCGCCCAACATGATCAATATGAACATGGGTAACAATCAACGCTTGTATTTGTTCAATGGGAAAACGGATAGGCAGAAAAGACGCAGAGCCATTACCTTGTTCATCACCCTGAAACAAACCACAATCAATTAAAATACTGTAATCGACTGCAAGCTGATACTCATGACAAGAACCGGTTACCCCATCCACCGCACCGTGATGCAGAATAACAGGCGGTGTTGCAAAAAAATGCGTAGGGCGTGTCCTCAACGTTTTCCTAATCAGACTATTTTTTAATTCTGTCGCCACTCCCCTTTCCTGCAACCGTTTGCACAATATATTTAAAGTAGTTGGCTAACGTTAAATTTTCCAACATTTTTGCATCCGTTTGAGCCAGTAACACTGGAGTCGACATATCAATTTCGTTTACTTGCGCTAAGCCCGTAATTCCTGGGCGCGCCTTTAAAACCCCCCGTTGCTCACGTTCTGCAATCAGTTCCTCTTGATTAAACAAACACGGTCGTGGCCCAACCAAGCTCATATCACCGCATAATACATTCCAAAGCTGTGGCAATTCATCAAGCTTGGTTTTACGCAAAAAACCACCAAAAGGTGTAATAGCACTCGCACTGGCCAAATGACTGGCAACTGAGGCGGTATCTTTTTTCATTGTTCGAAATTTGACTAACGTGAAAGCCTTTTTATTACGTCCCACTCTAACTTGCCTAAAAATAGGCGAACCTGTTTCAAATAAACCAATAATCGTCAAAATAACTAACACGGGAAAACCAAAAAGTAACCCGAAAAAAGCAAATACAATATCCAACAACCGAATTAACATAAATCCTCTTTTACAAAACAACGACGAATACCCTCTTCCATTGAGATGGGGGGGCTCCAGTTTAAAGTTTCTTTTGTGTGGGTGATATCGACTTGTAAATTTCCACACAGTCTATCTACTACCGCTTGCTTACCAATTAATTTACCCGCGAACTTAAGCCAACTTACGGGGACTGGTAACAATCGCGGTGTTTTACCAGCAGCACGAGTCATCATTTGTAGCAACTCAGTCGTTGAAACATCATGATCGTCACTGACCAAAAAAGTCTGATTTGCTGCTTTAGGGTGATCAATACAGGTAATAATTAAATCGACCAAATTATCAAGTGCGACCAAACTACGTTTGTTATTGATAGCACCAAGAGGTAATGGTAAATTTTTTTTAGCCAGATTCATCATTGCAGCAAAGTTGGCTTTAACACTCGGTCCATAGACAAGTGGCGGTCGAATGATGACTACTTCCATCATAGATTCTGCAGCTAATTGTCTAAGAGCTACTTCAGCTTGCGCTTTTGATATCCCATAATCATCACTGGCATGGGATTGATCAATCATGCTGAACTTTTTATTACATGCTGTGCTCTCACCATTAACCTTGATACTACTTATGAATACGAAACGTTTAACACCTGCTTGAGCCGCCTGTTTGGCTAAATTTAATGTACCTGCCACATTAACTGCCAGGTACTCCTCAAGAGGATTGCTGGCAGTGTCAGCCATTACATGTACACGGGCTGCCGCATGAACGACAACATCAACATTTTTTAAAACCGTTGAATAATCGGTTAAAGGACAAATTTCTGCTTGATAAAATCGACCTCTGGGGATGCAGGGATCACGCCTACTCAGCAAACGGAGTTCTTTTGTAATCAGCTTCGTCGCTAAAGTCCCGCCAACAAAGCCAGTAGCGCCAGTAATCAGAAGCGTTTTTTCATGCTTCATGTTTTACAACACTCACTATATCTCTGGCCATTTCAGCCATAATTTTCTTACGCGAAAATTTATTAATAAAATCTAACCTTGGCGTTTCACCTAACGCCAAGCTATCAAAGCATATGAATGCGCCATGATCATCACCTGGATAAAACACCGCACTGTTAATGACTTCCTCTGCAAGAAATTTCTCGGCATAACCCGCTACCCCCGCCCACACTGGTTTTCCTAAAGCAGCATACTCAAATATTTTTGAAGGTAATACTTTTCTGAAAGCAGGATAGTCATTCAAATGTAAAAATAATACATCGGCATTTTGATATTCGCGGATTAATTCACTGCGACTTACCGGAGGTAATAGCTCAACATTACTTAATCCATTTAACTTTTGTAACAGTAACGGCTTTCGTCCACCATCACCAATGACCCTGAAGATAGCTTTTCCTTCTAATCGTTTGGCTAATGCAGGCAATATAGTATGTAATCCTTGCCCTTCCCCCATATTGCCGGCATATAGTACGGTTATAATATCATGTACTTTAACCGCTTTTTTTATTTGCGGCGCCACTGCAATGAACTCATCATCTATGCCATTAGTAAACCAACGATATTCAATATTAGGATAACGAGTATGAAAATATTCTTTAAAACCTTTTGAAACTAAATTAATTCGCTTTGCTTTACTAAAAGCATAATACTCAAAAAAGGAAAAAACTGGCTTCACTAGCCAAGTTATTTTAGCGGGCAAGACATCTTTAATAGTATCTACAAAGATATCTCTAATATCCAAATATAATGGTAGATTTTTAGAAGAGGCTATTTTTGCACCTAAAAGTGCCGTAAACAAACGTGAAGAAGTAGCAAAAACCACATCGTAATTTTTGTCTCGTGTTAGTTTAAGTGCTTGACGGTAAAACGCTGTGAACGCTTTTATTTGATCTAACATACCGCTTCTATGCGATGGTAGAGCAATTCGATGAATTTCAACGTTTTCTTTAATTTCATGTTGTGGTGCCGAAGCAGAAAAAGAAGCATAACGATTTGGCAATGTAGTTATAACGTCTATTCCAACGCCGGCATGTTGCTTTAACTGTTCAACCAAAGCTGTACATCGGAAAGAGCCTGCACACAAATCTGGCTCGTAATAAAAAGAGAGTACTAGAACTTTCAACATCGACTTCCTAAATAATAGAAAAGATAATTTTTACTTCATCTGCCCTAAAGTCAGCAATTATCTTGTTGGACATGATTGTTTCACCAAACCCAGGATGCCAAGTTGAAGGCAATATTTGGAGTGGCACATTACTACTCACTTTCAATACCTTCCCACACAAAAGCGTGAGACTTAACTCACAAGGAGCTATTTGTGTCACTTTGATATTTGGATGCAAATGCCAATACATATGAGCGTTGTTAAAACGTCCTTGCAGTCGATCAATAACAGATAAACTTTTGGTCATTACTGTAACTTGACGAGTATGATTCACTTTACCGTTAAGTCTTTTATAGCCATCATGAGACGCGATAAGTGTCACATTATCCTTATCAAGATTGGAATGTAAAAGTTTAGCATATGCACGGCGAGCGACTCGAAAACCACTCCATACCTCGGAGGAATCAGCATCATCCACTACAACAGTATTATGCGCAGCCGTCTTTCGTTGCCGTAATCTCTCTTCACTTATTCCGTAAATTGAAGTACCCGAGTTCACAAGCACACGATTTAACTCAACTGACCATTCTAAGCTAAGAGTGTCAGCATGGGCATGGCCGGGTAAATAATCAGGGCCTACAGCAGCATGATCTAAGAGTAGCGTATGTTCAGGCATCGAAACCCGACTATAACCAGAAACAGGTAGTGTAACCAGCAAAGGTAAAGGCATCGTCTCGAACTCAAGCCCTAAAATGGTAGCATAATTGAATAATTGTTCAGGCGTGGCTGCAATCCCCATTGTGCTATCATTAAAAAAACTGACCTCACCATCTGGGTGGCGCATTATTCTGAGCCAATTAAGCGCTTTAATTGCAACATTTCGCCACCACGGCAATTTTGCAGCTAACTCAGACCGACCAGTCAGCTCAGCCAGATTAATTAAATCCAATAAATCCCACAATAAAATGCCGTGGTACATCGGAGATAGTTCAAAATGTCCACCGTCTTCTAAAAACTGTTCAGGAATTTCCCGCTCAAGAATTTTTAATCCCAGTTTAAGGTATTTAGACGCTGAATCCCCCTGCAAAAAACAACCAACAAACACCAAAGCTTTAGCATTAGCGAATAAATGATTACCTAAAATATGGTATTCAAGCTGCTTACTAAGTGCATTCGCCTGCACTTCAATACTGCATATAATGTCAGGTATATTAAGTCCAGCTCTGTTATACCACTTAATCCAATTGACTAATCTTAACGATAAAGGATAAGCCTCCCAGCCATTACCAAATACGGCTGGGTTTTCAGCTATCCACCGTTTGACTAGTTCCAACTGAATGCTAAAACGCGCCTTACTGTCTTGAGCATTTAAATCGTCAAAATAGTGTAAGTTATACAGCCAAAGCTTTTCGAAAGCTTGATTGTTCCAATCCTTTGCTGAGTTAACAACTCCTTTCAGATTAAGGAAACACACCTCGTTATTTCCAAGGAAAGAAGGTTTAATGACTTCAGGACCACTCCACTCCCAGTCAGCAGGTTTAGAAACGTTAACCGTTACGTTAATTTTTCGAAGTGGTTTCGCCTTGTAGTAGATCCTGTAAGCGATCTGTTCAAAACGTAGTGGCTTAATTGTATGGTAAAGCCGCTGAAATTTGGATAACAGTGACATTCTCAATCCTGCTGAATTCGAAGTTGTTCAGCTATTTCAATCGACACTCTGGCTACTTCAAAAACTTCTTCCACAGGTATTGGGCAAGCTTTACCCTGATTAATTGCTGTTAAAAAAGCCTGACAACAGGCTTGCTGCCCCTTATCTTGACGCCATAAATTCATCTTCGAAAAACCGGGCCATCCAAAGCCTTTCAGTTTAAGAAAATTGTCTAATTGTAGAACTCGGCCAGCAGTAAACACCTCAACTCGCTCTTTGGGGAAACTTGATGAACCATTTGCAAAGTAATGAATAGTGCCAAAAGACCCATCAGCAAATCCCAAAATAATAGCCGCTTTATCTTCTGTAATCGCCTGATGAGGATTATCACCCATACGACGAGCCTGAATAGAAATGATCTCTGATCCAGCCAGATAACGCATTAAATCTATAAAGTGGCAAGCTTCGCCGATAATACGACCACCACCAACAAGGTTATCCTGCGTCCAGTGATCTTTAGGAATGGCACCAGCATTCATGGTCATAATAAATGATTTTGGTTCATTGACAGTATTTAGCAATGATTTCATTTTTTGAATATGTGGCGAAAATCGTCTATTGAAACCTAGCATCAATAACTGCTTACCGCCTGTCTGGCTATATGCAGCTTCAACTTTCGCCAGTTCGTCTATGGTTAACGCTAACGGTTTCTCTACAAAAACATGCTTACCGTTTAGCAAAGCTTGCTCAGTAAAATAAGCATGACTGTTATGCTGTGTAACAATAACAGCAGTATTGATTTCAGCACATTCAAGAAGTGCTTTTGTATCAGTAGAGGCATTGGCAAAACCAGACTTTTCACCATGAATAACACTGTTGATACCACCAGAGGTGCTAATAGTATGCAATTGAGCACCAGCAGCTTTAAATGCAGGGATAAGTACCCGAGAAGCGTAGTTTCCAGCACCTATAAAGCCTAAGGTTGGCAAATTACCGTCAAATGTAGTTTGCAATAAGCTAACAGAACGGATGTGTCTTTGTTTAAATTCACCAGGGTACTTTAATAAAATACCAAGAGCGGTTTTATCGTCGGTTAAAACCGCATAAGCCTCTGTTGCATTTTCAAATATAAATCGATGCGTAATCAAAGCTTCAACATTAAGGGCGCCTGCAGACATCATATCAAGCACCGCCTCAAAATTACGTTGCTCCGTCCAACGTACAAAAGGCAGAGGATAATCTAAACCTCTTTGCTCATAATCAGGCTCATAGCGGCCAGGGCCGTATGAACAGGACACTTGAAATATTAGCTCTTTTTCATAAAAATCAGCCCTGTTCAATTCAAGACCGGTTACACCAACTAATACAATTCGGCCACGTTTGCGGCTCATTCTGGCTGCTTGCGTCACAGGATCATTTGACTTAGTGGAAGCAGTTATAATAACTGCATCAACACCATGACCTCGGCTAAATGCCATACCCGCTGCGACAGGATCTTCGCCAGCACCAGGATTACAAATTTCCGCACCAAATTGTCTGGCGAGTTCAAGTTTCCGTTGATCAAAATCAATAGCTAATACTCGACATCCCTGAGCGCGGAGCAGTTGAACTGTTAATAAACCTATTAAACCTACACCAGTAACAACAACTGCCTCACCCAAGGTCGGCTGAACCAGCCTGATACCTTGCAAACCAATGCTAGCTACAACCGTAAAAGCGGCTGCTTCATCACTAACATTATCGGGTATTTTTGCGCATAAGTTTTTAGCTACTCTTGCAACATCAGCATGAGGACCGTTAGAAACAACCCTATCGCCTGGTTTAAACTGCTCAGCGCCCTTGCCTACAGCTTCGACAATGCCTACATTACAGTACCCCAGAGGCAAAGGCTGCCCCAATTTAGAACGAACAGCATCAATAGTGGTTAACAGACCGTCCGTCTGGACTTTTTCGAGCACCATTTTAACTTTTTCAGGCTGTTGTCTGGCTTTATCAATCATCGACGCTTTGCCAAAATCAACCAACATGCGCTCTGTGCCAGCAGAGATCAGGCTGCAGGTAGTATTAATCAGTAGATGCCCGGATGTAACCGAAGGAGAAGGGGCTTGTACTACAGTAGTAGCACCTTTAGCGAGATCTTGGAGAATTTGCTTCATTATTAAGCCTTTAAAAATTCTATTCTAACAATCACGAGAGCACTAGCGCTGATTGAGCAATTTTTTGTCTTCTACAGAGGGGTAATTAATTAATACTGCTCGGTAAGTACCTTTAAAAACGAATAAGCTACCTGCGGCAACACCTATAACTTTATGTTCATCAATAACAGCCTTGATATCATTTAAAGAACCGGCCCCACCAAGTACCGTAAGAGGAATATCAATCGCAGACCTGATTAACCGAATTAATTTATGGTCATAGCCAGCCATTTTGCCATCATTGTCAATTGAGTTAACAACAATCTCACCTGCACCGAATTGTTGAGCTTGTTTTGCTAATTCAACCACATCACCTTTTATTTTTTTGGTACCGTTCAGAATATAGCAATCATAACCACCAAAAAGGGTTTTCTTAACATCCAGCACAACCACAACACTTTGCCTGCCGATAGCTTGGGAAATTTCAGTTATTATCTCAGGAGTTTCCAGCGCGCAAGAGCTAAGCGCAACTTTTTCAACACCTAAATTACTTATTCTTACCGCTTGTTCAACCGTTTTAATTCCACCACCATAACAGAAAGGCATACGGCATTCGGACGCAAGATTCTCTATCATTTTGTAATCTGGCTCGCGGTTTTCTCTGGATGCATCGATATCTAAAACGACAAGCTCATCAACCAGTTTTTCATTAAAAATTTTAACGGCGTTTATGGGATCACCAACATATTTAGGATCTTTAAAATTAACAGTTTTTACTAAGCCTTTATTCTTAACCAGTAAGCATGGAATAATTCTTGACCGCAGCATAATTATAAGTTCGCAAAATTTTTCAGGAGGGTAACGCCATTTAATAAACTCTTTTCAGGATGAAACTGAAAACCGTAAATATTCTCTTTGTGCACAGCACATGAAAACTCACCTGCATACTCTGCAACAGCAAGAATATCGTTAGTATTGTCCGCACTAAAATAGTAAGAATGTAAAAAATAGAAGCCCTGCTCATAATCAATGCCGGCAAAAACTTCCATATCTTTTTTAGGGCGAACCTGATTCCAACCCATATGAGGGATCGTCGGCTTATGGCTTAGCTTTGTAATGTCAATTTTACGAACGGTGCCATCAACCCAACCTAGACCGGCCAAGATGCCTTCCTCACTGGAATTAGCCATTATTTGCATGCCAACACACACACCTAAAACAGGCACTTTTTGGTTAAGCACCATATCGTCGAGTACTTCACGCATACCAGATCCGTTTAACAGCTGCATGGCATAATCAAACGCCCCGACTCCGGGTAAAATCAGTTTATCAACAGCCTGTATTTCAGCAGCACTTTTAACGGCCTTAAAGGGAATGTTCAGTTGCTTGTAAATATTTGCAAAAGCACTAATATTGCCAAGACCATAGTCAACTATGCCAATCAACGCTTGCCCCCTTTTTCCAAACCCAGGGTGCGCATAACCTTGGCACCAATGTCATAAATGCTCTGCTGGTTCTTATAGTCACGAAAGGTTTTATTCGGTGCATCCATATAGCCCTGTAACTCAGCAACACTAATACCAAGCTTAGTTGCTATATACTCAAACTCATGTGCTATTTGCTCTTCGTCATAAGCTGGCTGTTTAAGTTTCTCAAGCGCTTCTTCACGAGTCATTTGTCCGGTAAGAATTAAACTCGAATATTGAACTTTACGGGTGTCGTAACCAAATTTCTTTGGCAACCAATAGCCTTCGTAAAATTTAGTAAACCGTGATTCAAAATGCTTTTGGGCGTACCGCTGGTAGCCAAAATTATCAACCAGAAACTGCGTAGCATCTTCTTTGTGATAAGGCATGTAATCTAACGGCCGTATTAATTTTATACCTCTGATATAAGGCAAAAACACCTTATGCCATAAAATATTAGTCACCGGATAATTCTTTAATGGGATAGTACCAAACTTTTTATGTATATCAACTAACTGAGTAGCGTCAGACTGGTAGTACATCCACTCAAGTGGGTTACGTACACATTCCGTTGAGTAATTTCCACCGGTAAGGATATAGTTAACTTTGTACTTAGAAGCAAATTTATACATGGTTGCAAAAAAAGAGTGATCTTGCGGACTGTCAATGTGCGAAACACCTGATTTAATAAATGCAAGCTGCAAATCTTTCATTTCTTCCCAGTCAATAACTTCTGTATATAAATCAAGCCCTAGCTTATCAACAATTTTCTCGATGTTATTAACAGCAGTTTGAGAATTCCAGCCAGCATCCACGTGAAACACCAACGGCCTTAACCCAAGCTTTTCTTTTGCAAGGTAGGTTAGGTAAGAGCTATCAATACCGCCACTCATGCCAATGATACAGTCGAAATCTTTGCCTTTGCCTTCAGCCCTAATTTTATCGGCTATGGCCATTATATTACTATAGCCAACTTCGTCGGTGTGCCATTTTGGTTTAATGTCTTTGTCGAATGTCAGACAGTGATCACACACCCCATGCGCATCGAACACGATTTTAGAGTCTGTTGTGTCCATTACACAACGTGTACAAACTTGGAAATCACGCATTAATAACTATCCTTTATGGCCAAACTTTTACATATTTGCGGTATTCTTTGTGCGCTTGGCGAGAATATTGCCACTTCAACTTGCCAGGGATCATACCCGTAGATGCATGGCAGTAATGAGTTACCGAAATTCGAGGCTCATAGTACGTTTTAAAGCCCTTTTGCTCAAGTTGCTTTGATAAAAAGAACTCTTCATACATCAAGAATGTAGGGGCCCAAAGCTCATCAAAATGGTCAAAAAATTTCGGTGTTAAAATATAACACGCACCATAACCTTGATGTATCTCTTGAGCTACTGCATGTTGTTGTTCGTCTTTTCTGTCAGTAAAACGATGAGTAATTTTAGCAAGTCGAACTATAAGACCCGCAAGCCAATAGCTAGAATGATAAAGGTCATAAACAAATTCACGTTTCTTGCTAATACCTGAAATGACATGCGGGTTTTGCGGAGTTCCATCAAGCATGCGAATATCAGGAGAAACAACAGGATATTTGTCAAAAACAGAACTACAAACATCTAATTGCTTGTCAAAGTCGTCTGGAAAAATTAAATCATTATTGCCAACTACCATGTAGGAAATTTCAGAGTTTTCTTTTTTGGCTATACGAATACCTATATTAAGCCCTTCAAAGTAACCATGATTCTTATCATTAAAAATCGCTGTTACCCAATGTTTATGCTTTGATTGAAGAGATACCAATTTTTCCTTTTCTTCATCAACGCTGGAATTATCGACAACATAGACCTTGGTAACACCAGACAAACTTGATAATGAATCAAGCATTTTTTCTGTGTAAGTTGTATTATTAAAGTTAGTAACAACAAAAACTATTAGACACACTATTGACACCTTAGGATAAAATAAAAAATTCAAAAACCGAATCAAACTAAGAAAAAAAAGCAGTTCAGCATAATTTTCATAAAAAATAATAAGGAGATAATTAAATTTTAAGATTTAAATCGCAATCCCTCACGCACCGCATTCTCTTCATTGCGAATATTAAGTGCAACTCGCAACAAATAAGCAAGAAGAGCTAAAACTTTTACATCAAAAAAGAAATCCAAACTAAATGATGTAATAAAACCTGCAACAAAAACGAAGGTTACAATCTTTGAAACATCTGAAATTTTGGAAAAAACAATCAAATTTTTAAAGATGTAAAACATCAAAAAAAACAAAGCTAAAACTCCAAAAAAACCATACATTACAAAAATGTAAACATAATCGTTATCAAAACTTTTATTGTAAATGTCTAAGTTATCTAGAAATGAGCGACCTGCTCCAAATAGTATTAAGAAAAAGTTCGAGTTTATAACGGCACTAATTTGGGCATTCCATATATCTACCCTCGCACTCATCGAAGAGACTTGAAGACCTAATTCGGTTAGCCTTTTTAAATCATAAAAAGTGTTAATCAAAACATCCCAGAACACAAACGCAAAACAAAATAAAGCAAAAAATACAATCGACATCATGAATACGTAAGTAAATTTTTTAGTGATGATAACCAAAAAGAAAAAGATAAACATTAAAATCAATAAAACTAATATAGCCGTCTTAGATTGAGCAAGCGCAACAATTGAGAAAGATAGAAGTATTCCGATATAGCTAGATACAGTTCTATTTGAGTAATTAGCTCTTATAATAAAAAAGGCAAAACTAAAGACTGCTAACACACCATGCTGGCCTGGTCCAGGCGAAAGACCCAATGCCCTTACGCTACTTAGTGAAAAAGAAAACTCGCTATGTGATTTACTGTTATAAAGATCTGAAACAAATAGCGTAAAATAATTGCTGAAATGAGTAAATTGCATCAAAGAAATAGTAAAATCGATTGCCAAGTATAGAATTAGTAAATTATGAAAGTACTTAAAGGTTTTATCGTTTACAGATAAAAAAACAACCAAAAAACAAAAAACTTTAACCATCTCTTTAATATCAGACAAGCTGTCAAAATAAATTGCTTTAGCTAGAGAAAAAGAAAGGTAAAAAAGAAATATATATGTAAAAAAAAGAGCAGGCACCTTAGCATAAAACCTAGAACCAAAAAAAACAAAAGGCATTAACATGACAAAAACGATGGAATAAAAAACACCAAAACTCGCAGCGGGTGCAAATAGAATAACAAGCAAAGGGATACGCATCAAAAACGATTTAATATCAAAAAATTTTTTTGGGTATTGATTAAAGGAAAAGTTAGACATTAAATAGTCACTATTAAATTTTAACTAAACCAAAATAATCAATACTCTCTTTCGCAAAAGCATTAACTGAATCAGAAACTTTATTTATCTCATTCTGTATATGAGGAAGTACTAAATTTTTAGTGTCATCTGCCCATTTTATTTTTTCGAATCCATAAGCTAAACCATGACGATCATCTTGATTAGGATACCAAGATACTTCTGAAACACCTTCATCACCAATTACTATAGACTTAGATCCACAAAGAACCGCAAATATAGAATATGCTGTATATGTGTCATAACTAACAAAGAACTCTACTTTCTTAAATATTTTTGAAACTTCTTCATGTGAAAGATTATCTATCAAAATATCACCTGAATGATCTTTAATAAAGGCCTTTCCTTTACCTTTCCGTATGCAGTATGCATAACCGCTTCTATTTTTAGACGCATTTGATAAATTATAATACTCCAAAGGATAGTGAATGACTTTGAGCTCGTTTGGTGAAGTACAAGAACCAGGAAAACTAAAATCCTTTATAGCGGAATTAAATTTAAAAATTAATTCGCCAGAACTAAAATAAAAACGTTTTTCATGAAAACCAGGTTGATGTAATAGCCATCTAACAACATTTTTTGCTCTTAGAGGATTACCAAATACAACTTCAGGATAGACAACAATAAAATCATCCAAATTATCAATAGAACCCTTATAAACAGGAGTTTTAAAATTACTATTTGTTTTGAAACCTTTAATAGAAGTGAAAACAGACCATTTTAAAAAATTGAAAACATTTTTAAAGAAATTAAATCTGTTAATCTCATAGGTATATGCATAAGGAAACAAATATGAGCTATAACCCAGCTCATTTAAAACGTGACATAGTTTATGTAAAACCACTACGCCACCGCTTTTTTCATCATATGATGGTGTAAAAATTAAAAATTTAGCCATTAAAACTTCACCCCTACAGCGCCAGTTTTTGAGCTTGAAAATCTCGAAATGTAAATACAAACATAATAAAAAACTAAAATATATAACAATAAAAATAAAATAAACTGATGAGTTAAATATTCCCCTCTTAGAAAGAGATTAACAACATGAAGACAAAGCGTAGAAGAAATAAAAACAAAAACTGGGAGAAAAAACATCTTCAACTGAGGTTTCTTGAAATATTTTTTTAGAGTAATTAATCCCCAAAAAATAAAAAACACAAGAGAAGACATAAGACTAAATATTGCACATACCTCCGCTCCATATTTAACCGCAGCAACTATACTGCCAGGAATAGTTATAAGACTGTAGATTAAATAAGCAAAAAACTGTCGATTTAGACGATTTATTGAGTAATAAAATAGAAATATAAAATTTGAAAATGATTGTATAACTGCTGAAAGCACTAGCCATTTCAGGTACATGTTAACGTTTTCTGTCAAGGTGATATCTCCAAGCCAAAAACTTAATATATACTTCCCAAAATAAAAATACATTGGAGTAAATAGCGCAAAAAACAAAACAAAAATTGTAAAAAACTTAACTATAAGTCGTGAATAACTTGAAAAATCACCAGAGCTGTAGAGACTTGTCAGCCTTGGCATTAAAAATTGATTAAGAGGCATGATTACTAAATTAACACTTAATGCAACCTGAGCTGCAATTTGATAGTAGCTAAATGTTTCTAAAGAAACATATTTAGATAATATCAGCTTATCTATTTGAGACGCTACTGTCCATATTATAGTTAAGCCAGATAGATGCAGACAGTTCTTGATGAAGCTTGATAGCTGATATTCGTTTTTATCGAAATTTATTTTTGCTTTTTCATCATAAAAAGATATTATTTTTATTATCCGTTTTGAGTATAAAAGACCCAAAAAATACATAACTATACAATCGATAAAACAAAAAAAAGCAACTACTGCTAAATACACATCTACATTTGCTTCGTAAACTTTCAATATATAATAAGGTATAATATATTGGCATGAAGTTATTACCACTTGCCAAACTGATAACTGGACTTGCTTCTCAAACCCCACAAGTTTGCTAGTTAAGTATCCTTTTAAAAAGGTTAAGGACAAAATTATACCTATGATAATTAAACTTTGGTTCATTAAGTTTAATGACAAGTCGGCTTCAAACCAATAAAATGTAAGATAGTCAGCACCAATAAAAAAAAGTAAAAAAATAAAAACAGATACCCCTAGAATGAATAGGAAAATCTTTAACCATAAATTTAATGCAGCTGTAAACTCTTCAATATTAGTCTTGCTAATTGATAAAACTCTTACCATGCCCCCGCTCATACCTGCATCAAGCAGGCCTAAAAAGGACATCATCAACAACATGAAAGACACTAGACCATATTGCTGAATACCCACTTCAGCGATTATCAACGGGATAAATACAAGAGGAAGCACAGCTTTTAGAATCTGTGCTGTATATAGTGACGATAACTTTAATAACAAAAAACTATTCCTCAGTATAAAACTGGTTGATTAAACTCACTATATAATCTACATCTTCAAATTTAAGTTCATAAAATAGAGGCAACCTAACTAATCTATCGCTATACTTTTCACAATTCAATAATGGCTCCCCTGAATATTCTCCTTCAAAATATGGACTCTTGTGTAAAGATATATAGTGAAAAACTGCTGACACTTTATTATCTTTCAAAAATGCAATCAATCTAGAACGCTCATCTAGATTCCTACATACCATATAAAACATGTGCGCATTGTTAGTAGCATAATCTGGAATTACAGGTAACAAAATTTTATTTGACAATTCTAAGGTACTTAGCTTTTGGTAATATCGAATCCATAATTCTTTTCTCCTAGTCTGAATTAATTCGATATTCTCCAACTGAGCAAACAGATACGCCGCTATTATATCTGATGGTAAAAAAGAAGAACCAATGTCAACCCAACCATATTTATCTACTTCACCACGAAAGAAAGATGTGCGATTGGTTCCTTTCTCTCTTATTATTTCGGCTCTTCTTACATATTGGTCTTTATTAATAGTAAGTAAACCACCCTCACCAGCGATTATGTTTTTCGTTTCATGGAACGAAAAAGCTCCAAAGTCACCAATCGAACCTAACCGCTTATCTTTATAATAGGAATCAATTGCTTGAGCTGCATCCTCTACTACAAATAAACTATTTTTCGATGCGATACTCATAATTTTATCCATATCACAAGCTACACCAGCGTAATGCACAACAACTATTGCTTTTGTTTTAGATGTAATAAGCTTTTCAATATGATTAGGATCTATATTTGGATTATCACTACAGCTGTCTGCAAAAATAATTTTTGCACCTCTTAATACAAACGCATTTACTGTAGATACGAAAGTATATGAAGGGGCAATTACCTCGTCACCCGGTTTTATGTCAATTAGTATTGCAGCCATTTCTAAGGCGTCTGTACAAGATGTTGTTAAAAGGGCTTTTTTAAAACCCTGCTCATTTTCAAAGAATTTATGACATAACTTTGTATACTTTCCATCACCAGATATTTTCCCAGATGCAACTGAGTCTGTAATGTACCTAATTTCGTTATTAACAAGTAGTGGTTTATTAAAAGGAATCATTTTTTTAAATCCGATAGAAATTCTTTTTCCAAAGCCAGAAGATTTTTGCTTCTTTCTGACCTTCTTATTGCTGGTGTTCCGAAATATATTCCCCAGCTATTTGTTGATTTTATAACTAAAGACATTGCTCCAATAGAGCATCCCTCGTCGATTGTAACACCTGGGAACACGACCGCATTTGTACCAATAACAACATGCTTATTTATAATTACTCTAGCAAATTTTTCATGTTTAAACTTCTTAGGAATATTCGAATTGACTAAAGACTTGCCTGAATAATCATCGCTTTGAGAAAATACTTTTACGCCATAGGCTAATGTTACAAAATCCGACATAATAATTCCGGGCTCCCCACCCGCGACTAAGCACATTGGTGTAATGTGACAGTATTTCCCTATTTCTACAAAGCCTGAGACAACACAGAAATCATCAATACGTGACTCATCGCCAATACTTATTTTCTCAGGATTGTAAATGGAAGCTTTATCACTTATTTTTACACCACGACCAAGGAATCGGAACCCCATTTTCTCCATTTCATTTTGACTTAAATATGCCACAAAGACACCTCTAAATATGGTTTTATCATCATAAAATTTATAGCTAAA
Organism: Alishewanella tabrizica; assembly: GCF_014652375.1. GTDB lineage: Bacteria > Pseudomonadota > Gammaproteobacteria > Enterobacterales > Alteromonadaceae > Alishewanella > Alishewanella tabrizica. The sequence continues at coordinate 30,101 of NZ_BMYR01000005.1, read as the reverse complement.
AATTTGAATTAATTAATCTTTTTCGTTTACGCTTATATTTGCTAGGTTCGGCCATTCAATGTTTGGAGAAGATGATTTCCAATCAAGATAACATTCAGACTCTTTGTTATAATGACCGGTAGTTTTACAATAGAATTTTGTGTTGTCTTTGAGAGCTAGAAATCCATGAAAAAACTCTTCTGGTATCCACTGCACCTTTTATTATAGGCTGATAACTATACAGCCAATTAACTACCGTAATTCTCAGTTTTTTTTCGAATATCAACTGCTAGATCAAACACACTGCCAGCTTTAGCAGGAACCTTTTTATCCTGTGCAAATGGTGATATTTGATAGAACAGCACCCTTAACACAACGCGATGTTAAAGCGATTAGTTATATTGTACAAACTCTCGGCGAGCTATTTGCTCACATAAACCTTCATGATTCCATAAACCAGCCACGTTCATCACCATATATAACAGGTTCGATAATTTTTACTTCCGGTATCGCTGTATCAATAACTTTCATCATCTTCACTTATATAAAGTAAGGTTTTCAAATGTCTTAGCCCAATCAGAAGGCTTAATGGCAAACAGTTTAGTAATTTTATCGCAATTAAGCATTGAGTATTTTGGACGCTTTGCAGGCGTTGGATAATCTGCAGTTGTAATCGCCTTAATATCAGGAATTTTAACTAAAAGTTTTAAACGATCTGCATGGTTGAATATCGCAACCGCAAATTGATGCCAACTGACAAAAGGCGTGCCACTGAAATGGTAGATGCCCCACCTTGTCTCTTCAGTGGTTTTAATCCGAGCACAAATACTGATTATGGCATCAGCTATATCACCAGCATATTTAGGGCCACTAGCTAGTACGATTCCTTTAAACTCTGCCATGTTAAGCTCCCTGCCCTCATTGTTCTAATTGGTAACTACCATCAAATACCGCTTGCCACCACTCTTTGTTATCTAAATACCATTGTACGGTTTTACGTAAAGCGGTCGACATGGCTTTCTGCCGCTAAATGCATTAACGCATCAGGCTGATGTTTCTCAAACAGAGCTGCCATGGCCGCAGCATCACAAATATCAGCCTGTTCAAATGCATAGCGATTACTGTCAGCAATGCTAGCTACTGATTTCAGATTGCCGGCATATGTTAGCTTATCAACATTAACAACACTATTTGCAGTCTCATTGATAATATGACGCACCACAGCAGAGCCAATAAAACCGGCACCGCCGGTTACCAGAAACTTCATAACCAAATCCCCTTTGTATCTACTATTATGCCCTGCTGCGGCTTTTGTTGTTTGAATGGTTTGTGATCAACCAATAACAAATGAATATCAGATTCTGAATAAGCCTGTTCTCTTGATACTAAAGTCTGCTGAGCTAATTTTGCTGGCAGATGCTCAATATTTGGCTCTATCAAAACTACCGGCCCTGCATGCAGTGCGATAATCTGTTCTGCAATAAACATTGAAGGGCTTTCCCGTAAGTCATCAATATCAGGCTTAAACGCTAACCCATAACAAGCAATGGATACATCTTTAGCCGTTTTTCCAGGGTTTGCTTGAAGAAAATCCGCAATAGCAATTTTTACTTTATCGATAACCCATAGTGGTTTGCTATCGTTGACTTCGCGAGTAGTACGAATAAGTCTTGCTTGTTCGGGTGTTTTGCTAACAATAAACCATGGGTCAACAGCAATACAGTGGCCCCCTACGCCAGGCCCAGGCTGAAGAATGTTCACCCGCGGGTGACGATTAGCCAATTTAATAAGTTCCCACACATTTATATCGAGCTTATCGCAAATCATGGATAATTCATTGGCAAAAGCTATATTGACATCCCGGAAGCTGTTTTCGGTAAGCTTTGCCATCTCCGCTGTGCGTGCATTGGTTATCACGCACTCGCCTTGTACAAAGGTTTTGTATAAAGCCACCGATGCAGCTGAGCACTTCTCAGTCATACCGCCAATTACCCTATCATTCTCAATCAACTCACGCATTACATGGCCGGGTAAAACACGTTCGGGGCAATGGGCAATGCGAATATCGGAATTTTCATCATGAGTTTGCGGAAAAGTAAGATCAGGTCTTGCTGCTGCTAGCCAAGCTGCCATTTGCTCAGTGGCACCCACTGGTGAGGTGGACTCTAAAATAACCAAATTACCTTTGGCTAATACCGGTGCTATCGCTTTACTGGCCGACTCAATGTAGCTTAAATCTGGCTCGTGGTTATCACCTTTAAATGGTGTAGGCACTGCAACAATAAAAGCATCTGCGGCTTGTGGTACCGTAGTCGCTTTTAAATAACCCTCATTTACTGCGGCGTGCACTACTATATCTAAATCTGGCTCTACAATATGAATTTTGCCCTGATTAATGACATCAACAGCTTTTTGGTTTACATCCACGCCTATTACTTTGATTTTTCTTGAGGCAAAAACAGCTGCTGTGGGCAAACCTATGTACCCTAACCCTATAACGGATAAAGAAGAAAATTTCATGTATTACTAACCTTGAATAAGCTTATCGAGAATGCGTTGACAGGCTTTGCCGTCACCATAAGGATTGTGAGCGCGGCTCATGCTGTTATATGCAGTATCATAAGTAAACAAATTGATTACTTCATTGGTGATTTTTTCAATGCCAGTAGCTACTAACTTTACCGTTCCTGCAATAACCGCTTCTGACTGTTCGGAGGTATCACGCATTACTAATACCGGTTTGCCAAGTGACGGCGCTTCTTCTTGAATACCGCCAGAATCTGTCAGAATAATATGTGCGCGAGTCATCAAGTATACAAAAGGCAAATAGTCTTGCGGCTCAATTAAAAATATATTGCCTAAGCCTGCTAACAGGCGATTTACCGGCTCTTGGACATTAGGATTTAAATGCACCGGATAGACGATTTGGCTATCCGGAAATTTAATCGCAATTCGCCGCAATGCTTCACATATACGCTCAAAACCGCCGCCGAATCTCTCGCGACGATGACCAGTTACCAGTACCATTTTTTTGCTGCTATCTAAAAAGGAGTAACGGCTGACTAGTGATGACGCAAGCTCAGTATTCTGTTCTATTATCTGTTTTACCAGCAGCAAGGCATCAATAACGGTATTACCGGTAACGCTGATACTGGCAACATTAACATTTTCAGCCAGTAAGTTTTGCTGAGAAGTTGCGGTAGGAGCAAAATGAAAACTGGCTAAGGCACCAGTTAGTTTACGATTACCTTCTTCTGGCCAAGGGCTGTAAATATTGCCAGTGCGCAAAACCGCTTCTACATGTCCTACTTTTATTTGCTGATAATAAGCGGCTCAAGACGCCGCCAGTGTAGTGGCTGTATCACCATGCACCAGAACCACATCTGGCTTAAACTCAGCCAGTACCGGTTGCAAGCCTTTAAGAATATTATTGGTGGTATCAGTAAGGGTTTGGCCGGCTTTCATGATATTTAAATCATAGTCCGGCGTTATTTCAAATAATGCCAATACCTGATCTAACATTTCACGATGCTGCGCAGTAACACAAACCTTAGCATCGAAACGGCTATCAGTTGCCAGTGCATGTACTAGTGGCGCCATTTTAATAGCTTCTGGCCGGGTACCAAATGCAGTTAATACTTTCATTAACTAATTCTTTTTAGGGAAATAACGAACTAATACAACTAATGCTGACAACATAGCGCCAAGCAATATCGCCAATACCACAATTAAGGCTCTGGCCGGCTTTGCCTTATTCTCTGAGACAACTGCAGGATCAATAGTTTTAAATACATATTCATCACGAACATTAGCCAACATAACCGTTTTCGTTTGCTCTTCAATTAATGAAAACAGCATACTGCGCACATCTGCTATATTAGTTTGAGAAATTTGAGTGTTTAAATAAGCAATGCTGCGCTCGGCCTCTGTTAGCTCCCGCTCGCGCATTTCGTCGTTAATAGCCGTTACCAGTTTGTCAGCCCAAGCTTTGGCTAAATAAGGTGAGAAATGTTCAACACTAAGCTTTACCATACCTGAGGTTTTATCCTGGTCTACGGAAAAGAGCTTTCTAAACTCATCAAAGGTTTCGAGATTGCTTGGCTTGGGTTGAAATGGCACTTTTACTTTGCGCACCCACTGCTCACTGCTTTCATTGTAAATTTTCGGGTCCCACAGCAGTTGGTCCGTTGTTCTGTCCCAACCCTCTGCTGCCATTATCGGTAAATACAAATCATTCTGCTCGATAAAACGGCTGATAAAATCTCGCGATTTTAATATCTCTAATGCCAAACCCGTTTTATCTCCCCCTCCCATGCCCCCTAGATTTACGCCAGCTAGTGCAGCTAACCCACCTAGTTGACCAGGAATTTTTAAACCCGACTCTTCTGAAACCGGTGCTAGCGTCACTTCACTTTTATAAATGTTGGGTAAGCTAAGCGCATAAAAAACAGCCGCAACACTGAACAACAGTGTTGTTACAATAATAATCCATTTACCCTGCCATAACGCTTTAAAAAGCTCTCGCAAATCAATTTCGTCGTCAGCCAGCGGCGTGTGTTGTTGTTCTGTCATAACATTCCTACAGTGCCTTGTTGGTAATCAGCAAGGCATAAATCGTTATTTAAAATGAGTTCAGTGCAGCAATGGCAACGGCGGTTTGATAAAAAATCTGCGTTACTTGTGCCCACATACTTAAGCCATCTTTGTATTCGGTATCCAATGGCATAATAATGGTGTCACCAGGCTTTAACTCATCACTTGACGCACTAAACCAGCGGCTTTGATTTGGGATCATTACCGAGCCATCGGCACGAATAACAAATACTCGCTTATCATCAGCGCGTTTACGTGCTCCGCCCGCTAAAGCTAAATAATCATTCACATTTAAACCGGTGCGGAAGCGATGTGAACCAGGGTGTTGTACCTCGCCCATAATCGTTACTGAGGTTTGGTTACGTGGGATAAATAAGCTATCTTGATGCTCTACTTCAATATCGTAATCTGCTTTCCCCAGCGCAATTTGCTCAAGATCCACCACCATGCGCCCAACAGGCTCTAGTGTTTGCAGCTCATTAAGCAATGCCAAGGGTGATCCACCAGTTGCAACTTGTAGCGTGTTTTGTGACGTAAGTGCACGGCTAGCCACATCAGACTTTAGCTGTTCTAATAACTTAGCAGCTTGCTCAGCCTCACGATTTTTAATGGCTTCACGGGTAAATACTGCACCATAGGGATATGCGTCTGAAGTAAAGCCACCTGCACGTTTAATGACATCTGATAATTTTTCGCCCTTTAATACTTGATAAGCGCCTGGAAAACGAACTTCGCCACGAATATTCACTAGGCGTACTTGAGACCAATCTGGCGTAGTAAACACATTTACGCGATCACGACTGGCCAAGGTTACATCTTGTTGCTCGCCACTTAAAATAGCACCTAAATCAATATTAATATTTTGTTGTTCAACACCATTGCGTTCAACTTGCTGCGCCAAAAAGCGGCTTAGTTCCGCGCGGGGTAAATACGCCGAACTATTCAAGCCTGCCGCAGCTTCAATTAGCATGGCCACATTGCCGTTAACGGGTAAGGGATATTCACCTGGTACTTTTACGTCGCCACTCACCGATACAATAGGAATAACGCGGCGGTCGGTACTTTGCTTGCTTAACGTTTGTAATAAGGGATACAACAATTCACGACGTGTAAAATGCTTAGACAACGCCAGATATTCTGGATTGACATACAGTTGTTGCAGCATATTCGCCACAAAACTTTCAATTAAAGCTGGCTCAGTTAACGCATTATCTTCAAATCTATATTGGGTGCTGGCAATTAACGCACTACTGCTTTCTATTTGTTTAAAGAAGGTTGCCGTAATATCACCCGACAGTAATGCATTTTCAGTAAAGTGGGTTAATTTGGTCTGTACCGCTTTACGTATAAAACTGTTTAGCTTCTCACGTTCAAATGCTTGATTGACCTCGTGAAACACCAATACGATATCTTGAGGTTGTAGCGTAAGCGGACTAAAGTCAACCGATTGACTAGTATCGACAGCATCCAATAAGTTAAATTGCATTACCTCAACATCACCGCGATTATTAATGCGGCGCACCACTAAAGCATAATCGGTATCTGTGCTGTTTAATAAATCTGACCACACATTGCCGAGTAAATGATGTAACTGCATGCCCGTTTTCCAAGCATAACTACCAGGGCGAGATACCGCACCAACGATGGTTACTTGATCGCGAACGCGCTGCGAGAGTAATGGCACTACCAGCTTATCACCTGAACGTAGTGCAAAGTTTTGCGCACTGGTTTCGTTTAAATTTAAGTTTACTAATTCACGTCCATTTGGGCCTGAACGTTGCAAAGACACCGCATTCACATGCGCTGACGCTTGCAAACCGCCAGCCATCGTTAATAATTGTCCTAAGGTTTCACCTTGCGCCAATTCATAATACGCAGGGCGACGAACTTCACCTTCTATGGCAACCACCGCACCAGCAGGCGCAACAAACACAACATCACCGTGCTGCAGCGTAATATCGTTTGCGTTATTTCCTTTTAACAGCAAATCGTATAAATCGAATCGCGCAGTTACTTTACCATTACGGGTGACTCGAATGTCGCGCAAGCTACCAATATCAGAAACCCCACCAGACACAAATAACGCCTGCGTGACAGAGGTCAACGCCGATACCGCATACATCCCTGGATTAGCCGCTTCCCCTGCTACAAACACATTAATAGTGCGAAGCTTTCCCATGGTTACCGCAGCTTGCAAGCCAATGTTTGCTTCGCTGATCCGATTACGAATTAAGCTACTGGCTTCGGTGAACGTTAACCCCACTACATTCACAGGCCCTAAATCAGGCAGGTTCACACTGCCCTCGCGGTTCACCACAAGCTCATAATTATCGCTTTGTTTACCATATAATTGCAGCAACAAAGTATCGTCTGGCCCAAGTCGATAATTATCGGGTACCGGCGCGTTACTTACCGGCGCAAAGGTACTGATTTGCGCATCAAATAAATTCTCACCAAAACGGCGCAGCTTCGCTGGCTCATCAGATAACGGTGTTTTACGTTTATCCTCAAGATCCGCCAAGGCTTGCATAAGTAGCATATCGTTACTATTTGCTGCAGGTTGCAGTTTATCTACACTGTTGCTTTGTAAACGGTTAGCTGAACTGCCACCCGTGATACTCGACAAATCCACTCCATATTGTTTTGCTAACGCTTCTTGTTGGGCTTTGGGTAAGCGCTGAAACTGCTCTATTTGCGCGGCAGTGGGCTGTTGAGCAAAGGCACTGGCTGCCATCATGAGTGCGGCCGTGCTGACCAGCAATTTACGAAAAAAACGTGTAGACAAACTCATTAACTTGCTTCCGTTTTGAGATTTATGCTGAATAATTAGCCAGCTTCCAGACACGCTACCGCCCATGAGTTAGGCGCCCCAATGCTGGAAATATGGCTCAAGGCAAGGGAGTATAACGCAAAACGCCCTGCCGACCTGTTGTATTTCTATCGCGGCAAAAATTCTTAACAACTTTTGCCACGTAACGTTAATTTGCTCTGCTTAAAACGGTGTTTTCAACACTTAACTGTAGTGATTGACCTAAAAATTTAAGCAAAATAATACTTCTATGCTCGCCATCTGCCATCTCAAACACACCATTTAAATGCGCAAATGGGCCCGCTAAAATGGCTAAGGTGTCACCCTTTTTAAATAGCTGTGTTGCAGGAACTTGCTCTAAAGCCAATTGGTTATGTCGTAATGTGGTAATAAGCGAATCGGGTACCTTAGCCAGTTCATTACCAAATTTTACTAAACCCGCTACGCCACGCGTACTGCGAATAGTCGATAAATTTGGCACTGACGGAAACTTCACAAACACATAACGGGGAAAGAGTGGCTCAGTGTGGATAATGGCTTTACCCGCACGATTTTTTCGGGCATAAAAAACAGGAGAAAAGGTTTCAAAACCTTGATTCTGTAGATGCGCTTGGGCACGTGCTTCTTCACGCGCTTTACTGTAAATTACCAACCAACTGTCCATAGTCGTCACTCTCCTAACTCGCTGCGCGGATGGTATTGTGATAATAGCACCGCGTCAAGAAATTCACGGTGAACTGGATGGAATTTAACAAAAAAAACACTACCAACGCCATTCCCAGGTAGCGCCTGCGCGGTGGGTAAATTCCGTTTGGTTGCTAAGCACATTGTCGCCGTGCTGCAGTCTATAATCTAAACTTAACAACCCACCCAAAACAGGTAGCTGAATACCAGAGTGAAGCGAGATGGGATCCGATAGATAAGATGTTTCCTCGACCAGTTGAATCACTTTATCACTGTCATCTACAAGTGAAATCTTGGCATATGCCGCGTGCCCTTGCGGCATGTAAGCTTTAATACCCAAAGTGATCATGCGCTTAGGTTGTGCTAAGGCTTCATTTGGTTGCAAACTCAACCAATATTGGTATTTTTCTGGGATATGCTGTAATTCAGCAAAGGCGTTTAGTAACAATGACTCATGACCAAAATGCCATTGCGCGCCCAACAACCAGCCCTGACTAATCTCGCCTGTGCGCTGTGACGATAACTCAGAATACAACGACCAATCACCTTGTCGCCATTGCACATCAATACCCACCGTTGTGCTATCTGCCACCGTGTAACGTTCAAACAACGCAGGAATGCTTGCTAATTGCTCAGGATAAGGGCGTAATCTTACTAGTGAGCCACCAATTTCTAACGAGGGTATCGGTCGAAAATTCGCCCGTGCTGCACCATAACGTGCGTGCCGTAATACCGCCGTACCGGCATACTCCCCAATTTGCACATTTACATGTATTGGACCAAGCCAGCTTACCGCATTACCTAGTAACTCATTGGCATTTAATCGGCTTACTTGCACGCTTTTGGCTGGCCTGCTTTGGTTATCAAACAAAAAACTTTGATGCTGTGCTGGCCCCCACCACTGTGGCACAACCCCCGCCATTAACACCCAATTCCCCAATGTATAGGCACTGTAACTGCCATCCCAATGTGTCTTATTGTCAGTATACAAATTGCTGTCGTAGGCTTTATCACGAAACTGTTTAAAAACGCCAGCCGACCAATTATGTCCTTTAAGCTCGGTGCCAAGCGATACTTTAGCTTGCTCTTGATACGCATTGCCACCATCAGACAAACCAAAGGGATCAGTACTGCCACTCAGCGCTAATGACGTCATCGTCTCTTGCTGCGCAAAACGGGCTGCTGTTAACAAGCGGGTATAGGCTAAAAGTTGAGTATCGTTAAGTGAAGAGGTATCAATACGGGCAAGATCTTGCAACAAAGGTCGCCACATTAAGGGAAAGGTATTTACCGCGGTGCGGATTTGTCCAGCATCCGCCAATAACTGAATACTACTACGCAAATACTGATCGTCAGTATTCACCCAAGGCGCAGCTTTTAGCGGCGCGGTCATAAACAAAGATGCAGAAGCTAAAACTAAAATAATGTTACAACGCATTATAAACCCGCGACATCCTGTTCATAAAATTCACCCAAGTATGCTAGCAGAGCCGCCCTCGACAAACAAGTGCAGACTTATCCACACAGCTACGGCAATGTACCGGAGTCGACACCGGAGTTGTTTGGATAAGTCGCGTGAGATGGGGATGCGGTTAAGTGCGATAGCATTGTTGTAGTTTACGAAGTAAAGTTCGCCACAGAGGTGTCGTTGTAGGTTGTTTTCGACGCAATAAGGCTAATTCGCGGATCACTTGCTCAGGCGTGGTGTAATACCCCGTTAGACGGCTAATATAAGTTGGATACCGAATAAGCGTAGCGGCAATCAGCTCCTCCACTCTGCGACTCACGCCACGGCGTAAAGGAGGATACACATCGGTGGTCAAGCCCCAGCCTGCATAAAAAGGCTGCCCATAGCACGTGACAGCTTTACCGCGTAACAAGGCTTCAAAACCGGCCAGCGAGGTTAACGTGTGTACCTCATCAACGTGTGCCAACATATGCGCCATATCCTGATCGGTCACCAATTCATCGTAATCGGCTTGTGGTTTTGCGTCGGCTTCTCCTGCTATCCGTAACCCCGCTAACACATCAGGATGGGGTTTATAAACAATATATGCCTCTGGATTAGCCGCTTTAACCGCACGCAATAACTGTAAATTCGTTTTTAACACCGGCGATCCTAAACGAATAGAGGCATCCGACTCAACTTGACCAGGAACTAAAATAACCCGCTTGGCTTCAGGCCGCAGCCAACTGCCTTTACCCACGTTGTATTTTGTAACATGTTGCGACACCAATACGGTTTGCAAATTGCGCGCGCGTGCCAGTTCATTATCCGTAAAGCGGGCGTTTAGCAATAACTGCTCTAAGCCAGAAGGCTGGGTAGCATCATAATACATACCAATACAATCAAATACCCAAGATGATGGGCGAATCATATCTGCACCAAGCCCCACTGAGCGAATAAAGCCATCCTCTACCCTAACCGTTTGCTCTCGCGTAATGGCAGTGCCCCACTTTAACTCCCAGGCTAACTCAGGAATACGATGGCTATCTTGTACCATGTGCAAGGTGCTGCCTTGCACAAATCGACGCAGTACTGGCCGTTTCCAGCGTGAAGGCTTTACTGCATATAACTGCGCAGGCAAACGCTCACGCTGGCTTCGCTGCAATGCCATCCACCCGAGTAACTCTTCTACTTCACAACGTTCAACACGTTCTGGATGAATATAGCGCGGGTATCGTACTAGCGCGGCATACACCAATTGAGTAAGTGAAACGGAACTGCGGCGCTCCGGCGCAGTAAGCGCATCATGCGTTAAGCCCCATCCAGCATAAAATGGCATGCCAAAGGTAAAAACGGGTTTTTGCCACAATAACGCTTCAAAGCCCATCTGCGACGTCACACAAAATACCGCCTCCGCTTTTTCTAGCAACGCGGGCGCATGAATATCCGCGGTTAAAACGGTTATGCGCGGATGCTGTAATTGTTCAGGTTTAAAATAGCCCTGTTTTTTCCCCGTAAACACATCAGGATGCGTTTTTACCACCACCCTAAGCGAACTGTCGTAGTTAAGGGCGCTGTCTAACATCCGTTGAAAACTGTTTGCATCCGCTTGGCCAAAACCAATAGCCGCATCACCAAAGGTTTGATCTATCACTAATACAAACGGCATATCGGGAACGGCATGCTCACGGCTGTGGTTATATTTTGAAACTCTACTTTGTTGCCAAAGCGCTATAAGTTGCTCAGCCCGATGTACTTGCGTGCTATCCAGTGGCGCTGTAATTAATTGCTCTAATCGTGATGGCCGTGTGGCATCGTAATAAATCCCCACATCATCCACGACCACAGACATCGGTGGGCTTGATAAGCCTAATTCGACAGAGCGTAAAAAACCGTCTTCTACCCGCCAAATGGGTAAACCTAAGCGTGCTGCAACACGCTCAGCTTTGTACGCAGAAGGCTTTCTCCCCCACGCTAATACGGCTTGAGTATTTTCAGGTACGCGAGGACACAACGCAGGTGCAAATTGCCTTAACCAGTAGGGTGAATAATAAATTGGCGCTTGAAGCAATGTGTCTAAAGCAGGTAATCGCGATAACGCTGGCGAAACACATAACAAGGGAGCAGCTGTTACTTGCGACGAAAAAGTATCCAAAATAACCTTCAAAGCCTAATTAATCTGCATTAATTTCCTATTATGACAAGAACATTGTTATTTTGCAGGCACTTTGTTTACAATTCATAGGAATTCATTAGCAGGAATACCGTTGAAACCCTTATCTATTGCCTTTGTGGCCAACACTAAAAATCCAAGGTTATTTAGAAGCGATCCTGCGTTTATTTATCGCTGCGAAAACTTAGCACTGGCATTACACGATGCGGGGCATCATGTTGAACTGCTGCACATAAGCAAGCTTAATTGTACAAAGCCCTACGATATTATTGTGCTGCACCGGCCCAAGCAGCAGCTATTTTTAGCCTGGCGTTTAGCATGGCTTAAGCGGCGTGGTTGCCGAATTATTGCCGATTTTGATGATCTGGTGTTTTTACCCGAGTTCGCTAACGTGAGCCCCGGTGTAGTTAATGGTGTGGTAAGCTTGGCACAAACGCAAAAAAACTTTGCCACACATCAAAAAGCGTTGCGCTACTGCGATGCCTTTACTGTATCGGTTAACCCACTCCAAGAAAAGCTGCAGCACCTAATGCCGCACAAACCCATTTTATGTTTACCCAATGCGGTACATCAAAGCTGGTACGCTGTTCCTGAGGCGCCTGATAGAACGGCTGTAAAACGCCTCACGTATTTTCCGGGCACGCGCAGCCACGATAAAGACTTTGCTACTATCCAGCCAGTACTTGAACAACTCCTGCACGAAGAGCCTGATTTACAACTGCATATAACGGGTGTACTGAATGCCACCATTACCTGCCGCAATTCACAGCTGGTACGTCACCCCAAACAACCTTTTGCAGGCTACGCACATCATGTTGCCAAGAGCTGGCTTAACTTAGCCCCGCTAGAGCTCACAGAGTTTAACCAGCATAAATCGGCACTTAAAACCATTGAAGCAGCTTGGTTTAATGCACCAACACTGGCAACCCCTATTCCCGATATGCAACGTTTACAGAATGCTGGGGCGTTGTTAATGCACAATTCAGATAACTGGTATCACACTGTGAAACAATTACTGGATCAGCAACATTATGCGCAAACCAGCCGTCAATTACGCCAGCGTATCGAGCAGCAAGGCACTATAAGCGAGTTTGCCAGACACTTTTTGGAATTTACCCAAACACTATGACGCAACACCAAGCCTTTTTAACCCGCCCTCATTATCGGCTTTACACCTGTGTAAACGCTGATCTGCAGGCGTTAAGGCAGCAAGCGAGAGGCTATCGTCAGGCGGGGTATTATAACATTGCCACGTTATGGGTTTTTCGCCAATGTTGGCGTATTAGTGGTGCGTACGACGATTATATTCATTATCTAGTCTTTCGGCGTGATCTTGGCTATCCTTTGACCGCACTACAACATCAGCGGCTGCAGCGCTGGCCGCGAACCTTATGGCAGAAGTTGTTGTGGCCACTGCGCCAGCGGCACGCAAATCGATTACGCCGCCGTTTACTTAACCCCGCAAACACTGCGCAAAAAGAATTAGTACAACGGTTTCAACACTTTTTACAACAACACACGCATGCGCAAATTGTGGGGAACAGCGCCAACTTGCTGCATCAAGATCACGGCAACGCTATTGATCAAGCGCCCGTTGTTGTAAGGTTTAATCGTTGTTTTAGTGATGCGACCAACGTAAGCGATACCGGACAAAAAACCGATATTTGGGTGTGCGCGCCCGATTTTAAGCATCCAGCAATTGTCAGCCAATGGTGTATACTTACCGGTCCGGACATGTTGGGATGGTTACCACATCCGCCACACACTCTTAGCGCGCAGGCAAATGTATTGTCTGTGCCACTTAGTGTATGGCGTAAATTGGTTAGCACACTTGGCGCCCCCCCTAGCGCAGGTGTGTTGGTGCTAGCCTGGTTAGCCCAATTAGCCCCCAATGCTCCGCGTTTTGTGCTGGGATTTAACCATACCAACACTGGCGAACAATATCATATTGCTGATCCAACGCATCAGGCCGTGACAAGGCACAATTGGACAGCAGAAACACAACTGTTAAGACAATGGCAACGTCTAAACGTTATTACAGTAGGTACCAAGGAAACTGCTAATTGACCACATTAACGCCAGCATTCAGCTTTTCTCTTAAAAATAAATTGTGGCAAACCGAGCTTCAGCACAAATTTGATTTAAAAATAAAAAGCATAAATCCAATGCCTACTGGATGGTATCGGGTTACGGTTAAAGCAAAAAACAAAGCCGCCTTGAAGTTTATTCAAGATAGCGGCAATTTTTATTTGCATCAAAACCATAACACCTTAAGTGCAAGTCTTATTAAAGAAGCCGATGACAAATTAGCTTTAGTTTTTTTACGTCACAATCCATTACGCTCATTAACGTTACACTGGCACAAGTTAAGCAGTGGCGAGCAAGCTCCATCCTTTAGCATCAAAGTAAAACATATCTCGGTAGCCAGTGCGTGGTATTACATGTTGTCGCAGGTATCTCGCAAACAGGCCGCTGAAGGCGGAAGCCGCACTTATATCTATCGCATTAGCCGAGCGCGCAGTAAACGCGCAGGTGTAGAAGTGGCACTATCAAAGCTGGTTAAAGAGTATCACCCGCAATTATCTTATCAGCTAATTAGTTGCGAGCCTTACAGCTATTGGCGGCAACACAAGGAGCCCGCTTTACTGCAAGCAGAGCGTTGCCGGTGTGATACGCCCTCTGTGCAATTTCATATTATTTTGCGGGCAAAAGATAATCTCAATGCCTTAAAACAAACGCTTGCCAGCTTAAGTACACAAAGCTACCCACTTTGGCAGGTTAGCCTGGCGGAACTCGCATTAGTTTCACCGGTTGATACCGAAGCATTGTTACAGCAGGATAACCGGCTATTTCGTGCCGAAAATGCCCACATTGCTGGCACCGATTACCTACTGTTTTTGCAGGAAGGTGATGCACTCACACCTGATTCACTCGCCATTATGGCCAACACGTTACAACAAACAGGCGCACCTTTACTGTACACTGATCACGACTTGTTAAACGACGAAGGTATTCGCGTCGCACCACGCTTTAAACCTACGTGGAGTCCTGACTTTTTAATGCACCATAATTACATTGGCATGGCATTTACTGTGCAAGCCGCCTTGTTGCACGAAGAAATGACACAGCCAAAATGGCAATTACAGCATCATTATTTGCTGTTATTGAGTGCCATTAAACATATCAAACCCACTGCACGAGCCGAGAATATCGTGCATATTCCGTTGGTGTTAATGCATCAAGCGCAAAAAAACTTAAAGCGCGGATACACCCCTTCAATGCTCGCTAAATTACATCACTTATTTTTTGATTTATCACAACAAAATAACGAGCCATTGCTTAAGATCACCAAAGGCAAAGCCGACAATCTGTTTCATTTACACTATGCCATCCCTAAGCCGTGGCCTTTAGTCAGCTTAATTATTCCCACGCGAGACGCATTAGATCTCACACGCACCTGCGTAAACAGCATTTTATTGCAAACCCAATATCCCCATTACGAAATTATCATTATTGATAATCAAAGCAGTGATCCTGAGACCTTAAAATGGTTTGAGCAAATTGCTGAAAATGAAAAAGTGCGTGTTCTAAAATACAACAAGCCCTTTAATTACTCAGCCATTAATAACTTTGGGGTGAGTCAGGCAAAGGGCAGTGTTATTGGCTTAGTCAATAACGACACCGAGGTGATTAATAAGCAATGGCTTACTGAAATGTTACAACATGCCTGTAGGCCAGAAATTGGTTGTGTGGGCGCTAAACTCTATTACTTTGACGATACCATCCAGCATGGTGGCGTGATCTTGGGATTATGGGGCTTGGCAGGCCATGCTCATAAAAACTATCTCAAATACGAACGCGGTCATCAATCTCGTTTGCAAGCTGTACATAACTTATCGGCAGTAACCGCTGCTTGCTTGCTCGTGCGTAAAAGCGTATTCGAGGAAGTGGGTGGTTTAGAAGAATACCACTTAACCGTAGCCTTTAACGATGTCGACTTTTGTTTAAAAGTACAACAAGCTGGTTACCGCAACCTCTTTACCCCTTACGCAGAACTGTATCATTACGAATCTAAGAGCCGTGGTAAAGAAGACACCCCAGAGAAAAAAGCGCGTGAGCAAGGTGAAATAAGCTACATGCAACAAAAATGGCCTGAAAACATCGCCAAAGATCCTTTTTACAACCCCAATTTAACGCGGCTGCGAGAAGATTTCAGTATCAACATCGACGACGCCATTTAACCCACACCACTTATTCACACAACTCCAGTACGGTTCCGGAGTTGTGTGAATATATGCGTTTGGTACCGGAGTTGGAATCGGTTTGTGTGGGTAAGTGGGGGGTTAGTTTAGGCAGCCTTTGGCTGGATCGGTTAAGACGGTAAGTAAACGTTCATACAAAATGGTGTGGCCAGCATCGTTTACATGCACCCCATCACCAGCATTAAACTGAGACGATAGATTGCCCGCGTTGTCGACTAAGGGCTCATACACCTTCACCAAACAGGCTTTTATGCGTTCATCCAATAACGTGTCAAGTTGCAACAACTGTTGCTGTCTTGCGGGTGCAATATTACGCGGCTGTGCGCCCATTACCACCGTTACAACTTCTTCTTGCGCCAATAACTCACGCATCAAAAGTAAATTATATGCACTCTCTTCGGCAGAATAGCCCAGCGCAGCATCATTACTTGGGAAGGATACAATGACCAAATCAGGCGCAAAGGATAACGCTTTGTCAATATTGTGATTCACATCTGGTTGCGGTCGCGCCGTATTCACCTCACAACGGCTCGCCAAGCCTTGATAGGTCATATACCCACCACGCGCAATATTAATTACTTCAATGCCCTGACCTTTCGCGTATTCAGTTAAACGCCCCGCCCAACTATTGGCATAACTACTGGCGCCAGCACCAAATGCCGAAGACGATCCCATTACTACCCAACGCTGATGTTTTGACACCGAATACGGCGGCGTAAAACCGGTTAATTGTTGGTTCCACTGGCCACAGTTTACAAAATTATTTTGTAATAATGCCGGCAAAGGCGCAACCGGTGGTGGTGGCGGTGGTGGCGGTGGCGGTGCCGGGGGTGCTGGCGGCGGTTGACTTACCGCCGGTGCTTCACTATCGCTCCCCCCTGAACAGCCCACCAGCAACACTATTGCTACCACACTGAGTAAATAACGCATGAAACACCTTATAAGTAAGCTAAAATATAAATACTCTACACGACTGTTTAGATCAACTATCGCTGTAAAACTATATGCTTTCAATAACTAAGCTTAACTTTTATCACTTCCTCAAGATCATAATTAGCAATTGGCGCCCTGATTACATACCTTGCATTACTTTGACATACAAGATAATCAGGTAACAACTTAGCTAATATAGTTGAATCAATATTACCAGCAGTGTGCATTAATGTGATTTTACTGAACACTCTACTTAGATAATCTAGCATTGAATAACTTGAAGAAGCACCAAAGATAACAAGATGGCCTTTAATAGGTGCATCTTCATTTTCCAAAATCATTGTGCGACCAAAATTAGCTAGGTTATTGTCAAAAACTAAAAACTTTCTATAAGAAAAAGATTTTAATATTTTTTCTTTTGAAAAAATTGCTGGAAAAACTTTGTTTCCTAAATCACCAACGACATCAACTTCACGATACTCATCATCTTCAAACAAGCTTTCAACGTTAATTGAAATGCCCAAAGATTCAACAAGTGCAATAGAAGCAAGCATTGCACCATAAGGAGACCAATGAGTATCTGTAAGCCTATAACTACGTTCTTTAGCAAGTTTAAGAATTTTATCGGGATAACAAATATTAATTGTTTTTGGTGCTAGCTTTAGCACTTGCTCTATTGGAGTAATGTTAGCCTTTTTAAAGGGATAAAATTTCTCATAAACGAATTCTTTTGACGGCGCAATTAACAATGCATGTTTGCAATTAAGTTTATCTGTTATGTCTAGCAAATCCTGCATAAATTTAAACCAGGATGCTTTGGACTTGCTATCCAGTAGTAACTTTCCTGTAAATTGTTCTACACTCTTATTCGTGTCGTTGTCTAAAAAGAGCCAGCCATTTTGTCCTGAAATTACTTTAAAGGGACCATCAATGCTACCCAAAACTAATGGGTATAACTCACCATTGCTTTTAACGCCTAACTCAAAATTTTGAGCATGTAATTTATATTGAAAGCGAAAACCGCAGTTAAGCTGTGGATGTTTATTAAAATCTTGTTTTAAAATTGCTTTGATAACATCGGGTCTTGAATGATTTAAGTCCCAGAATTCTACTTCTGTTCCCTGCTTAATATAAACTTGGGCTTGGCAAGGAAAATCGAATAAAACCCAGCCTTGGAAAATGATGCCTGAGTTCATTAAGTCATCAGAAGAATAACTTTTACTCACAACAGGATAATCAAGCCACCAACGACAAACTGATCCTCGTCGCTGCTCATATTTACTAATATTTATAGTGTAATCAGACACACTAAACCCTTGAATTTAATTACTAATATTATCAAAAAAGCTTTTTTTAACATTAGACAAAGCCAGATTAACTAGTTTTATTGCCATTAACTCGTTTTTAGATTCGGCATAACAACGTAGTTCAGGGGCATTACCTGAAGGCCGTAAATGAATAATGTCGTTATTCTCAAGCGTTATACGAAGCCCATCCGTTGTATCTATATTGTTTATACCTACAGCCAATCCCAGATCAACAATAAATGCGTCCGGCGATTCGCTAATCCGCGCAATAAACGCCTTACTCCAACTAACGGGGACTTCTTGTAATCTATCGCTCGCCGTTACCCGTTTAGGCAAGGCATCAACCAATGCAGACAAAGGCCGCTCACCCGCCAATGCCAATAACGCTAATACTGGTAATAGCGCATCTCGCGTGGGCAAGGCTTTTAGTTCATTGTTATTGAGTAAAATATCTGAGCCTAATAAAAATCCACCATTGGCTTCAAAGCCAGCTACACGTGTGTACGCCAGCAAATCAGCAAAGGCCGCAATAACATAAGGCGAGCCTATTTTGGTTCTTAACACCTTATCAAACACACCACTGTGTTCTATCGCCGTATTACAGCTTACAGGCACCGCCAGCGCATCAATACCTAAAGCCTGAGCACATAACAAACCAACAATATCACCGCGTAACCAATTTCCCTGTTCGTCAGCAATTAATGGCCGATCGCCATCGCCATCGGTAGAAAAAATTGCATCAAACGCATATTCCTTAGCCCAAAGCAGCCCTTTATCAATATCGGCTTGTGTTACGGCTTCAGTGTCTATCGGCACAAAAACATCAGAACGCTCAAGCCGGGTTACTTTAGCGCCCAACGCCTCAAAAACTCTATAATAAAGCTCGCGCCCAGCACTAGAATGTTCATAGATCCCAATGTGCTTACCCGCTAACAGCTTTGGCGCATAAACGTTTAAATATCTGTCGATATAACCCTGTGTTGCGGTGGGATCCACAGCAGGTAAAGTAGCCTTAAAGGCTAATAACGGCTCTATCACAGTTAAAATAGCAACTTCATCCGCTTTGCTTATTTCACCATCGGGCCGATAAAACTTAATGCCATTACGATCAAACGGAATATGACTCCCGGTAATCATTATCGCCGGTATCTTATCTTGCATGGCCTGATAGGCCAGCGCAGGTGTGGGTAGCACACCATAATATTCTGCTTTAATACCCATGGCGTGCAACAACCCTATACACGCTGCGGCCATAGCAGGGCTACTGGGTCGGTTATCAATACCTATTGCTACCGCAGAAAAGGTAAAGTCTTGCTGCATGGTACGCACAAAACTTTGCGTAAAGGCAGCACAAACGTTATCGGTAAAATCTGTTACCAATCCCCGCGCGCCACTGGTGCCAAATGCCACGTGGCTATTCGCTAACACTGAGTTGAGGGTTGTCATTATTTCGGTATTCCTTGTCACAAAATTAAGGGCAGTTATCACTGCCCTTACACATTACATGATCACGTTTTATTATGGCAGTAAGCTTTATGCTCGGCCATACCGGTCAGAAAAACGGACAATATCGTCTTCGCCTAAATACGAGCCCGATTGCACCTCAATCAATTCAAGTGGAATTTTGCCAGGGTTTTCCAGCGCATGAATGGCGCCTAACGGAATATAAATTGACTGATTTTCACTCAACAAGGTGTCTTTACCATCAACGGTAACGTTTGCCGTACCCGATACCACTATCCAGTGCTCGGCACGATGATGGTGCATTTGAATAGACAGTTTTTCACCCGGTTTAACCGTAATGCGTTTTACTTGATAGCGCTGACCATTATCAATAGAGTCATATTTGCCCCAAGGCCGGTAAACTTCACGATGAATTTTATGTTCAGTTCGCCCTGCGGCTTTTAATTGCTGAACAATGGCTTTTACATCTTGAACCTTGTCACGCGCAGCCACTAACACAGCATCTTTAGTTTGAATGACAACCGTATTTTCTAGCCCTACTGTGGCCACTAAACTTGTTTCAGCAAAAATATAATTGTTGTGACTGTTCGAGCTTAATACATCACCTTGATGCACGTTACCATGTGCATCTTTTGCGCTAATGTCCCACAACGACGACCAAGCACCAACATCATTCCAACCCGCATCCAATGGAACCACAATGGCTGATGCTGTTTTCTCCATAACCGCATAATCAATAGAATCATCTGGGCAGGCTAAAAAGGCGTCTTTGTTAACACGAATAAAATCTAAGTCGGGATCAACTTCCGCCATGGCGCGCTCACACGCAGCGAAAATATCAGGCCGATGTTGCTTAAGCTCTGTTAAGTACACGCTGGCTTTAAACATAAACATACCGCTATTCCAGTAGTATTCACCGCTCTGGATATACTGTGATGCAATAGTCTGGTTAGGTTTCTCTACAAATTGTGCAACCGCAAAGCCAACACCCCTGGCATTGCCCCGTTTAATGTAGCCGTACCCCGTTTCTGGCGCGGAAGCAACAATACCAAATGTCACTAAATTGTCTTCTGTTGCAAATAACGCAGCCTGTTCTACTGCCGCCCTAAAAGCAGCAGTATTCGTAATTACATGATCAGCAGCAAGTACTAAAAGTAAGGGATCAGTCCCTTTTTTGATTGCTGTCATTGCAGCCAAGGCGATGGCCGGGGCGGTGTTACGGCCAACAGGCTCTAATATAATATTATGATCTAATTGGCTAATTTGGCGCAGTTGTTCTGCAGCGATAAAGCGATGTTCTTCGTTACAAATAACTAAAGGTGCAACAGCATCAATCCCCGCTAAACGCGCAACGGTTGCTTGCAACATAGTTTGCTGACCATCAAGCTTTAAAAACTGCTTTGGCATTAAATCACGCGATAAAGGCCATAAACGGCTACCGGTTCCACCGGCCATAATAACGGGTAAAATCATAAGAGCTCCCTGCATGAGTTAAAATAAAACTCACTAACTGTATTTAAGAAATAAGATAAACTTGATGAAGGAAAATTATTTATACCCGCGGCACCCTCACGGCCTCCCCCAGTCACGAACTGCCCACAAACCTCTGCGGCACCAAAAGGATTTTCTTTCGGTGCGCGCAAACTGATGGTTAAGCTACCATCTTGATTAGTCGTCGCAATAACAATCGCTTTGCGGCGGTTTTCAGCTGCCAAAATATTGCCTAGCGTACCGCTGATCCGTCGTGCCCAAGGCTCATCAGCAAGATGTACCGCTAATACCGTATCATCATTCAATAAAGGACTGGCATGTCTTGCTTGTGCCAGATCAGAATTATAACCCTTTTCTAACTGAGCATAGGGAGATAACGGATCATCTACTACCGCAAACGGTGATTCATACTGCATTAGTAAACGATATAGTTCAGCCGGTGGAAAAAAGAGATCTGCTTCATGCGCGCCGTAACCATTATAGTTAACTAACACACCGAGCGATTTAAGCTTGTCTTGCTCCAGCGCACTTAAGCCCCATTGTGCTGCCAATGCCTCAGCCGAGCTATCAAGCCCATCACCAAAAGCAGCAGCAATGGCCCAAAGTACCTGCGCTCCGTTAAGATGTTGATTCATTAATAAAGCAGTACATACTGCAGGCGATGTATCAATCAGTGTAGTTAAATGGGCATGCTCAAACAGCGTTTTGGCCTGGTGGTGATCACAGTAAAAAATCTTACTTCCCGCCTCAAGCAGAGTCTTAACATCGTACACATTCTTATCAAAAGAAATATCCAGCACAGTCACTAATACCCCCGCAGCTTGCGCTGGGCTAACGTGTTTAACGAGGCTGATATCACGTTTTACACCTGTTATAAGCCGCTGTTCAGCGGGCACTACCGGGTAACATTTGCGAAGCTGCACTAAGGATAAAATACCATCCGCATCGCCATTAAAAACATCAATCACCATATTTACTAATCCATTACGTTAGCTTTTAGCTAGTCCTGTTCTAACGGGGCAATAAACTGCATACGTTCTAAATACGCCACTACCTCTGCAGCCGTCGCTTCAATACTCTGTGCTGCCGTTCTTAAATGTAGCTCCGGCGCAACCGGCGCCTCATAGGGCGAACTAATCCCAGTAAAGTGCTTTATCTCACCCTTTCTGGCTTTTTGATACAGCCCCTTAGGGTCGCGCTTCTCGCACTCTTCCAGCGGCGTATCCACAAACACTTCGATAAACGTTGACCCGATTAATGCGCGCGCCTGGGCTCTATCTGCCATAAAGGGCGAGATAAACGCCGTACCCACAATTAAACCTGCATCCAACATCAGTTTACTCACCTCACTGATGCGCCGGATATTCTCAATGCGCGACACCTCATCAAACCCCAAATCCCGGTTAAGGCCATGGCGCACATTATCCCCATCCAGTATCGTGGTATGACAGCCCCGCTCGAACAACAACCGGTCTACCGCATTCGCTATCGTTGATTTACCCGAGCCACTTAGCCCCGTGTACCAAAGCACACAAGCATGATGCCCGTGTTGCGCGCGTCGCTCGTTGCTTGATACCGCCGCATTATGCCAAACTATGTTACTGCTTATCACGTCATAAAACCTGTTAAAACGGAAAAACCCGTGGAATAAGCATTAAGCTTACCACAATATACGTCAGCGCAACCGGCGCACCCACCAGCAAAAAGTGTTTTAAACGGTAATCGCCGGCGTTAAACACCATCAAATTCGTCTGATACCCATAGGGCGTGATAAAACTCGCCGATGCGGCAAAGGCCACCGCCATTACCATCGGCATTTCATTTACCCCCATGCCCTGTGCGAGGTTATACGCTATAGGAAACATCAGCGCCGCAGCCGCATTGTTGGTAATAATCTCGGTCAGCACATAGGTTAACAAAAACACCCCCACCAGCGTAAACAGCGCCGGCTGACCACTGAGTGCTGATTGCGCAAAGCCACTGATAACCTGCGACAAGCCCGTATGTGTCATCGCCGTAGCCACACACAGTGCACTGGTAACCACCAGCCATATCTCTACCGGAAAGCGGCGTTTGATTTCATTCACCGTTAAACACTGCGTAAACATCAGCACGGCCAGCAAATACATCGACCCGGTCAGCAAGCTTACTGGCGTGAAGACACTGACGCCAATCATTACTACAAAGCCCCACCACGTCAGCTTCTCCCGCCAGCCACTTAGGGTACTCTCAGTTTTAATCCCTGATAACACATAAAAGTTCTTAGATAAGTTATGCCGACTAGCAAAGTCTGGCCCCGTGGCCAGCAATAAAAAATCGCCGGCTTTAAGCTCCAGCTCACCGAGCTTACCACTGACCCGCCCACCTTCACGGCGCACCGCTACCACCGCTGCATCAAAACGCGCCCGAAAGCCACTGCTCTTTAAGGTTTTTCCAATCAGCACCGATTCTTCTTTAATAATTACTTCCGTCAGCGTCTGAGTTTTTAACCCATTTTCATCGGCAAATAAGGTTAAGCCCTCAAACTGCTTGAGTACCGACACCTTATGCACATTACCGCTAAACAGTAATTTGTCACCTGCCTCTAGCACATCGTAACGCGCCACCGGGCGAATAAGCTGCTCACCACGGATAATTTCCGCTAAAAAGAGCTCATCCAGATGCCGAAGGCCCGCCGCCTCTACCGATTTACCCACTAAAGGTGAATTCGCCGATAGCTCTGCCTCCACCAGATAGGCGGTAAGGGCCTCTTGTCTTGGCATGTCATCCGGCAAAAAGCGACTCATCAGCAGCAATACTCCACCACAGCACAAGGTTACGCCCAACCCAATCAAGGTAAAGTCAAAGAAGTTAAACCCGGGCTTGCCCTGCTCGGTTAACATCGAATGCACAATAAGATTGGTCGAGGTGCCAATTAAGGTTAAGGTGCCACCAAAAATAGCCGCATAAGAGAGCGGGATAAGCAGCTTACCCGGTGGCACCTTTTTATTGGCACGCACTGCGTTCAGCATCGCCGCCACCACGGCCGTGTTATTCAGCACCGACGAGGCCAGCGCTGAAAAACTGATGGTCCTAAACACCGAGCCATTAATGGAAGTGGTAAATAAAAACCGCGACACCCGCCTAAGCAAACTGGTTTTCTCCAGCGCATAAGATATCAACACCAACAGCACCAGCGTCATCAAGCCAGGATTGGCCGCATTTCGTAGGATATCGCTGCTGCTAACAAACCCCAATGCAAGCATCACCAGCAACATCAAGGCAAACACCGAGGCGGCATGCTGCTGAAAGCGAATTAAGCCCACCAGCAGCAATGCCAGCAGGCCAACCAGGCCTGCGGCTTCCAAGCTCATCCGTTAACCCTTATTTGATAACTGCGGAAAGTGTTTACGTAACAGTAAAATCAGCTCCAGCTCAAAGTCACTTAGCCCGGCAATGGCCGGCTCGTCTTTCGGCGTTTCACTAAGCAGCGCGGCCTCAATCATCCCCGCGCCTAACGTTAAGTTGCTTAAGCGGTCGATAATAATAAAGGCACCGGTTTGCTTATTCTTACTGTACGCATCAAAGGCCATCGGCTCGGTCAGTTTCACATCCACCAGACCAATTTCGTTCATCGCCAGCACTTCCGCACTTTTCTCGGCCAGGGTATTCACATCAATGCGGTGATGCAACTTTTCAATCTCACCCGAGGTGGTTTTGCAGGCAAACTTAATGTAGTACTGCCGCTCTGGCTTCATCGCATTTTCATGCATCCAAATCAGCCTGGCCCGTAAGCGCGATGACACATGCGGTAGCGCATCTTTTTTCACCAACATATTACCGCGACTAATATCCACTTCATCATTGAGTGTTAGCGTTACCGCCTGCCCGGCATAGGCTGTAGGCAGCATACCATCAAAAGTAACAATCTCTTTAACCGTGGAGACTGTGCCAGATGGCAATACCCGCACTGCATCACCTACCGCAACACTGCCCGAGGCGACTGTACCCTGAAAACCACGAAAATCAGAGTTCGGCCGGCTCACCAGTTGTACTGGGAAACGGAAATCTTCATTGGCAATGGCACTGATGTCGATGTTTTCTAAATACTGCATCAGCGTTGAACCACGGAACCAACTCAATTTCTCGCTGGTATTGACCACATTATCGCCGTCGAGCGCTGAAATAGGCACAAAGCGGATATCTGGGATATCCAAAGCGCCCGCCAGTTTCAGATAGTCTTCTTGGATTTCCTTGTAGCGGCTTTGCGAATAGTCGACCAAATCCATTTTGTTAATCGCCACAATGACATGCTTAATGCCCAACAAGGAGCAAATAAAGCTATGCCGCCGAGTCTGCGTTTGCACGCCCCGGCGAGCATCAATCAAAATAATCGCTAAATCGCAGGTTGAGGCACCGGTGGCCATATTACGAGTGTACTGCTCATGACCTGGCGTATCAGCAATGATAAACTTTCGCTTATCGGTTGAAAAATAACGATACGCCACATCAATAGTAATGCCCTGCTCGCGCTCAGATTGCAAGCCATCGACCAGCAGCGCCAAATCGATTTTATTACCTTGAGTACCAACTTTTTTACTATCCTCGGTAATCGCCGCAAGCTGGTCTTCAAAAATCATTTTGCTGTCATGTAGCAAGCGACCAATCAGAGTGCTTTTACCATCGTCGACACTGCCGCAAGTGATAAAACGCAGCAACTGTTTATTTTCATGCTGCTTTAAATAGGCAAGGATATCATGTTCAATTAATTCTGATGCGTGACTCATTAGAAGTACCCCTCCATTTTTTTCTTCTCCATCGAGCCACTGCTATCGTGGTCAATAACCCTGCCCTGCCGCTCTGACGTTTTGGTTAACAGCATTTCCTGAATAATATCTGGCAATGTGGCAGCAGACGATTCTACTGCGCCGGTTAACGGATAACAGCCAAGCGTTCTGAAACGGACTTGCTTCATTTGTGGCACTTCACCGTCTTTGAGCGGCATCCGTTCGTCATCGACCATAATCAAGGTGCCATCACGTTCGACCACCGGCCGCGCTTTGGCAAAGTACAGCTGCGGGATGTCGATGTTCTCAAGATAAATGTATTGCCAGATATCCAGCTCAGTCCAGTTAGACAGCGGAAACACGCGAATACTTTCGCCTTTATCAACGCGACCGTTGTAGATATTCCACAGCTCCGGACGCTGATTCTTTGGATCCCAGCGGTGATTACGATCGCGAAACGAATAGACTCGCTCTTTGGCACGGGATTTTTCTTCATCGCGTCGTGCACCACCAAAAGCAGCATCAAACTTATATTTATCCAGCGCCTGTTTTAAGCTCTGGGTTTTCATAATATCGGTATGCTTAGCACTGCCATGACTAAAAGGCCCAACATTCATCGCTAAGCCATCCGGGTTAATATGCACCAACAGCTCAAAATCATGCTCTTTTGCCATCCGATCGCGAAAAGCAATCATCTCTTTAAATTTCCAGGTGGTATCGACATGCAACAACGGAAACGGAATTTTGCCGGGATAAAACGCTTTACGGGCTAAGTGCAGTAAGACCGACGAGTCTTTACCCACCGAATACAACATGACAGGACTCTCGAACTCCGCGACCACTTCACGGAAAATCTGGATCGACTCATTTTCGAGGGCTTTTAAGTGCGTAAGACTTTCCATCAAAACATCCTTTTGTTTATATAGTATGATGATATTACCCTAACAAAGAATTTATTTAAACTGGCGATTACTCTAGGGGCTTAGACGAGGTCAAAGCAAGAATAATAAACACTGCCTGAGGGAGCCCCACAAATTTGCAACACATATTATCTGCTGTAAGCCTATTTGATTTGCGTCCCGCAGCATTAATTTATCCAGTGCAATATTTGCTTTAGGCCTTGATAGTAAACGTGCCACCAAATATGATTTTTCAATTCACTTTAAAGCAGAAATGTTAATCCAACACTTTACGCCAATGCGCCTCAACTCGACCAAGCAAATCGTACTAAGCGATGGCTAAATCGACTAGTTGAAAGTTTATTGTTAACTCTCCGAAACGACTTTCATGATTGAGATGATCCCTAATCAACTCAATATCAGTTAGTCTATCAAACGCCGGATCCTGCTTCAGAAGTAATTGTTGCCGCATTCTGATTACATTGGGATCATCTTTATCAACTCCACTATCGTTAATTAAGTTCAATGCGCTTTGAATATCACCAGCTTCATAAAGCGCATTACAATAGGCCAATAAAGTATTTTTATTATCGGCGTCTAGCAAATATGCTTTTTCAAAGTTGCTCATGACTGCTGCGAGGCCTGAGTATTTCTGCTTAAATTTTGCCAGCGCAATATGAAAAAAAGCATTGTTCAATTGTTTGCTTAGCGCTTTTTCATAAACAAATCTCGCTAAATCAACCTTAATTAACAAATCAAAAAAATCAGCAAGTTGGACATAACTAGCTGCATGTTCTGGTTTAATAACAATAGCGTGCTCGTAAGATTTTATTGCAAGTTCAAAAAAGTTAGCGCGTTTAAGAACTGCACCTAAAACAGCTAAAACGTTAAAATGACAATAGAATTTATTAATCACTTGCTGTACAAAACCACCCAAATCGTGTTCATCAAACTGCTTAAACACATCGCCGTGTTGGTTAAAATAGCTACTTAACTCTGCCAGTTTTTCAATAGCTAAAAAAGAATCCAGGGTAATTTCAACGCGTCGTTCAGGTTTTGCTGAGGGTAACGCAGCACTACTCACTAAAAATGCACCCTGGCATTGTCGTAAATTCTTTAAAAACACTGCGCTTGGGGCAACCGGGGCTACATAATTTGGTGTTTCGCTATCACTTCTTACATCACATTTTGTTAATAGCTGCGCCCATAGCTCATAGAGTTCAGTGACTAAGTTATTAATTAAAATATCTCTAACGGAAGTCGACGCTTGGTCTTGAAAAAGTGAGGCTTCAAATGGCGAAGGCGTCGCCTCTTGCAAATTAATTTGCGTTCGATAACTTAGCAAGCTCAAAACATCCTGATTTTGCACTAAACCGCGCTGGGTTATAACGGTACATCGCGCAGGAAATTTTGCAATAAACGACATAAAGCGTTTGTTATAGCTCAACCACAAACGGGCAGCGAGTGAGGGCTGTTGCCAAAAGCCTAAACCATATTGCTCAAGCCGCGAACCAACCTGGTAGGCGACTTCACGACTATGACGGTTTAAAAGAAATTTAACGCAACCTGACCAATACCTTAAAATAAAAAAATGACCGTTTTCTTGTAGTACTTCTGCCCATTGCTCCAAGAGCAACACTATTCTTGGATCTTTAACACACCAACTAGCACTTAACTCATTTCGATGGACGATATACTGCTCAAGAAAGCGTTCGTTAAGAGCAGCACCCGGCATTTCGACATCATCATGAAACTGCCAGTTTGTGCCGGCACGCCGTAGCGCGTTATCGTGTATATGCACACAGCCTAGATCTTCCAAATAGCCCTTTGTATTAAATATGTGGCCCGGTATTAAACATGACCCCATCGATAAACCTGCGTCATACAACCAGTTGACAAGTGCCGAAGTAGCACTGCGATGGAAGCCAGTGAGAATAGGTGATTTTATAATTTTTATACGCCAATGAATAAGTGCAGCCTCAATTAGATTTTGAGCTTCATTAAACACTAAGTACATAACAACTGTAGTATTGTAACCAATATAACTTTTTATTGTTCAGTTACCGCAAAGGCGGTGGCAAAGAACACCAAATAATTTCACATGTTACTTTTCGGTTGCTTAGTAAAGGAACATAATTTCTATCTCAGCTGGCGATCCGCCTCGAGGGACGCTGAGAAACTCATATCGCTCTGTAACAAAGCTGACACAGAATATTGAACACCCTCGACGCTTATATAAATTCAAAAAGTAATCTCTAAAAGTAAAGTTCTAAGCTATTTAAAATAAAGAAGTAAAAAATTAAAAATTTTTTACTTTAAATATGTGATTCATAGATGTAAAACTATAGCAAATTAAGACAGGTGCTCAATAAACGTCTAATATATAACTCTCTCATAAAAAGACTATCTAACAAATGATGATCTTTTTTTGATGGAATAAATTCTAACCTACATACCCCCAATACATTAGGACATTTAATTACATCATTAATGTCAAAATATTTGTAACGATTTTTTACAGCTCCATTTAAAACTTCATTAAAATACATGTGATTCCTGTATCTTTCCAAATTTGATGGATAAGTTGCGGCCAAGTCATCATGATGCTTCAGTTTCAATTCACTATCTTCTATATTTTCATTAATTATTCGGCTAGTGTACTCAACTGCTTTTTCTCTCGAACTTGTCAAAACTGATATATTAATACCCTTAAAACAAATCGACGAATCAGGCATACCAAACTCATTTTGTATATTTTCAACTGAGTTTAAGTACGCTGCTATTAGCATTGAAACATAATCAAAAATATTTAAATCTTCTTTTTTAACTACTTTTCTGTAGAAAAAACCGAGCTCAATATCTACTTGACCTAGAGCAAAGCAAATAAAATCTGGCTTAAAAGAAATCAATTCTTTAATAAAAAAATCACGCGAATTTAAAGTGCTCGATCTTTTACCAAAACCAAGTATAGTTGAACCAGGAATAGATAAAACTTTAATATTAACACCGCGAAAAGATTCATTAATTTGTTTCAACTCATTATTTAGAGAGAAATACATAGAATGGCTATCACCCAAAATCAATACTTTCATAGCAAACTCCTTGATTTAATTAAATTTAAAACCAACATGATCCAAATATTTTTAAAAAAAAGTACTTCTTGAGCGCTAAAAGGATGTTTTTTATATTGGAGACTTAGATATCTCTGAGCTAATGTTAGCCTTCAGGGTGGACTTCCCAGACTTTGCTAGACACATTTAACAGTTACAATGTAACTTAAATTAGAGGTGTTTA
>NZ_BMYR01000004.1 GCF_014652375.1 Alishewanella tabrizica | reverse complement strand
GGCATGGATGTTATTAACTGATCGGCTTGAATGTTATAGAGTGATCGCCATGCGTGAAAATATGCACATATCTCGGCGCCCTTGCTTAAGTCTATTGCGCGAATAGCTGGTTTGAAATCTCTGGTAGTTACCGGACGAGTCGTTGGAGATAGTGAATTTCGAGAACTAGAATCCTTAGGGCCAGTAGTTAAGGTGATCGTTAACTAGGTATAAAAGGTTGCTCTTTAAAATTGAGGTTGAAACTGGAGAGGAACAATAGCGGTTTGACGAAAAATCAATCTTTCTGGATTGTATAAGTAAAATATTGGGGATGTTGATTGGAAATCTAAATATGAGCAAGGCAATAATAAAAAACCGTCAAAAAATAAATTTTTCTTGAAATTGACCTCTATAAGTGCTAATTAATTAACGTAATATATACATTTTTAGCTAGATGGATACATGTCATGACAATGAGGTCCTTTGCTGGCTTGTTATGCAAACAGTAACTCATCATTATCTAACCTGAAAAACCATGAAATTCTCAAAAGGATTACGCAGTTATATTTGTATTGGCGCTACTTATTGCTGCAATTTTAAATTATTTTAAAGTTCAATATGTGACCGTCACTATTCAGTTCCTTTTGAGTCACTTATCAGGTAAAGGAGGGGCTTTGAGGTATTTTGTATTATTTTTGGTAACATTTTTTAGCAAGGTGCTTTACCCTCAACCCTGTACCGTTGAAATGAAACAGGCTATGTCTGATTTGACATTCGCTCAAATAATTGAGTTGGTGGAGCAAGAGGGAGAAGCCTATGCTCAATTTGCTCAAATGTTACATGCTATCAACCCCCATCTTGATTTCAAGCAAGATCGTCAGTTTTATCTTCAACATAGCCAGTTTAAACGAAGAACGGTCCATTTTAATGGCGATGCCTTAAAGGGGGTATTTTTCGGTCTGTACTTTAGTGGCGGGAGTGGCGGGTTAAGTTCTGATACTGGGTTTGGACTATTTATTGGGTTAGACAGTAAAAATTGTCAGCTTAGATCGATATCTTATGATGTACCATTCTGAATTTATGCGAGAAGATTACCTTTCCACTAGATAAAAGCCCCATTATTATTAATGCTTACTATGCTAGTTCCGAAATGCTAGTTCGAAATGCTAGTTTGAAATGCTAGTTCTAAATGATAGTGCCGAATTACCACATAAATTAACGACACACATTACGTCGTGTTTGCTGGAGTCTCGATGCAAGAGCGTAATCTCAGAAATTTTTATATTCCTGAAGAGCAATCGATATATTTATTGAACACTAATGATGCCAAGAAGCTTAAAGATTGGGTAGCACTGTGTATCGACGAATTGCAAAAGTTGGGTTATCACGACATCAGTTTGATAGGCAAGGGTGCTTATGGTTTCGCTTTTGCGGGATATGGCATAGATGAGCAATGTTATGTCTTTAAGTTTTCTCGGATCAATTTACCACAGCATATTCAAGAACGATTAGCTGACGAAGCCTTTATGTTGTCGCAAGTACAGCATTCGGCCGTGCCGCCTTATGTAACGTATCAAGTGATCAAAAAACAAGGGATCTTGATGATGGGGCGGGCGCCCGGTATTGATCTTGAGCAATACAGTTTGCGCCATGGTCGGTTATCGGTAAAGTTATTGATTGATATCGCAGCGCAATTGGCAGAGTTGTTATGGCATTTACGCCATTATCGTAAAGACGGCGTCGCCATGCCTATTGTGCATGGTGATATCAAACCTTCAAATTTAGTGTTTGATGATGCGACTGGGAAAATTAGTCTTATTGATTGGGGTTCGTCGGTGTTTGCGCAGCTTGATCAGGATGGACATTATTTATCTAACAATGTGATGCAATTAATGTCGTCTGATCTGCAGCATTCTAATGCGCGCATGGGAGATATTTACTTTATTGGCCCCGAGCAGCGTGCTGGGCATTTATCGAGTCCACGCTTTGATGAGCAAGGTGTAGCCAGTACCCTGTATGCGCTCGCCTCAGGCCAGCCTTGTCGATTTGGCCGCAAGGCGATACCTGCCAGAAGTTTAGGTTTGCCTTTAGAGTTTGCCACTTTGCTTGATAGTATGCTGTCGGATGATTTGACATTGCGTCATCAGGCAGGGGATTACTTTTTACAGCATATGTCGCGTATAAAACGCTTAGTGTTACCTGAGCTCACGTTATTTAATGATTTGCCCCAGTTACCGGTGTGGGTGAGTCCTGAAAAGCGCGAGTTAGACACTGTGGTGTATTCGTCTCGAAAATCATTTCTACGTGAACATAACGAAGAGATGGATATTGCGTATGTCGATGATGTGCAGTTAGAACGTTACTACAAAAACTATCTTGAGGGGATGGGCGAAACAGAAAAAGCTTTTATTGCTGCGGTTAGCCGATTGGCACGTTATCCGGTTGTTGGGGGCTTAGCGATCCATTGGCAAGCTCAGGGCGTGTATATAGATTCAAGTTTAAATTTGTATGATACCGAGCTACAACGTGCCTTTGCGTTGGCGGTGAACAATGTGGTTACACTGGCGCGAGCGATCAGCAAAGTGGGGACATTTAAAGCGTGTTTGTTTAATGCGAGAAATACCTTGCACATCAGTCGCGACAGTGAAGATGTGCCGTTTGTGGTGCCGTTGGAAAGTCACATTCCCTATCAATTAGCCCCGGTAGTCAGTGAAGAAGATGCCAGTAAACAACACTCCTATTTTGAAGATGGTAAAGATCCTGATGAGCAATTAGTACTACCCGATGCCATTATGGATGATATTGCTAAACTTAATCTAATTCGGCACACCGGCTGTATTATTTTTGAAGTAACACCGCTTTATATGAAAATCCATAGCTATTACCGCTTGTTGGATCCCACTGCTGAGGAGCAATTTGCCTTTTTATTACGCAGTATTTTGACAAAGGTGCCCTTAATTTGCGGTGAAGGCGTGGGTGGCTTTATGAAACTACCGTACAAAGATACCCGAAAATTTAGCCAACAGGCGCAAGCGCCACAATTTCTTTATCCGGCTAATCCGATGCGTTTTAAGGTGTAAACAAGCTAACTTGCTTAATTTAACAGCAAACCCATTGTTTCTGGTGATGGCTGCGATAGGCAGGCATTGCTTTACGCTAAAAAAGGTTTAAATTGCCACGTAAAACAAGTAATGTAGGGTCTTTGTGATAACTTTTAATTTGATTGATACCATGTCTAGCGAGAAAAACGCCACTTACCGTTTGTTACTTGAACAAGGCCGCGCCTTGTTCGAGCATGAAACCGATATGATTGCCAATATGGCAAATTTTAGTGCCTTACTCTTTAATACTTTACCTGATCTTAATTGGGCTGGTTTTTATATCATGCGCGCTGGAGAATTGGTGCTGGGTCCATTCCAAGGCCAAGTAGCGTGTGTGCGCATTCCAGTGGGCAAGGGCGTTTGTGGCACCTGTGTTGCTACAGGGCTTATCCAACGGGTTGCCGATGTGCATGAATTCCCTGGCCATATTGCTTGCGATGCAGCCAGTAATTCAGAAATTGTTTTGCCAATCCGTTATAACGATGAGGTTATTGCGGTACTGGACATTGATAGCCCGATACTTGATCGGTTTGATGATGAAGATGAAGCGGGTTTAGCGCAATTAGTTGCATTGTTTGAGAAACACTTGGTTTTAAGCCAATGAAAGATTTGTTATCGGTACAAGATTATTTACTGCAGGTGTCTGATGTAGGCGACTGGGACGGTGAAGAAGAACTGGTTGCCGACAAATTAAATACCATTATCCATGTTGTTTGGGATGCCTTACCTGATAATTTAACCTCGAAAGAAATCAGTTTTTTAATGCCGCAAATCTGGGATCAACTGCGTGGAGATACGGTATTAGTAGATGTAGATGAAGACGAGTTAATCGGTTGGGCAATAACCTATATTCAACAACAAATTGATGAAGGCATGACAGACATGCCTGCTGAAGACGACGAAGAAGAGTGAACCCTGAATGACAATTTCGATTGCTGAAACGGCTGAAACCATTGATACACCAGTTTTACCTACTACGGAAACTGCAAAACCTGCTAATGTGAAGGAGGTTTTAGCCTTTTTAGTTAGCCAATATCCCCTGTGTTTTGCCCAAGATGAGCATATTAAGCCGCTAAAAGTGGGTATCTTTCAAGATATTGCCCAACGTTTAGGTGATGACAGTCAAATCAGCAAGACACAATTGCGCCAAGCGTTAAGGGTGTATACATCAAGTTGGCGCTATTTAGATGCAACCAAAGAAGGGGTTAGCCGCGTAGATATAGATGGGCAGCCTGCTGAAGTGATCGATGCGCAACAAGCTGAACATGCAGCCAAACTATTGGCTGAGAGTAAGCAAAAGGCAGCAGAGAAACGTAAAGCGCGTATGCAAGAGCAACGTGCAAAGCAGCCTGTTAAGGCACCCGTAGCACCCAGTGATAAAAAAAGACCGAACAAAACGTTGGTAAAGGGTTCTAAACCTGTAAAAGCTGCGCCTAAGGCGGTTGTTCCTGCCGCCAAAGAAACCATTGCAACGGTTGCGCCTGCCTTACTAACGTTAGAACCCGCAATGTTGGCGGTGGGTAACAAGGTGTTGGTGAAATTAGGTCAAACGCCGATGCCTGCCACGATTCAAGAAGTTAGCCTTCCTGATGTGACAGTGCAATTGGGGTCTGGTATGGTCATCAAAACACGTCAGGATAGCCTGTATCAGGCCTGACGAATATTGAGAGTGTTATGAAGAAATTTTCCCTGATAGCTGTTGGTATATTTTTAGCGTTAAGTGTTACTGCTGAAACCGTTTCGCAACCTGACATAGGCGCTTTGCCGGTGGTTAGCCAATCACCTCAGCATGCGACGGCCAGTAAACGGGTTGCGGCTACGTTTACGCGCTCACATTACTTGCCGGTACAGCTTAATGATGAGTTGTCAGGGCGAATTTTTGATTTGTATTTGAAAAATTTAGATTTTAGCCGCAATCACTTATTGGCGGCTGATATCGCAAAATTTGAAGAATACCGTTTTCGTTTTGATGATGGTATTAACCGCGGCAATTTAGATTTTGCGTTTGACATGTTTAACGTTGCGCAACAACGTCGTTTCGAGCGTTTTAATTTTGCCATTAGTTTACTTGAAAAAGAGTATGACTTTGAGGTGGCCGATCAGTATGTTTACGATCGTGAAGACGCTGCGTGGCCAGAAGATCAACAAGCGTTAGATGAGTTATGGCGTCAGCGCGTTAAGTTCGATATTTTGAATTTAAAATTAACGGGCAAAACGCAAGAAGAAGCGAAAGAAATCTTGTTAAAGCGTTATCGCAATACGCAAAAACGCTTGATTCAAACCGAAAGCGAAGATGTATTTCAGGTATTGATGAATTCTTTTGGTCGTGCGGTAGAGGCACATACTTCGTATTTGTCACCACGCAACGCTGAGCGTTTTCAGCAAGAGATGAATTTACAGCTTGAAGGCATTGGTGCAGTCTTACGTGCCGACGAAGATTACACGGTGATTCAAAGCTTAGTTCCAGGTGGCCCTGCTGATTTAACGCAAAAATTAAAACCGAAAGATCGGATTGTGGGTGTAGCGCAAGATGCCAAAGAATTTGTCGACGTGGTGGGATGGCGCTTAGATGATGTGGTTGATCTGATTAAAGGCCCCAAAGGCAGTACTGTTCGTTTGCAAGTGTTGGGCGGTAGCGATGTAAATAGCCAAACACAGGTTGTTGAAATTGTTCGTGATAAAATCAGATTAGAAGATCGCGCAGCCAAGTTTGAAATTGTTGAACCCAAACTAGGCGTGTTAGAAAACAAAGTTGGCGTGATTAATATTCCAGGGTTTTACAATAACCTGTCAGAAGACGTTAAAAAATTGCTGGCAGACGCTAATGAGCAAAAAATTGAGGCCTTAATCATTGATTTGCGTGGTAATGGTGGCGGCTCTTTACAAGAAGCCACGTTACTTACTGGCTTATTTATTGACAGCGGCCCAGTTGTACAGATCCGCTCAGGCGATGGTCGAATTGGGTTAAATGGCGATAACGATGGCGTCTCCTTTTATGATGGCCCGCTGACGGTATTAGTGGATCGTTATAGTGCATCGGCGTCAGAAATTTTTGCTGCGGCGTTACAGGATTATGGCAGAGCGCTGATTATTGGTGAACAAACCTTTGGTAAAGGTACGGTACAACAGCATCGTGGTATAGGCCGAATTTATGACATGTTTGAGCAGCAATTAGGCAGTGTGCAGTACACCATGGCCAAGTTTTATCGGATAAATGGTGGCAGTACGCAACACAAAGGCGTGATCCCCGATATTAGTTTTCCTTCAGCCATCGATCCAGCTGAATGGGGCGAGAGTAAAGAAGATTATGCGTTACCTTGGGATGCTATAGCGCCTGCGCAGTATCAAGCGTTACAAGACATTGCGCAGCAATTACCTGCTTTACAGGCGAAACATGCCCAACGTATTGCCAAGGAAACTGAGTTTCAGTATCTACTAACCGATATTGCCGAGTATCAACTGCAAAAAGACGAGAAAAGTATTTCGTTAAATAAAGCCGAGCGCATTGCGAAGCGTGAAGCGGATAAAGCGCTCGCGTTAACACGCACGAATGCCCGTTTAAAGCGCTTGGGATTACCTGAAGTCACATCTATCGATGATGCGCCTGAGTTGCTAACGAAACTGGATCCGTTTTTAGAAGAAGCAGCGCATATTACAGTTGATTGGTTGCAATTAAACCGCGTAGCGAAAAAGTAGCTAGGTAACCATAAAAAAGGCGGTATTTACCGCCTTTTTTAAATAATTTGCTGTCGTTGTCGTAGCAGGTCATCTTAATCATAGTTCGATCTCCGCTCGGCCACAGCTGAACCACAGTACAACATAATAATTATAAAGGTCTCTTATGTCGGGAACTCGTCAATCGGTCCATGGCTTTTGGTCAAGCCGTTTAGCCTTCATTCTTGCCGCTACTGGTGCCGCTGTTGGTCTTGGTAATATTTGGAAGTTTCCCTATATTATGGGCCAAAATGGCGGTGGCGCCTTTGTGTTAGTGTATTTGTTTTGTATTTTATTAATTGGTATCCCGGTGATGATGTCTGAGGTATTGATTGGTCGCCGGGGCCGTCAGAGTCCTGGGCATTCCGTTAAAACCTTGGCCTTAGAGGCAAATGCCAGCACGCGTTGGCAATTAGCGGGCTGGAGCGGTTTAGCGGCCAGTTATCTTATTCTGTCTTTTTATGCAGTTATTGCAGGCTGGGCGTTATATTACGTATTTAAAACGGCAAGCGGCACTTTTGTGGATATGCCTGCAGCGGAAGTCGGTGCCCAATTTTCGAGTTTTATTGCGAATCCTATCGCCTTAATGAGTTGGTCTGCGGTTATTTTGTTTTTTACGGTGTATGTAGTTGGCAAAGGGGTACACAAAGGCTTAGAAAAAACCGTTAATTATTTGATGCCATCTTTATTTGTTTTGCTGTTGGTTATGGCGATTTACTCTGGTTTAAACGGCGCTTTCTCTGAAGCATTTGATTTTATGTTCAAACCGGATTTTTCTAAGTTAACCATGAATGGGGTGCTGTTAGCGTTAGGGCATGCCTTTTTTAGTTTAAGTTTAGCCTCGGGTGCCATGATTATTTATGGGGCGTATTTGCCTTCCAATGTGTCTATTGCCAAAACCTCTATGTTAATTGCGCTGTGTGATACTGCTGTGGCGTTATTGGCCGGATTAGCTATTTTCCCATTAGTCTTTGGATATGGTTTGCAGCCGGGCGAGGGTCCGGGTTTGATTTTTGTTACCTTACCTATCGCTTTTGGCAGCATGCCGTTTGGTACGTTATTTGGCACGTTATTTTTTGTGATGTTGGTGTTTGCTGCGTTTACCTCTGCCATTGCGATGATTGAGTCTACTGTTGCGTGGTTGGTCGAAACACGTGGTGTTAAGCGCCGCAATGCCACTATTTATACTGGATTGTCACTGTGGCTATTGGGATTACTTACAGTCTATTCTTTTGCTGGCGCGTCGTGGGCTACCTTTGAATGGACATTCCTTGGTAAACCCATTGGCAGTTTCTTTGAATTAAAAGACTATTTGACTTCTGCCATTATGTTACCGATTGGTGGGTTATTTATTGCCATTTTTGTTGGCTGGGTGATGTCTGAAAAGGTTACCACGGAAGAGTTAGCCACCAGCAAGCGTGCTTACGCCATTTGGCGTTTAGCGATCCGTTGGATCACCCCCGTGGCGGTTATTGTGGTGTTTTTGAATTTGATCGGCGTGCTCGATCTGTTTAGTGCCATTGTTGGCGAATAGTAGGAGCACATCATGTCTCGTTCAGAAGTAAAAGCCCCCAGTTTAGTTGATGCACTGATACCGATGGTGGTGTTAATTGTCTTGCTTGCGGCCTCAGTGGTGCTGTTCAAAGATGATTCGTCTTATGGTCCGAATCAGATCGCGTTGTTTTTAGCCGCGGCTGTGGCGGTAGTCATTGGTCTTAAAAATGGCCATAGCTGGCAAAGTATTGAAAAGGCAATGGTTAAAGGGATCTCATTGTCATTAGCCGCAGTATTGATTTTATTAGCCGTTGGCGCCTTAATTGGCACGTGGTTGCTCTCTGGTACCGTTCCCACATTAATTTACTATGGTTTACAAATATTAAGCCCGAGCTGGTTTTACGCCGCGAGCTGTTTACTCTGTGCCATTGTTGCTATGAGTATTGGTAGCAGTTGGACCACGGCCGCAACCATAGGTGTGGCGTTAATTGGTGTGGCTACTGGCTTGGGTTTATCACCCGCTATTACAGCAGGGGCCATTGTTTCGGGCGCTTATTTTGGTGATAAAATTTCACCTTTAAGCGAGACGACCAATCTAGCACCCGCTGTAGCGGGTGCTGATTTATTTGAACACATTAGACATATGTTATGGACGACGGTGCCCAGTATCATTTTAGCCTTGTTGGCATTTTTGCTGATCGGGTTTAATAGCCAAGTCAGTGCTGATTTGCTGCATATTAATGAGATAAGTTCGGTTTTAAAGCAGCAATTTAATATTAGCGTAGTGACGTTGGTGCCATTGGTTGTACTTTTAGTAATGGCGATTAAAAAAGTCCCTGCTTTCCCCACCGTGTTTATTGGTGCTTTATTAGGGGGGTTATGGGCAGTGCTGTTTCAGGCCGATTTGATCAACCAGATCGCCGATAAAAATTTACCCGCCGCGGTAGCTGTTTTTAAATTGGTATGGAGTACCTTGTTTGCCGGTTTTAGTATCAGCACAGGTAATGAGGATATGGATAGTCTGCTAAGCGGTGGCGGTATGGCCAGTATGCTGAATACCATCTGGTTAATTTTTTCGGCAATGATGTTTGGTGCTGTGGTAGAACATATTGGTTTACTGCGCAAATTTGTAGAATCGATTCTGGCTTTTGCGCGCAGTACCGGTTCACTGATTACCAGTACCATGGCCACTTGTTTAGCCACCAACATTTTAACTGCCGATCAGTATATGTCTATTGTAATGCCTGGACGAATGTACAAAGAAGAATATAAACGTCGTAATCTAGCGCCTGTTAATTTATCTCGCGCGTTAGAAGATGGTGGTACTATAACCAGCCCATTGATCCCGTGGAATACCTGTGGCGCCTATATGCATGGGGTTCTGAATGTGAACCCACTTGATTATGCTGTGTACGCTTTCTTTAATTTAATAAATCCCATATTAGCCGTGATCTATGCTTATTTGGGGATTAAAATTTTGAAATTAACACCACCTGATTCGGTAGCCGCCTCGGTGCAGGCTAGCACAGGCCGATAATTTTTCGCGCCCAATTTTCTAATAAAGCCTGATGAACGTCAGGCTTTTGTTATTTAACCTGACACGCTGTTTATCTGACGTAAAGGAATCTGTTATGACCACTGCTCAAGTGCGCCAACCAAAACGTTTAGCCGATTATCAAGCACCGATTTTTTCTATTACTCATACGGATTTAGTGTTTGAACTGGATGCAACCGCCACTCGGGTAACGGCAACGTTAACTTTTAAACGCCAGCAACCTGGGCGTTTGCTGTTAGAGGGGCAGCAGCTAAAATTAGAACGCGTGCGTTTAAATGATCGCGTGTTAACGGCTGCAGAGTTTGCGCAGACAGCAGAATCGTTAGAGATTTTTGCCCCCGGCGATACTGGCGTGTTAGAAATTGTTACCTTGCTTAATCCAGAGCAAAACACCGCGTTAGAAGGGCTTTACTTGGCCGAGGGGGTCTATTGTACACAGTGCGAGGCCGAAGGTTTTCGGCGTATTACCTATTATCCCGATCGGCCCGATGTGTTGGCGGTATTTACCACAACAATAATCGCTAACCGTAACGAGTTACCGTTTTTACTCTCTAATGGTAATAAAGTACGTGAAAGCCGTTTACCTGATGGCCGTACTGAGGTGGTTTGGCACGATCCTTATCCGAAACCCTCGTATCTATTTGCTCTGGTAGCGGGCGATTTTGATCATTTACACGATACGTATGTAACGTCGACTGGGCGTGAGGTGTTACTCGAGTTTTTCGTGCAAAAGGGCGCTTTGGCACGAAGCCATTTTGCGATGGCTGCATTGAAACGTGCTATGCGTTGGGATGAACAGCGCTTTGGTCTGGCGTACGATTTAGATCGTTATATGGTTGTAGCGGTAGATTTCTTCAATATGGGCGCGATGGAGAATAAGGGCCTTAATGTATTTAACAGTAAATTTGTACTGGCCGATGATACCTCTGCCACTGATACGGATTATTTTAATATTGAATCGATTATAGGCCATGAATATTTCCATAATTGGACAGGCAATCGAGTAACGTGCCGTGATTGGTTTCAATTAAGCCTTAAAGAAGGGTTAACGGTATTTCGTGATCAAGAGTTTAGTGCCGATATGGGCTCGCCGACATTAAATCGTATTGATGCGGTTAAAGTAATACGTACTGCGCAATTTGCTGAAGATGCAAGTCCGATGGCGCATCCTATTCGGCCCGAGCAAGTGTTAGAAATGAATAATTTCTATACAGTGACAGTATATGATAAAGGCGCTGAAGTGATCCGCATGTTGCAAACCCTGTTGGGCAAAGCAGGATTTAATGCTGGTTTAGCGTGTTATTTACAACGACATGATGGGCAAGCGGTTACGTGTGACGATTTTGTGCAGGCAATGCAAGATGCCACAGGCTATGATTTACAAGCGTTTCGTCGTTGGTATAGTCAATCAGGCACACCAGAGCTGAGCGTAAAAGAGCAATTCGATGCCGCAACGGGCAAATTGACGTTAACTTTAGCGCAGCAAACGCCAGCTACGGCAGATCAACAAGAGAAACTGCCATTAGTTATTCCGGTAAAAATTGAGTTGTTATTTCATGATGGCAGTGCTGCACAACAACATCTGTTAATCCTTGACTCTTCTGTGCAGCAATTTCAGTTTGACAATCTGCCTCAGGCGCCACTGGTTGTATGGTTAGAAGACTTCTCGGCGCCCGTGAAACTGAGTACGGATTACGATGTTGAGCAGTTACTGGCCATCGCAAGTCGCGCCAGTAATGGTTTTGCCCGTTGGGATGCGATGCAACAGTTTTGGCATAAAATTATTAAAGATGCGGTGCAGCAATCTGCTTTACCAGTATTACCAGAGGCATTGCTAACGGCTTTTCGACAGTGGTTAATTACACCATTGGCTGATCTGGCATTAACGGCCGAGCTACTCACATTACCTGATTTTGATACTTTAGCGGCGCATTATGCGCCTATTCCTGTTGATGCGTTACTTAATATCTTACAAGAAACCACCCAGCTACTGAGCAAAGCATTACTGCCTGAGCTGCTTGGATGTTATCAACAGTTAACCACACCGGCTTACCACTATTCTGAAGCGGATGTTGGCCTTCGTGCGCTAAAAAATCGTTGTTTACACTATTTGGCGTTTACTGCTGAGGGCGCAAAGAGGGTAACCGCGCACTATCAAGCCGCTAACAATATGACGGATATACTGGCTGCGCTTCACGCCGCTCAACACGCTAATATCGCACAAGCTGGTGAATTAATGGCCGATTTTGCCAAGCGTAATGAGGCAAATGTGCATGTCATGGACAAGTATTTTAATGTAGTGGCCGCTAATCCGCGCGACAGTGTGTTTGACGCGTTGGAAAAATTAACGGCTCATCCTGTGTTTAGTTGGAAAAACCCTAATCGGGTCAGGGCTGTTTATGGTGCATTTTCACAGCGCAATGCACCACAATTTCATCGTAAAGATGGTAAGGGCTATGCCTTGCTCGCTGAGGTGGTAACGAAAGTGGATGCGATAAACCCACAGCTCGCTGCACGTTTAATCACCCCCTTGTTGTCTTGGCAACGTTATGACGATGGCCGGCAGCAGCAATTAATCATGTTATTACGTGAATTAGCGAGTTTGCCTATGTTGTCTGACGATCTTTATGAAAAGGTTCATAAAAGTTTGCCATGAGTCGCAGCTATATTTTTAATGGCTTTTTATCACCTGAAAAATGCCAGCAATTTTATCGTGGTGAAGTGAAGTATGTCATTGTCACCGCCGACAGTGGTGAGCGAGTGCAATTGGCGCTGCGGCATTTTCAGCCGTTTATTAGTCATTTAGGCATTCGAGGGCGATTTCGCTTAACGCTTACCGATAATGGAGATTTTTTGCGGTTAGAGAAAATTAGTTAGAGTATATACTTTAAACGCAAGATTAAAATTTTAACTTGCGTTATTAGCTGGTTTGACCTTTAATTTCATTAAGTTAGCTTGGCGTGCTGCTGGTCTGTCCTGACAGGTTAAACTGTTAGCAGCTTAGTGAGTAGTAACAAAGCATTAAAATGGCAAAAAATGAATAAAAATCAACAGATTTACGCTAAAGCAAGCCTTGCTAACACTGACAAATGATGTAATTATTTTAATGCAAGAATCTGGTACGTCGTTGGTTGGCGGCCGGATCGATAACTAAAAGAACAGACAACTACCTGTTGGACAGGGGGGGAGACAACAACATGAATAAAAGGCCAAACCGCTTTGCGATAAGCCCGTTAGCTGCCGGTGTAACTGCCGCATTGCTGGCGCTGGCTTATGCACCTGCTCACGCTGCAACATTTAATTTTGGCGATGTAGAAGTCGTGTTCGACTCTACGTTTTCTTATGGCGCCAGTTGGCGAACTGAAGAACGCAATTGGGATACTATTGCTAAAGTAAACCATCCGCGTTTCAACTGGGCAGGCTATAACGCTGCGACTAATTTAATTTACCCCTCTGCTGATATTTGGGCACAACCTGGTGCTTACTCCAGTAACGGTGATGCCGGTAACCTGAACTTCGATCGTGGTGATATGTTCAGTAGCTTGTTTAAAGGGCTACATGAAGTGTCTATTAAAAAAGACAATATCGGTTTCTTTGGTCGGTTTGTGTATTTTTATGATAGCGCGTTAAGTGATGGCAAATTCCCGTACAGTAACCCACTGAGTGGAAATGCCGTTGATCCTTGCGAAGATAAGCGCTCTAGCGAACTTGCGTGTAAAGATTTACGCTTATTAGACGCTTACATCTACGGTAATTTTGCGTTTAATGATGGTAACAACCCGGTCACTGTGCGCTTAGGTAATCAGGTATTAAGTTGGGGTGAAAGTAC
Source organism: Alishewanella tabrizica (assembly GCF_014652375.1). Classification (GTDB taxonomy): domain Bacteria; phylum Pseudomonadota; class Gammaproteobacteria; order Enterobacterales; family Alteromonadaceae; genus Alishewanella; species Alishewanella tabrizica. Next base: position 302,958 of record NZ_BMYR01000004.1, on the reverse strand, counting down.
CTTTATTCCGCATGGTATTAATATTACGCCAGTAGATGTCGGTATTTTACGTGCACCAGGTGCAGATCTTAAAGAAGCCTTTATTCCTACGGGTATGCTTACGTTGTCGGTTGGGTTAACTGAAAACTTGTCTACGGAATTGTTTTATCAATATTCATGGCAAGAAAGTTACTTACCCCCACCAGGCACCTATTTCTCTACCAATGACTTTGCCGGCCGTGGTGGTTATGCTCAAAACATCCAGCTTGGTTTTTCGGGTAACCCCGATATCGATTTAGCGTTTTTACTGCAAAATTTGAATAATTTAGGTGCAGCGGTAGGCGCGGGTCAAGTGACGCCAGCACAAGCGGCGCAAATTTATCTGGCGTATCCAACTAAAGTGGCGCTTCGTCCCTTTGGTGACGCGGGTGAACTAAAGCCTGATGATGGTGGTCAGTATGGTATTAAGTTTGAATACTTTGCGCCAAGCCTTGGTGATACTGAATTTGCTGTGTACTACATGAATTATCATAGTCGTGTACCGGTGATCTCGGGTGTTGCGTCGGATTTTCGCTCGCCAGCAGTTCAAGCTGATATTGGTTATTTAGTTCAAAACGCCGGTAATTTAACCAAAGAAAACGTGCAAAACTTACGGGCGTTTTCTAAGGGGTTATTAGAATACCCTGAAGACATTAAATTGTACGGCGCTAGCTTTAATACCAATTTAGGCACTACCTCAGTTGCCGGTGAGTTCTCTTTCCGCCAAGACGAGCCGCTACAAATTGATGACGTTGAAATTTTATACGCCGGTATGCCTGAGCAGTTAGCCATAGCAGGTATCCGCCCTGACTTAGCCGGTATTTCGCAATTGGGTCGGTTTATTGGAACCAAAGCAACACCTGGTAATTATGCCCAAGGCTATATTTTACGGAATACGGCACAAGCGCAAATGACCGTAACCCATTTATTTGGCCCTGTGTTAGGTGCTGATAACTTCACCATGTTAGGTGAAGTGGGTGGGGTAAGAATCAATAACATGCCTGCGCAAGACGTTTTACGTTTAAATGGTCCAAATACCGATCGTAGTGGTGCGCCTTTAGTTGGATCAAACGGTCCGTCACAAGGCTTACACACCGGTTTGTCTAATGGTGCAGAAACAAACCCGTTCCCAACGGCGTCTGCTTGGGGCTACCGGATTTTAGCCAAAGCTGATTACAATAACGTGTTTGCCGGTGTTAACTTATCGCAACGTATTGTTTTCTCACATGACGTGAATGGTATTACGCCTGATCCGCTGTTTATGTTTGTTAAAGATCGTAAATCTGCGGCGTATGCGGTGTCATTCGATTACCTAAACAAGTGGTCTGGTGAACTTAGTTACAACTGGTTCTGGGGTGGTGAAGGCACTACTAACAATACCGAAGATCGCGACTTTATTTCATTCAACATTAAATACTCTATTTAAGGGACGAGCACGAATTATGAAAAAACTCACCCTGTTAGCATCAGCTGTAGCGCTGGTGTTCAGTTGTCAAACGTTAGCTAAGTTACCAGCCGATCAGGTTGCGCGTTTAGGTCAAGACTTAACGCCAATTGGCGCTGAGCGGGCAGGTAATGCCGCTGGCACCATTCCTGAGTGGACCGGTGGTATCAAAGCCGCTCCTGCCGGTTACAAGCCTGGTGATCACCATCCAAACCCGTTTGCGGATGATAAGGTACTGTTCACGATTACCAAGGCTAACGTAGATCAATATCGGCAGTTTTTAAGTCCAGGCCAAATTGCTTTATTTGATTTGTATCCTGAAACGTTCAAAATGAACATCTATCCCACACGTCGCAGTGCATCGTTTCCACAATATTTTTACGATGCGACTAAGCAAATTGCTTCGCAAGCAGAACTAGTTGAAGGCGGCAATGGTTTACGTAATGCGGCCATTGGTATTCCATTCCCTATTCCTGCTAATGGCTTAGAGGCTATTTGGAACCATACGGTGCGTTACCGTGGTGTCGCGGCCAGCCGTAATGGTGGTCAAGCAGCGCCAACTGCGCAAGGGGCTTACACCATTATTGGTTTTGAAGAACAAATCATGTTTAAGTACTCGCATCCCGATGCGACAGCCACTGCGCTGGAAGCTGAAAACATTTTATTCCGCTTTAAACAAAGTGTAACGTCACCGGCACGTTTGGCCGGTACGGCATTGCTGGTACATGAAACCATGGATCAAGTCGCTACGCCGCGTCAAGCATGGACCTATAATACGGGTCAGCGCCGAGTTCGTCGTGCACCTAATGTGGCGTATGATGCACCCGGTACCGCATCTGATGGTTTGCGTACCACCGATGATTTCGATATGTTTAACGGCTCGCCAGATCGTTACAATTGGGAGCTTAAAGGTAAGCAAGAGATGTATATTGCTTACAACGATTATAAGTTACACAGCAATAGCTTAAAGTATGCTGATATTTTGATGCCGGGTCACATTAATCCTGAACATGTGCGTTATGAAAAGCACCGGGTTTGGGTAGTTGAAGCTACATTGAAAGATGGCACACGCCATGTATACGGTAAACGCGTATTCTTTATCGATGAAGACAGCTGGCAGATCCATGTTGCTGACTTATACGATAACCGCGGCGATTTATACCGTGTGGCGGTTGCGCATGGTCTGAACTACTACGAAGTTCCCACGCATTGGAGTACGTTAGAAGTGTATCATGACTTAAATTCGCGTCGGTATATTGCAATTGGTTTAGATAACGAAGATAAGATGTATGATTTCTCCGTTACGTTATCGGATAACGATTTCACGCCAGCGTCTTTACGCCGTGAAGGGACTCGGTAATTTCTAGCCTGAATAAAGGCTGGCGCTTGGCCAGCCTTTTTTTTAGACTTTTTTATGCTGCTAGTTATTGACCTTAATTTTTAACAGAGTGTTGCTTGCACATGTATAACAAACTTTATCTCTCCTGTTTTTCTGCGCTTTTTTTGCTGCAAAGTTCGGCTTTGTTAGCAGAAGATTTTGATGTTGACATGGCAAATGTTGAGCCCAAAGCTGCTGTGATGGCGCCGTTGGCAACCAAAGCCCTTTTTACTGATGTGGTTACTGTAGGGGAAAGAGGCTATGCTGCCGTTGGGGATCGTGGCCTTATTATGCTAAGTGCAGATGGACAACGGTGGCAACAGTCTGTGGTGCCGGTGCAAGCTTTGCTTACGTCGGTGTATTTTATTGATGCTGACTATGGTTGGGCGGTAGGTCATGATGCCACCATTTTGCATACGCAGGATGGGGGCGTAACGTGGCAGCTACAGCAGTTTTTACCTGAAACCGATAAGCCTTTGATGGATATTTATTTCTTCAACCGTCAACAAGGTATGGCAGTAGGTGCTTATGGGATGTTTTATACCACTGAAGATGGTGGTAAAAACTGGCAGGCCACCTTTCACTTATCGTTGGTGTCGGCAGATGATCAAGACTTTCTAGCCGAATTAGCCGAAACCGATCCAGAGGGCTACTTACTAGAACGTGAATCGGTTTTACCGCACTTTAACCGGGTTACGGTTCAAGGCGAGCAAATTCTTATGGTAGGAGAGGCAGGTTTTGTGGCGGTCAGTGATGATGCCGGGCAAAACTGGCGTCGCTTAGAGGAATTTTATAACGGCTCTTTGTTCGATATTCATCGCACAGCAACGGGTTCGTTACTGGTTGCTGGTTTACGCGGTAATGTCTTTAGAAGCTCTGATGATGGCGACAGCTGGCAAGAGATTGAACTGCCCGTGTCAGCCACCTTGCATAGTATTTTTGAAGACGATGCCGGGCATATTTATTTAACCGGTAATGCCGGCGCGTTATTACAAAGCCAAGATAATGGGCAGCGCTTTACTGATTTGTCGCAACCTGATGGTCGCGCTATTCTCAATGGTTTGCCTTTAGCCAAAAACCTTATTTTGGTAACGGAAACAGGCATTAAATTAACACCGATAGGTAAGTCTGAATAATATGAGCATTAATTGGCTGGTAAATAAAATTGAGTATAGCTTGTTCCGTCATCGGCTGGCTGTATTAGTTATTTTTTTGGTAGCAACCTTAGTGTTGTTATGGCGCGCGACAGATATAAAATTAGATGCGGCCTTTAGTAAAAATATTCCGCTTAAGCATGAGTATATGCAAACGTACTTAAAGCATGAAGCCGACTTTGGTGGTGCTAATAATATTTTGATCGCCATGTGTGATGCCAATGGCGATATTTTTAATGCGTCATTTTTTGATAGTTTTCGCAAAGCGCATGATGATGTGATTTATACCCCCGGGGTTGAACGGGTTTTAGTAAAATCGTTATTTAGCCCCAGTACCCGTTTTATTGAGGTGGTAGAAGATGGTTTTGCCGGCGGCCCAGTGATTCCGGCTGATTTTACTGCCGATGCCCAAGGTTTAGCGCGAGTGAAGGAAAACGCCGAAAAAGCGGGTGTGATCGGGCGCATGGTGTCTGACGATTACAGCTGCGCCATGATTACGGCATCGCTGCTAGAGCTTAACCCCGAAACGAATTTGCCCATCGATACCATTGCGTTTGCTGCTACGCTGGAAAGTGATATTCGCGCCAAATACCAAACAGAAGATTTAAGTGTACATATTATTGGCTTTGCCAAAATGGTGGGCGATGTTGCTGAGGGTGCCAAAGGCGTCGTGCTGTTTTTTGGTATCGCTATTGTTATCACCACCATTATGGTGTTTTTGTTTTCTGGCTCCATGATGCTAACCTTTTTGCCGATTGCTTGCTCGCTGATTGCCGTGATCTGGCAAATGGGCTTACTCACGGTATTGGGTTTTGGTATCGATCCAATGTCTATTTTAGTGCCGTTTTTAGTGTTTGCGATTGGTGTGAGTCATGGTGTACAAATGATTAACTCCACGGGCAAACGCGTCGCTGCAGGAATGGACGCTAAAACGGCGGCGCAAACCAGTTTCCGCAAATTGCTGGTGCCCGGTGGTGTGGCATTGTTATCCGATACAGTGGGCTTTTTAACGTTATTAATTATTGAGATTGGTGTGATCCGTGAATTGGCTATTACGGCCAGTTTGGGTGTAGCGGTCATTATTTTAACCAACCTTATTTTATTGCCTGTGCTGATGTCATATGTGAAGTTTAGTGATAAGTATAAACAACGGGTAGCACAGCCTAGCGTAAAAGCGGATAAAATATGGTTTGCATTATCGGCTTTTGCAACACCACGGTATGCGGCGGTTATTTTGATTGCTACTGCTGCGTTGTTTGGTTACGGCTACTTACAGAGTCAGCAATTAAAAATTGGCGATTTGCATCCCGGTGCTCCGGCGTTACATGAAGACTCGCGTTACAATCAGGATACCTTCTTAATTACAGATCGCTTTGCTATCTCGGTAGACTACATCAACGTTATGGTGGAGAGTATTCCTAATGCCTGTACCAGCCATGACATTATGGATCGGATTGATCAATTCCAATGGCAAATGGAAAATATCGCGGGTGTCCAATCGGCGGTGTCATTATCTTCGGTATCGAAGGTCATTAATGCCGCTTACAATGAAGGCAATCCGAAATGGCGTGTGTTACCTAGAAATACACAAAGTTTGGTACAAGCGTCTTCACGTGTTGAAACCAGCACGGGCTTACTAAATGCCGATTGCTCAGTGTTACCGGTCATGTTGTTTTTAGAGGATCACAAAGCGGAAACCATAGAGCGTGTGGTAGCTGCCGTGAAGAAATACGGTGCAGAATTAGGCGATGAGCAAACGCGCTTTGCTTTAGCCACTGGGCCTGCTGGCGTAATGGCCGCAACGAATGAGGCGGTTAGCGCGGCGCAACAACCGATGATGTGGTACGTTTACGCGGCGGTTATTGCCTTGTGTTTACTTAGCTTCCGTTCAGTTCGGGCCACCGCCGCCGTTGTTATCCCTTTGTATGTGGTATCGGTGCTGGCTACGGCGTTAATGACCAAACTTGAAATTGGTTTAACGGTATCTACGTTACCGGTTATCGCGCTGGGTGTAGGCATTGGTGTTGATTATGGTATTTATATTTTATCAACGATGAGCCAGCAATTACGTGATGGCATGCCTGTACGCCAAGCTTACTTTGAGGCGTTAAAAGAGCGTGGTAGTGCCGTTCTGTTCACGGGTATAACCTTGGCTATTGGTGTAAGTACCTGGGTGTTCTCGGCACTGAAGTTCCAAGTGGATATGGGCATATTGCTGACCTTTATGTTTATTGTGAACATGTTAGGTGCCATCGTGGTTTTACCTGCTTTGGCAAGTCTGTTTTGGCGCACGAAACAAAAATAATGCACGGTGATAGGCTAAAAATCGCTAAGATTTTTTTCCTCATAGTTATGCATTGAATTGACATGAAAATGGCCTTCGGGCCATTTTCTATTTACCGGACCTGAATATTCAGCCAAATCAAATATAAATGCACTGGTTTAACCAGTATAAAAGCCAGAAATATCGCTTCAAAAGCGCTACAATAGTTACTACACTGCGCAGCTGCAACATCCCCTAAAATTTGTGGATCCTGTGTTTTCGCAGTGATTGATAAAAGGATGCAATAATGACAAAGATAGATGGTCTACCCTCAGTTTTACTACAAAATGTCAGCAAGCTCATCAAGCAAAAAGTCAAAGAACAAATTCCCTTGGTTGAGAAGTTTGCCCATACCCTTTATGGCAATATGTCGAATGAAGATTTAGTCGGGCGCAATGATAGCGATCTGTATGGTGCTGCGTTGAGCTTATGGCAAACGTTTAATCAACATGCCGAGCCCGCTGCCCGTATACGTGTGTTTAACCCGGAAATTGCCCGCCATGGCTGGGAATCAAAGCACACGATTGTTGAGATCGTGGTGCAAGATATGCCTTTTTTGGTGGACTCAGTGCGTATGGCATTAAGCCGTCATACGATTACCGCGCATTTGCTACTGCATTACCCATTGCAAACAACGCGTGATACGAAAGGTGCCATTGTTGAGTTTGCTAAGTTAGGGCGGTTAACCGACGCGACGACTCAGCAAACTGTCTTTCATATCGAGATTGATCGGATGACCGATACGGCCGCCATTGACGCGTTAAAAGCAGAGCTGCATTCAGTGATGGAAGATGTGTCGTTGGCCGTGCAAGATTGGCAACCCGCCAGACAAAAACTGCAAGATGTTATCACCAACCTAGCGAAAAACGCAGGTAAAGCCAGCAAAGAAGACATTGCAGAGGTAACTGACTTTTTAAAATGGTTAGCGAAAGATAATTTTACGTTACTAGGTTATCGCAGTTACGACATTAATCCGGTGAAAGGTGATTATCAGATCGTTGGTCAAAAAGACAGTGCGCTAGGGTTAATGCGCCGCTCTGAACCGCGTGATTTAATGTTATCTGAATTACCAGAGCGTGGTCGTTTGCAAGCACTCAGCTCATCACTTTTGATTTTAACCAAAACCAACAATAAATCGCGGGTGCATCGCCCCGCGTATATTGATTATATTGGTATCAAACGTTTTGATAAAAACGGCAAAGTCGTTGGCGAAGATCGTTTTATTGGTTTGTATTCTGCAAGCTTGTACAACAACAGTGCGGCAGATATCCCGTTGTTAAAAAGCAAATTGCAACAGGTAATGGCTCGCTCTGAATTTGCGGTGGGGACACATGCCTATAAAGCTTTACTTAATATTTTAGAAACGTATCCACGTGATGAATTAATACAAGCGAATGTCGATGAGTTATTAGATGTCAGCTTGGGCGTGTTGCAGATGCAAGAGCGTGATATGACCCGCTTGTTTATTCGCGAAGATACGTTTGGCCGTTTTGTTACCGCCATGGTGTATGTGCCACGCGAACGTTACAACACGCAATTACGTAAAGATACTCAAGCACTGCTTGCGCAGTCGTTAGGTTCTACCGAACCTGTAGAGTTTACGACGTATTTTTCAGAATCTGTGTTGGCCCGTACGCATTACTTGGTACGAATCAACGATAGCCAAGTTGAGTATAACGTGAAAGATATTGAACGAAATCTGGTTGAAGCTGCCCGCACGTGGGAAGATAAACTTGAAAGCGCCTTAGTGGGCATTTATGGCGAAGCACGCGGCCGTGAGTTAAGTCGTAAATACATTAATGCGTTTCCACGCGCATACAAAGAAGAAATGTTGCCTAATGATGCGTTAGTAGATATCGGTAAGTTGGAATCGCTTAACGAAGAGCATAAGTTAGAAATGTTGTTTTACCGGCCGCAAGAAGAAGGTAAAGACAGCAAAGCCGTACGGTTAAATTTATTCCACAAAGATCACCCCATTCATTTATCTGACGTATTACCCATGTTGGAGAATTTTGGTTTACGCGTTATTGGTGAAACGCCTTACGCCGTAAAATGTCCTGATGGCGCAGTAAGTTGGATTTTAAACTTTGCCATGGAATTAACCGGCGAGGTACCAACAGATTTTGTGAGTGCCGCGCAGAGTTTCCAAGATTCACTGACGAAGGTGTGGTTAGGTCAATTAGAGGATGATGGATTTAACCGTCTTATTCTAGGGGCGGGTTTAAGTGGTCGCGAAGCGTCAATTTTACGCGCTTATGCCAAGTACAAACGTCAAATTGGCAGTACATTTAGCCAAAGCTATGTTGAAAATACCTTTGCCCGCTATGCGGCGTTAGCTGGGTTGTTGGTGCAATTGTTTACGATGAAATTTGCACCTAAGTCACGTGCTACCGCCAAGAGCATTGAAAAACTGGAAGAGCAAATTGCTGCACAGTTAGAAAATGTGGCTAACTTGGATGATGATCGGATCATCCGGCGTTTTGTGGATATGATTAATGCCACGTTGCGTACTAACTATTATCAAAAAGCCGCCGATGGAGCAGATAAGCCGTACATCTCTTTTAAAATTAAGCCAGACTTAATTCCAGAAATGCCGCTGCCGATGCCGATGTTTGAGATTTTTGTGTACTCACCGCGGGTAGAAGGGGTGCATTTACGGTTTGGTAAAGTGGCACGAGGCGGTTTACGTTGGTCTGATCGTCGTGAAGATTTCCGCACGGAAGTCCTCGGGTTAGTAAAAGCACAGCAAGTTAAAAATACCGTGATTGTTCCCTCGGGTGCGAAGGGCGGTTTTGTTTGTAAGAAGTTACCAGAAACCGGTGGTCGTGACGCCTTTATCAATGAAGGTAAAGCCTGTTATCGCACCTTCATTCGTGGCTTGTTAGACATTACCGACAATATCGTGCAAGGGGCCATCGTGCCACCTACCGATGTAGTGCGCTTAGATGAAGATGATCCGTATTTGGTGGTTGCAGCGGATAAAGGGACTGCTACGTTCTCGGACATTTCCAATGGCATTTCTGAAGAGTATCACTTCTGGTTAGGCGATGCTTTTGCCTCAGGTGGCTCCAATGGCTACGATCATAAGAAAATGGGCATCACTGCCCGTGGTGGCTGGGAATCGGTTAAACGCCATTTCCGCGAAGTTGGGATCGATTGTCAAACCAGTGATTTTACCTGTGTGGGCATCGGTGATATGGCAGGTGATGTGTTTGGTAATGGCATGTTGTTGTCTAAGCATATTCGGCTACAAGCCGCCTTTAACCATATGCATATTTTTATTGATCCTAACCCAGATGCGGCGAGCAGTTTCAAAGAGCGTGAGCGTTTGTTTAATTTACCCACCTCAACCTGGGATGATTATGATAAATCGCTGATCTCAGAAGGGGGCGGTATATTCGCGCGCAGTGCGAAGTCAATTAAATTGAGCCCACAGATGAAAGACATGCTGGGCACCACAAAAGCGTCGATGACACCGAATGAGTTGATCCGCGAGTGCATTATGATGCCGGTCGATTTGTTGTGGAACGGTGGTATTGGAACCTATGTTAAAGCCACTAACGAAACACATGCGGAAGTGGGTGATCGCGGTTCAGAGGCGTTGCGGGTGAATGGCCGTGAGCTAAGAGCAAAAATTTTTGGTGAAGGCGGTAACTTAGGTGCTACGCAACGCGGTCGGATTGAATATGCGGCTAACGGCGGGCGTTTAAATACCGATTTTGTTGACAACGTGGGCGGGGTAACTTGTTCGGATAACGAAGTTAACATCAAAATTTTATTGAATGCCTTAGTTAATGGCGGTGATTTAACCATTAAGCAGCGTAATAAACTGCTGAATGATATGACGGATGATGTGGCTGACATTGTTATCAAAGATTGTTATCGCCAAACACAAAGCATCAGTTTGTCGTCGTTATTGGGCTCTGAGCAGATTAAAGAATATACCCGTTTTATTCATGCGCTAGAAAAAGACGGCAAATTGAATCGTGAGTTAGAGTTTTTACCCTCTGATGATGAATTAGCGGATCGTATGGCGAAAAATATGGGCTTAACCCGTCCAGAATTAGCCATTTTAACTGCCTATGGCAAAATGGTATTAAAAGAGCGTTTGGTAACACCAGAGGTTTCTGATAATACCTATTTCCAACAGTTATTACACAGTGCATTCCCTGCGGTATTGCAGACGAAGTTTGCCAATGAAATTAGCCAGCATCCGCTAAAGGCAGAAATTATTGCCACCAAATTAGCTAATATGCTGGTTAACGAAATGGGGCCAAACTTTGTACAGCGCATGTTTGAGGAAACTGGCGCCAGTGCGGCTGAAGTGGCCATTTGTTATGCCATGGTGCGAGAATTATTTGATGTTGCGACATATTGGAAACAATTAGAGCAATTAGACAATAAAATTCCTGCGGCATTACAAAGTCGAGTATTGTTCCAGTTACGCCGCACGATCCGCCGTGCAACACGCTGGTTTGTTCGTCACCGTGATAAGACGCTGAATATCGAAAAGTCAGTTGCCTTCTTTAAACCGGCGTACACCGAAATTGTCCGTGATTTGCACAAGTATGTTGCTGAACGGGAAATGCAAGAGCTGTCTGAAAAGAGCAACACCTTGATTGAGCAAGGTATTCCGGAAAACGTCGCCCAGTACTTGAGTCAATTAAGCACGGTGTTCTCTGTAATGGATATTGCGCAAGTCGCTGATTTGCAACATACCCCGTTATCGATGGTCGCTGAAATTTACTTTAAGTTAGGTGATAAGCTGGAATTGCACTGGTTCTTAGAGCAAATTACACGTCAACCGGTAGCAAATCATTGGCAGGCGTTAGCTCGGGCATCTTACCGTGAAGAGCTTGATTGGCAACAACGTGGGTTAACCGCCGTTGTAGTGAAAAGCTGTGGTAATGTTTGTATTGCAGATGACATTATCAATAACTGGCTAGAGCAGCACACAAGCTTGGTAGAACGCTGGCGCTTAATGTTGGCTGAGTTTAAAACGACACAAAGCCATGAGTTTGCAAAGTTCTCTGTAGCGATGCGTGAACTGATGTTGTTGAGCCAATCTGTTTGATAACCTGATCAGTTTGATACTGTTGTTTTTAACATAAACTTATTACAATACCCCAGTTAACCGTTAATGGTTCTGGGGTATTTTTCTTTTAGGATCTGCCATGTTTTATTCTTTAGCAAAAAGTGTGTTATTTAATTTAGATGCAGAGCGTTCGCATGATTTTGCATTGGGAAGTTTAAAGCGTTTGGCACATACTCCAGCGGCTTTATTATGGCGCCAAACACTAGTACAAAAGCCCAAGATCATTGCGGGTATTCAATTTCCAAACCCCGTGGGGTTGGCGGCAGGATTGGATAAAAATGCCGACTGTATTGATGCTTTTGCACAGATGGGGTTTGGTTTTCTGGAAGTTGGTACGGTGACACCGCGTCCTCAGGCTGGCAATGATAAACCGCGAATGTTTAGATTGCCACAAGGTGAAGCCATTATTAATCGGATGGGTTTTAACAACAAAGGCGTTGATTATCTAGTTAATAATGTGCAGAAAAGCCGTTATCAGGGCGTGTTGGGTATTAATATCGGAAAAAATAAAGATACACCCAATGAACAAGGTAAAGATGATTACATTCATTGCATGCGCAAAGTGTATGCGTACGCCAATTATATTACCGTAAATATTTCTTCGCCTAATACGCCAGGCTTACGCGATTTGCAGTTTGGGGCAGCATTGCTTGATTTATTGCAAGCGGTGAAAAATGAACAATTAGATTTAGAAGCGCAGCATCACAAATATGTTCCAATTTTTGTGAAAATCGCGCCAGACATGGATCAGATTGCAGTAGAGCAGGTTGCTGATACCTTGCTACGCAGCAAAATGGATGGGGCTATTGCAACCAATACCACGTTAGATCGTTCGCACGTGATGGGGCAACGCTACGCAGAAGAAGCGGGTGGATTAAGCGGTGTGCCGGTGCAGCAAAAAAGTACCCAAATCATCACGCAATTACGCCAAGCTGTGGGGGCAACGTTCCCCATTATTGGGGTTGGCGGCATTAATAGTGAGCAGGCAGCGCAAGATAAATTGGCGGCAGGTGCCGACTTAGTTCAGCTGTATACCGGTTTTATTTATCATGGACCTCAATTAATAAAAACTATAGTAAATAGCTTGTAAGTCAAAGATTTTGCAGTAAATCATCTTTATAAATTTGATCGGCATGCTATAGTACTTATTACCTACTTTGTAATTAGTAACTTCTGGAGTAAAGGACGCAAGATGTTGACGCCGTCGGAGCTATGGACTTGGCAGTATTGCCCCAGTAAAGATCGTTTACTGCTTAATTTAGATAATGACACCCAGTTTGTAACCGAACTGACAGGTGCCGTACTGAATGAAAAGGTGAGCAGCAAAGCATTTTCTATTGCTGAAGCAGAAACGTTTTGGCGTTTACATGATGTGTTGCAAACTGTCGTCCTTGATGAAAACGAACGTTTTGATTGTTGTTTACATGCGCTAGCAAACCGTTTTAGGCAATTAACGGCACATAAAAGCTGGTATTTTGTGACGCAACGTATGCAAGACATTGGTGCCTATCAGTTAGTGCACTTACAAGGTAAAGACAACTTGCTTGCCGTGGTTGTGGCATCGGATCTTGAATGTATAGAATGTCTCCTTTTGGCGTCAGGTGAATCCTTAGCCGGAAAAACATTAACACGCCGTACCATCATTCGGGTATTACGTAATCGTGCCCAGTTAGTCGAGCAAGATATCAATTTGGCTCAAAGTGCTTAATACGTGGTATGAGGTAGTGGTATACCTCATACTTCGTCCTTGTTACACAAGCTGTCCTTGTCGGCTAATACCCTAAATGTTTCGAATAAAATCATTATTAGTAGAAGCCTTTTCAAAAGCACCGGTGAATTTTGCGGGTTGGGCAGTTAATCCCAGCAAAAAGCGCCGCGCGATCTTATTGTTATTAGCCGTATTTCATCTGTCTGGTTTGCTCTCTTCGCTTGATGCGTTAATGTCATCACGAACGGCACAAGGCAGTATTGCTTGGATCATTTCGTTAAATACCTTTCCGTATGTTGCTGTACCGGCGTATTGGATTTTTGGTCGAAGTCGCTTTCAAGGGTATATCATTTCTCGTCAGGAAACGGATCATGATTTGTTTACTAAGCACCAATTAAAAGCGTCGGGTGTCGAAAATTTTATTTTGCAAAGCGAGCGTGATCGCGGCAGTTTACAGGCAATAGAACGCTTGGCGAAAATGCCGTTTTTACAAGGAAACCATGCAGAATTATTGATTGATGGCACCGCCACCTTTGATAGTATTTTTGCGGGTATTGCCGCGGCGAAAGAGTATGTTTTAGTGCAGTTTTATATTGTACGAGATGATCATGTTGGCCGCGAATTACAACAACGGCTTATCGCTAAGGCCCGTGAGGGCGTAACGGTATTTTTTTTATATGATGAAATTGGGAGTTATCGTTTGCCGCATCGATATACCGCTGAGCTCAGTCAAGCAGGGGTAAATGTGCGGCCTTTTCACTCGACCAAAGGCCCTGGTAACCGTTTTCAATTGAATTTCCGTAATCATCGCAAAATTGTGGTTACGGATGGCCAGCATGGCTGGTTGGGTGGCTTTAATGTCGGCGATGAATATTTAGGTCAGAGTCCTCGCTTTGGGGCTTGGCGCGATACGCATTTAAAAATAACGGGGCCAGCGGTACTGGCTATGCAATTATCCTTTGTTGAGGATTGGTATTGGAGTGCTGAGGCAATTCCGAGCCTAAATTGGCAAGCGGTTGCTGCCGATCAGGGGAATTTACCCGTGTTAATCCTACCCTCAGGACCGGCTGATCGATTTGAAACGGCGAGTTTATTGATTCAGCATGCCTTACACAGTGCCAAACATCGCATCTGGATCGCCAGCCCTTATTTTGTGCCGGATGAAGGTACGATAGCAGCGCTAAAGCTTGCCGCGTTGCGCGGTGTTGATGTGCGGATATTAATACCTGAGCAAACAGACAATATACTGGTTACTCAAGCAGCTTATGCGTTTATCTGGCCTTTGCTCGATGCTGGTGTAAGTATTTATCGTTATCAAGAGGGGTTTTTACATGCTAAAAGCTTTTTGGTTGATGAGCAGTTAAGCGCGGTTGGCACGGTAAATTTAGATAATCGTTCTTTTAGACTAAATTTTGAAATTACAGCACTTATTTTAGATACACATTTTAATCAGCAGGTTGAACAACAATTTTTGATAGACTTTGCACATTCTCGCCAGATGAGTTTAACGGAAACGCAGACCCGATATTGGTGGCAGCGTGCTGTTTCGCGCGCTGCGCATTTAATGGCCCCAGTGCTATAACGCATTCAGTATTGCTTTTTTAATCATGTACGTTAAACCATTGCAGCTTAATATGACACTAACACAGCCGGATAAATAGGTTATGCCAACATCACATTCTCTCACTTCTACGGATACGCTTGCGTTAGAGCCAGCACAAGCTACGTGGCAACAATTTAGGGTGTTATTAGCGGATGCGGTAACGCAGCAACATTTGGTTAAACTAACACTGAGTAAATATCAAGGTAATGAGCCTGCATTGCAGCGAGTCGAGGTTAGTCCTGTGCTGTTAAAAGCTCAGTGGCAATTGCGCTGTGTGTATCATTATAAAACGCAACATGTGACGAAAAACCTTACTGCTGAAGACGCTGTGTCGGTTTTCATTGCGTTATTACAGCAAGGATTCAAACAAGCAAACTTACAAACCCGTAGCCAAGATTGTCAACTTAGCCAAAGTAAAAAAGGCAAATATCTGCTCCATTGTAAGGTGTTAGCAACGCAGGTAAGCACCCCTGAAGCGGCAGCTCATAATCGGCAAAAACAGCGCTTTGTTGAGCAAACGCGGCCTTTTTTAACAGCACTTGGGATCACCGATCAGCAGCAACAGCTGATTCCTGCTATGTCGAATAAATGGAAGCAAATTAATAAATTTATTGAAATTTTAGCTAATGCAGTAAAAGAGACTGGCATCATGCATCGTGAGCAATTGCATGTTGCCGATTTTGGCTCGGGTAAAGCCTATTTAACCTTTGCGATGCATGATTATTTTACGCAAACCCTTGGCGTAGCTGTGCAAGTGACTGGGGTAGAGCTTCGTCAGCATCTTGTTGATTTATGTAATGATACGGCAGCTAAACTGGCTTTAACGGGCTTACATTTTGAACAGGGTGATGTAAAGCATTTCAAAGCACGCGGCATTAATGTGATGGTGGCATTGCATGCTTGCGATACGGCGACCGATTATGCTTTACACATGGGGATCCGCACTGGGGCAGAGATCATTATGTGCTCGCCATGTTGTCATAAGCAAATTCGCCCGCAAGTACACTTGCCAGCGGTATTAGCGCCCATGCTAGTGCACGGTATTCACTTAGGGCAAGAAGCCGAGATGTTAACAGACAGTTTGCGAGCCTTATTGTTAGAAGCGCATGGCTACGAGACAAAGGTGTTTGAGTTTATTTCGTTGGAACACACCAGCAAAAACAAAATGATTTTGGCGACCAAACGTAAAACGGCGAAAGATAATCGTGCGATCTTGCAGCAGATCCAAGCATTAAAGCAATTTTATGGCATTACCGAACATTGCTTAGAACAACTGTTGGAGACTGCAGCCGAGTAAGGTGTGACGTTTCAATAGTGACTTTAAGAGTGTAATAACGACAGGTGTTTAACTTGCACGGCAAAATTGTAAGGTTATGCCGTGCAGTGGCGTAAAGCCTAACCGTTATTCAACAGTAAAGTTGCTTAACCGTTTAGGCGAACATCGATAGTGTCGATTGTCGCCAGTTACAGCGTCACAGTGCTTCGATCAGCTGGTTTACTGCTTGTAATTGTTTTCCCTCTTTGCTTAGGTAGTCTGCACCGCTATAGCCCCACCAATCCCAACAGCCCATAGGGTTAAACGCGCTTTTTTCTACTTGCGGATATAATATCACCAGTTGATTCGCATCGGCGTAAGCATTTAACCCTGTGCGCCGCACATACTGCTCACCGATTTGGCTAGCGTCTTGGCGACAACCATGAAAACTGACGTGTAACTCACAGGCTGCGCCTTGGGCACAAGCAGCAGGGATATAGGCGTAACCGTGTTCTGCTAATTGTGCTTTGCTGCTTGGCGCTAATTGATGTTGATTAATACGATAAAGCTGACCCGTTGGCGCGCTCGCGCGCGTTACAGGTTTATTAAGTAAATAGCTCAGAAGCTTACCGGCAGCATCATATTGGCAACTGCCAATAAAGGGGGCGACTGACTGATCGCAAGGGGTTAAATTTGCGGTATCCGTCGGGAAATGATGTGCAAAAGGCTGATCATTAATATAAGCCAATTGCTCTGCAGGTAACCACTGTGCATATTGTGCTGCTAAAGCGGCACTGACTTGGGGTAAAACCGTTTGATCGGCCGTGCCACTGAAAATCCACACCCGACTTTTCGTTATTGCGCTAAGCGGTGCGAGTAACCCTTTAGCCCTTAATGTTTCCAAAGCCTGTTCAATTGCCGCCAAATCAGGTTGAGCTTGAGGATTCGCCATACAGTGGCCAAGCGCTTGGCGAAGATCTCCTTGTGCACAATACACCGGACCTGCTGCAAGCATCGCTACACCGCTAACGTGCTCAGCAAACGCCTGATGGTATTGCCCCGCCATATAGGCACCCGAGGAGACACCCGATAAGGTAATGTGCTTGGCTAAGTTTAGGGCCGGTAACGCCGCGGTTTGGGTTTGTTCGGTTGATTCACTTGTTTGGCTTAGCGCCAGGCTGCTATGTATTAAACCAGAGAATAAGAGGGTGCTGAAAAAGGTGGCCGTTACCCATTGCGGCGCGTAGCTATGGGCGGCACGACGCTTTTTATGATTTTTGGGATAAGTTTGCGTATTGGATTGGATAGCCATAATTTACTCATGAAGATTCATTTTACGTTACTATGCGACGGGGGCTGTAGGCGCGCAATAGCGCTTTAGTACAGTCAGGCTTCCGTTTGCATCGGCTTTATCGAAACATGCCGAGAAAACCCCGTGATCAGAGCGTAGTGACGTCACGGGGGTATTCATTTTGACACCCCTTCACTTTACTGTTAAGGCCACACCGCGGCCGCGTGGATCGGTTGCTGGGATCGGATGCCCATTGTCGATTTTAATTAATTGCACATCCCCTAAATTCCAATTGGGATCGTGCAGATGATAGCCACGCTCACGGAGTTGTTGCTGAACGGCGCGGGCTAAATTGGCATAAGGTTCTATACGAATTTGATCTTGTGGCAAGAGTTGATGATGAAACCGTGGCGCACTTACCGCCTCTTGCGGCGACATGTTAAAGTCATATAAATTATTTAAAACCTGAAAAATACTGGTAAAAATGGTGGATCCCCCAGGCGTACCAATGACCAGTGCTAAGTGCTGATCTTTTAATAAAATGGTGGGGGTCATTGACGATAGCATCCGTTTTCCAGGTGCGATAGCGTTGGCGTCGCTGCCGATGACACCAAACGCATTGGGTACACCGGCTTTAGCAGAAAAGTCATCCATCTCGTTATTTAATAAAAAGCCCGCGCCGGTAACCACCACGCCACTGCCATAATCTAAGTTTAAGGTATAGGTATTTGATACTGCATTACCTGCTTTATCCACAATCGAAAAATGGGTGGTTTGCTCAGATTCTAGGCCCGGTTTTACATCAGCGGTGGTTGAAATGGCACTAGGATTAATTTCTTTGGCGCGTCGCTGTAAATACGCGGGATCAAGTAAGGCCTGCTCAGGTACGGCAGTAAAATCAGGATCGCCTAAGTAATCGGCGCGATCGGCAAAAACCCGCTTTTCAATTTCAGCAATTAAATGGACATATTGCGCCGAATTGTGCGGAATATCTTTAAAATAGTGTGCGTTGTGTTCTTTTAAGGCCAGTAACTGATTTAATGCAATGCCACCTGAACTAGGCGGTGCAACAGTGATAATTTGCATATCGCGCCAGCGGGTGATTAAGGGGTTACGCCAAACGGCACGATAATTACGTAAATCATCTGCACTGATTAAGCCGTTACCACGCTGCATTTCTGCTAATAATAGTTGCGCGGTTTCGCCTTGATAAAAATCAGTAGGTCCATGCGCAGCGATACGTTTTAAGGTCGCTGCTAATTCAGGTTGTTTAAAGCGTTCGCCGGCACGCATCTGGCCAAAATAGGTGGCAAAATTCGTTTTGTTGGCAAAGCGCTGCAGAACATTATTATCGTATAGATAAGCCTTATCAGGCACTTGGTAGCCATCAGCCGCTAAGGTTATCGCAGGTGCGATTAATTCTGCCCAAGGTTTGCTTCCAAATAATTGATGGGCCTGCCACAGCCCCATAACCGTTCCGGGGACACCTGAAGCGAGATGACCAATTAAACTCAAATCATCAATCACTTCGCCTTCATGATTTAAATACATATCACGATGAGCTTTGGCTGGCGCCATTTCACGATAATCTAAAAAATACGCTTTACCATTAAACCACAGCGTCATAAACCCGCCACCCCCAATATTGCCAGCCTCTGGATAGGTGACAGCAAGCGCGAACGCTGTCGCAATGGCTGCATCTACGGCGTTGCCACCTTGTTGCAATACGCTGGCGGCTACCTCGGCACCATAGCGATCTGGGCTAGCGACAGCGCCAGCATGCAATGGCGTTCGCGTTGTCGGCGTAGGGTGTGGCAGATTTTTCTTTATGTGATTATTTTCTGTGAGGGGAGTGCTTGTAGTCAGATTATTTGTGGTTAGATTATTTATGGCTAGATTATCTGTGGATAAACTATCAGCAAACAGAGAGGTGCTCAAAGGCAGCGCGAATAACATCATTACGGTTATAGCAGGTCGAGTTAAAGCGGGCATTACACATCTCCATTTTGTTGTTCGCACCGATGGGGTAAAACATAACATTGTGTTTGCGTAATTCCTATCAAAAGTAAGCCATGAGGGGATACGCGTTTTCAAAATGATGGAATGCTGGACGCAAGAAACCTACCACTGAGCCCAACGCCGTTAAATAGGCTTGCTTCATTACGCGGGCTAACGTAACAATACAATAAACATCGAAATAAACACGTTCCGCTATTTACTTTACCTCTGCAGGGAGTGAGTCATGAAACACAGATGTGCAATCCTATTACTCATGGCAATTAGCAGCAGTGCTATTGCTGTTCAAGACCATACCAAGACACCTGATAGGCCGCCGATTGGCATAGTTATCCATGGTGGTGCCGGTACCATCAATCAAGCGCAGATGAGCGCCAGTCAGCAGCAAGCTTATGAAGCGGCGTTAACCTTAGCCATTGAAACGGGTTATAAGGTATTGCAGCAAGGTGGAAGTAGTCTTGACGCGGTAACGCAAGCCGTCATCGTTCTTGAAGATTCGCCATTGTTTAATGCCGGCAAAGGTGCGGTGTATACCTTTGATGAAACGCATGAATTAGATGCCTCTATTATGCAAGGGCAAGATCGCAATGCGGGTGCTGTTGCAGGCGTAACGACCATTAAAAATCCTATTCTTTTGGCGCGGGCGGTGATGGAGCAATCTGAACATGTGATGTTAGCGGGTGCAGGTGCAGAGGCGTTTGCGGATACACTTAAGCTTGCTCGGGTAGATAATACCTATTTTAATACTCCCTTTCGTTATGACGCGTTAAAGCGGGCGAAACAAGCGTTAGCCCCGCAGCCGCATCAAGCCAAGATCCCTTTTGATCCGGTGTGGCGTATGGGCACCGTGGGCGCAGTGGCAATTGATCAGGCGGGCAATCTTGCTGCCGCGACCTCCACCGGGGGGATGACGGCAAAACGCTATGGGCGTATTGGTGATGCGCCGGTGATTGGTGCGGGTAATTTTGCCGACAATAGCAGTTGTGCGGTTTCGGCAACGGGGCATGGCGAGTATTTTATTCGTTATCAAGTGGCTAGCGACATTTGTGCCCGGGTAAAATACCAGGGGCAATCTGCTGCACAGGCGGCTGACGCGGTAATGAGCGAATTAGCGCAGGTAGGGGGAACGGGGGGCGTAATTGTGGTTGATGCAGCGGGTGCATTAAGTTGGGCCTTTAATACCGAAGGGATGTATCGCGCCATGTTGGGGGCAAACACCCCGCTTAAGGTAGAGATATTTGCTAGATAATGCTGTTATTTTATTTTGCTTTTTTAATGTAATGGTAAGCAGCAATTTTTTTCGACTAGGCTATGCTTAATATGATGACTTAGTGGAGAAAAAATATGGATTTACTCAAAGTTGCTGATTATATGAATCGCCATCCGGTAACCTTTGACGCGGATATGCCGGTGGAAATGGCGGTTGATCGTTTAATAAAAGGACGACAAACGGGCGGGCCGGTTATCGATGCTGAGCGTAAAATTATTGGGTTTCTTTCTGAACAAGATTGTTTAGCGCGGATGTTAATGTCGACCTATCATGATCAACAATCCGCTAGCGTGGCAGATGTGATGCGTCAAGAAGTCCTTACTGTTAAAGCGTATGATGGCATTATTGATTTGGCGCAAATCATGTTAGCGGCAAAGCCTAAGGTGTATCCGGTTGTGGATGATAATGGGTATTTAGTGGGAATTATCACCCGTACAGACGTGTTAGCAGCCATTGACAAAGAACTACACTCTCATTACGGCAAAGTAGGCTAACCCGCGCCGAATAACACTAGATTTAGACCAAGATTACTTGGTAGCATTGCGCCCTCTGAAAACCGAGGGCGTTATTTTGTCTGCTGCAGCACCTTTATCGTTAAACGAACTCTACAACACATTATCTGCTTGCTTGCTTCAGGATCAATTTCGGCTGCGCCGAAAACTGGCTAAAGTGAAAACACTGCAAGACGCCGTTCAAGTGGAACAATTACAACGCATAGCACTTGAGTTTGAGCGTTCGATAACGTTAAGGCAAACCCGACAGCAAGCGGTACCTCGCCTTAATTACCCGGCTGAGCTGCCGGTAGTGGCCAAAAAAGACGATATTAAAGCGGCTATAGCGGCCCACCAGGTGGTGATTATCGCGGGTGAAACCGGATCGGGTAAAACGACGCAAATTCCAAAAATTTGTTTAGAGTTAGGTCGCGGGGTGGCGGGCACTATTGGGCATACGCAACCGCGGCGTTTAGCCGCACGCAGTGTGTGCGCGCGATTAGCCGAAGAGTTAAATTGCCAAGTTGGGCAGCAAGTAGGTTATAAAATCCGCTTTGGCGATCATACGAACCAGCAGACGCTAGTAAAACTGATGACCGACGGCATTTTGCTGACCGAAATGCAGCAGGATAAGTTTTTAAATCAGTACGACACCTTGATTATTGATGAAGCGCACGAACGTAGCCTCAATATTGATTTCCTGTTGGGCTACTTAAAGCAGCTTTTGCCAAAACGACCCGATTTAAAAGTAATTATTACTTCAGCGACCATTGATCCTGAGCGTTTTTCAAAACACTTTTTTGATGCGCCCATTGTGGAAGTGTCTGGGCGTACGTTTCCGGTAGAAACCCGTTATCGTCCTTACAGCGAGTTAGACGATAAAGATAGCGATCAATTACAAGGTATTTTTGATGCGGTCGATGAGCTGTATCGCGAGCCACCAGGCGACATTTTAATTTTCTTAAATGGTGAGCGAGAAATCCGCGACACGGCCGATGCATTGGAGAAACTTAAACTACCTCATACAGAGGTACTACCATTGTATGCGCGATTAAGTGCCGCAGAACAAAACCGCATTTTCCAAAGTCATGCCGGACGACGCATAGTATTAGCAACGAATGTGGCCGAAACCTCGCTTACAGTGCCGGGTATTCGCTATGTAATTGATCCAGGGACGGCGCGTTTATCCCGGTATAGTTACCGCTCTAAGGTGCAGCAACTGCCGATTGAGGCAATTAGTCAAGCCAGTGCCAATCAACGTAAAGGACGTTGTGGCCGGGTGGCGGCGGGGATTTGTATTAGGCTCTACAGCGAGGAAGATTTTTTAGGCCGACCCGAGTTTACCGATCCTGAAATATTAAGAACCAACTTAGCCTCGGTTATTATGCAAATGTTGGCGCTGGGGTTGGGGGATATTGCGGCCTTTCCGTTCTTACAGAAACCCGATAGTCGCTTTGTTAATGATGGTATTAAACTATTAGAAGAATTGGGTGCGGTAGCACAGCTACGCGGTCAGCAAGCCTTACAATTAACGCCGTTGGGGCGTCAATTATCGCGGTTACCTATTGATCCGCGTTTAGCGCGGATGGTCATTGCGGCAAGTGACATGGGCGCGCTGAAAGAAGCGATAGTGATTGTTGCCGCGTTGTCTATTCAAGATCCACGGGAACGACCTTTAGATAAACAGCAAAAAGCCGATGAGTTGCATGCACGTTTTGCCGATCTGGATTCTGATTTTGCCAGTTGGTTAAAACTATGGGATTACTTACAGCAACAACAAGATGCATTAAGTAATAATCAGTTTAGACGCCTGTGCAAG
Organism: Alishewanella tabrizica; assembly: GCF_014652375.1. Taxonomy (GTDB): domain Bacteria; phylum Pseudomonadota; class Gammaproteobacteria; order Enterobacterales; family Alteromonadaceae; genus Alishewanella; species Alishewanella tabrizica. Next base: position 280,093 of record NZ_BMYR01000004.1, on the reverse strand, counting down.
TTAGAGTGCCTTAACTATTTACGCGTACGAGAATGGCAAGATTTAGTCGCACAACTGACGCAGTTAGCGCAAGAACAGCAATTGCGGATAAATCCACAGGCTGCCGGTTATCAAGCCTTACACAGTGCACTGTTAAGTGGTTTGTTGGGGCAAATAGGCTGTCGTGACAGTGACGCGGATTATCTAGGTCCACGACAAACTCGGTTTTATGCATTCCCTGGTAGCCATTTATTTAAGCGTAAACCCAAATGGGTAATGGCCGCTGAGTGGGTCGAAACCAGCCGTTTGTATGCGCGTACGCTTGCAAAAATAGAGCCTGAATGGATCGAGCCGCTGGCACAACATTTGGTGAACCGCAGTTATAGTGAGCCGCATTGGGAAAAGAAAAAAGGCGCCGTCGTCGCCTTTGAACAAGTCTCGTTATATGGTGTCATTATTGTGGGCAAACGGCCCGTGCTGTATAGCAAAATTGATGAAGCCGTTTCGCAGCATATTTTTATACGTGAAGCGTTAGTTAACGGCGAGCTTGGTCTTGATGAAGCCTTTTTAGCGCACAATCAACGATTAATTGCCCAAGTACAAGATCTTGAAGAAAAATCGCGACGCCGTGATATTTTAATTGATGATGACGCCCTTGCTGCTTTTTATGCCGAGCGTATACCGCTGTGGGCGAATAATCGTATCGATTTTAGTAAATGGTGGAAAAAACAACGTCAACACGATGCGTCTTTTTTAAATTTTGATCCTGAAGCCTTATATCAGCGTGATGCCTCAGATATCACTGCCGCTAAATTTCCGGAAACATGGCAACAAGGTAATTTAACCCTGCCGCTTGAATATCACTTTGCCCCAGGCGAGCCAGACGATGGCGTCAGTGTTGTGATCCCGCTCGCCTTGTTAAATCAGCTTAATGATCACGGTTTTGATTGGCAGATCCCAGCGCTGCGCCATGAATTATTAGTGGCACTGATTAAATCGTTACCCAAACAATATCGACGTAATTTTGTGCCAGCGCCCAATTATGCTGATGCCTTACTGCAAAGCTTGGTACCAAGCGATGACAGCTTATTGAGTGTTGTCAGCACGAAGTTAAAACGGATGTCGGGAGTGACTATCCCAGAAGATGCCTGGGACTTAACCAGTTTACCTGCACATTTGCGAATGAACTTTAAAATAGTGGATGCGCAAAAGCTCGTTGCGCAAGGACGTTCACTGGCATTATTGAAACAGCAGTTACAAGGGGAAGTACAACAAAGTTTGAGCGAAGTTGCTGAGCAGGGAATTGAACAGACTGCGTTAACGGAATGGACATTTGGGCCATTGCCGCAAGAATACATCAAGTTACAAGCGGGCTTTGAAATCAAAGCATTCCCGGCGTTAGTTGATGAAGGACAAAGTGTTGCCATCAGACTTTTGGACAATCCACAACGCGCAGCACACGCTCATATTAAGGGATTACGACGTTTACTCCTGTTAAATGTGCCTTCTCCGGTGAAGTATCTACAAGAATCTTTACCGAACAAAGCTAAACTTGGGTTGTACTTTAATCCTTTTGGCAAGGTATTGGATCTGATTGATGATTGTATCGCTGCTGCCACCGATGCCATTATTTATGCATACTTGCCGGTACAGGATGCGACGAAATTTAATCAGGTACGAGAGATACTCCGCGCAGACTTGGGTGAGCAGGTACGCCAAATAGCATTAAACGTAGAGCGTATTTTAACGCTATATCATGACATCCAAAAACGTTTAAAAGGTAAGGTAGACTTAGCCCATTTTCAAGCACAGGCCGATGTAAAGTCGCAGCTAGAGCAGCTTATTTTTAAAGGTTTTGTGAGTACGCATGGGGCGGATAAATTAGAGGATATTCAGCGTTACTTAGCCGCGATGCTAAAACGGTTAGAGAAATTACCGGTCGATCCCAATCGTGATCGATTGTTAATGCATGAATATGAGAAAGCGCAAACCGCCTATGCGCAGTTGTTAGGCAAGTTTGCAGGGCAACCATTACCCGATGCCGTAGTGGCCATTAGCTGGATGTTGCAAGAATTAAAAGTGTCGCAACATGCACAGCAATTGGGTACGCCTTATCCCATCTCATTAAAGCGAATTATTCATGCGGTACAGGAGTTGAAATAATCTTGTTGCAGCATTTGTAGACCTTGCTAAGATAGAGAAAAGGGCACTGAGGGTAAAACGATGTTAAACAGAAGTGATAATCGGCATTTTTATCGGATGATGGTCAATGCTGATGTAAAGTTAATGATTAATGATCCAGAAGCCGCGCGGGTTGTTGATGGTATCTGTCGTGATCTCAGTGCCTCGGGTATGGCGGTTGAGGTGGATGAGCCGCTAGAAATGGGTACGTTAATTCGTGTTCGACTGGAATCACCAAACGCCAGTGTTGCACCGCTTGACGCAACGGCGAAAGTAATGCGTTGTAGCCAAGAAAGTGAAGACGTTTATAACTTGGGTTTGGCGTTTATTGAATTAAATTAACACGCGGGTAAATAAACTCGCTAGCGTAATAAAAACCCCCACGTTAACGGTTATTAGCGTGGGGTTTTTAATGGTTTAAGCTTAGTAAATTTTACAAATTAATCCTTTAAGGTAATGGCCTTCCGGGAAAAAACTGGCAACAGGATGATCACTGTCTTGCTGTAAGCGTTCTATAAATAAACAATTCCGCTGTGCATCCAAAGCGGCATCTGCCACCACTTTGTGAAATAACCCTTCTTCCATTAATCCCGAACAAGAAAAGGTAAACAATAGGCCACCTGGTTTGACTAATTGCATGGCCAGTCGATTAATATCCTTATAGCCTCGACAGGCACTATTCAGCTGAGATCTGTTTTCGACAAATTTTGGTGGATCTAAAATGATGAGATCAAACATTTTGCCTTGTTCTTGATATTGACGAAGCAATTTAAACACATCAGCTTTGATATTGGTTATTTTGCTTAAATCTAGCTGGTTAAGCTCAGCGTTGCGCGTAGCGGTGGCAAGCGCAAGTTCTGACATATCTACGTTGGTGACATGTTTGGCGCCTCCCGCTAGGGCTGCCACGGCAAAGGTACCGGTATAGCTAAAACAATTTAATATCTCAGCATCTTGCGCAAAACGCCTTACGGCGGCACGACTGGCGCGTTGATCAAGATAAAAGCCGGTTTTATGCCCTTGTATTACATCGACCAGTAATTGCATGCCATGTTCTTTAATAAAGACTTCTCCGTGCGTTTGCGCTGCGTACAGCCAGCCAGTCACTAAGGGAAGTCCTTCTTTTTTACGGACATCAACATCTGAACGTTCAAAAATACTGTGCTCAGGAAAAACGTGTTGTAATGCCTTAACAATCAGCGTCCGTTTTGCATCAGCACCTGCAGAGAGCAATTGTACTACTAATACGGTCTGATATTTATCGATGGTGATCCCAGGAAGATCGTCTGACTCTGCCGCAATAACACGTAGGCCATCGGTTTGACTGGGATTAAATAAACTTAACCGTAATTGCCAAGCCCGCTCAATTTTACGAATAAAAAACGCTAAATCGATTTGCTCGGCCTGATCATAGGTCCAAATACGCGCACGGATCTGCGAGCTCGGTGAGTAGGCGGCGCGGGCAAGCCATTGCCCTTTACTGCTTAACACCTCAACCGTATCGCCACGATTAGGCGTGTTTAATACCTTATCAATAGCATTTGAAAACAGCCAAGGATGGCGGCGATTTAAGGCTTTTTCACGCCCTTCTTGTAAAATGATGGCAGGGAGAGTAATGCTTTTGTTCATGTTATGAAATACGCTGTGCTAGACTAAAGTCCGCATTTTAGAGAAGAGCCCGACAAAGCTAAAGTAAATTCGTTAGAAAGTCGGTGTGGAGCCGTATGAATTTTACAATTCCAGATGTGATGCAAGCTGTTCAGGTCATTAATCCTGGTAAAAGTAGCCAATTAGCTTGGCAAACTGTACCTGTTCCAAAACCTGCCCCTGGTCAATTATTATTAAAGACGGCAGCAGCGGGCATTAATCGCGCCGATTTAATGCAGCGCCAAGGACGCTATCCCGCACCTAAAGGCGATAGTGATATTTTAGGCCTTGAAGCGTCCGGTATTGTGGTTGCGGTGGGGGATGCCTCCTTGGCAGAACACCTTGGCCAAGCAAAATTTGGCTTAGTAAATGGCGGTGGTTACGCAGAGTATGTCATTCTACCGGCATCACAAGCGATAAATGTGCCAAGTGGATGGTCAATGGCTCAGGCTGCGGCAACGGCAGAAACGTTTTTAACGGCCTATCAATTACTGTTTACGATAGGACAAGCCAGTGCTGGGCAACGCGTACTGTTACACGCTGGCGCCAGTGGCGTGGGTACCTCAGCAATTATGCTGGCTAAAGCCAAAGGCTTACAGGTTGCTGTCACCGTGGGATCTGACGTTAAAGCTGCTGCATGTTTAGCATTAGGCGCAGATATTGCGATTAATTATCGTGAAGACGATTTTGCAGCGCAATTGCATCAACATTGGCCAACAGGGTGTGATCTGATCTTAGATCCGGTAGCAGGCAGTTATTTAGTAGCAAATACCCGTTTACTGGCATTGGATGGAAAAATAATTGTGTACGCCATGATGGGTGGACGCATGATTAAAGAATTTGATTTAGCGGGGTTGTTTCAAAAACGTGGGCACCTTTTGTTTTCAACACTTCGTAACCGTGATCGAGCGTATAAACAACAGTTAACTGCCGATTTTATGCGTGATTTTTCCAGCGCACTGCAGGCCAAAACGCTACAGCCGGTGTTACATGCCACTTTTGCTGCCAGTGACGTCGAGGCTGCGCATGCGTTACTCAGCAGTAATAATACTATTGGTAAACTCGTGTTGTGTTTTTAGATCCAGATTTTCGTGGGGTAGGGGCTTTGACAATTACGCCATTCCTGACCACTTCTTGTCGTGTTAGTAACGGTTTTTAGACTGTTTTTGATAAAGGATATTAAACAGTATGGCATTAAGTTTCGGTAAAGCCGCTTATGCAAAAGTCATTCAACGTCTTATTGAACGTATTTATCATAACAGTCCTTTACAAGATTCACTGTATGAACAGGCGGTGCATTGGTTTGCTGGACTAGAGGAACGGCAACAGCAAAAAGCGGAGCTTGAGCAGCAAGTTTTTTTATTTGAGAACCGTCAGCAACAATCCAAAAAAAGCGAACAATCAGGGATCAGTCGCCATTTAAAGCAAGCGGAAACGCTGCATAAGAGCTTTGAAGACAAGATTGAAGAAGAGAAATACCAGCGTTACATGGACTTACAGCAGCTTTGCCGTGATATTTTATCGTTATGTCAAGGTGATAGTTTTGCTGAGACCAATACGTACTCGGCCAAAATGCTGGGAACCATTCAACTCATTTGTCCCACCCGTGGTAAACATATCACCAAAGAAAACCAAAAAGCCCGTCATTTGTACAAAGCTGTATTAAGTGTGCGTCTATTAGATCGACTGGTTATGGATGGGTTAGTCGATCATCCTTTTATTATGGCTCGTTACGAAGAAAGTAAGACGTTACCTTACAGTGATGAGACTCCATACCATCCATATCGTGATGATGTGCATGTACCGGTATTAATGGCGGCTATCTTGCAGGATATTGGCCGTTGCCATCCTATTTGCCAAGCTATTTTAAAAGGCCCTGAAGGCAATTTTGATGAGTTCCGTGAATTAGAGGCGGATGAACGTATCACGTTTTTGCAAACCAGCTACAGTGAGTCGATCAACTATGTGCAACAAGCCTTGGCTACCGGGCGGTATATGGGCCGCGATAAAGAAGAACGTGATCGGTTTTTACAATCTGAGCTAGAAAAACGTGAATTACTGTTATTATTGCTAAAACAGGCCGCTAAGCCGCAGCATGGTATCGGGAATGTCTTGAAAATCCCTCAAGTTTATACCGCCATGGTGCTTTCTACTAAGCATAATTATAATTATGAAGACTTACCCAAAGCGGCCTTAGCGCTTGAAAAAAGTGCCGAATTGGGGCGCCTAAGCCAGCAAAGTGTCGACGCTTTTTTAAAAATTGTGGGGATGTTTCCGCAGGGGTTTGGTATTCCTTATATTCCCAAAGATTCTGACGGCAACGATATGGAACGTTACGAGTACGCTATTGTGACCGGGTTATATCCGCCTGAATTTAAAAAAGCGCTCTGTCGTATCGTGACCTATAGCTTAACGTATCAAGCATCGGCCCGTGGCTGTGTTTTGAGTGTGGAGAATAATTTGTACTTTCCGCAGGCGCGCCGTAAATTAGAGATCGTACCCGAAGAGCGCTTATTAGAGATTTTACGAAAATTGGTTTATAACTTTGAAGAGCGAATGTCTTCGCCACTTATTCCCCGTTCTTGGCACCCCAACGATTATTTTTTAAATCAAAAAAATCAAAACTTATGGAATAAAGCAGTGACGCTGCAAAACTGATTTTACGTCGTAACTGGCTGTGTAGAGTGTTCAGTTCTTTTTACAGCCAGTGTCTAGTTCACCCAGTTTGCTAGCAATGCGCTAAGACGCTGAAAACCGGATTGCGGGTAAACAGGGCACAAGGGCGTTTAAGTCTGCTGACTTACTTAAGTGTGCTAACTTAACCGCCCTGTTTTTTTGGGTTGCTGTTATGGCTTTTTGTCTTGAAGCGAAATATCTGGCTCTACTGGCGCGTTCTCAGACGCGTTTTCTGCAGCGTGCTCCGTGGCGATATGATCAGGTACGGTTTCTTGGAGAGTGCCGGTAGATGATTCTGTTGTTGATGACGGCTCTGCACGGTGTTCCGTGTTGAATTCATTTCCGTATTTCGTATTAGGGCTTTGATAAGGTCCATCAGTGCTATCTGGCGAAGCGGTGTCCACAACCGGCTCATCACGCATTTGTTGTTGCACTAATTCCTCATCGACGCGTGGATCCAAGGCAGCCGCTAAAGGTGAAGACACTAAATCACCAGAGGCCAGCTGATAATCTGAGGAATGTTGTTGCGCCAATAATTTTTTTGCTGTTTTCTGGTTATAGTTTACACGAGTAAGTCGAACAAAGAGGATGAAGCAGCATACAGCCATATACAGATACAACATACTGTTACCAAGTAACTGCATCACAAGGGAGGCAATTAATGGGCCTATGGTCGCGCCTATGCCAAAGGTCAGTAAAATGGTTGCCGATAACGCGACACGCTCGGGTTGTTCAATATTTTGATTAGCCAGCGCGGTGGCGAGGGGGTAAAGCGTAAAGGCTAAAATGCCGAAGCAAAATGTGGCACCAATCAAAAGTGGACCCGCTAATGGCAATAAGGATATGGCCAATACCAACAAGCCCAGTAGCGCACTATTAATGCGTAGCAACCTGCTGCGTGGAATACGATCTGAGAGCTTACCCATAGGCCATTGTGCCAGTAAACCCGCTAAAATAGTTGTCGACATAAAGGTCGCAACTTCAGCATTGCTTAACCCCGTACCCGCGGCAAAGGCGGGCGCTAGGCCATAAAAAGAACCAGAGATACCGCCTGCAATTAAAATCGTGGTTAAAGACTGTGGCACTTTGCGCCAAAATGTGAGAATTTTTAACGGGGCAGGGTGTAACGGTTGCGGGTGAATACGGCGTGTTAAGGCGATCGGCACGATACACAATGCATAACAAATCCCTACCAGCAGTAAAGGTTGTAAGCCTAATTCTGGGAAAAATGAAAGTACGGTTTGACCACCGACCATCCCAAGATAGGACACAATCATATAGCCTGCAAATACAGTACCGCGCTGATTACTCTCAGCTTGTTCGTTTAGCCAACTTTCCAAAACCATATATTGGCACATCATGCCTGTGCCAACAACAACCCGCAAAAATAGCCAAAGTTCTAAACTCTCGGTCAATGCATGACACAACGCCGATGCGGTAACAATACCGGCGCTGGCCACAAAGGATCGAATATGGCCTACTCGGGCAATTAAACGGTGGCCGACTTTAGAGCCCACCACTAAGCCAAAATAGTAAGCGGACATCATGCCACCGATCCACAGTTGTTCTACGCCATCTCTGGCCAATGACAAGGCCAGATAGGTGGTGAGTAAGCCGGCGCCTAACACCATAATTAAGGTGGTAGAAAACAGCGACGAAAAACTACGAAATGGTGAAGACATCCTTTTACCTCTTAACAATAATCTATTTTACACGCATACCCGGCAACGCACCCTCGTCTGGGCTTAGTAGGAAAATATCGCTACCGCCTGGGCCAGCAGCTAATACCATTCCTTCAGAAAGACCAAAGCGCATTTTTCGTGGCGCGAGGTTGGCAACCATCACGGTTTGCCGTCCAACTAACTGCTCAGGACTGTAAGCGGCTTTGATCCCTGCGAACACCTGACGTGTCTCACCAGCGCCAATATCTAAGGTTAATTGCACAAGCTTATCTGCCCCGTCAACGGACGCAGCGGCCACAATACGTGCAATGCGTAAATCGATTTTGGCAAAATCGTCTATGCTGATGGTCTCACTAATCGGCTCCCGCTCTGCTATGGTGGATGCTGTTGGGGGAATCACCGCGGCTGAAGTGGAAGGGATTTGCGCCGTTGGCTGCAAATTCTCGGTAGAGGCGACCACCATATTTTGTACTTTTACCGGATCAACTCGCTGCATTAGCGCTTTAAAGGGGTTTATGGCATGTGCCAATAGCGGTGTTTGATAGTTACTCCAAAGCAGTTCGGTATTTAAAAAGGCTTCAGTATCGGCCGCCATTTTTGGCAATACGGGTTTTAAATAATGCATTAAAACGCGGAATAGATTTAATCCCATGGAGCACACGGCATGCGCTTCCTGTTGTGTCGACGCCTCTTTTACCAGCACCCAAGGTGCTTTGGCATCAATGTATTGATTGGCTTTGTCGGCTAACGCCATGATGTCGCGAATGGCTTTGGCAAACTCGCGATGCTCGTAACTTTGTGCAATGCTCTCACCAGCACTAATAAAGTCGGCAAACAATGCTGGCTCCGCTAAGGTGGCAGCGAGTTGACCATCGTAACGTTTAGTAATAAAGCCGGCACAACGGCTGGCAATATTAACCACTTTCCCGACTAAGTCGGCATTCACTTTTTGCGTGAAATCATCCAGATTGAGATCTAAGTCGGTAATGCTGCTACTTAGCTTCGATGCAAAATAATAGCGTAGGTATTCTGGATCTAAGTTATCTAAATAGGTACGGGCTTTAATAAAGGTACCGCGCGATTTTGACATTTTAGCGCCATTAACCGTGACAAAACCGTGGGCGAAAATGGCACTAGGTTTACGATAACCTGCGCCTTCAAGCATGGCTGGCCAGAACAAGCTGTGAAAGTAAATGATATCTTTACCGATAAAATGATAGACCTCGGCATCGGCATCAACGGCCCAATAACTGTCGAAATCAAGCCCAATTTTATCGCACAGATGTTTAAAGCTTGCTAAATATCCAATTGGCGCATCTAACCAAACATAGAAGAATTTACCGGGAGCGCCGGGTATTTCAAATCCAAAATAAGGGGCATCGCGACTGATATCCCACATTTGTAGGCCATCTTTAAACCATTCTTGCAGCTTATTCGCCATTTCATCTTGCAAGGCACCGCTGCGGGTCCACTGTTGCAGCATGTCGGCAAAAGCGGGTAAATCAAAGAAATAGTGTTCACTGTCTTTTAATACAGGGGTAGCGCCCGACACCACCGAACGTGGATTTTTCACTTCGGTTGGGCTGTAGGTTGCACCACACACATCACAACTGTCACCATTTTGATCTAAGGCACCGCATTTGGGGCAATCGCCTTTTACAAAACGATCCGGTAAAAACATTTCTTTTTGGGGATCATATAACTGACTAATGGTTTTACGCTTAATGTGGCCAGCCGCATGTAAACGTTGATAAATTTGATTGGCAAAAAATTGATTTTCTTCACTATGAGTCGAGTGATAATGATCAAAGGCAATGGCAAAGTCAGCGAAATCAGCCATGTGTTCAACTTTGGTTTTGGCGATCATCTCTTCTGGCGTAATACCCTGTTGCTGCGCTTTTAACATAATAGGCGTGCCATGAGCATCATCAGCACAGACATAAAAACACTCATGTCCACGGGCTTTCTGAAAACGAGACCAAATGTCGGTTTGGATATACTCCAGTAAATGACCAAGATGGATAGGGCCATTGGCATAGGGTAACGCGCTGGTGATCAGAATTTTCCGTGTTGACATGGGTAATTGCTCTTGCATAAATAACTGAAAATATGTGAGGTAATGATACTATAGCCACCATAAAATCGCATCCGGCAAAGCGTGATTGCTGGGAAAAATGCCTGTTTTTCTGAGTTTTGGAGTAATAATGTTCAATTGGTTGAAAAAATCAGCAGCGACAATCGCCCAGCGGGATAAGGTATTGCAGCAGGCGCCATCGGCTGCCCATACCGAACTCTCGGCCATTACCTCATCAGCATTTGGCGAACCTGTCGCTGGCGGAGCTTCTGTTGAAAAGCAGACAGTTTTAGACAGTATTACCGCTTGCTGTGAAAATATTCGACTGAAGCCGCCGGCCTTTAAAAGTATACAGTGTGTTGTGTTGATCGCGTCGGGTAAAGGCGGGGTGGGAAAATCAACCACAGCAGCAAATTTGGCGATGGCGTTGGCGGCAAAAGGTGTGCGAACAGGGTTATTGGATGCCGATATTTATGGCCCCTCGGTTCCCACACTCTTTGGCTTGCAAGGACACAAAGTGACATCACCAGATAATAAGCTCATGCTCCCATTACGACAGCATCGCGTTGTGTTGCAATCTATAGGCTTTTTAGTTGATCCTGAACAGGCCTCAGTATGGCGGGGACCAATGGCCAGCCAAGCGCTACTGCAATTGATTAATGAAACAGTGTGGCCTGACTTGGATGTATTATTGATTGATATGCCACCAGGTACTGGGGATATTCAATTAACCTTGTCGCAAAAACTACCGGTTACTGGTGCTATTGTGGTGACTACCCCACAAGATTTGGCTCTAGCAGATGCAAAAAAAGCCATCACCATGTTTCAACAGGTCAATATTCCGCTGCTTGGCCTTGTTGAAAATATGAGTTTTTATGTATGCCCTAGTTGTGGTGCTCAAGACGATGTTTTTGGTACCGCTGGGGGCTTGCATTTAGCTGAGCGTTATCACGTGCCGGTATTGGGGCAATTACCCTTACAAAGTGCGATACGCTTACAAGCCGATTCGGGCGTAGCGCTTGATAAAGGTGACGAAGCCATGAATACTTTATATCAAACGATTAGCTTGGCGTTGTTACAACGATTAAGTGGTGATGTACCGGAGCACACTTCGGTTGAAATAATGATAACGGATGACTAAAGATGAGATTATGTGACCGCGATATTGAACGTTACATGGCAGAAAATAAAATTCGGATTAGCCCCTTGCCAGATGCCGATATGATTAGCGGGGTCAGTGTTGATATTCGCTTAGGGAATAAGTTTCGCGTTTTTCAGGCGCATGCTGCCCCGTTTATCGATTTAAGCGGGCCACGCGCGCAAGTTGATGCCGCACTTAATTCGGTAATGAGTGATGAGATTGTGTTAGCCGAGGATGGCGTATTTATTTTGCATCCAGCCGAGTTGGCCTTGGGGGTGACATTAGAATCGGTCACCTTACCAGATGATATTGTGGGCTGGCTAGATGGACGTTCATCCTTGGCACGTTTAGGCTTGATGGTGCATGTTACTGCGCACCGGATTGATCCAGGTTGGTCAGGGAATATTGTTTTAGAGTTTTATAACAGCGGTAAATTGCCATTAGCGCTGCGTCCAAACATGAAAATTGGCGCGTTAAACTTTGAATTAATGACAGGTCCTGCGGATCGGCCCTATAACAAACGAACAGATGCCAAATACCAACAACAAACAGGGGCAGTGGCAAGCCGCATTAGCCATGATGACAAAGGAACATAACCCTTTTGAGCATGGCTAAGTACGCTGTTTTTTATACTTCAGTGCGTTTAAGTGTGGCAGATTGTGCGCAGCCACTTAAATTAAAAAGCCCACGCAAGGCGTGGGCAGAAAAGCTTATAAAGCAAAAATGAAGCGTTATTATTATGCAGTAAAACTGCATAGCTTGGCAATAAAGCCTCCGCAAATTTAGATGTATTTTTAACTCAGATGCAATAAGGATAATGATGAAACTCTATGGCTCACAAACTTCACCTTATGTTCGTCGTATACGCTTACTATTAGCTGAACAACCTTATCACTATGAAAATATGCAGATTTTTGCAGAAGAAGATCGTCAGAAACTACTAGATCTTAATCCAACACTGAAAATACCAATGTTAGAAGATAACCAACAGGTTATTTTCGATTCGGGCGTGATTTATCGTTATATAGCCGCACAGATGGCATTACCTCCTTTAAGTTGGTATCAAGAAAATCAATTAACCTTAATCAATGCGGTGAATGATTCTTTGGTTTCATTATTTCTATGTCAGCGCAGCGGCTTGGATACGAATGAAGATCGTCTATTTTTTAATGCGCAAAAAGAGCGTATTGCTGCCTCTATGTTTGTTTTAGAGCAACAGGCGGCCAATCATGAATTTGACCAATGGCATTATCCTACTATGGCCTTATTCAGTTTAATGGATTGGGTTATCTACAGAGAATTGCTTGAAGTGGATGCATATCCTGCTTTGCTGGCCTGTGTAAACATGCATCAACACCATTTCGGCGTTGCTGAAAGCGATCCGCGCCTCGCCTAGCCATTTATGGTTGCTCTAGAGCAGCGCCCTGTGAGATCTACAGGGCGTTTTTATGTAAGGGGTTAAGCGCTATCAGCAGTGCTATTTAAAGTTAAAGCGCTAACTAAAACGCTATTCCGAGTAAAGCTGTAAATTGTATTAGCTTCCCTGTTTTAAAATTTGCGGCTCAATTAATACACTTTGATTTGCATCTGAAAGCCATATCTGGCCTTCACTGATATTACATTGTAATTGCATATTACGATTCACTAACGTCGCCATCGCCGCTACGGCCGTGTCTGGAATATCGATAACGGTTAAGTTATCGTAACGCGCTAGGGCTGCACTATTGGTTTTCCACCACACAGGTACGACACGGCCGCCATAACAAAATAAAATGACTTGCTTGGCCTTATGGCAGGCTTTTCGTAACCATTTTTCGTCAGATTGACCAAATTCAATCCACAAGTTAATGGTGCCTTCTAAGGCCAAATCCCATAATTCCGCTTGTTCTGTTTCGCCGCTCAACCCTTTGGTAAAATGCAATGACTCGCTGGCATTAAGTGCGAACGCCAATAAACGTACCATCATGCGCTCATCGTTTTCTGAAGGATGCTGAGCTAGGGTTAAATTATGATCAGCATAATAATGCCGATCCATATCGGCAATTTGCAGTTGCACTTTAAATACCGTGGCTTTCTGTGCCATGCGCGTTTCCAACTATAAAAAGCCGCAGTGTACAAAGCACTGCGGCCTTTGGCAATTAACCTTTCGCTGTGCGATGGTTTACATTAGCGTTGTGCTTGCTCAAATAACTGATTCACTTTATTCCAATTTACCAGTTGCCACCAAGCTTGACTGTAATCACCACGACGGTTTTGATAATTAAGATAATAGGCATGTTCCCAGACATCCAATGCTAAGATTGGCTTACCACGCTCTGTCACCACATCCATCAGCGGGTTATCTTGATTTGCAGTTGAGGTTATTTGTAATTTACCGTCTTGGTTTACCACAACCCATGCCCAACCCGAACCAAAGCGGGTAGCCGCAGCTTGATTGAAGGCGGTTTTCATTGCATCTAATGAGCCGAAATCACGTTCAATGGCGGCTTTTAATGCGGATGAAGGCGCTCCGCCTTGGCCGTTAGGGGCCATTAATTCCCAAAATAATTGATGATTATAATGCCCACCGCCGTTGTTACGCACAGCAGCATTGAATGTCGACATTTTTTCCATTATTTGCTCGAGATTTAACGTAGCTAATTCAGGAAAGGTTTCAACTTGGGCATTCAAATTATTAATGTAGGCTAAATGATGACGGCCATAATGAATTTCCATCGTTTTAGCATCAATTGCTGGTTCCAGCGCGTTAGCGGCATAAGGTAAGGGCGCTTGAGTGAACGGGGTGGCAAAGGCGTTTAGCGACATCAAAAGTAAGGTGGCTGCGCTTAATGAGGTCAACAGTTTCTGAACGAACATTAATACTATCCTCTTTGATTAGGTTTCTAAATCTGAAACAGACTAGCACAGAATACGTAGCAACTGTGATGATTGGATTAAATCTAAAACACAATGCAACTTTAGAAAGATGATTTAAGTGAGATGTTGCTGCATCACTTGCCAAGAAAGAGAATAAAAAATAAAAACAAAAACCATGAAAGAAGGGAAAATTTTGCATAAAAAAAGCCTGCATAAAGCAGGCTTTTAGGAGAATTTAATGGTCGGTACGAGAGGATTCGAACCTCCGACCCCTTCACCCCCAGCGAAGTGCGCTACCAAGCTGCGCTACGTACCGACGTGGTGCGTATAATAATGATTCTTTAACTAATTGCAATGCGCTTTTATGCAACTGCAGCTTTTTTCTACAAATTTTCATGATTAATCTAAAATATCTCTGCGATTATTTTGTTGTCGGCAAAATACGCCAGTCACTCTGGTTTAATCTGGCTGAACGGGTAGAATATACCAATGTATTTTTTAAGGTGTTTAAACAAGCGTGACCGACGTTAATACTGATCCTTATGCCGATATTCGGCCTTATCATGATGATGAAGTGCAAGCCGCCATCAGCCGTCTAATTGCTGATCAAGAGTTTATTGATGCCATTTTGCATTATCGCTTCCCCCATTTAGCCGGAAAATTTGGTTGGCTATTGTCGGCGGGCGTAAAGTTTTTTTTGAAACGGAAATGGTCAAAACTTCGTACCGTAAATCAAGTGCAATTGCAGGTTGCTACCTTTATGGAGCAAATGATTGCCAAGTCTACCGTGCAAGTATCATGTAGCGGTATTGAACAGCTTGATCCGAGCAAACCCTATCTTTTTATTTCTAATCATCGCGATATTGCTATGGACCCAGCACTGGTCAATTGGAGTTTACATCAGCAAGGATTAGATACGTTACGTATCGCAATTGGCGATAACTTATTACGAAAAGCGTGCGCTACTGAGCTGATGAAGCTGAATAAAAGTTTTATCGTGAAACGTGGTGCTAAAGGGCCGCGGGAAATGCTTAAAAACCTCTCGCAATTATCAGGGTATATTAAACATTCGCTAGATGAAGGTCAGTCTATTTGGATCGCACAAAAGGAAGGGCGCGCCAAAGATGGCAATGATGAGACCGATCCGGCCATTTTAAAAATGTTTTATATGGAAGGGAAAAAACGCGGTGAGCGTTTTAGTGAATATCTGAGCGGATTAAATATTGTGCCAGTCTGTTTATCCTATGAATTTGATCCTTGCGATAAAGACAAGGTAAATGAGCTATGGCAAAAACAACAGCATGGACATTATCAAAAAGGTGAACTTGAGGATATCGATACGATAATTAAAGGCATTGTGGGATTTAAAGGGCGGGTGCATGTGGCCTTTGGAAAACCCTTAAATGCCATACCCGATGATGCCGATGCGCTAGCCGCTCTTATTGATCAACAGATTTGGCAACAATATCGTTTATTTCCAATTAACTATTTAGCGGCGGGAGTTGGCACTCAAGTCGTTGACGAAACGCATCGACAAGTTTGGCATGATAAACTCTCAAGCCTACCAGAGGATGCGCGGCCTCTTTTGGTTAATATGTATGCAGCGCCAGTAGAAAAACAGGCGAAAATTGCTTAATGCGTTATTTAGTTGGCGTGACGCTGTTATGGGCTTTTTCATTTAGTTTGATTGGCGAGTATTTAGCCGGGCAAGTAGATGCTTATTTTGCTGTTGTAACACGTGTTGCGCTGGCTTTATTGGTGTTTTTGCCGTTTTTACTTCGCTATCGGGGGAACACTGGATATGCCATTACGCTAATGCTACTCGGCGCTGTGCAATTAGGTGTGATGTATTTGTTTTATTATCACTCCTTTTTATTCCTCAGCGTGCCGCAAGTATTGGTGTTTACTATTTTTACCCCAATTTATATAACGTTGTTATATGATTTACTCAGTGGTCGATTTAACGCACGTTTTTTGTTAGCGGCCTTATGCGCTGTGGCGGCAGCGGCCGTTATGCGAGAGGGGATCCCCGCGCCAGATTATTGGTTGGGATTTATGATTGTTCAAGGCGCTAACCTGTGTTTTGCCGCAGGGCAAGTCGGGTACAAAAAATTGCTGATGGCGCAGCCAAGTCAGCGGGATCAGCATTTGGCTTTTGGCTGGTTTTATGTCGGTGCTTTACTGATTGCATTACCCGCGTGGTGGTTTTTTGGTGCAGCACAGTATCCGCAAACTCTGACACAATGGGCCGTACTCCTTTGGTTGGGCTTGGTGGCATCGGGTTTGGGATATTATGCATGGAACAAAGGGGCAGCGCAGGTGTCCAGTGGCGCGCTAGCGGTGATGAATAATGCCCTTATTCCAGCTGGGTTGCTGGTGAATCTTTTGTTATGGAATCGTACTGCTGATTTATCTTCGCTAAGTATTGGTTTCATTCTTTTACTCTTTTCGCTATGGCTGTGTCGTGATTCGGCTAAGCCTCATAGGAGCATTAAGCTTGGCTAGACAAGTGAGTTATACCTACAAAGGTAAAAAAAAGGTAATTGCGTTTAGTTATGATCGTTTTTACGATCTATACGAAGCCGTGGCCGCTGCAGAAGGTATCGATTTAACGGCCTTTTTGGCAATGGAAAAACAGTTACACCACACTGCGAAAGATAAAGCGGCTGTAAAAAACTACCGTCAGCAAACGTTCAGTAAAATGGGATTTGCAGATATCGCCTTTGTGCGAGAAAATCCTGAAATATAACACCTCTTCGCGTGTCGGCTACCTGCTTTGAAAGATAACCTAGCAAGGTATGCGATGTTCGGGAAATTTATACCTTAAAGAGAATAATATGAAAATTACTAGTAATTTTGACAGTGGTAACATTGAGGTTATTGCTGCCACTGATCCACAAAATATTCAATTGGCTATCCGTAAAGACCATCAATCAGATTTTTATCAATGGTTTCACTTTCGATTGAATACGCCACATGCGCAGGTACATAAACTGCACATTGTGAATGCCGGAGGTTCTGCCTATCCAGATGGTTGGAAAGATTATCAAGCTGTTGCGTCTTATGATCGACAAACGTGGTTTCGCGTAGAAAGCGAATTTGATGGCAAAACGTTTACCATTACGCATTATCCAGAAGCTGAATCGGTATACTTTGCTTATTTTGCGCCTTATAGCTACGAGCGCCACCAAGACTTATTGCATCAAGCGCAAAATGATTACAACTGTCAATTAGTTGAGCTGGGTGAAACCTTAGATGGTCGTGATATGAACATGCTGGTAGTCGGGGAGCCTGACGACAGCAAGAAAAAGGTTTGGATAATTGCGCGACAGCATCCTGGCGAAACCATGGCAGAATGGTTTGTTGAAGGGTTTTTAGATCGTTTATTAGATGAAGACGACGGTGTTGCTCGCGCCTTGTTAGCTAAAGCGGTATTTTATATTGTGCCAAATATGAACCCAGATGGCAGCGTGCGTGGACATTTACGTACGAATGCGGCGGGCGTTAACTTAAACCGTGAGTGGCAAAATCCTTCTATGGCGCAAAGCCCTGAAGTATTTTTAGTGCGTGAGAAAATGTTAGCGCTGGGTGTCGATATGTTGCTAGATGTGCATGGCGATGAAAATCTGCCATACAATTTTGTCGCTGGTGCTGAGGGTGTACCCAGCTATTCGGGTAAAATGCAGCAGTTAGAAGAGGCGTTTAAAGCCGCCATGGTAATGGTTACCCCAGAATTTCAAACAGAATTTGGCTATGGTAAAGATGAGCCAGGTAAAGCTAATCTAACTGTCGCATCTAATTGGGTTGCTGAACAATTTTCATGTTTAGCCTATACCTTAGAGATGCCATTTAAAGATAATGCGAATTTACCTGATGAAGCTTTTGGTTGGTCAGATATTCGTTCTATGAAGCTTGGCCAAGATTCCCTTACTGCAATTTTGGCTGTTGTTGATGATTTACGTTAGGATCTGACATGGCCATTATTTCTTGTCCGGTATGCGAACATCGCATATCTAATAAAGCAACTGAATGTCCAAAATGCAAAACATTGTTAAGTGGCGCCACACCTGAAAAATTGGCGGCACAGCATCGGGAAAAAATATTGCGACAATCGCAATCGTTAATGAATCAATCGATGCTAGCGTTATTGTTGTTTTTGGCTGGTTTTGGCATTCTTTATTGGTGGCAACCGGAAAACGGTAGTTACAACGAATATGTTTCTACGGCAGCGATTGCGCTAGGTTTTCTTTGGTATGTGGTGTGTCGTGCCCGCATTATTTGGTTAAAGCGAAAAAAATAGTATGGACTTTAGTTCACTTGTAAGCGCTATGGCGCCTGAAACCTATGAGAAGCTCTCTGACGCTGTTGCAACTGGCCGTTGGGCTGATGGATCCTTATTAACCGAGGATCAAAAGGCTCAAACATTGCAATTGGTGATGGCGTACCAATCTAAAGTTTTAAAATCTCAAGATATTTTCACTGTGGGCCCAGACGGGCAGATAGTACACAAATCTAAGGCTGAGCTGAAAAAACAATTTTCAGATCCTGCCGCTATAGCAAGGTTCACGCACGATGATCTTTAAACGCTGGTTTAAACCGAAATGGCAGCATGCAGATGCAGCAATTCGTCTACAAGCTTTACCTACGTTGCAGGCAAGCGACAATGACCATAAAAAAATACTGCATGAGTTGGCGTTTAACGATGGTGCTGAAGCCGTTCGTAAAGCCGCTTTACATCAGTTAAATGACTTTGCTTTGTGGTGGCAAGCCAGTAAACATGATGCGTCTGAGCGGCTAAAACAGTATGCTGAGCAGCAATTGATTAATCAATTATTGCAAGGCGATGTTGAAAATAATCTGAAACATAAATTTATTACTCAGTGCAACCGTAGTTCCGTGTTAGAGCAGTTAGCCCTAAAAGAGCAAGATCCTCAGCTGCGCTTTACCTTATTACAACGCCTAGAGCGTGCTGATCTCATTCAGCAAAGTTTGCTTGATAGCCATTTTCCTGATGTGTTTAAGCGGCAATTGTTAGCCGACATTACCGATGAAAAACAGTTAGAAAAACTCAGTAAGCAGCTAAATGCGACCTTGGCCGCGGAATTAACCTTGCGCTTAGCCGAGTTAGCAGAGCAAAAATTAAAACCCGTAAAGTTACGCAAAGAGCTAACGTTACTATTGGCTAAGTTAAATGCGTTACGCGAGCGCAGTAACATTGCTGAGATCCCCGAGTTACAGCAACAATTAGCCTTACAATGGCAGAGTTTAGCGACAGAGTTAGCCTGTTTACCACATGATGAAGCGCAGCAATTTAGCGCTAAATACGCGCAACTTGATGCGCGTTTAACCGATTGGTTAGCGCCTAAACTTTCCGAGTTAGCGCAAATTCAAGCCGCTGTTGAAGCCAAAGCGCGCGCAGTGGCCCGTTACCAGCAATTAGAGCATGCCATAGAGGCGCTTGAGCAGCAGTTGGTAGTGCAGATCCAGCAAGGCGAGAGCGAGTTTGCTATTATAAGCCGTGCGGTAGAGGCGCTACAGGAAGACGCTACACAAGCTGCGTTACCGCAGGCCGAACTGCACACGTTACAAACGCGCTTAGCACGGTTGCAACAGCAATGTCAGCAATTGCCTCAGCAAAGCAAGGCATTAGCGGCATTAACGCAACTGGTCAGAGAGTTTCAAGTTCATCCTTTGCCGCAGTCATTTGAGCAACTTGACGGCGCAGAAGTGCAATTAACGGCGTTTTTGCAAGCGTGGCGTAGTCATAGTAAAGGCTTATCATTACGTTTATCGGCAGAGTTAGATACACAATTTCAGCAGGTTAAACAGCATTGGCAAGCCGCAATAGCCGACATTAAACAGCAACAGCAAAAAGGCACTAAACAACTGCGTAGCAAGTGTGCCGAGTTTAAACGCTTGCATGCTGCGGGACGCTATAATGTTTTATTTGGTTTGTTTAAAGGTATTAGTGACGATTACGCACAACTTTCTGATCATGCGAAGGTACAACTTGAAAAAGAGTACCTTGATATCAGTGCGTTACATAATGCGTTAGAATCGTTACAGCATTATATCGCAACACCGCGGAAACAGGCTTTATTAGCAGAGGTGCAACAGCTTGCTGCCACCCCAGTGACGGATGCGAAAGCCCGTGCTGACGAGGTAAAATTAGCGCGTGCCAACTGGAATTCATTTGGTAAGGCCGATCCCGAGCAGGAAGATGTGTTAAATCAGGCGTTTGATCAAGCGTGTGAAGCGGCCTTTGAACCTTGCCGAGCGATATTCGCGCAGCTTGATGCGGAACGTGCAGTACATTTACAGCAACGCCAAAGTGTGATCATGGAATTAACCGCATTGGCGGAAAGCGCGTTAGATGTTAAAACACTAGATCAACGTTTTCGGCAAATTAATCAGCGCTGGCGAGAGGCCGGCGCAGTGAATCGCCGTGATTACCAAGTTTTACAGCAGCAATATCAGCAATTATCAGAGGTGATTCGTGGCAAAGTTGTTTCTGCGCAACAATCCCATGAAGCTGCAAAACGGGCCTTGATTGCAGAGGCGGAATCCGCGCTATCGTTAAGTGATGGTGCCCAAACTGCGATTGTTCTGAAAGATTTGCAACAGCGTTGGAAAACCTTAGGGTTTGCTGGGCCAAAACACGATCAAGCGTTGTGGTTACAGTTTAGAGCATTATGTGATGCGTTTTTTGCAAAACGCCATGATGAGTTTAAATCGACACAACACGCTGAGCAGATGGCTTGGCAGGCCGTGAGTGCGGAGCTTAATCAACTCGCCGAACGTATTGGGGCAGCACAAACGCAAAGTGAACTCAACGCGTTACAGCAGCAATTACGGCAGTTAGTGTTACCGGATTTAGCGGATGCGCGTCAGCGGTATGAGCAAGTGAGTGAATTATTGAGCCAGCAGTTGCAGCAACAGCTGCAGCAGCAACAACGTCAGGATTTGCATAGTCTGTTTACGGCACTTTCTACCGGCGAGTTAAAGGCAGAACAATGGCCTGCAGCTTATCGCGATGCGCTGAGTATCAAGGCTCCGGCCTTGAGTCGCCCTGAGTTAACATTGGCGCTGGAGCTGGTTAGTGGCAAAGACAGTGGGCTAAGTAATACGGCTGAAAAACAGCAGGTACAGTTAGCACTGCTGACGTTGAAGCACAATGCTGGTCAACAACTTTCAGCAGAGCAATTGTTACACCATTGGCTGGCGCATGGGGCAGTGGCAGAGCAGGAGCAACCGTTGTTGAAACGGGTTGTAGCCTTGTTTTAGTAAGCGAGGTTTTTTAGCCGCTTAAACGCTGTTTGGTCGTTAGTACATGCGTTTTCTGTAATATCTTTACGTAATTAAAAAGGCCTTTCATAATGAAAGGCCTTTTTCTTGCTGGGCTTTTTTAGCGTAGAAGGGATCAACACAATAGGGGACTATCGTGTTAATTCGCCTCGTAAATCCTGCTGCATTTGTTGGCGGATCTGTTCTGCATTTAATGGCTGACTTAATAAATAGTGAAGTTTCGTTAACGTGGCTTCAAGTGTCATATCATAACCACTAATCACTCCACTTGCGCGCAATGCATTGCCTGTTGCATACCCCTCCATATTTACTTTCCCTTTAAAGCACTGCGTACAATTAACGACGATTTGACCTCGTGCTGACGCGGCTTGCAAGACAGATAACAGCTCTGGACGCTGTGGTGCATTGCCAACGCCAAAGGATTTAATAATTAATGCTCTTACCGGATCTGCTAACATATTGCTGATGACATCGGTGGTAATGCCGGGATACAGCGTGACAACGCTAATGGGTTGCGGCGTTATCTCAGCAACGATGAGAGGAAGCGGCTGAGTGCTTTGATGGAGTTTGCCACTATTGAGATTGATATGAATGCCAGCCTCAAGCAGTGGCGGTAAATTGGGTGAGGCAAAGGCATTAAAGCCATCGGCATCAGCTTTGGTAGCACGATTGCCTCGGAACAGTTGATTATTAAAAAACAACGAAACTTCAGCAATGGGGTAATTTGCTGCCAGATATAGGGCATTTAATAGGTTAACCTGACCATCGGAACGTAATTGTGCTAAGGGGATCTGAGAGCCGGTAATGATCACCGGTTTTTCTAGATTCTCAAGCATAAATGACAGTGCTGAAGCGGTGTAAGCCATAGTATCTGTACCATGTAGCACCACAAAACCATCATAGTCCGAGTAGTTTGCTTGGATATCTTTCGCGATACCAAGCCAGTGTCCCGGTGTCATATCTGAGGAGTCAATAACGGGATGGTATTCATGAATATCAAATATCGGCATTTCTGGGCGATAAAACTCTGGCATGCGTTTTACCGTATCGGTTAAAAACCCTGGTACGGGAATAAAACCGCGGGTAGATTGCTGCATACCAATGGTACCGCCGGTGTAGGCAACATAGATTCGTTTTCTTTGCATAACATCCCCAAATTACTGCGTAAAAAAATGCCCGGTCATAGCCGGGCATTGTAATCAGATTTTGCGTGACTGTCAGTTAATCTGGCACGCTATGCAGTAGGAGTATACGCCATTAGGATCGTTAAACTGATTCATCATAATAAAATCTTGTTTAACCTGCTGCGTGAGCTGACGCAGCGCACGGTTTTGTGGTTGCTCAGACACTTCAGGTAACCAACCGCGCGCTTTTGCACTGCCAAAAATATCGGCAATCATTTGTTCGGTTGGGCTCAGTTCATGTTGCACAACAGTAACATCAAACTGGCTTAGTCCGGCTAACTCAGCGGCACGTGCAATAGCATCGTCAAAAGTGCCCAGTTTATCAACTAAACCAAGTTCCAATGCTTTACTGCCGGTCCATACGCGACCTTGCGCTACCTTATCAACATCGGCCAGAGCCATATTACGATGCTTACCAACCATTGTTAAAAACTCGGTATAACCGCGTTCAATCAGGAGCTGCATTAAATCTTTAGTGGGTTCAGTTAAACCTTTAAATACCGGTACACCGGCTGAAAAACCAGCTAATTCAGTTGTGCCTACGCCATCAACATTTAAGCCAACAGTTTGCATTACGTTCTCAAAAGTATGCAGTAAACCGAATATGCCGATAGAGCCGGTAATCGTACTCGGCGCAGCCCAAATTTCATTTGCTGGTGCGGCAATCCAATAGCCACCTGAGGCCGCGACAGCGCCCATTGACGCAATAACCGGTTTACCAGCTTCACGCAGTAAGGTAATTTCTTGGCCAATCACTTCTGAGGCGAAAGCGCTACCACCACCACTGTCAATACGCAGTACAACGGCTTTCACTTTGTCATCATTACGCGCACGGCGTAATAAAGCAGCAGTAGAGTCACCACCAATCGTGCCGGCTTTCGCGGTACCATCAACAATCATCCCACGTGCCACAATAACAGCGACTTTCTCAGACATCGGATTATCAAATTGTTTGGCCGGGATCACAGACTTAGCATAATCAGCAAAGGTGACATGATTATAAGTATGTTTATTATTCTTACCCACAACAGCAATTAAGCTACGACGGAACTCTTCACGTGTTTGGATCGCATCGACTAACTTGCTATTTACCGCGTATTGGCTTAAATCACCGTCGGCCGCTTTCACTTTTTCGTAGAGTGCCGTGAAGGTTTCGTCAAAGTTATCTACCGCAAAGTTACGACGCGCTGCCACTTGCTGTTTGTAATCGTCCCACAGGGCATTTAACCATTCGCCATTCGCCTCTTTGGCTTCTGCCGACATGTCATCACGGGTAAACGGCTCTACCGCAGACTTGTAGGTGCCCACACGGAATACATGGGTGCTAACTTTGAGTTTCTCCAAGGCACTTTTGTAGAACATGGGGTAGCTACCATAACCTTCTAGCAACACCGCGCCCATCGGTTCTAAGCTGATTTGATCGGCATAGCTGGCTAAAAAATATTGGTTTTGGGCAAAATAAGCACCATAAGCAAACACTTTTTTACCGCTGGCTTTAAAGGTTTCAATCGCTTTACCCACCGCTTGCAATTTATCAAGCGAGGCACCACCCATACCAGATAAATCCATTACCATGGCTTGAATGCGGTTATCTGTTGCCGCATGATTAATCACTTTAACGATGTCTGACACCAGGACTTCAGGTTGTTCTTGCTGGCCACCAACACTTTCGTTTAATGCAGCAGAAATGGGATCAACAAAACGTTTTTCTTCCACTAAATCGCCGCGTAAATTGAGATAGAGTGCAGAGGTGTCTGCAATCTCAACCTTGTCGCCACCGCTGAATACAGCGCTACCGATAAGGATCACGAAAAGAATGAAGATGATGTTAAGGACGGTAGCACGAAACCCTCTATACACGCTCCAAATGGCCCCAAACAAGCGCCGAATTAACCCTTTCTTTTTCTCTGTCATATAAACATCCTATTATTCAACTACGCGCAAAAAATTTTACTTATATGCATGCTAACGAATTTTACGATAAAGGCTAATCGGAATTTGTAAGAAAATGTATATTGCTTGCGTAAAAAGGGCAAAGCAGCTACATTCAACCTATTTAACAGGTAAGACCAGAGAGGATAGACGTGGCCTATCAACAATTATTACAACCACTGGACTTGGGGTTTACGCAATTAAAGAACCGCGTGATCATGGGTTCCATGCACACTGGGTTAGAAGAAGAAAAAAACGGCTTTACTAAGCTCGCCGCGTTTTATGCTGAACGGGCAAAAGGCGGTGTCGGGCTGATTATTACAGGGGGGATCAGCCCC
Source organism: Alishewanella tabrizica (assembly GCF_014652375.1). Lineage (GTDB taxonomy): Bacteria > Pseudomonadota > Gammaproteobacteria > Enterobacterales > Alteromonadaceae > Alishewanella > Alishewanella tabrizica. The sequence goes on along the minus strand of NZ_BMYR01000004.1, from coordinate 255,098 downwards.
AATTTTCGTGGTAATTTAGTGCCTTTTGGCAGTCAGTTAAGTTTTTGGTGGCAGGTTAATAAGCATCGGCAAATTACCGAAGCTGTGCATCAACATGGTGCGAAAATTTGTGTGCAGCTGTTGCATGCTGGTCGCTATGGCTATCACCCGTTTAATGTTGCGCCGAGTAACATTAAATCTCCTATTACGCCATTTAAGCCAGCTGCGCTTTCTGATAGGCAAATTCGCAGTACAATTAAAGATTTTGCCCATGCAGCGAGTTTGGCGAAAAAAGCGGGCTATGATGGCGTTGAAATCATGGGATCAGAAGGGTATCTAATTAATCAGTTTATTTGTCAGCGTACCAATCATCGTACGGATAGTTGGGGGGGGAGTTTTGAAAATCGTAGTCGATTTGCGCTAGAGACGGTAAAAGCGGTTCGTGAAAAATGTGGTAAGGACTTTATTATCATTTACCGGTTATCGATGCTAGATCTGGTAGAAGATTGCAATACCTTTGAGGAAGTAGTGGCTTTAGGGAAAGGTGTTGCTAAGTTAGGGGCTACGTTAATTAACACTGGCATTGGTTGGCATGAGGCTCGGATCCCGACGATTACCACGCGGGTGCCGCGCGCTGCATTTAGCTGGATCACTGAGCGGGTGCGCCAAGAACTATCAATACCGGTAATTGCGACTAATCGTATTAATGATCCTCAAGTCGCTGAAGATATTTTGGCCAATGGCCAGGCTGATCTTATTTGTATGGCGCGCCCATTCTTAGCTGATGCCGAGTTTGTTAATAAAGCGGCAGCCAATCAAGCGGATACCATAAATACCTGTATTGCCTGTAATCAAGCGTGTTTAGATCATGTTTTTTCGCAGAAGCGTGCCAGTTGCTTAGTGAATCCTCGGGCCTGTTATGAAACCGAGTTAAATTTTACTGCCGCGCCAACCCGAAAAAAACTTGCCGTGGTGGGGGCCGGACCGGCAGGCCTAGCATTTAGCGTATATGCTGCTGAGCGGGGCCATGAAGTGCATTTATTTGATAAATCACATCAAATTGGTGGTCAGTTTAACTACGCCAAACAAATACCAGGTAAAGAAGAGTTTCATGAAACGTTACGTTATTTTGGTCGTATGCTGGAGTTACATGCTATTAATCTTCATCTTAATAGCGAACAAACAGCAGAGAGCTTAGTGGCGGGTGGCTTTGATGAGATTATTTTAGCAACAGGCATCGTGCCAAGAGATATTGGTTTAGCCGGGCAAGATCATCCTAAAGTGTTAAGTTATCTAGATGTGTTGCGCGATCACAAAGCAGTAGGTAAACAGGTAGCCATAATTGGTGCCGGCGGTATTGGCTTTGATATGGCGGAGTTTTTAACCGAAGCCCATTCATTAACATTACAACCTGATGCCTGGCTGGCTGAGTGGGGAGTGGATAAAACCTATCAAGCACGGGGCGCTTTACTCGCTACGCAAGCGCCACAACCTGCACAGCGTAAGGTTTACTTGTTGCAGCGCAAAGCAAGCAAAGTGGGATCGGGTCTAGGCAAAACATCAGGTTGGGCTCATCGAGCGTCGTTACAGAAAAAAGGCGTTGAAATGTTAGGCGGCGTAAATTATCTGCGCGTGGATGATGATGGCTTGTGGATAAGTGTTAATGAACAAGAACGCTGTTTACCTGTAGATAATGTTGTTATCTGTGCGGGTCAGGTGCCATTACGCGCCTTACAACACGCATTACTGACGCAAGGACAAAAGGTGCATTTAATTGGTGGTGCTGATGTTGCAGCCGAGTTAGACGCCAAGCGCGCTATTAGACAAGGCGCTGAATTGGCGGCACAGATGTAATCTTTGTTTGCTGTTTAGTGTGTTTTACATAACGCGGCCGCTCCTAAAAAGAGCGGCCGCGTTATTTTATGGCATGCAACGCACTACTTTAAAGCAATATTTGATGCTATGGTATTAATAGGCGGCACAAAATGTTCGGGTGTTAAGCTGTTTTACCCCTTTTAATCCAGTCAACGTATAGGGATTTTGTGGTATTGGTTTTGCATTGTTGTTTTGCATAATTAAAGTACATTCAATTTTTTAATCAAAAAAAGCTACCCGTAGTGGCTATCGTAATAATTGGGGAGAGTGTATGTCTGGCGTGTTAACAATGATTCTGGCAGGCGGCGAAGGAACACGATTGTCACCTTTAACATCGCTTCGTGCGAAACCGGCTGTTCCGTTTGGTGGTAATTATCGCATAATTGATTTTGTACTAAATAATTTCGTTAACTCTGATTTACTTCAAATTTTTGTGATTACGCAGTTTAAATCACATTCTTTAATGAAGCATCTGAGTCGCGCTTGGCGTGTTGGTGGCGTAACTAATCGCTTTATTGATCCCATTCCAGCGCAAATGCAAACTGGTAAACATTGGTATTTGGGTACCGCTGATGCCATTTACCAAAATTTACATCTTATTGAAGGCTTAGATCCCGAGCATGTTTGTGTGTTCGGTGGCGATCACATTTATAAAATGGATGTGCGCCATATGTTAGATTTCCATCGTAACAATCAGGCAAAATTAACTGTTGCAGCGATCCCCGTGCCGGTTGAGCAAGCCCACGAATTTGGTATCATCGAAGTGGATGAAACCGGCAAAATGATTGGTTTCCAAGAGAAACCCAAAAGCAATCCAAAAACGATACCCGGTCAGCCAAATATGGTGCTAGCCTCGATGGGTAATTATATTTTTGAAGCAAATTGCTTAGTCGATGTGTTAAACGAAGATGCGAAACAAGCCGATTCAAAACACGATTTTGGGCATAATATTATCCCAACACTTTTCCCGCAGGGAGAGGTGTATGTTTATGATTTTTCAACGAATAAAATTCGTGGTGAATCAGAAAGCAGTGCCGGTTACTGGCGTGATGTGGGTACCATAGATTCGTACTATGAAGCCAACATGGATTTAATTTCTATTGATCCGCCGTTTGACGTATATAACCGGTATTGGCCATTACGCAGTTACAACCCACCGATGCCACCCGCTAAATTTGTGCACGATCAAACAAATCGTACCGGACAAGCTATTAGCTCTATGGTGGCTGCAGGCTGTATTGTCAGCGGTTCAATCGTCTATCAATCTATCTTAGGGTATAACGTGCATGTACACAGCCATAGTTATATCGAAAAATGTGTTTTGATGGGAAATAATGATATTGGTCGAGGTTGCCGTATCCGTAAAGCCATTATTGATAAAGACGTTAAGATTGCGCCGGGTACTGTGATCGGTGAAGACATTGAGGCTGATCGTAAACGCTTCCATATCTCTGCCGGTGGCGTTGTAGTGATCCCTAAAGGGGCAAAAGTGGGTTTTGATGACGAGTAAGGGCACTATTAGCCTTAAAGGATACAGCAGTGCGGATTTTGTTGTTATGTAGTGAGTTTGAAGGCTTAGTTAAAACGGGCGGCTTAGCAGATGCCTGTAAGGGTATTGCCAGCCATTTAGTTGCGGCGGGGCATCACGTTACCGTGTTATTGCCACGTTATAGTGCGTTATATAGCCGCCCTACAGGTGAATGGCAATCGGTTTTCTTTACCCTCGGCGGGCATGACTTTGGTTGTGCGGTGCGTCGATTAACCTATGCTGGGCTTGATATACGCGTGTTAGAACACGATGATTTTTTTCATCGTGAGCGGCCTTATGATGATGGCTACGCTGGCTACGCCGACAATCCATTACGATTTGGTTTTTTTTGTAAAGCCGCCTTGGAGTGGTGCCGCCACTATTTACCTGATGTCGATGTGATACATGGACATGATTGGCAAACTGCGGTATCTGCGGCGTATCTAAAACAACATTATGCGGCTGATCCGGTTTTAGCAAAGGTTCCTTTTGTGTTTACCGTTCATAATGGTGCATACCAGTTGACCTGTGATCACAGTTGGTTTGCTAGACTGGATTTAGCGCCACATAACGATCATTTTTTAAATATGCTGGAGCAAGGTATCCGTTATGCGGATAAAATTAGTACGGTAAGCCAGGGCTATCGTGATGAATTACTCAGCGAGCCAGCAGCAAACGGCTTAGCCATGCTATACCAACACCGTGCTGCAGATTTTGTCGGTATTTTAAATGGTTGCGATTATCAGCAATGGGATCCTGCAACTGATTTAGCGCTTGTACAGAATTATCATCAACAGGATCTGAGGGGTAAAGCGGCGTGTAAAGCCTATATACGTCATCGTTTTAACTTACCTGAGCAGGATGTGCCATTATTTGTTGCGGTAAGCCGTATCACTGGACAAAAAGGCTATGATTATTTGATCCCGGCCTTACGCCACTGGTTGATGCAAAGCCCTGCTCAGGTTTTCATGGTTGGCAGTGGTGAATTACACTACTGCCGACAGCTATACCAATTGCAAGAGGATTACCCAACAAAGTTTCGTTTTTTTGAAGGGTTTGATGAATCATTAGCGCACCAAGCGGAAGCCGCTGGCGATTTTTTCTTAATGCCTTCTCTGTTTGAGCCGTGCGGCTTAAATCAGTTATACAGTTTAAAATATGGCACGGTCCCGCTGGTGAGATTAACGGGAGGCTTACGTGATACGGTGATCCCTTGGCCAGCTGCAGAGGCAACAGGTATTGGTTTTCACGAGGTAAGTGTTGATGCATTACTTATCGCCTTACAACAGGCTGAGCAGTTATACTGGCACGGTGAAGCGTATCAAGCTGTTCAGCAACGCGGGATGCAACAAAGTTTTAGTTGGGCTCAAGCTGTAACCGAGTACCTACGCTTGTATCAACAGGCGTTAAACTAGGCAGCTTGTTGAGTAAGTATGCAATTGAGTCTGCTTAAAAAAAATTGCCGTGAGTCACGCGTGATTTTTTGATAGCCTGCGCAAAAATGATATTGATAGGTTGAATATATGGATGCATTAACGCTACTAACTACCCGCTATTCTTCGCCGCGTTTAACAGAACCTGCGCCAGGTGGTGAAGCGTTGGAACTGATTAAACGTGCTGCTTTACAGGTGCCAGATCATGGTGCCTTGCGCCCTTGGCGGTTTGTTATTGCCGAAGGACGCGAAGCGTTAAGCCGTTTAGGTGATATTTTTGCGGAAGCAGCTATCGAAGAAGATCCGAGCATCTCGGTAGAATTACATGAACGCGCTAGGCAGCTACCGCTGCGCGCGCCTATGGTTATTACGTGTATTGCTAAAGTAACCGAGCATCCTAAAGTGCCCATTGCAGAGCAAGTTCAGTCGGCAGCTTGTGCGGTAATGGCCATGCAGCAGATGGCCTTTGCCTTGGGGTTTGGTGGCGTATGGCGAACCGGAGCCTATGCACAACAAGACTATGTTAAACAGGCATTTAATTTAGCCGCTGATGACGAAATCGTTGGTTTTCTATACCTTGGGACCAGCAGCAGTACTCCTTCGCAAAAAGCCGCATTAGATCCGAGTCTTTATTTTAGCCAGTTCTAAATGGCGTAATCACCGAAAAGTATTTAGTGTTAGTTAAGTGTTATAAACAGCAACCCCGCCAATGGCGGGGTTGCTGTTTAGGCTAAACTTGTCGACGCGTTAACGACTGCGTTTAGAATTCGGCATTACCCGGTGTACGTGGGAAGGCAATAACATCGCGTACGTTACCGACACCAGTAACATAAGAGACTAAACGTTCAAAGCCTAAACCAAAGCCAGAATGCGGCACTGTGCCGTAGCGGCGTAAATCACGGTACCAACCGTAATCTTCTTTGCTTAACCCCATTTCCTCTAACCGGCGATCAAAGTGCTCTAAACGCTCTTCACGCTGGCTACCACCAATAATTTCGCCGATGCCAGGAGCAAGTACATCCATCGCAGCAACAGTTTTACCATCATCGTTTAAACGCATATAAAAGGCTTTTATGTCTTTCGGGTAGTTTTGCATAATAATTGGACCACCAATATGCTCTTCTGCCAGATAGCGTTCATGTTCAGATTGTAAATCTACGCCCCATTCCACAGGGTATTCAAATTTTTTGCCACAGGTTTTTAGAATTTGAATGGCATCGGTGTAATCCATCCGAACAAAGCTGGAATTAACGACCTGCTCCAGTCGCTCAATGGCTTTAGGATCGATGCGCTCGGCAAAAAAGGCCATATCATCGGCACGTTCAGTTAATACCGCTTTTAGCACGTACTTTAATAAGTCTTCTGCCAGTTGTGCGACATCTTTTAATTCAGCAAATGCGACTTCCGGCTCTATCATCCAAAACTCTGCTAAGTGGCGGCTCGTGTTGGAGTTTTCAGCACGGAAGGTCGGGCCAAAGGTATAAATTTTTGACATGGCACAGGCGTATGTTTCGCCGTTAAGCTGGCCTGACACCGTAAGATAGGTTTCTTTACCAAAAAAATCTTGGCTAAAATCAATAGCGCCTTTGTCATCACGTGGCAGATTATGCAAATCTAGGGTGCTAACCCGGAACATTTCGCCGGCCCCTTCTGTATCTGAGCCGGTGATAATGGGGGTGCTGATCCAGTAATAGCCTTGCTCATGGAAGAAACGGTGGATAGCTTGCGCTAAACAATGACGGACACGGGTTACTGCACCCATAATATTGGTGCGAGCACGTAAATGCGCATGTTCACGTAAGTATTCCATGCTATGGCGTTTTGGTGCCATAGGATAGGTATCCGGATTTTCAACCCAGCCAATAACAGCAACATGATCGGCTTGAATTTCAAATGCTTGACCTTGACCTTCAGAGCGCGCAATAACACCTGACACAATGACCGAGCAGGAGGTTGTTAACCGCTTAATCTCGCTGTCATAATTACTTAATTCTGCAGGTGCCACGGCTTGAATAGCATCAAAACAGCTACCATCATGTACAGCTAAAAACGAAATTCCGGCTTTGGAGTCACGGCGGGTGCGGATCCAACCTTTAACGGTGACTTTCTCGCCAATCGCATAGCGACCAGCTAATACATCTTTTATCACGGCATGCGTCATGCAAACAACTCCCGAGAGTGCAATGGGGCGAGGGAAGCCCTCTGATTCTAAAAGCAGTAATGATACTTTGCCAGTGGCTGAACACAAGCAAAAAATGGTGTCGTGCTTGAAAAAAGCCGCCCTGATGGCGAGGGATGGCTTAAGGGCTCTGTGCCAGTTGCACCGTAACGGTTTCCAAGGTCGGAAGATACACTAAGGTCCTAAAATCGTCGCGCACGATAACACTGTTATCAGCACGCCAATGTCGACTATGTTGCCGGTGGGCATCGATAACATAGGCTTGTAAATTATGGCTCAGTATTAACCGTTTACCATCGGCTAAAATGTTGATTACACTGAGCCTGTAACCGTTATTCGGTTCAATGTCACCGCTTTTATGTTTGGCCGTAAATTGAAAGCCATTGAGGTACAGTGTGTTATTGCCCGTGGTCAGGTTTTTGCCAGTGATCAGTACAGTATTACCAGCGAAGCCTAGTTGGGTGATGTTGGTCTGCCAGGTGCTGCCGTCAGCCAATGTTAAGACATTACGCTGTAAGGATGTCAGCTCAGACAGCAAAAATTGGATGGGTTCACCCAATGCGGCTGGGGGAGATGCTGGTGCTACTTCAGCCAGAGGATTATTAAGAGCTGCCGTCAGGGAGGGGGCAGTATCTTGAGCCAAGGCATTAAAACTAGCAATTAGCCCCAAGCAAACCGCTACTATGGGGTAGCGGTATACTCGCGCCATAGGCAAGGTGAGGCTAATGCTACTGTGCGTGACATTGGGCTTAAACCATAACCCAGCGCAAAGCTTAGACCAGAGTTTAAGCCATTGTGCGCTCAGGTATAGCATGCCAGTATTACTCCTTACGCCTCGGTAGCCTGATACAAGGTTTTAATCCAGCGCTCTTCAGTAATAAAATTCCAGTGCCAAGCTTGCCACTGTGTTCCTAATCCTTTATCAATGATTTGCTGCTCGCTTAATCCTTGAGCGCGCATTTGTTGCACCAGCGCCAAGGTTTGCTCTAACATGGCTAGCTCTGCAGCTAAACCAGCTTTATTCGTTAGTTCGCCATGGCCTGGGATCACCTTAGTATTGTCATCAATCCGCGATAATACATAACGGGTGTTTTCAATGTACTGCTGTACGTTGCCGCCATTGTTGGTGTCAATAAACGGGAAGCGTCCTTGAAAAAGTAAATCGCCCATATGCACAATATTTTGCTCTGGAAACCACACTAATAAATCACCATCGGTATGACTTGCCGGCATCGGTTCAAGCACTAATTCAATTAAACCGTGCTGTAATGGGGTAGTTTGCTCGATATTTGTTTTAGGCAAGCCGGCTTTATCAAAATTAGCATTACTCATTAACCTTGGGCGCACATTTTTATGTGCAACAATATTCGCGTTAGCGGCCAAGGCAGCATTACCGCCAACATGATCCCCATGCATATGTGTATTGATTAAGGTGGTTAAGGGGGCTGGACTCAATGTTGTTAACGTTGCGCGAATTTTATCGGCAAGTTCAGCGTACTGACTATCAATCAGCAATACCCCTTCAGGGTTAGCAACTGCAGCCATGTTGCCACCAGAACCCGTTAGCATAAAGATATTATCAGATAGGGGCGTCGCGGTTATTTCGATATCTTTGAAGCGATCGGCATAGGCAAATTGACTGCCGAGTAATAACGCAGTGGCACTGAGTAATGTCATTAATGAACGGGTCGCGCGCATGGTAATGTTCCTTGTTTGTTATAGTATTGTTTTAGCTTAGCAGCATTACGTAGCAGCACCTATTCTGGTTTAATCTTCGTTAGGCACTCACTTGAACCATCGCTTGAGTAAGTTGTGAAAGCTCTTTTGCACTTATTGTAAATGGCGGCATGATATAAATCAGATTGTTAAAGGGGCGGATCCACACACCTTGCGCTACAAAAGCGGCTTGCAGCGCAGCTACATTAACAGGTTCTTGCATTTCTAACACGCCAATCGCCCCTAATACTCGAACGTCTTTAACTTTAGCAAACTGCTTACAAGGTGCAAGTTCCCGTTTAAGTTGTTGTTCGATATTTGCAACCTGTTGCTGCCACGCGCCTGTCGCAATTAAGCCTAAACTGGCCAGCGCCACTGCACATGCTAGCGGATTCGCCATAAAGGTTGGGCCATGCATTAAGCCTCCCGCTGCACTCTGGCTGATGCCTCGTGCCACCTCATCCGTGCATAAGGTCGCGGCAAGCGTTAAATAGCCACCACTGAGGGCTTTGCCCAAACACATGATATCAGGTGCGATGTTGGCGTGCTCGCAGGCAAACAATTTACCTGTACGACCAAAACCCGTCGCAATTTCATCGGCAATTAACAAAATACCATATTTATCGCAAAGCGCGCGTACTGCCGATAAGTAATGCGGGTGATAAAAGCGCATACCCCCATAGCCTTGTACAATAGGTTCTAGTATCAGTGCGGCAATATCCTGATGATGAGCCGACAATAATTGAGCCAGTGGTTCAACAGATCTAGGCGTAAAGGGTGAATCAAAAGGGCAATCGGGCGCAGGTAAAAAAAAGTGTTGTGGCAGTAACTCTTTAAACATGCCGTGCATGCTGTCGATAGGATCGCATACTGCCATCGCTGCAAATGTATCACCGTGATAGCCTTTACGAAGACTGATCAATTTTGTTTTTTGCGGGTTAATTGCTTGCCAATATTGCAAGGCCATTTTGATTGCTACTTCTACAGCAATAGAGCCGCTGTCGGCAAAAAAAACTTTAGTTAGCGTCGAGGGGACCATTTGCAGCAGTTGTTTTGCCAATTGAATGGCCGGTTCATGGGTGATACCCCCAAACATAACATGTGCCATCTGCGAAAGTTGCGTGGTCAACGCCGCATTTAACACGGGGTGATTATAGCCATGCACTGCAGACCACCATGAGGCCGTGCCATCAACTAAACGTCGCCCATCTTCGAGCACTAATTCACACCCTGCGGCGGCAACAATAGGGTATACCGGCAAGGGCGTTAACATGGAGGTATAAGGATGCCAAATATGTTCGCGATCAAAAGCGAGATCAATACTCATAAAAGCTCACCAAAAAGCAGCTGATTTGCGCAATAAATAACCATTGGTAAAGTTTTGCGGGTGGTCAGCGTTGACAACTAAAAGCATGGCGCTAGACTAGCGGAAAAAGACCATGATCTCAAACGGCTGTAGCACAAACCAATACACTATTTTGCGTGTGTGCTACTTTGCGTATGTGCTACGCCAAGCCGGGATTGATACCCAAAGCTTGCTGGTTTGATTGGTCATACATTAACGAACCACTACAGGGATTTCTATGCAGGCTTCTTCCAACGTAAGCGCTTCTTCTCATACGCCTACTGCAGCGATTGCTGCGGTACGTCATAACTGGACGTTGGCGCAAGTTAATGCGCTTTTTGCGTTGCCCTTTAACGATTTGCTATTTCAAGCGCAGACCGTACACCGGCAACATTTTCGCCCGAACGAAGTACAAATTAGCACCTTACTGTCGATAAAAACGGGCGCCTGTGCTGAAGATTGCAAATATTGCCCCCAAAGCGGTCATTACAATACGGGGCTAGAGCGTGAGCGTTTGCTAGAAGTCGAAAAAGTATTAACCCAAGCAAAAGCAGCGAAAGAAAAAGGGGCGAGTCGGTTTTGTATGGGGGCGGCTTGGAGCAATCCCAAACAACGTGATATGCCCTATATCATCGAAATGGTTCGTGGTGTAAAAGCCATGGGGTTGGAAACCTGTATGACACTGGGCATGTTAGAGCCAGAACAAGCTAAAAGTTTAGCCAGCGCGGGATTAGATTATTACAATCACAATTTGGACACCTCGCCAGAGTTTTATGGTGAAATTATCACAACGCGTACTTATCAGGATCGGTTGGACACCTTAAGCCATGTGCGTGAGGCGGGAATGAAAGTCTGCTGTGGGGGCATTGTCGGCATGGGCGAAAGCGCAAATGATCGCTCAGCCTTGTTAATGCAGTTGGCAAATTTGCCGGAGCATCCGCAAAGCGTGCCAATAAACATGTTAGTAAAAGTAAAAGGGACGCCGCTAGAAAATGTGGACGATCTTGATGCTTTTGAGTTTATTCGCACCATTGCCGTGGCACGAATTATGTTACCAGAAAGTCACGTGCGTTTATCTGCTGGCCGCTCTCGGATGAATGAGCAAATGCAGGCGTTGTGTTTTTTTGCGGGTGCTAACTCGATTTTTTATGGTGATAAGTTACTAACCACTGAAAATCCTGAAGCCGATGCCGATCAGCTTTTATTTAAAAAGTTAGGGATTAATCCCGAGCAACGGCATGACGTTTCAGACGAAGCACATGAAATGGCGTTGGCTGAGGCCATTAAAGATCAGCATACCGCGCCGTTATATCATGCTGCAGGTTAATTGATGTATCTGTCGCGTTTGCAACACGCGCTCGTTGCCCGGCAACACGCTGGGCTTTTTCGGCAAAGCCATACAATCACGCAGTATCAGGGGCGACATATCACGGTAAATGATCGTCGGTACCTTAATTTTTCTGCGAATGATTATTTGGGGTTAGCGCAAGATCCGATGATTCAAATGGCACTGGCCGAAGGGGCACAGCGTTTTGGCGTTGGCAGTACCGGCTCCCCGCTCGTGACAGGTTACCATGATGCACATCAGCGTTTATCGGAGCAAATAGCAGACTGGCTTGGATTTGAGCGTGTGTTGTTGTTTAGCTCAGGGTTTGCCGCCAACCTTACTATGCTACAAACCTTGGCAGCTGATAATGATTTTTTGTTGTTAGATAAGCTCAGCCATGCGTCATTAATTGATGCAGCTCGCCAACATAAAGGGCGTTTTAAACGCTTCACACATAACGATTTAGCCGCGTTAGCACGACTTCTGCCTGAACTACCGACAGATGATTGCCACAGCCTGGTGGTAACAGAGGGGGTATTTAGTATGGATGGCGACAGTCCTGATTTACTCGGTATGTCTGCGTTATGTCAAGCGCGACAAGCGGCCTTATTATTAGACGATGCCCACGGCTTGGGCGTATTGGGTGAACAGGGACGAGGCAGTTGGTTTGCGCAAGGTTTAGCGGCACCAGATATCTATTGTTACATGGCAAACTTTGGTAAAGCTCTGGGTGTTGGTGGCGCCTTTTTAGCGGCGAGTAAAACGGTGATCGAATATATTGAGCAATTTGGCCGGCATTATATTTACAGCACCGCCTTATCGCCCGCATTGTGTGCCGCTGTTAGCAAAAGTATCGAACTGGTAAAACGCGATCAGTGGCGTCGAGATAAACTGGCCGATAATATTGGACATTTTTCGCGCTTAGCAACAGCAGCGGGCATTCCTTGCTTAACGTCAACAAGCGCAATTCAAGCCGTTATGTTAGGCGATAGCGATCGGGCGATGGCAGTTAGTCAACGATTGCGCGACGAGGGGATCTGGTTAACGGCCATTCGACCGCCAACGGTTCCCCCGGACAGTGCTAGGTTACGCGTAACCTTGAGTGCTTCGCATGAACCTCAAGATATTAAAAACTTAATCAATACGTTAGAGCAGATTTTGTTATGTTAGCCAAACACTTGGGGCCTATAAGTTCGCCGTTTACCTCAGCCTTGGCCACGTACGATGAACCGGGTTCTGGCACATCTATTGCGCAATGTTTTGGTAAAGCCGCAAGTACTTATGTCGGTGCAGCCCGTCTACAACGGCAAGTGGCTTATGCTGCATTAACAACATTATTGCAGACTAAGGCCTCTACTCAGTCTATGAATGTGACGTTGCCTGAGCAACACATATCCACTGCGTTATCGCCTGCGATACTCGGGGATGTCGTCGATTTAGGCTGTGGTCCAGGCTGGTTGCATGCTGAATTATTACCTCTTTCACAGCAACTTACCGCTATCGATCTGAGTGTTGCTATGCTGCTGCAGGCGGCTGAGCAAGGATTGGCAATTCACTATGTCCAGGCCGACGCCGCGGCATTACCGCTACCAAGCCAGAGTGTTGATAGCGTTTTTTCTAGTTTAATGCTGCAATGGTGTCCAGCTCCCGCGCGCGTGTTGTCTGAAGTATGTAGAATACTCAAACCGGGTGGACGGGCGGTGATGACTACGTTAATTGCCGGTACCTTAGCCGAATTAGCACAGGCTTTTACCGCGGTTGATGATAAGCCGCATATTCACGCTTTTTTACAACTAAGCGACTTACAAACAGCCATTATGCAAACTGAGCAATTGCATGGTGTGACATGGCATCTGCAGACACAGTGTTATTCGCTACCTTATACAGACATTTTTGCGTTGGCCAGAGAATTAAAAGCGCTGGGGGCGAATCATTTAGCACAGCGAGCACAACGGGGTTTAACAGGGAAAGGGTATTGGCAAAAGGTGGCCTCTGCCTATCCCAAAACGGATGCAACAGGCACACTGCAGGCAAGTTATCAGGTCGTTCAATTAGTGGCCTGTAAACAAGATTAAGTGTTAACAAGATTAAGTGTTAACAAAGTTAAGTCTTAACCTTTGCTTAGGGAAGTAGGATGACACACGCATTTTTTGTGACGGGCACGGATACCGATGCCGGTAAAACCTATGTCAGCACGTTAATTCTGCAAGGTGCTGCCGAATTAGGGATCACCGCTATAGGCGCCAAGCCTATTGCTGCGGGGGCTGAATTAAGTGCCGCCGGAACCCTTGAAAACAGTGACGCGTTACTGCTGCAGCAGCATTCTGGTATCGCGTTACCTTATGTGGCGTTAAATCCTATCTGTTTAGCTAAACCGGCCGCACCGCATTTGGTGGCGGCAGAGCTTGGACTAAGTCTTGATGAACAGATATTGAGCTCGCAGCTTGCCGCACTTAGGCAGTATCAGGCGCAGCTTCTGTTGCTCGAAGGTGCTGGGGGATGGTTATTGCCATTAAGTGCAGAGCGCTATTTGGCGGACTGGGTTGCTGATCAGCAATTGCCGGTGCTCTTAGTCGTGGGCGTAAAGCTAGGCTGCTTGAATCATGCCATGCTGAGTGTGCAAGAAATTGCGCGCCGCGGTTGTCGTTTAGTCGGTTGGATTGCCAATATCACCGCGCCAGAAATGCTGTTTTTATCCGAAAACCTCGCGGATTTACAGCGGCGTATTTCGGCACCGCTACTTGGTACGGTGCCCTATCAACCCGATGAAGCGTTGCGCCACTCGTTGGCTGTAAGCTTAGCAACCGCGGTGCAACAGGCTTTAATCGATTCATCACGTAGCTAGCCAACCAACAGACTGCTTGGCCTCACGGTGAGGTAAGCAATGCCTGATAATCCTGTGGCAGTAAGGCGTTGCCGGTTAAGGGCGTTTTCTGACCGGCTAAAAACCAAAACGCGCCAGCAGCACCCAATACCGTGATCTGTTTATTAATATACTGTAATGCGGTGCCTTCAGGTAGGCCAATAATCGGCATTTGCGGCTGCAGTGTCATAAATTCAGCTAAGCGCATATCACGTGTTTCGCCATGAAAGTCGGCTGGCACAAAATCGGTATAATGTGGATTTAGTTGCAGATTAAGGCACTGCAGGGCACGAAATGACGGTGGTTCAATAATCGGCATATCATTGGTTGTACTGATACTGGCACCGGCAATGTTTGCCCCAGCGCTCCACCCAATGTAGGGTAATCCTGAGCAGACACGTTGACGTAATGTGGTCAACACGTCTAACTGATATAGCTTGTGCAATAAGGCAAAGGTGTTTCCACCGCCAACCATAACAGCTTGCGCTTCTGTGATAGCCGTTTTAGCACAGCTGAATTGGTGCAGGCCGTTTACCGTTAACGGCAAAGAGGCTAAGGCCTGCTGCACTTTGTTGACATAGCCATCATAATTGCCGCTCACATCGGCGTAGGGGATAAAGACTACGTTATTAATGCCCTGCAAGTGTTGCGCTATCCAGGCTAAGTTTGGTGCCATGTAAGCACTATTTTGGGCACGAGAACTACTGAGAAGTAACAGCTTCATGGAAAGAATCGCTTTGTGTTAATTGATCTTACTGTCTAGTGTACCGGAAACATGACACGTTTTCTTACAACTTTTCATCTGCCGTTAATGAAACTGCCAATTGATTTTATGGTCTTTGCCCATATAGTAAGGGTAGATAAATTTATGAGGTAAGCAGTATGAAACGTGTGTTGTTGTTTTTAGCCACCAATTTGGCTGTTATTGTGGTGTTAAGTATTGTCTTGAATGTGGTATTCAGCCTCTTTGGGATCAGTACCGACAGTATCGGTGGATTGCTTGTGTTTGCGGCCATCTTTGGCTTTGGTGGTTCGTTTATTTCATTGCTAATGTCTAAATGGATGGCTAAGCGCTCAACTGGGGCGGTGGTGATCACGCAGCCACGCAATGCAACTGAGCATTGGTTAATGAATACCGTGGCAAAGCAAGCCAAAGCTGCCGGTATTGGCATGCCCGAGGTTGCTGTATACGACTCACCAGAAATGAATGCGTTTGCCACAGGTGCCAATCGTAACAATGCATTAGTCGCCGTTTCGACCGGTTTAATGCGTAATATGAGTGAAGACGAAGTAGAAGCGGTGTTAGCGCACGAAGTATCGCACATTGCTAACGGTGATATGGTCACGCTAACCTTGATTCAAGGTGTAGTAAATACCTTTGTGATCTTCTTAGCGCGAGTGATTGCAGGAGCAATTCGTAACAATAATCAACAACTTGGGCAGTTTGCTTATTTTGGCATCGTGATAGCGTTAGAAATACTGTTTGGTATTTTAGCCAGTATTATTGTGATGTGGTTTTCACGGCAACGGGAATACCGTGCAGATGCGGGCGCGGCGCGTTTAGCGGGTGCCGGTAAAATGGTCAAAGCGCTTGAGCGTTTAAAGTATAATCATGAAAGCCGCTTAGAAGGCAGTATGATGGCTTTTGGTATTTCAGGCAAAAAAGCCAAGTCTGAGCTGTTTTTAAGCCATCCGCCATTAGAAAAACGCATTGCGGCACTGCAAAATCGCCGGGAATTTTAACAAGAAACGCCACAATACTTTGCTGAAGCAAAAAGGATATTGATGGCATATTTCTGGTGTTCTTCGCATTGCTAAATGGATTGCTAAGTGGATTGCTAAATTAGCTATTATTTCAAAAAGGTTACTTTCACAGTAACCTTTTTTATTCGCGTTGATGCTGTGGTATATTTTCTTGACGTTACGTTTTAGTTAAGGAGTCATTATGATCCCCGCACCTGTGATCGCGGCATTTCATCCGCCGCGCCGAACGCTACTTGGCCCAGGCCCCTCCGATGTATCCCCTCAAGTGTTAGCCGCGCAAAGTAAACCAATCATCGGCCATTTAGATCCGCTGTTTGTCGGCATGATGGACGAGGTAAAAGCGCTATTGCAATATGCTTTTCAAACCCGTAACGAGATGACCTTGGCCATATCTGCTCCCGGTTCTGCTGGCATGGAGGCGTGTTTTGTAAATTTGGTGGAGCCTGGTGAGAAGGTGATTGTGTGTCGCAACGGGGTCTTTGGTGATCGCATGCGTCAAAATGTGGAGCGTTGTGGTGGTATCGCTGTAACGGTTGATCATGCTTGGGGTGAGCCGGTTGATCCTGCTGCTGTTGCGGCAGCCCTAGCTGCCCACCCCGATGCGCGTTTTTTGGCATTTGTTCATGCCGAAACCTCTACAGGGGCGTTAAGCGATGCGAAAGCGTTGTGTGCCTTAGCGAAACAACACCAATGTTTAAGTATTGTTGATGCGGTTACCTCACTGGGTGGCGTGGAATTGCGGGTAGATGAATGGGGCATCGATGCGATTTATTCCGGTAGTCAAAAATGCCTTTCGTGTGTACCCGGCCTTGCGCCGGTGTCGTTCTCTGCTGCCGCGGTAGCAAAAATCAAGCAACGCAAAACGCCTGTACAAAGCTGGTTTTTAGATCAAAGCTTAGTGATGTCGTATTGGAGTGGTGGCGCGAAGCGGGCTTATCACCATACTGCACCGGTCAACGCCTTGTATGCCCTGCATGAAGCTTTGCGGATGTTAGCTAACGAAGGTTTAGAGCAGGCGTGGGCAAGGCATAAGGCGATGCACCTTTTACTGCGTAATGGATTGGACGCCCTAGGTGTGCAGTTTGTCGTTGCCGAGCCTTATCGTTTACCCCAACTTAATACTGTTTATATTCCGCCAGGCATTGATGATGTTGCAGTGCGTAGTCGCTTGCTACAGCAATATAATTTGGAAATTGGTGCGGGATTAGGTGATTTTGCGGGTAAAGCGTGGCGCATTGGTTTAATGGGTTACGGTGCACGGCAAGAAAATATCGCGCTTTGCTTACACGCACTGCAACAAGAATTGTCTGTCGTTATTTAAAGGCTACTTATCTTAACCTCGACAAGCACGTCTGGTTGTTCGCCTCTTGTTCTGCTAGTTTGATCGCCAAATTCGCAAAACAAGAGGTTACACTATGGGATCAACTGTTAACGTCTTCTCTTTTATGGTTGCGGCTGGGGTCGCGGCCTTGTTCAGCAGCAGCCTTGCTGCTAGCCAAGGCTATTATCGTTTTCCTTCGTTACAACAGCAGCAATTGGTGTTTACCGCCGAAGGCGATATTTGGCTTGCTGGCTTGGATAAGCCCAATGCGCAACGGCTAACCACCCATCCTGCCTTAGAAAGTCAGCCCATTCTTGCCGCTGATGGCCAGCATGTCATTTTTGTGGCGAATTATGAGGGGGTTGATGAGATTTATCAGATGCCCTTGTCGGGAGGTCAAGCCACGCGTTTAACCTTTGAAAATAGCCGAGTAAGGCTGCAACAACGTTTGACTGATGGCCGTATTTTATATGCAACCGATCAGGCAAGTGGTCCCACAAATTACTGGGTTTTACGTTTATTGGATCCCGCTACGGGGCAAAGCCACACATTGCCTTTAGCCGATGCAGCCAGTGGTTATATAGACGAAACGACCAATACACTTTTTTTTACCCGCTTTGGCTTACAATTAACGGGTGATAACGCCAAGGTGTATCGTGGCGGTGCTATGGGGGAATTATGGCGCTGGCCTTTAGACAGTCAACAAGAAGCGGTGCGATTATTAACCGATCATCAGGGCGCGATTAGCCAACCTCAGCATTATCAAGGCCGTGTCTATTTTATCAGCGATCTTGATGGTAACAGCAATATTTGGTCAGTTGCTGATAATGGCACCGAGTTAACCCAACATAGCCAACATCAAGATTGGCGTATTGGTCGTTTTAGTCTTAGCGCGGGTAAAGCGGTTTATCAATTAGGTGCCGATCTGGTACAAATGGATTTAAGCACGCAACAAAGCCGTATTTTACCTATTACCTTACCCTCCGACTTTGTACAGCAACGGGAGCGTTGGATAACCCAACCCTTAGCCTATTTAACCGATGCCCAAGCCCATAGCGCGACCAAACAGGTGGTGCTAACAGCTCGAAGCCAAATTGCTGTTGCCAGCCCAGGTACACGACGCTTAGTTACTATTCAGACTCCTGAGGGAAGCCGCTCGCGCAGTGCCTTGCTA
Source organism: Alishewanella tabrizica (assembly GCF_014652375.1). Taxonomy (GTDB): domain Bacteria; phylum Pseudomonadota; class Gammaproteobacteria; order Enterobacterales; family Alteromonadaceae; genus Alishewanella; species Alishewanella tabrizica. The sequence goes on along the minus strand of NZ_BMYR01000004.1, from coordinate 236,594 downwards.
AGTCATGATGCAAAATGGGTGTATGCCATAAATGATGCCAGCGGCGAAAATGAAATTTGGCGTTTTGCTGCAGATGGATCAGATAACACTGAGCCTCTTACAAAAGATGGAAAGGTGTTTCGTTGGGGCTTAAATTTGTCACCAAATGGACGTTATCTTGCACATGATGATAAAAACGGCGATCTCTGGTTATACGATTTAGAAAAACGCCAAAATACTAAAATCTATGAGCAAGGTTGGGGGCACTCAGCGTATGCCGACGTGGTGTGGTCGGCTGACAGCCAATTACTCAGTTTTACCTTAAATCATCAACAGCGCCCCCGCAGTCAAGTGGTGTTATACAGCCTGAACGAGCAGCGCAGTGCCATTATCACCTCGGAAAAATATGAATCCTACAGCCCAGCATTTAGTCCAGATGGTTTATGGTTGTATTTTTTGTCTGATCGGCAGTTTACGGCTACGCCGGGGAGTCCGTGGGGTGATCGTAATCTAGGCCCTATGTTTGATAAGCGTACCGAAGTTTTTGCGGTAAGCCTGAAGCAACACGCCTGTTTTGCGTTTGCTCCAGTACAGGAAATCTCGCTCTGTGATGATAAAGCAGCCCTAGAGAGCATGCAGGGGCGTTCAGGTCAGCGGGTTGATTGGGCTCAGCTGCAGCAGCGTTTATGGCAGGTCCCTTTAGCCGCGGGAAATTACAGTAAGTTGCAAATCAATGATGAGCGTCTTTATTTGTTAAGCTCAGAGGCAAACGGACGAAGCCACACATTACAACAGGCGAGTATTACGCGTACCGGGGCAACACTTAGCACGGTTACCGACGATATCGCGCAATATCAGTTGGATGCTACGGGTAAAACGTTGTTTATCCGTAAAGCAGGACAAGAAGGCAAGGGGGATATGCTATTGGTTCCCGCCAACGCAACCTTACCAACAGATTTACGTGAAGCACGTATCAATACACAGCAATGGCAATTGGCCATTCAGCCTCAGCAAGAATGGCGTCAAATGTTTCGTGATGCTTGGCTGATGCATCGTGATTTTTTATTCGATAAGAATATGCGAGGGTTAGATTGGCATGCCACACGCCAAAAATATGAACCCTTATTAGCGCGGATCACAGATCGTCACGAATTAGATGATCTTTTGGCGCAGATGATGGGGGAGCTTAATGCGCTTCATTCTCAGGTTCGTGGTGGTGAATACCGTGACAGTACCCCTGCAGTTACAGCCGCAAGTTTAGGGGCGCAATTAGCCAACGTGCAGGGTGGTGTTAAGATTGTCCATATCTATCAAACGGATCCCGAGTTACCTAGCCAAGCCGCGCCGCTGGCTAAACCTGGGATCCCGATGCAAGTGGGTGATGTTATTACCCACATTAATGGGCATGTGATCACAGACTTAGCCACGTTAACCAAAGCATTACGTAATCAAGCGGGCAAACAAATCTTGCTGCAAGCGTTACGGGGTAAACAGGTACTTAACGCGGTGGTAGAGCCCATTTCTGTCATGCAAGAAAGCACGCTAAGATACCAAGATTGGGTAATGAACAATCAACAAAAAGTGCATAACGCCAGTGCTGGAAAACTGGGTTACTTACATCTTTACGCTATGGGAGCGGGTGATATAGCCAGTTTCGCCCGAGAGTTTTATGCACAATATCAAAAGGAAGGCTTAATTATTGATGTGCGCCGTAATCGAGGTGGCAATATTGATAGTTGGATAATTGAAAAGTTGCTGCGTCGTGCGTGGTCTTTTTGGCAACCTACGCATGGTGCACCTTACACCAATATGCAACAGGCCTTTCGTGGCCACTTGGTAGTGCTGGCTGATCCTCTCACCTATTCTGATGGTGAAACCTTTGCCGCAGGTGTGCGTGCCTTGGGCTTAGGCCCTGTAATTGGGCAACGAACTGCCGGTGCAGGGGTATGGTTATCAGGTCGCAATCAATTAGCGGATCGGGGAGTAGCACGTGTTGCCGAAACGCCACAGTTCGCAATTGATGGTCGCTATATTATCGAGGGGATAGGTGTAGAGCCTGATATCGAAGTTAGTAATTTGCCTTATGCCAGTTTTAAGGGTGAAGACGCTCAACTCAGCCGAGCCATTGCGCATTTGCAACAGCAACTGCAAACACAGCCGATTACACCATTACAGGCAGAGCCGTTAACATCGGGGCCAGCCTCCGACATTATTGCTAAGTAACACAGTGTTATTATGAAACCTACTCAAAAACATTGGGTAGGTTTATTTAAGCGCTCATGAAAACTCTGCTTGCTTTTCTGGGATTAAAAGCTAAGGTGTTAAAAACAACAATAAAGGATTGAGCTATGCAGTTTACAACTGAATTAATTGAAGAAATGCGGGTTATGGCGTTGTTTAATCTTGATAGCATAAACTCAGGGATTAAGGCGCATAAGGTAGCAGAGCCTCAGGTTATTGCTGCCATCAGCCGTTTGTATGCAAAAGGTTTAATTAGTCAACCTGACGGCGGATATCTTACCGATCTGGGGATCCATTGTGCAGAACAGTTACAGACTGCATTGCGCATTTTAGGCACTTCCACCTCATCGTCATAGGTTTGAATGCTCGCAGTAAGACCATGCCCTTGCTTAACACCTAAAGGGTGCATGGTCTTGTTCCATTAAGGTTGTAGCGCCTCCACAAGGCTACTCTCATTTGCTTACGTAAATATGCTTACGTAATAGCCGACGATGCTGCTGTAGTTTTTGCAGTAATTGTTGTTCGGCAAGAGCATCAGATGCAAAAACACTGCGTTCATACAAATCATTAATCTCCAGTAATAATGGCGCATATTCAGTATTATGCTGCGCAATTTGGTGTAGCCACATAGCTACTGTCATGCCTAAAGGAGGCTGATGATTAAATGCGCGACTGAGTTTACCCCTAAGCACATTCGCCTTTGTCTTTGATCTTAAGCTGCGACGCCAGCGCCAATACATCCCTGCCAGTATGAGGGAAGCGACGGAGATAGAGGTGATAACCCAGTGCCAATAAGGCCAATTAAGCAATCGCTGCCAGAACTGCTGTTGATCCTGTTGATTAAAGCCTAAAACCCATACCGACCATAGATAATCAAGGTGCGACCATTGCAGCGCCAATTGACCGAGCCAATTATTTTGCCACCCACTGAGTAAGGCTTGTTCTTCTATCGATAACGTTTGCTCTAACCCAGACAAAATCCGTTCAGGTGCAATAGCGGCAGTAGGATCAAATCGATGCCATTCATCGTGAAGTAAATATTCTACCCAGGCGTGTGCCTCACGTTGTCTTACCAATAAATACTGCTGATTCTGTTGCCATTCGCCGCCTTGATAACCGCCAACGACTCTGGCAGGGATCCCTGCAGCGCGTAACACCACGGCAGTAGCTGATGCGTAATGACTACAAAAACCAACACGACTTTCAAATAAAAATTGATCAATCGCATCGCGCCCGAGACGGGGCGGCGTTAAGCTATAAAAAAAGGCTTGCTGCTGAAAATAGGCCGTTAGCGCTGTCACAATTTTTGCCGCGTCGTACTGATGGGCTTGAGCCAATTCAGCACCCCATTGTCGCGTGCGCGGATTGGCGTTTTGCTGTTGTAGATTTAATTGTCGCTCTGTGGCTGATTCCAGCGGCAATGGGCTAAGCGCACTGATCACGCTATAACTGATCCGTTGGGTTAACGGCAATGGATTAGCAAGTAAACTTGCAGGCTGCATGCTTAACGATGTTGAGCCTGATAAAGGGAGACCTAAGCTAAAGAGATCGCGCTGATAGCTTGGCTCTGCGAGGATCTGATACTGCACGTGTTCTCGAGACGCGGGTAAGGATTGAGACATCGTTTGCAAGGCATTTCGTGAAAGTGTGTCAAGTTGTCTTGATGTAAAGCGGGCATTGCGTTGCCAACGACGACCATCAAAGTCTTCATAGACTTTGGCTCGCCAATACCATTCTTCCCGCGGCGGCTTTTCTGTAGTAAAGCTCACCCTGAAGGCAAGGGCGTCGCTTTGAACTAACTGTTCGATGCTCCCTGGATCCAAAGTATCACTAAGCCCGGTACTTGCCATGTTTTGATTAGGTATTTGCCATAATGGCGGCAAGCGCGGGAAGACTAAAAATAATCCAAGCCAAATAGGTAAGGTGATCATCCCAAGCAACAGCGTGCGTTTAGGAGCGATCTTGGCGTTAGCTGGCGCAAATAAACGATGCTGCAAATAGCCATTCAGTAGTAACAATCCAAAAATAGCCAAGGCCATCGCCATTTGTTGGTAAAAAATAAAGCAACACACTAGCGCAAAGTATTGCACCCAAATCAATTGAATGGCATCTGCGCGCTGTTGTAATGTAAAACCCCGACCTACCGCAGCGAGCAACAGTATATGCAACATGGCATTGAGCACACCCAGTTGAGAAATTTGTGCTAGCAGTAACAATAGCAAGGGTGCCATAAGCCAATTGAGGTGTTTTTTGCTCAGCGCTGGTTGGTCTTTGTATAAACGCCATCCTTGCCAACTCAGCAGCCCTAAAAAAGCGAGAGTATTCCATAACGGTAATGCCGGTTGATACAAGGCCAACAACGCGAGGTGTAACACCAGTGTTTGGCAAGCAAATGCGTTAGGTAAGCGTAATTGTCCAACTAGCATAAGGCTAACTCTTGCAGGCAGCGCGTTAAATGTAACTGGCCAGATGCAGGGGCAATTTGTGCGGTTGCCGTTTGTAAACCGTAATGGCGACCCTGTGCTTCAAGGTCAAGTAATTGCTGACAAGCGTGGCTGAGCGCGTGTTCTAATGCCGGGCCTTGTAACAGCGGTACATGCACCCATTCAGGCAATGATTGCAGAGGAGCACCGCGTTGGCGAACAACAGGCTGTTGCGGAGCGGCAGGCAGTCTTTTCCATAGAATGTGTTTGGGACTATCGCCCTGTTGATAGGCCCTCAACAAGGTTGGATCGGTTGGTTGCAGTTCGTTCTGTGTCGTTGGGGGCGTGTTTGTAGCCTGCGGTAAGGTCTGTTCTGTATCAGTGTATTTAGCCACAGGTTCTGGATAAACCCAGATCTGAGTTTGCAGTGCTGGATAACTCCACGTGGTAAATAAACCCAGTGGATAATCGCTTTTTAGCACCAATCGCGGCAAGCTATAACAGCCTCTGTCCAGCGCGGGGATCATTAAGGTGAAAGCGTCAGTCCCCGCGACATACTCAAGCAATTGTACATGGCGTTGACCTTTGAGACGAATTTGCAACATCTGACACAGGTTTGCTGTTATTTTTAAGGTAAGGGCTGCGGGGAGTGGCGCATAGGTTACCGCATCGTCTGTCACAGTTAACCGTAGCCGATGAACATTCAAAAAGGCCAACACCATAGTGCTTAATAGCACACTCATTAATACAAAGCTTGCCAACAAAATTAAATTATTTTGGTAGTTGGTCCCTAATAAATACAGCAAAATAATTAAAAAACTAAACCACCAACCAAAACGACTTGGCAAAATATAAATTACGCCCTGTGTTAACGCTAAGGAGGGGGTTGCTGGCTGACGTTTGTCTAGCCAGTCAATAAAACGCTGTTGCGCCCTTTGTTTAAGTTTAGCGTAGCTCATAACTCGCAAGGCGTAGTGTTAAGCAGCTGCTGGCTAAATACGTGTTCACCTGCCACGCTTTGTGGATTAAGCCGATGCTCAGCAACGTAGGGAAACACCCTTTGCACATCGTCGGCAGTTACATAGGTGCGCCCATCAATAAAGGCCATGGCCTTTGCCGCCCGAACCAAGGCTTTTGCGGCGCGTGGCGATAACGCTAGATGCGCTTTCGTGTAGCGACTGGCATGAACTAGGGCTAAAATGTAATCTAGTACCGGCTCAGCTACCGCAATCTTGGGAACTTGTTGCTGTAAATAGCGCAGCTGTTCAGGTTGCAGCGGTGCAGTTAATAATTGCAGCCGTGAGCCTTGCTGTTCATCTTGTAACAGCTGTTTTTCTGCTGCGCGATCAGGAAATCCTAATGAGATCCGAAACAAAAACCGATCTAATTGTGACTCAGGTAAGGCACTGGTGCCGGCATGAAATATTGGATTTTGCGTGGCAATAACAAAAAAGGGTGTAGGTAGCGGCCGAGTTTCGCCATCAATAGATACCTGACGCTCTTCCATGGCTTCTAACAAGGCACTTTGTGTTTTCGGGCTGGCGCGGTTAATTTCGTCGGCAAGTAAGACTTGGCTAAAAATTGGTCCCGGTTGAAAATAGAATTGGGCGGAGCGTGTATCGTAGATATTCATACCTAACAAATCGCCTGGTAGCAAATCATTAGTAAATTGTACACGCTTATAGGTTAAGCCCACTGCGTTCGCTAAGGCATGTGCCAGCGTTGTTTTACCCATGCCGGGTAAATCTTCGAGTAACAGGTGTCCCTCTGCTAACAGCGAACACAAGGCTAAGCGGATTTGTAACGGTTTACCTAATATAACGTGGTTTAAATCATGCTCAACGCGGTGCAGTTCCTTTAACAAATAACCCCCTATTACAACGCATAAATCTTAGGTTTGTGGTTCTTGCAGCCAACGTACCAATTCGGTGCGGTTACGACTATGGGTTTTCTTAAAAATGGCCGATACATGCACTTTTACTGTGTTCGCGCTAATTTGTAATTGCTCTGCAATTTCTTTATTTCTGGCACCTTCGGCAATTAGCATACTGATTTTCCGCTCTTGCTCGGTAAGTAACGAGGGCAATTTTATTTGACGATTTGATTGCTCTCGTAATTGAAATAATGCATCTAAGGCGTCAGACATAACGTTACGGCTGTAGTACAATTGGCCTGACATCATGGTTTGCAACGCGCGTTTCACCATCTCTGGCTGCTCATCGTTATAGATTACGCCGCGAAGGCCAGCAAAGATCGCTCTGCTAGGATCAATAAGTTGCCTTTCCGCCCGAAAAACAAAAAGTGGAACCTGTCGGCTTACACTTAACAATTTGGCAGAAAACCCTTTTTTAGCAGAGGATTCACTACTAAACTGATAACCGGCTAACAACCCTTTTTGCTGTCGTATTTGCTCAAAGTTAGCCAACGAGCATTGCTCGACATCGATGCCAGCGGCTTGCGCATATCGACAGGTGCTCAGTTGTGTGGTCTCATCCGTTAGTAGGATGAGACGTGAAAACCTTTCCATAATCTTTACCTTTATCGCAATTAGCGTAACTATATAACGCGGAACCGCATTTTGAAAAGAAAAGTATGACGAAGAAACTACTATTTGTTTGTTTAGGCAACATTTGCCGTTCACCCACTGCACAAGCTGTTATGCAGCATAAAGCTGCTGCCTCAGGACTGGCGCTTGAAGTTGCCTCTGCAGGTACGGCCGCGAGTCACAAGGGGCAGGGACCGGATCCGCGTTCGATACGTGTAGCCAGTCCCTTTGGGTATAGCTTTAAAGGGTTTCATGCCAAACCGGTAAAAAGTACCGATTTTGCGTCTTTCGATATTATTTTGGCGATGGATCGGCAAAATTTGCATGATTTACAGCAACGCTGCCCAGCAGAGCATCAGCATAAGCTGTGCTTATTTATGTCACATCATCCTGCATTTGCACAATGGCCTGACGTACCGGATCCGTATTATGGGGGCAATAAAGGTTTTGATCTTGTTCTGCAGTTAATTGAAGAGGGCTGTGATCATCTTTTGGCGCATCTGAAACGTACAGCTGCCTGAGATATCTGACATTCATTATATGCAAATATGTGCAAAGCAAGGTTAAAAGGTAAACGCAACCAAACCTTAAGAGCATCAAATACTGAAAAAAATGCGGTATAAGCTGCAAGATGCTGATAAAACAAGCAGACTCGGTACCTATGCCGAAAAAGTCAGCCCTGAGGATTGAATTTACGTCCAGAAGGCTATAAGTTTAGCGAGTATTTAACTAATTAATGGGAATAACATCGTGACCACCTGGACGCCACAAAGCTGGCGCAAGCTGCCGATCCAACAGCAACCGCATTATCAGGATCAGCAATTATTAGCGCAAGTCGAACAACAACTACACAAATATCCGCCTTTAGTCTTTGCTCAAGAAACTCGGGATTTGTTTAGTCAACTTGGCCAAGTTGCCGAGGGTAAGGGCTTTTTGCTACAAGGTGGCGATTGTGCCGAAAGTTTTAATGACTTTAACGCTCCCAAAATCCGCGACACCTTTAAAGTACTAATGCAAATGGCGGTCGTGCTTACCTATGCTGGCGGTCTGCCTGTAGTCAAAGTGGCAAGAATGGCAGGGCAGTATGCAAAACCACGTTCCAGTGATTTAGAAACTCTTAATGGTGTTTCTTTACCCAGTTACCGTGGCGATATTGTCAATAGCTTTGAGTTTACCGAGCAAGCAAGACAGCCTGATCCCAATCGCTTAGTTACCGCTTATCATCACTCTGCGGCTACCATGAATCTCTTGCGCGCTTTTGCACAAGGTGGCTTAGCCGATTTACATCAGGTGAGTGCGTGGAACATGGGGTTTGTTGCCTCCAATCCGTTAAAAGAGCGCTATCAAAGTGTTGCGACCCGTATTCAAGAAGCTTTGCGTTTTATGGAAATTTGCGGCATTACCGCGCAAAATTCGCCTTCTATTCGCGAAACACAGCTTTATACTTCGCATGAAGCGTTATTGTTAAATTATGAAGAGGCATTGACTCGGCGTGATTCTCTAACCGGTAAGTGGTATGACTGCTCTGCGCATATGGTTTGGATTGGTGAGCGTACCCGTCAATTAGATCATGCCCACGTAGAGTTTTTCCGAGGCATTCACAATCCCATAGGCGTAAAAGTGGGGCCTGGGATGCAACCAGATGACTTAATCCGGTTAATTGATGCACTAAATCCAGAAAATACGCCAGGTCGTTTAACCCTGATCACTCGAATGGGTGCTGATAAGCTGGCAGATAAGCTCCCCGCATTGGTGCGTCGTGTGAAACAAGAAGGGCGCAAAGTGGTGTGGAGTTCTGATCCCATGCATGGCAATACAGTGAAAGCCAGTAATGATTACAAAACCCGCGATTTTGAAGCTATTCTGCGTGAAATTCGGCATTTCTTTGCTGTACATAAAGCAGAAGGTACGCATGCTGGCGGTATTCATCTTGAAATGACAGGTGAACATGTTACTGAATGTACCGGCGGTGCTTATGGGTTGAGTGAAAATGATCTGTCATCTCGTTACTTTACGCAGTGCGATCCACGTTTAAATGCGGATCAAGTGTTAGAGCTCGCATTTTTAATTGCCGATACGCTAAGTTTAGCGCGAAAGTAATATCCACACATGCGAGTGATACATCATCAAGGTTAAGCCTGATTGAAAATGTGGTGCCGGGTTTTTAGTTATAAAAGCCCGGCTTTTTCATAGTAATACGCCAAAATACACGTCATAAAGTAGCATGAGATCAGTATTTCTGCCGTTTTAACCCTGTGCGCGAGATAATCTTGGCCGAAATTTCTTCTATCGACAGCTGTGTGGAATTAATAAAGGGGATCTGCTCTCGTTGATATAAGCGTTCCACCTCTTTTAGCTCAAGTGCGCATTGCTGTATTGATGCATAGCGACTATTTGGTCTACGCTGCTGCCTAATTTGACTTAAGCGTTCGGCGGTAATGGTTAAGCCAAATAATTTCGGTTGATGTTTCTTTAACTCGCTCGGTAATTGCAAGGTGGTCATATCTTCTTCAACAAAGGGATAATTTGCCGCTTTAATCCCATATTGCAATGCTAAATACAGGCTAGTAGGGGTTTTTCCCGAGCGGCTGACCCCAACCAAAATAATGTCCGCTTGATTAAAGTTCTTCATATTCGCGCCATCATCATTGGCAAGCGCATAATTCACGGCATCAATCCGAAAGTCATAGGTTTTTTCATGCATACTGTGGGTGCGATGTGTTTTGGGTACCGGTGCCATTCCCAATTCGTGTTGAATAGGTTCAACAAAGGTATTTAGAAAATCGTAACACACCCCCTCGCTTTGGCTAATGATCACGCGTAAGGCTTCGTCTACAAAGGTGTGAAACACCAAAGGGCGTAAACCTGTTGTTTTATAACCATCATTTATACGCTGCTTAACCTGTAATGCCATCTCTGCAGTTTCAATAAAGGGTAAGGTAATGTGCTCAAACTGCGCCGGAAACAGCGTTAAAAGCGCATGGCCGAACACTTCTGCAGTAATCGCTGTACCGTCTGATATATAAAATGCTGTGCGCACAAAATCTCCGTATTTCGTAATAAATCTACATGAAAATTAGGGTTTTAAATCTATCACTGCTGAGTGTAAAATCAGGCAAGTTGTAACTCATGCTGTAAGCTTACATGCTCAGCAACAAAAATTGGAGAGAAAGGTGCAAGAATTTATCATTTGGTATCAAGACCTCGGTATGCACGATGTTGATCGCGTTGGCGGTAAAAATGCATCTTTAGGTGAAATGATTAGTAATTTAGCATCGGTTGGGGTGCAAGTGCCAGGTGGCTTTGCCACAACCGCCTATGCCTTTAACCAATTTTTAGAACAAAGCGGCGTGAATGAGCGCATTTATCGCTTACTTGATGGCTTAAATGTTGATGATATAACCGCGCTTGCCGCTGCAGGTAAACAAATTCGGCAATGGGTAATTGATACACCATTTCAACCAGCGCTAGAGCAAGCCATTAAACAGGCTTATCAACAGTTACATCCAAATAGTGCTGAAGATGTGTCCTTTGCGGTGCGTTCTTCGGCCACAGCAGAAGACATGCCTGATGCCTCATTTGCCGGGCAACAAGAAACCTTTTTAAACGTACGCGGCTTTGACGCGGTAATTATTGCGATCAAACATGTGTTTGCCTCGCTGTTTAATGATCGTGCCATTTCATATCGGGTACATCAAGGCTATGATCATCGAGGTGTTGCCTTATCAGCTGGCGTGCAGCGTATGGTGCGCTCCGATTTAGCCGCCTCAGGTGTGATGTTTAGTATTGATACCGAGTCAGGTTTTGATCAAGTGGTCTTTATTACCTCTTCCTATGGCTTGGGTGAAATGGTTGTTCAAGGTGCGGTTAATCCTGATGAGTTTTATGTGTATAAGCCTACGCTAAACGCTGGGCGTCCGGCGGTAGTGAAACGCACGTTAGGCAGCAAGTTGGTGCAAATGGTGTATGCCGCAGAGCAAACCCATGGCAAACAAGTCAAAATAGAAGATGTCCCTGTGACCAAATGCCGACAATTTTCGTTAACGGATGCGGAAATAGAGCAGCTGGCGCACCAAGCGATACTGATAGAACAACACTATGGCCGTCCGATGGACATTGAATGGGCCAAAGACGGTATTGATGGTAAATTGTATATCGTTCAAGCACGACCTGAAACGGTTAAAAGCCGTGAAGATAATGCTGCAATTGAACGTTACCAATTAGCCAGCCGCAGTGAGGTGTTGGTGGAAGGTCGAGCTATCGGTCAACGTATTGGCGCCGGTACCGCCAAAGTGTTAGCCGACATTTCGCAAATGGATCTGATTAAACCGGGCGATGTGTTAGTAACCGATATGACAGATCCCGATTGGGAGCCGATTATGAAGCGCGCGTCTGCGATTGTGACCAATCGTGGTGGCCGTACTTGTCATGCGGCGATTATTGCCAGAGAGTTGGGGATCCCCGCCGTAGTCGGCTGTGGTGATGCAACCAGTGTGATTCAGGATGGGGCAGCGGTTACAGTGTCTTGCGCCGAAGGTGATACGGGCTATGTTTATCAAGGCAAATTAGACTTCACCGTGATCACAACCCAAGTCGATCAGATGCCAGCACTTGATTTAAAGGTGATGATGAATGTTGGTAATCCGGAACGTGCGTTTGCCTTTTCACGCTTACCCCATGCGGGAGTGGGGCTAGCCCGACTAGAGTTTATTATTAATCGTATGATTGGCGTACACCCAAAAGCATTACTCAACTATGCTAGCCAAAGTAGTGATATTAAAGCCACCATTGATGAACTCACCGCAGGCTATGCTGATCCGGTAGAGTTTTATATTGCCAAATTAACAGAGGGTATTGCGACCTTGGCCTGTGCCTTTGCCCCTGAAAAGGTGATTGTGCGGATGTCTGACTTTAAATCTAACGAATACGCTAATTTAGTGGGTGGGCGTCAGTATGAGCCACACGAAGAAAACCCCATGATTGGTTTTAGAGGCGCATCACGTTACTTATCAACCGATTTTCGTGATTGCTTTGCCCTCGAAGTTGAAGCACTGAAGCGGGTGCGTAATGTCATGGGCTTTCATAATATTGAAGTGATGATCCCCTTTGTGCGAACCCTAGATGAAGCCGCTGGCGTTATCGATTTACTGGCGGCACATGGTTTAAAACGGGGCGATAATGGCCTGCGCGTGATTATGATGTGCGAACTGCCTTCAAATGCGTTATTGGCTGCAGAGTTTTTAGAATACTTTGATGGGTTTTCGATTGGTTCAAACGATTTGACGCAACTTACGTTGGGATTAGATCGTGACAGTGGTTTAATCGCCCACCTGTTTGATGAGCGTGATCCAGCGATTAAAAAATTGTTAGAGATGGCGATTAAAACCTGTAAAGCGCAAGGTAAATACATTGGTATTTGTGGGCAAGGTCCGTCGGACCATGAAGATTTTGCCGCATGGCTGATGGCGCAAGGAATAGAGAGCGTTTCGCTAAACCCCGATACGGTTGTTGATACGTGGCTGTATTTGGCGAAAAAGTTTGCTTAAATTGTGCGCAACACAGCTTAAAAAGACCTAACCGCGTCGTTCAAGCTGCACAAGAACATCGAAAATATGTTCTATCAGCGTGGTAGCGCAATACTTATTAAGCGCCAACTATCGCAATAAATCGGGCTAACCCTCTAATGGTTTAGCCCGATTTTTTTAATTGCCCTCTAAAGCTGCTTAATTATTAAACACGTTTTGTTGTTTTCTGCGTGGTTCAGCCTAAATTCTGCTTATAGTACAGAGATGTGGCATAGCTAAATGCCGCCGCTTATGGCAAATTACTCAAGGGAACATAATAGAGACTCGGTGTTATGTCACTGAGCAGAAGAACATTACATCCAGGGGATAGTCATGCAGGAGTTGGTCAATACAATTAACAATTATGTCTGGAGCGAAGCACTTATTTATTTGTGCTTAGGGGCAGGCCTATTTTATTCGATTTTAACGCGCTTTGCGCAGGTTCGGCATTTTAAGGAAATGTGCTCCTTATTGCTAAACAATAGTTCGTCAGATAAAGGTATCTCGTCTTTTCAAGCGTTAGCGGTATCGTTATCGGGTCGGGTTGGGGTAGGTAATATTGCTGGGGTTGCTGCAGCAATCGGCTTTGGTGGTCCAGGTGCCGTTTTCTGGATGTGGGTGGTGGCTTTTTTAGGTGCCAGCACCGCATTTGCAGAATCTACACTGGGTCAAGTGTATAAAGTTGAAGAAAATGGGCAGTATCGTGGTGGCCCAGCCTATTACTTTGAGCGCTGTTTAGGCTGGCGCTGGTTGGGTATTTTATTTGCAGTCTCGGCCATTATTGGCTGTGGTATTTTCTTGCCGGGCGTGCAAGCGAATGCCGTAGGTAATGCCGTCACCCAGATTTTTGGTGATGGTAATATGGTTGTAACCAGTTTTGGTGAAGTAGGTACACATAAACTGGCGGCGCTGGCGGTTATTTCGATTGTATTGGGCTTTATCATCTTTGGCGGTATTCGACGTATTGCTAATTTTACACAAGTTGTCGTGCCCTTTATGGCGTTGGGTTATGTGATTATGGCGCTGATCGTGGTCTTTCTTAACCTAGATAAAGTCCCAGGCGTATTTAGTTTAATTCTTTCTGATGCTTTTACAGCTCAGGCCGGGTTTGGTGCGGCTATCGGCTGGGGGGTAAAGCGGGGAATTTATTCTAACGAAGCAGGACAAGGTACAGGGCCACATGCCGCCGCCGCTGCAGAAGTAGATCACCCGGCGCAGCAAGGCTTAGTACAAGCGTTTTCAGTGTATGTTGATACGCTGTTTGTGTGTACCGCTACAGCTTTAATGATTTTAATTACTCAGCAGTATAATGTTGTGGGCGAGTTACCTGCTGGCCAATTTATTGTACAAAACGTAGCAGCAGATACCGCAATCAGTTCAGCGGCCTTTACCCAATTAGCGTTGAACAGTGTGTTTGGTAATTTTGGACAAATCTTTGTCGGTTTAGCGTTATTTTTCTTCGCGTTTACTACTATTTTGGCTTACTACTACATTACAGAAACCAACGTAACCTATCTAAATCGGGTATTTAAAAACCGCCTGCCTTTAGTGTTATTCAAAGTGATTTTAATGTCTATGGTGGCTTACGGTACGGTCAATGCCTCAGGCTATATTTGGGCTATTGGCGATATCGGTGTTGGCTTAATGGCATGGATTAACGTGTTGGGCATTTTGGTGATCTTCTTTATCCATAAACCTGCTATTTTATGTTTAAAGGATTACGAAGATCAGAAAAAAGCGGGCGGCCCCATTATTTTTGATCCAGTCAAACTGGGTATTAAAAATGCGACCTTTTGGGAAAAACGGTTAGCTAAACAACAAGCAGAAAGCAAGAAAACACCCTAGTTCGTGAGGGATTATTGTTGAGTTGCTCTAAGCCCTGACCTTTGTCGGGGCTTTTTTTAGGTTATGCTTATCGGATATTTTTGCAGCTTTCTAAGGAGGAGTCACCTATGTTTGAACTCTATATAGCTAATAAAAATTATTCATCTTGGTCATTACGCCCTTGGTTGCTGATGCAACACTTGTCGATCCCTTTCATCGAACAATTAGTGACCTTTGCGGATGACGATAGTTTTAGTCGATTTCGCTCTTTTTCGCCCAGTGGTAAGGTTCCCTGTTTGGTACAACACTCAGGACTGGACTCGGAATTAAAGAATACGGTGATCTGGGATTCGTTGGCCATCACCGAATATTTGTATGAGGATTACCCTGCCGTGTGGCCTGCGGATAAAGGTGCGCGCGCATGGGCACGTTGTGCTAGTGCAGAAATACACGCCAATTTTAATGCTTTGCGTACGGTATGTAGTATGAATTGTGGCCTTCGAATTCAACTGCATGCGCAATCGCCGGCCTTGGTACGCGATTTGGCTAGGCTAGATGAATTATTAAATGAGGGATTAACTAAGTTCGGAGGCCCTTTTTTATCAGGGCCCACTTTTACCGCGGTTGATGCTTTTTACGCGCCCGTAGCCTTTCGGTTGCAAAGCTATGGCATTGCGCTTTCAGCAGCGGCTATGCAGTATATCAACTTATTGCTTCGTTTACCGGGCATGCAAACCTGGTATCAACAGGCATTAGCCGAGCCTTGGATCGATCAAGCCCATGATGAGGAAATCGGCCAGTATGGTAACATTACCGCTGATTTACGTCATGGGCTTGCACAGCCAACTTAGTCAACGCCAATAAAACCACCTGTTTGATGCGCCCACAGTTGTGCATAAATACCGCCAGAGGCAATAAGTTCGGCATGCGTACCTTGCTCAACAATATTGCCTTGGTCTAAAACAATTAATCTGTCCATTTGCGCAATGGTTGATAAGCGGTGGGCAATCGCAATTACCGTCTTATTTTCCATTAGTGTGTTTAAGCTGGCTTGAATGGCTGCCTCAACCTCTGAATCGAGCGCGGAGGTTGCTTCATCTAAAATAAGTACAGGGGCATTTTTTAACAGTACGCGTGCAATGGCAATACGCTGCCGTTGACCACCCGATAATTTAACACCGCGTTCGCCAACTTGGGCATCTAGTCCTTTATTACCTTTAAGATCAGTAAGATCTTGAATAAACAAGGTGGCTTCTGCTTGTTCTGCTGCGGTTAACAGTTCTTGTTCCGTGGCATCAGGCTTACCATAACTGATATTATCCCGCACCGAGCGGTGCAACAATGAGGTATCCTGCGTCACCATCGCAATATGCTTACGCAAACTTTCTTGAGTAACCTGGCTGATATCTTGACCATCTATTAAAATTCGGCCTGATTCCACATCATAAAAGCGCAATAACAGATTAACCAACGTCGATTTACCTGCGCCTGAACGACCAACCAGGCCAATTTTTTCACCTGGTTTAATGTCGAGTGATAGCGCGGCGAGCACCGGTGCTTTTTCACTCTCGTTAACCGCCTTACCATAGTTAAAACTGACGGCGTCAAATCGGATAGCGCCCTGTGTTATTTGTAACGCGCTCGCCGCTGGTTTGTCTTGGACCTTTGCCGGCTGTGACAAAGTGGCAATACCATCGGCTACTGTACCGATATTTTCAAACAGGCTACTAACTTCCCACATGATCCATTGTGCCATGCCATTTAAGCGCAGGGCTAAGCTTACCGCGATAGCAATAGCACCGACAGTAATGGCACTTCCCGCCCACAAATACAGCGAGAGAGCTGCAACACTAAATACTAATAAATAGTTTAAGGTTTGTACCGACACACTTAGGCCGGTGGCTAAACGCATTTGCTGATAAACCGGTTTTAAAAACACTTCCATACTGTCGCGGGCATACGCCTCTTCGCGTTGCGTGTATGAAAACAATTTTATCGTATTAATATTGGTATAGCTGTCAACGATACGGCCCGTCATTTCAGAACGTGCATCAGCTTGTGCTGTGGAAACGCGTTTTAAGCGGGGGACAAAATACAATTGTAAGGCGATATAAAAGACTAACCAGATCAGCATTGGGATAATCAGACGCAAATCGGCATCAGCAACAAAATAGAGCATGGCGGAAAAATACACCAACACATACACTAGCACATCTAAGAGCTTCATCACCGTTTCACGTACCGCTAACGATGTTTGCATTACTTTGGTGGCGATGCGGCCGGCAAAATCGTTTTGATAAAAACTCACACTCTGCCGCAGTAAATAACGATGCGCTTGCCAACGTATAGACATGGGGTAATTCCCCAATAGGGTTTGATGTACCAGCGCAGAATGGAAGAGGGTGAGTAATGGTAACAGTACCACCGTGACTAAACCCATCCATATTAAGGTAGAGCGTTCCTCACTAAAAAAACTATCGGGGTTTTTGGTCACCAGCCAATCGACCAATTGGCCCATAAAGCTAAACAGGGACACCTCTAAGATGGCTAATATAGCTGAACTCATTGACATAACAACCAGTGGCCAGCCCATCCCTTTAGTATAATGGCGGCAAAACGCAATCAAGCCAGTGGGGGGCTGTGTTGGCTCGTGTTCTGGAAAAGGGCGGGTTAAACGTTCAAAAAAACCAAGCATTTGAGGTATCCATCTAGTTAAAACAAGCGAGTACAGCGTGTGCAAACTGCAGTAAGCGTTATTGTATCTGATTATTAAGGCGATTGCTGACCATAAAAAAGCACAGTAGATACGGTTAGCAAACGCAGTTGGTTGGGCGAGTTGTCCAAAAGCTTGTATAATGGCGCTATATAAAGTGCGAACTTGGACATCTTTTTACATCGACGCCACGTAAACACATCACAAACTTGAGTTTTACCGGCGTTGCCCCAATTGATTTGGCGCTGTTGTCTTCCTAATCGAGATTATTCATGAGTATTAAATTAGTTACCTCAACGATTTTACCCACGCCTTTTGCTGAATTTCGTTTACATGGGTTTGAAGCGAAAAACGGTAAAGAGCATGTCGCGTTAACACTGGGAGACATAACCACTGACGAGCCTGTTCTGGCCCGTGTGCATTCAGAGTGTTTAACGGGGGATGCCTTATTTAGCCTGCGCTGTGATTGCGGTCCACAATTAGAAGCCGCAATGAAGAAAATCGCTGAGGTGGGACGTGGCGTGATTTTATACTTGCGCCAAGAAGGGCGTGGTATAGGTCTTATTAACAAGATCCGTGCCTATGCTGAGCAAGATAAAGGCTTAGACACGGTGGAAGCCAACGAGATTTTAGGATTTTTGCCAGACCAGCGTGAGTATGATATTGCAGCAGCGATGTTTAACCAGCTTGGGGTAAAACAAGTACGTTTATTAACCAATAATCCACGCAAGCTTAACGCACTGCAAGAGGCGGGGGTTAATGTGGTGGAACGTGTACAACACCGTGTCAAAACCACTGCCCATAGCCATCGCTATCTCGCGACAAAAGCGGCAAAAATGGGACATATGGAGTAATATTACACACTGCTGTCAACAAGAATACCGTGTTAGGCAGCGAAAATTATTAATCTGCTTAGGCAGTATAGACGGCTAACTTTTAGTGATATCCGCTTAATTCCCACTAAAAGTTAGTGTTATACTGCTGGCACTCTACTTATGTGTGGCCTGGAAGTATGATACCAACGCTTAATCCGGAGCTGGCATTAGATGCCAGCGTTATTGCCTTCACCAAAGCCTTAGTCAATGCCGGTTTTACGGGTGATATTGAAACCCAGTATGCCAGTCGTTTAGCGGTCGCCACGGATAACAGTATTTATCAGGCATTACCGCAAGCCGTTTTGCTTCCTCGTAGCACCGATGATCTGGTGATTATGACCTCGTTAGCGCAAACCTCCAGTTTTAATCATCTCAAATTTAGCCCACGCGGTGGAGGAACGGGGACCAATGGTCAAGCGTTAACTGAGCATATTGTGGTCGATTTATCGCGACATATGCGGCAGATTTTAGAGCTTAACGTGCAAGAGCGGTGGGTAAGAGTGCAAGCAGGCGTGATCAAAGATCAGCTTAATGCGTTTTTAAAGCCCTATGGATTTTTCTTCGCACCTGATTTATCAACATCTAATCGGGCGACCATCGGTGGCATGATTAACACTGATGCCTCAGGCCAAGGCTCTTTAGTGTATGGAAAAACCAGTGATCATGTTTTAGCACTTAAAACAGTATTGATTGATGGTAATGTGTTAAATACACACAAAATGTCTACTTTTGAAGCTGAACACCGCGCTGAACTGCCTAACAGCATTGGTCGAATTTATCAGCAAGTGCTTAAAACCTGTCGTGACAATCGTGCGGACATCTTAGAGAAGTTTCCTCGCCTAAACCGTTTCCTTACCGGCTACGATTTAGAACATGTGTTTAATGATGATCTTACTGAATTTGATTTGTCGCGTGTGATCACCGGCTCCGAAGGTTCTTTGGGCTTTGTGGCTGAAGCCAAATTGACTATTACGCCTATCGCTAAGTACAAATGTCTGGTCAATATTCAATACGACAGCTTTGAAAGCGCTTTACGCAATTCACCTTTTTTAGTTGAGGCACAAGCGACGTCGGTAGAGACCATGGATAGTAAGGTTCTCAACTTAGCTCGTACCGATATTATTTGGCATCAGGTAAAAGACTTTATCGCAGATATTCCAGGTAAGACCATGTTGGGTCTAAATATTGTGGAATATAACACCGAAGATGAAGCTGATATTACCGATAAATTAGCCCGATTAACAGCCCGTTTAGATGCGGCTATTACCGCAGAAGAGGCAGGCATTATAGGGTATCAGATAACTTTTGATCCTGCTGCGATCAGCGCTATTTACGCCATGCGTAAAAAATCGGTTGGGTTATTGGGTAACACGCCCGGCCGCCAAAAGCCGTTGGCGTTTGCCGAAGACACTGCCGTACCACCTGAAAATTTAGCCGATTTTATTCTAGAATTTCGGGCGCTGTTAGATAAGCATGGTTTGCATTATGGCATGTTTGGTCACGTCGATGCCGGGGTGCTACACGTTAGGCCAGCATTAGATTTATGCGATCCTGAGCAAGAAAAATTGTTGCGAACCCTCTCAGATGAAGTGGTGGCACTTACCGCAAAATACGGCGGATTAATGTGGGGCGAACATGGTAAAGGCTATCGTAGCGAGTATGGCCCTGCATTTTTTGGTGAATCGCTGTTTACCGAGCTTCGAAAAATTAAAGCCGCGTTTGATCCACGTAATCGAGTCAATCCAGGGAAAATATGCACGCCGCTAGCCAGTGCCGATCGCTTAGTCAGTGTTGATGATCAAAAGCGGGCTTGGTTTGATAGGCAAATTCCCGTAGCCGTGAAAGACAGTTTTGACAGTAGCTTAAATTGTAATGGCAATGGTTTATGTTTTAATTACGAAGAAAGCTCTCCCATGTGCCCCTCAAGTAAGATCACTAAAGATCGGCGTCATAGTCCTAAGGGGCGGGCAGGTTTAATGCGCGAGTGGCTACGGCTTATGCAACTACAAGGTGTGGATGTATTAGCCAGCGAGCAGCAATTAAATGAAAAAGATCAGGGGATCACCGCACTTTGGCAGAAATTACAGAACAGCTGGTCAAAACGTCAGGGAGAGCCTGATTTCTCGCATGAAGTAAAAGAGGCGATGGACGGCTGTTTAGCTTGTAAGGCCTGTGCTGGGCAGTGTCCAGTAAAAGTCGATGTTCCCACGTTTCGTGCGCGATTTTTACAACTCTATCACAGTCGTTATCTGCGTCCGGCTAAAGACTACGTGGTAGCAAATATTGAGCGAACAGCGCCCTTATTAGCCAAAATGCCCAATATGGTGAATTTTTTTCTCAAACGCTCTCTCATTCAAAAAGGCTTAGCGCAAGGTGTTGGCTATGTCGATACCCCTCTATTGTCTGTTCCCACTTTGGCAGAACGAATTCAAGAGCGCTATCGTTTTGATTTAGCTCAATTAACGGCGCTTAGTTCCAGTGAGCGGGCAAACACAGTATTGTTGGTACAGGATCCCTTTACCAGCTTCTATGAAGCCGATTTAGTGGCAGATGCACTCGCACTACTACAAAAATTGGGCTTTAATCCCATTTTATTACCTTTTTTACCCAATGGTAAACCGCAGCATGTGAAAGGATTTTTGCGTGAATTTGCGCAAACGGCCAAAACCGCCGCCGAGTTTTTCAACCAATTACATGCGTTAAATTTACCGTTAATAGGGTTAGATGCGTCACTGGTATTAGTGTATCGGGATGAGTACAACAAAGCCCTTGGCTCACAGCGGGGCGATTTTCATGTGCAGCTTTTCCACGAGTGGTTGCAAGGAAAACCATTACCTACAGTTGCAAACAGCACAGAGTTTGCGTTATTGGCCCATTGTACCGAAAAAACTGCATTGCCGGCGACAGAGAAAGCTTGGCAACAGATTTTTGAGCAGATGGGGCTAGTGTTAAAACCAGTGAGTGTGGGTTGTTGTGGTATGGCGGGAACCTATGGCCATGAAAAGCAGCAATTGGAGAACAGTAAGGCTTTGTTTGAATTAAGTTGGCGTAAACCTGTAGAACACTATGGCAATGCGCGTTTACTGGTTACGGGTTTCTCTTGTCGCAGTCAGGTTAAACGTTTAGTGGGAGATAAACCGCGGCATCCACTACAAGCGTTACTTGCTTTACTCTAGTTTTTAAGAAATTTGCACGTTTAAAAAGCATAGTATTGCTGTAGTAAACAGGCATAAAAATACCCAGCAGAGGCTGGGTATTTTTTTGATGCATACTATGAACGCAACGCTTTCATAGTATGGCGTAGTTAGAAGCGGTAAATGCCTTTAACATAATAGTAGCCGCCATTGATCCCCATGGGTGAGGTTTCAAAATATTTGGCGCCAAGTATGCTGCTAAAGTCTGCAGGTAAACGTTCTGGTTTCGCATCAAACAGGTTTTGCGCGCCCGCAGCAACGGTAAAGCTATCATTTAAGTGATAAGCGACTTCCACATCAAAGGTCACTTTAGCTGAGCCTTGGCCGACTAAACCTGGATCATCTGCATGTACCCCTTGGAAACTGCCATAATAGTTAGTGCGGATAAACATATCCACATCTTGCCATTGTTGATTCCAGCCTAGCGTAGCACGATGATCGGGTAAATCGTTCTCAAGCCGAGATACTTTAAAGGGGCCGGTTACCGCAGTAAATTTTTCTACTTCGGTATCTGTCCAGTTATACGCTAAACTGAACGTGCTACGGCCATCCAGTAAACTGGTGCTGTAGTTTGCCACTAAATCTAGACCGCGAGTAGAGGTATCAAAGTCATTGGTTAAGAACGTAACCTGCGATAACGATTCAACACCTCGAACACCTGCAGCGCGTAACGCATCACGATCGGCTTGGCTTACAGCAAACTCTGCAGACTGACCAATACGATCTTCTACTTCAATTTGGAATAAATCCGCGGTGAAGAAGAAATTGCCGCCACTGTATACTAAGCCTAAAGCAAAGCTCTTTGACTCTTCTGGCGTTAATTCTTTACCGCCTTTCAGTAATGACACTGGGCTAGTGGGTGGCAATAGAGCAATATCAACTAGCTCGCCGCCAATTAACGCTGTGCGTACGTTACGAACGTTAGTTTGACCAACGGTTGGCGCACGGAAGCCTGTACTGTGTGAGGCACGGATAGCCCAATCATCGGTTAAACGATACTGGCCGGTAACTTTGTAGTTAGTGGTATTACCAAAGGTGTCATAATCTTCAAAGCGCAGCGCCGCAGCCATTAACAACTTATCGGTAAACTCTGCTTCTACATCAACATAGGCAGCATAGTTACGACGGGTGTTTAACCCGGCATCATCTGGCTGAAAGCCCGGGAAACCATTTGAGCCGTTGGTTAATTGGCTCACGTAGGGGCCAATTTCCCAAGATGCCACTTCGCCGGCAACAATTTCAAAACTCTCTTCGGTCCATTGTAATCCGCCTGCCACAGCAACATCATTAGCTAGACCAGCATCAACATATTTAACAAAATCGGCACCAAAATTCTTTTCTAATTGAATGTACTTACCTGCTTCAAAATCAGTAGGGGTTTCAGGCCCTAATGAGGCATTTACCGTGTTAATAATTTTGAAGGTGGATTCGTTGCGGCCAACAGAGCCTGAGAAATCATAAAACACGCCTTGGAATAAACCCGACTTAAATTCGCCTTTCGTCCCAGCGGTTAACGAGGTATCTGTAATATTACCGCCAAAGTTTGGGGTAAAACCACCCGGGAACATAGAGAAGAAAGTAAAGCAATTATCAGGCAGGGCGCCTACCGCTGCAGTAATTTCATTATGGTTTAATTTACGGGTACCATCAAATAACGATACATTGGAACAATTTCCTAGTCCGGCAGTATCTACCACTTCTAACGTTGCGCCACCGTCATTAGAAAATACACCACCCCGCGTGTGCGGATTACGATAGTAAAAACCGCCTGTTACATCACGCTCAGAGTAGTTACCAAAAATATAGGCTTCGCGATCATTGCCTAAATCTAGGCCAGCATTGCCGAAAAGTGTAATGTCATCTTTGATTTTCGGTGAACCCCATACTTGCGCAATGGGCGCAACAAAGGGGTTACCTGCATCAATTAATGCCTGTGCATCACCACGTTGGACACTGCGGCTGGTGGCATCAGCATTTTTATATTGCATGCTCAGGTTAACAAAGCCATTGTCGGTTAACGGCATACCTACGTTTGCAGCAATTTCGGTAGAGGTGCCATCGCCAGCATAAAATTCACCTTGTTTAACTTCAATGCTGCCACCATCGGCGGCATCTTTTAAAACAAAGTTAATTACCCCGGCAATAGCGTCAGAGCCGTATTGTGCTGCGGCGCCGTCTCGTAATACTTCAACTTGTTTTAGTGCAATACCTGGGATCACCGAAATATCTGGACCTTGAGCACCATCATTCAAGCCACCGCCTAAAAAGGTGATTACAGATGCACGGTGACGGCGTTTGCCATTTAGTAGAATTAACGTACTGTCAGAGGATAAGCCACGTAAGTTAACCGGACGGATCATGGTGGCGGCATCGCTGATCGGTGTGGTTTGCACATTCAATGACGGCACAGTGGTAGTCAGCATATTCAACATATCGCTGCTGCCACTCTTCATTAATTCATCTCCGCCGATAATATCTACCGGTACTGGCGAGTCGGCGATGGAACGCGGAGCAGAGCGGGTACCTACCACAGCAATTTTTTCAACTTTTGCCTCAGCAGCAGCGTCTTCTTGTGCCATAACCGAGGAGGAATACACGCCGAAGGCTAAACTAGAGGCTAGTGCATATTTAACTGCCCGGCTGACCGGGGTATAGTAGTTCGCTTTTTTCATGGTTTTTCCTGGATAAATTGTTTACATTTTTGTTTTTGACTTTGTTAAGTCTTTTAGTCAACGTGCGGACGTATCGCTATAGTTTTTGACGTCTACTTAACCATATTTTATTCCAAGCCTGCTGTCTATCCTATTTTTAGGGCATTTTAACGCGGATGATGCTTTTTTGAGCAAAACTTAAACGATAAAGGGGACAACCTTTGCCTTCTTCAATACATTCACACGCCATTCAAGACTCCTTGGCGATTTATCCGATTAATCCCACTGATTTTGCTGCTGTTGTGACATTGGCTAATCACGTTCATGGCAACGGCTATTTAACCGAAACTGCTTTAGCAGACATGTTACAACAAGGGATTAAACAGCAATTAGCGGCGTGCTTTTTGGCTAAAATTGCGCAACGTGTCGTGGGGTATCGTATCAGTTTTGCCGCAGGGCAATGGCAACCAGATGAATGGTGCTCACCTTTAGCCTGGCCTGTACGAGTGGAAGACATGGCGTATTTTAAATCGGTGGCCGTACACCCTGTTGTGCAGGGGCAAGGGATAGGTCAAGCCTTGTTACAACATTCAATTCAAGTGTTGCAACAGCAAGGAGCAAAGGCTGGATTGGCGCATTTATGGTGTGAATCGCCCCATAACAGTGCAGTGCGTTATTTCAGTAAGGCCGGAGGGCAATTGATCAATCGACATGAAAATCGCTGGCAGCATTTATCTGCGCAAGGGTATCATTGCCCACGTTGTGGCAAAGTATGTTGTTGTAGCGCTGCAGAAATGGTGTTGCAATTTACGCAATAAATAAGAGAGACAGGGAATACATGAATTTTTGGCCTGAGTTTTTAGTTATCGCGACAGCCCATTTGTTAGCCGTGGCAAGTCCTGGTCCTGATTTTGCGATAGTGCTACGTTATGCTGTGCGTTTTGGTAGAAAAACCGCTATTTACGCCAGTCTTGGGATTGGCTGCGCGATACTATTACATGTTACTTACTCGCTGGTGGGGATTGGAGTGCTGATTAAAACCACTCCGTGGTTATTTCAATTATTAACCTTGCTGGCCGCATTATATTTAATTTATCTTGGGCAGGGGGCGATACGCGCCAAAGCCCCAGCATTAAGCGCGACGGCCGAATTAACCGCAGCACATAGCGAACTTCCGCGTAAACGTTCTGCTTTTATTGCCGGTTTTATTACAAATGGTTTAAATCCAAAAGCCACCTTATTTTTTCTCTCGCTGTTTGCGGTAGTGATATCGGCGCAAACGCCTCTGCTTTATAAAGCGTTTTACGGCGTTTACATGGCTGTGGCCACTGCCGCATGGTTTACGTTATTGTCTTGTTTGTTAACCCAAAGCAAAGTAAGGCAATTTCTGCTGGCAAAAGGGTTTTGGTTTGATCGCTTAATGGGCATATTGCTGTTATTGCTAGCCGGACATTTGTTGTTTAGTAGCTTCTAAAGGATAATGCAAAACAGGATGTTTACTGGTTTTCGCATTGAGTTACTGGTGCCAATCGTTATAATGCGCACCAGTTACATGTGCTGACATAGGTTTATCGGTCAGCCTGTTTCATTCAGGCCATACGTAAGTAAACTTACCAAGGCGTTATAAGAACATTTTGCACTGGATTTACGATCCAGCCGCGCAAGAGGATAAAGTATGTTTGTTGTTGCCGCATTATATAAATTTGTTGACCTACCAGATTATGAATCACTTCGTGAGCCCTTGTATAACCAGATGGTGATGCATAAAGTAAAAGGCACCCTATTACTGGCTGCAGAAGGTATCAATGGCACCATTTCAGGTTCTCGCGCTGGCATCGATGCGGTAAAAGCTTTTTTAGAAGCTGATCAACGTTTTGTTGGTATGAGCTATAAAGAGTCCTTTGCCGATGAACAAGCGTTTTATCGAACCAAAGTAAAACTTAAGAATGAAATTGTGACAATGGGCGTACCGGGCATTGATCCAAAACACATTGTGGGTACCTATGTTAAAGGTGAAGCATGGAATCAGTTAATTAGCGATCCTGACACCCTGTTAATTGATACCCGAAACGATTATGAAGTGGCCATTGGGACCTTTGAAGGGGCAATTAACCCCAATACCACTAATTTTCGTGAGTTTCCACAATGGGCTGCAGACAATCTGGATAAAACAAAGCATAAAAAAGTGGCGATGTTTTGTACCGGTGGGATCCGTTGTGAAAAATCTACTGCTTTTTTAAAAGCACAAGGTTTCGCCGAGGTATATCACTTAGATGGTGGTATTTTAAAATATTTAGAGGAAATGCCAGAAGAACACAGCAAATGGCAAGGTGAATGTTTTGTTTTTGATCAACGTGTTGCGGTTAAACATGGTTTAGCGCAAGGCAGTTATGATCAATGTTACGCTTGTCGCATGCCGCTATCTGTGAGCGATATGGCCTCTGAACATTATGTGAAAGGGTTAAGCTGCCCACATTGTTACGAAACTACCAGCGATGAACAAAAGGCCGCTTTTGCTGAGCGACAACGTCAAGTTGAGCTGGCGAAACAGCGTGGTGAAAAACACATACGTGACGGAAAATTTGAGTAGCCGTAGGATTTTCCCATTAAAACCAGCCTAAAGGCTGGTTTTTTTATGCCTGCGAAGGCTGTGATTATTCTATTTAATCGAATGATTCATCAGCATTATTGCGATTTTAGTTTTAGTTAGTTGCTATATGATGCAGTTCAGACGATGAAAGCGGCTAGCACAAACTAATCTTAACCGCATATGTGTGCATGCGTTTTTATCACGATATTGCCTTAATGAATTATTGGAGAATAGTATGAAAAAATTATTAGTCGCTGCTTCGCTAGCCGCCTTAATGACGTTACCCGCGAAAGCCGCTGAATATGTGATTGACACTGAAGGGGCACACGCCTTTATTCAATTTAAAATTAGTCATTTAGGCTATAGCTGGTTATACGGTCGCTTTAATACTTTTTCGGGGGATTTCAATTATGATGCCAGTAATCTTACGGCATCTAAAATCCAGCTGACTATTGATACCAACAGTGTTGATTCAAATCATACCGAACGCGATAATCATTTGCGTAGTGCGGATTTCTTAAATGTGAGTGTACATCCTACGGCCACGTTTGTTAGCACTAAAATTGTACCAAAAGCAGATGATGCCTTTGATTTACATGGTAATTTAACATTAAATGGCGTTACCAAAGAAGTAGTGATTGCCGCAGAAAAATTAGGTGAGGGTACTGATCCTTGGGGTGGATATCGTGCAGGTTTTGCCGGCACCACCACGTTAGCGCTGAAAGATTTCGCGATAAAAACGGATTTAGGTCCGGCATCTGCCACTGTACAGCTTGATCTTACTGTAGAAGGGATCCGCAAGTAAGTGTCTTACTGATAAAGATAACGACTCTTTATGTTTTTGTCTTTGCGCAGCTGTAGTCAGGCCCTTTGACTACAGCTGGGCTAGTTGATTAGCTAATTCACGCCGCGCATCAATAAAGTCTTGTTCGTCACTTAAATAATTGGCAATTTCAGCATAAAGGCCACGCGCTTTACTTAATTCTCCGTCTCGCACATAAAGTTGAGCTAAGCGTAATTTGGCGCGTGGTAAACGCGTTTGTTGGCTGCCTTCGTAATATTGTAAGTAATTTTCCAGCGCTAGGATCCCTTCTTTTTGGTAACGACCACTAAACACTGCTAACCGACCAATTTGAAACTGTGCACTCTGTTGTTGGCTGGGATCGTTTAATAACGGCAATACCTTCATATACGTTTGTTGCGCAGCTAAGTGCGACCGCTGCTGTAACAATAAAGCGGCCTTGCGCAGTAATAAATCTGTGTTGCTCGGCGTATATTGTAATTGTTGATCAAGCAGTTGCATGGCATCGTTGATCCGATCTTCATTTACCGCAATCGTTACTTGAGCAAGCACACCTTGAATGACATCTATACCACCAAGCTGTAATGCTTGCTGTAACGCCAGTTCTTTGCTCCCGCCGACATTAGCGGGCGCCGTTTGATAAAAACTGACTAGCGCGTGTTGAGCTTGAAAATTGGTCGGTGCAAGGGCAACGGCTTTTTGTAATAACGCCAACGCATCACTGGCGCGTTTACGGGCATTAAACACACTGCCGGTATTAGCGAGCACAAATTTATTCAGCGCTGCTTGCGTAATAATGGCACTGTGTTCGGGATGTTCACGCACAAGTTCATTAAGCAATGTGTTCGCTTCTTCTAAAAATTGCTGTTGGATCAAGGTACGAACTTGTAACAGCATGATGTCGGGATCTTGCCGAGCCGATGGGGTGGCTGCAATATCCGTTAGTAACTGCTGATAACGGGCTTGCTCAAATAATTGTTGCAGCTCAGCAGGCACAGTGGCCGTTGCAGGCAAGCTAATTAGCAGCGAAAATAGCACAGATTTCATCATTTTAAGGCAGTAGTTTTAGATAAATTGATAGGCTAATTTTGCGCGAAATAGTCAAAAATAGCTATGTTATTTAGGAATTTCTATACTGATAGTACTGAGCGGCACACTGCAACAAGGAAGAAATTCACCGCGACGCACAAAGGCGAGTGGCTCCTGTAAATAGCGCACCTCGCCAGAAAGAAGCTTGCAACGGCATGCACCGCAAAAGCCCTCTCGGCAGTGGAAATTAACAGGTTGTTGATGTTGCTCTAAAAATTCGAGCAGATTACGCTGGCCACTGCCGTAGGGAAGTGGCGCTTGCGCATTAATAATGACATCAGGCATTGACGTTACAGATCGAAATCGCCGAATTCATCACTATCAACTTCGTTATCAATTTGCCCCACAAGATAAGAGCTAATTTCAGACTCTTGCGGTGCAACTTGCACGTTATCAGAGACTAACCACGTGTTGATCCACGGAATAGGATTTTGCGTTGTGGCAAAGCGCGGCTTTAATCCTACGGCCTGCATGCGACTGTTAGTAATGTATTCAACATATTGACAGAGAATATCTTTGTTTAAACCAATCATGGAACCGTCTTTGAACAAGTACGCTGCCCAGTCTTTTTCTTGCTCCGCTGCCAACATAAAAATAGCATAGGCTTCGTCTTCACATTCACGTGCAATCTCAGCCATTTCTGGATCGTCATCGCCGCTGGCCATAATGTTTAGAATGTGTTGCGTACCGGTAAGGTGCAATGCTTCATCGCGGGCAATTAGGCGAATAATTTTGGCATTACCTTCCATCAATTCACGCTCAGCAAATGCAAAGCTGCAAGCAAAGCTAACATAAAAGCGGATCGCTTCTAATACGTTAACTGACATAACGCAAAGGTACAGACGCTTTTTTAACTCACGAAGCGTAATTGTTTCTGTTTTGCCATTGATGTTATGCACCCCTTCGCCACAACGCTGATACAAATTAATACCATCAATCAAGGCATCATAGTAACGGGTCACATCTTGCGCACGATCTAAAATTTTCTCGTTCAACATAATGTCGTCAAACACTTTATGCGGTTCCGCACTGATGTTGCGTACAATATGCGTGTAGCTTCTGCTATGAATTGTTTCACTGAACGCCCAGGTTTCAATCCACGTTTCCAGTTCAGGGATTGATACGATCGGTAGCAGTGCCATATTAGGCGAACGGCCCTGCACCGAGTCGAGTAGCGTCTGGTATTTTAAGTTACTTAAAAATATATGTTTTTCATGTTCAGGCAATTGTTGAAAATCAATCCGATCTTTACTGACATCAATTTCTTCAGGACGCCAGAAAAAACTCAATTGTTTTTCAATTAACTTTTCAAAAATGGGGTATTTCTGCTGATCATAGCGAGAAACATTCACAGCGTGACCGAAGAACATGGGCTCTTTAAGTTGATCATTAATGTTGCGATTAAAAGTAGTATACGCCATGGTGTTAAGTGTTCCTGAAAAACATGTTTTAAAGTAATGAGTTATATTTTACACGCACCGCCAGCACAACCATCATCCTCGGCAGCTGCAGCTTTGATATCATCCTGAATATCTGACGCGCCATCACGCGTGTTATGGTAATACATTGTTTTTACGCCTAACTTGTACGCATTTAATAAATCTTTGAGCAATACTTTCATTGGCACTTTACCGCCTTCAAATTTACCCGGATCGTAATTAGTATTCGCCGAGATAGTTTGGTCGATAAATTTTTGCATGATGGCAACTAGGGTTAAATAACCATCGTTCGACGGGATATCCCAAAGCAGCTCATACTGATCTTTCAAGCGTTCGTATTCTGGAACCACTTGCTTTAAGATCCCGTCTTTACTGGCTTTTACGCTTATATGGCCACGTGGCGGCTCAATACCGTTAGTCGCGTTAGAAATTTGCGACGAGGTTTCTGAAGGCATCAATGCCGATAAGGTCGAATTACGTAAACCATATTGCTGGATATCTTTACGTAATTGCTCCCAATTTAGATGCAAAGGTTCCTGACAAACTTTATCTAAATCTTTCTTATAGCTATCGATTGGCAAAATACCTTGTGAATAAGTCGTTTCGTTAAATTTAGGGCAGGGACCACGTTCTTGCGCTAACTTCACGGAGGCTTTTAACAGATAATATTGAATGGCTTCAAAGGTTCTGTGTGTTAAACCATTTGCTGAACCGTCTGAATATTTCACGCCATGCTTCGCAAGGTAATAAGCATAATTAATTACGCCTACACCCAAGGTACGCCGGGCAATAGAGGCGGAGTAGGCTGCTGGGATCGGATAATCCTGATAATCCAGCAAACTGTCTAATGAGCGAACGGCTAACTCGGCAAGCTCTTCTAATTCCTGTAAATCTGTTATGGCGCCTAAGTTAAACGCCGATAAGGTACAAAGCGCAATTTCGCCATCGGGATCGTTGACATGCGATAACGGTTTGGTGGGCAAAGCAATTTCTAAACAAAGATTGCTTTGTCGCACAGGTGCCAGCTCAGGATTAAAGGGGCTATGCGTATTGCAGTGATCTACGTTCTGTAAGTAGATACGCCCGGTGCTGGCCCGTTCCTGCATAAATAATGTGAATAACTCAATAGCTTTGATCCGTTTTTTACGGATTTTGCTATCGGCTTCATATTTTACATAGAGAGATTCAAACCGTTCCTGATTTTCAAAAAAGGCATCATACAATCCGGGCACATCAGAGGGGCTGAACAACGTAATGTAATCATCTTTAATTAAACGTTGATACATTAACCGGTTGAATTGCACCCCATAATCTAGATGCCGTACACGGTTTTCTTCAACGCCACGGTTATTTTTCAATACCAGTAAGGATTCAACTTCTAAGTGCCACAAAGGGTAAAACAGGGTAGCTGCGCCACCACGGACACCACCTTGCGAACAGCTTTTAACAGCAGTTTGAAAGTGTTTGTAAAAAGGAATACAGCCAGTATGGAAGGCTTCACCATTACGGATAGCACTGCCTAAGGCGCGGATACGCCCAGCATTAATCCCAATCCCTGCGCGTTGGCTGACATATTTAACAATGGCGCTAGAGGTCGCGTTAATAGAATCTAAGCTATCGCCACACTCAATCAGTACGCAGGAGCTAAATTGGCGAGTCGGCGTTCGAACGCCTGACATAATCGGCGTGGGTAACGAGATTTTAAATAGCGAAGTCGCATCATAGAAACGGCGAACATAGTCTAAGCGTTGACTCTTGGGATAATTAGCAAATAGGCAAGCCGCCACGAGCATGTAAAGGAACTGCGCACTTTCGTAGATCTCGCCGGTTACTCGGTTTTGTACCAAGTATTTACCTTCTAATTGTTTTACCGCAGCATAGCTAAAATTCAAATCACGGCTGTGATCGATAAAGCCATTTAACTGTTCAATCTCTTCTTGGGTGTAATCGGCTAAAATATGCGCATCATAGCGCTTAGCTTCAACCATTTTCACCACATGTTGATATAAATGTGGCGGCTCAAACTGACCATAGGCTTTTTTACGTAAATGAAACACGGCCAAACGTGCAGCCATATATTGATAATCAGGCGTTTCTTTTGCAATTAAATCGGCTGCCGCTTTAATAATGGTTTCGTGGATATCAGACGATTTAATACCATCATAAAATTGGATATGCGATTTGAGTTCGACCTGTGAAACCGAGACGTTCGTCAAGCCTTCGGCCGCCCAGGTTATGACCCGATGAATTTTATCTAAATCTAGAGGTTCGCGCCGACCATCGCGCTTAGTCACAAAAAGAGTTTGAGTCATCGCTGAAGTGTTCCATTTCTTTTAAAATTTTGATTAACCGTGTGTAGCGCACGGCGAGAAAATACACAGACGTTGCTGACGAATTACACAACATATAGGTGTATTTCAAAAGACGATCACAAGATAGTGTGTATTGAGTGATTTTGCAAGGGACGGAAATGAGCAATTTTACGCGAAGTTGTAATGGGTGAGTAGCCGCTAACCTGTGACATAGTGTGCCGAGTCTCGCCCAATTTAGGCAAGCATTTTTCGACAAAATTTGCGTAAAAAATTATTTGTTCTATAAACGAGCATTTTAAGTCCAATGGGTTATTTGGCCATCCTACGATGGCCAAAACGGGAGACTGTTAACGAGGTTTTCGCGCCACAACAAAATAATTGACGTCTAATCCCGGGCCAAGCTTAAAGCTGTTGTTCAACGGATTAAAATGCAGCCCAATAGCATCAACCAGTGATAAACCTGCTTGTTCAATATCGCGCATCAACACCGAAGGTTTTATAAATTTTGCGTAATCGTGTGTGCCTTTTGGAACCAAGCGTAGCAGATACTCAGCGCCTAAAATGGCAAACAAGTAGGCTTTTGGGGTTTTATTAATAGTCGAGAAAATTAAGGTTGCTCCTGGTGCAGCTAAATCGGCACAAGCTTGAATAACAGATGCCGGATCCGGCACATGTTCTAACATTTCCATACATGTGACAACATCAAAAGCATTGGAATGCTGCAGCGCAAACGCTTCTGCAGTTGCTTGCTGATAGGCTATAGAGAGGCCACTTTCTAGCGCATGTAATTGCGCAACATTTAAGCTTTCCGTAGCCATATCAATAGCGGTTACGTTTGCGCCAGCGCGTGCCATGCTCTCAGCTAATATGCCGCCGCCACAGCCAACATCGATCACGTTACGGCCGAACAGCCCGCCAAGTTGGTCACTTATATACCCGAGGCGGGTGGGATTAAGTAAATGCAAAGGCTTAAATTCGCCTTCAGGATCCCACCATCGGGCAGCAATCTCATTAAATTTGGCAATTTCAGCCTGATCTACATTACTGGGTGTTGTCATTATTTAAACCTTGTTGTTTTTCACTATTATAAAGCCTTGATCTGTTAAGGCAAAGGCGGCAATCTACGCAGCCAGCATAATCAGGCATGGCAAGGCGCTTTTTATGTGGTAGAATCCTGCGTTGTCTCGCGCTAAACAAAGGCAAGAAAAGCGAGTTATCTATCTGATTTAAGGGAAAATAACGTTTTATGACAGATCTGGCCAGAGAAATAGTCCCCATTAATATCGAAGAAGAATTAAAAAATTCTTACCTCGATTACGCGATGAGCGTCATTGTTGGCCGTGCCTTACCCGATGTTCGGGATGGTTTAAAGCCTGTGCACCGTCGTGTGTTGTTTGCCATGAAAGAACTGGGCAACGACTGGAACAAAGCTTATAAAAAATCGGCCCGTGTGGTCGGTGACGTTATCGGTAAATATCACCCACATGGTGATAGTGCGGTATACGATACAATAGTGCGGATGGCTCAGCCTTTTTCACTTCGCTATATGTTAGTAGACGGTCAAGGTAACTTTGGTTCAATTGATGGTGACTCAGCCGCAGCAATGCGTTATACCGAAGTTCGGATGGCTCGAATTGCGCATGAATTACTTGCCGATCTGGATAAAGAAACGGTTGATTTTGTCCCTAACTATGACGGTACAGAATTAATTCCAGCAGTCTTACCAACCAAAGTTCCTAACTTGTTAGTCAATGGTTCTTCGGGTATCGCTGTGGGTATGGCGACCAATATCCCACCTCATAATTTAAATGAGATTATTGATGGCTGCCTTGCGCTTATTGCCAATCCGGATATTGAATTGCATGAACTCATGCAATTTATTCCAGGGCCTGATTTTCCAACCGCAGCCATTATCAACGGTCGTAAAGGGATTGAAGAAGCCTATCGCACGGGCCGCGGCAAAGTGTACATTCGCGCTAAAACCTTTATTGAAACGGATGAAAAAACCGGTCGCGAAGCCATCATCGTTTATGAAATTCCGTATCAAGTAAACAAAGCGCGCTTAATTGAAAAGATTGCTGAATTAGTTAAAGAAAAGCGGATCGAAGGGATCTCTGCACTGCGTGACGAGTCTGACAAAGACGGTATGCGTATTGTGATTGAGCTTAAACGCGGTGAATCAACCGATGTGATGCTAAACCAACTTTATACCAATACGCAGATGCAAACGGTGTTTGGTATTAATATGGTGGCCTTGGCAAACAACCAGCCTAAATTGTTAAGCCTCAAAGAGATGTTAGAATATTTTATTCTACATCGCCGCGAAGTGGTAACACGTCGTACCGTTTATGATTTACGCAAAGCACGTGATCGTGCGCACATCTTAGAAGGCTTAGCGATCGCGCTGGCTAACATTGATGAAATTATTGATTTGATCAAAAACTCAGCCAGCCCTGCGGAAGCAAAAGCCGGATTAGTTGCACGTGGCTGGCAGTTAGGTGATGTGTCTGCCATGTTAGAACGTGCGGGGGAAAACGCCGCGCGTCCTGAATGGTTAGAAGCCCATTTTGGGATCCGTGAAGGCTTATATTTCTTAACCGAGCAACAAGCCCAAGCTATTCTTGATTTACGTTTGCATAAATTAACGGGCTTAGAACACGACAAGATCCTTGCTGAATACAAAGAATTGTTGCAGCTAATTGCTGAGTTACTGCACATTTTGGCCAGTCCAGAACGCTTAATGGAAGTTATTTGCGAAGAATTAGCGGCCGTTAAAGCCCAATATGGTGACGCCCGTCGTACTGAAATCCAGGATAATATGCTGGATATCAACATGGAAGATTTGATCACTGAAGAAGACGTCGTTGTAACCTTATCTCACTTAGGTTATGCCAAATATCAGCCTATTACTGATTATGAAGCGCAACGTCGTGGTGGTCGTGGTAAAGCCGCTACCACGGTAAAAGATGAAGACTTTGTAGACAAGCTGTTGGTTGCAAGCACGCATGACACGATTTTATGTTTCTCAAATCGTGGGCGTATGTACTGGATGAAGGTATATCAATTGCCCTTAGCCAGTCGCACAGCACGTGGTAAACCCATCGTCAACCTTTTACCTTTGGAAGAGGGCGAACGCATCAATGCTATTCTGCCGGTACGTGAGTACGAAGAAGGGAAATATGTGTTTATGGCAACGGCCAATGGCACGGTGAAGAAAACGGCCCTAACTGAATATTCGCGGCCACGGGCTAACGGTATTATTGCTGTTAATTTGAATGAAGGCGATCGGTTAATTGATGTCGGCATTACCGATGGCACCAATGAGATCATGCTGTTCTCTGATGACGGTAAAGTGGTTCGTTTTACCGAAGATCAGGTTCGTGGTATGGGCCGGACAGCTACAGGTGTACGCGGCATTAAGCTAAGAGAAGGCGGTAGTGTTGTTTCACTGATTATTCCTAACGGTGAAGGGGCTATTTTAACTGTTACCGAAAACGGTTATGGTAAACGTACCTCGCTTACTGAGTACCCCGCAAAGAGCCGCGCAACGCAAGGTGTGGTGTCTATTAAAGTATCAGAGCGTAATGGTCTGGTAGTCGGCGCGGTACAAGTCGCTGAAAGTGATGAAATCATGATGATTTCTAACAAAGGAACTTTGGTGCGTACGCGCGTCAAAGAGGTGTCTGAAGTAGGGCGTAACACACAAGGTGTTATTCTGATCCGGACACAAGAAGGTGAAAAAGTGGTTGGCGTTGAACGGATTGATGAAATTCAAGACGAGGAAGCCCTAGCAGCTTTAGCACAAGGTACGCCTCGTACACCGGATGTACAGGACAGCCAATTAGCACAAGATGTCGATGGTGAAGAAGAGTAACCCCTAAAAACGAGCGCTTTGGCGCTCGTTTTGTTTTTAAACAACAATAAAATAACACGAAAAACAAAACCAAGGCCAGTTAGCACCCCTAGAGATATAACAGCAATACTGTAACGCAGTTATCTAACTAAAAAGTGAGAGTAAAAAATGACCACCTATAATTTTTGTGCTGGCCCGGCCATGTTGCCGGTCGCGGTAATGCAACAGGCTCAGCAAGAATTTATTAACTGGCATGGCCAAGGCTGTTCGGTGATGGAAATAAGTCATCGTAGTAAACCTTTTATGACATTAGCCACCGAAGCCGAACAAGATTTACGTGATTTATTGGCAATTCCCGCAAATTATAAAGTGCTCTTTATGCACGGTGGTGGCCGCGGCCAATTTTCTGCCGTGCCCCTTAATTTATTGCAGCCAGGTAAAACCGCTGATTATATAACTTCGGGCGCCTGGTCTTTAGCTGCCGTGGAAGAAGCACAAAAATTTGGTCAGGTGCGTGCCCAAGATATTCGCCTCAAAACCACAGATCAATTACGTGGTTTAGTTAACGTAGCTGATTGGCAGTTACGTGATGATGCTGCCTATGTGCATTGCTGTCCAAATGAGACAGTCGATGGCATAGAGTTCACGGATTTACCTGTAACAGCAGCCCCCATCGTGGCTGATTTATCTTCAACCATTTTATCTAGGCCGATCGATGTGAGTCGCTACGGGGTGATCTATGCCGGCGCACAAAAAAATATTGGCCCGTCAGGCTTAACGCTGGCCATTGTGCGTGAAGATTTATTACCGGCTAAAAACGCTGCCATTCCAGCCGTGCTGGATTATCGGTTAGCAGCAGAGAATGACAGTATGTTTAATACGCCACCCACCTATGCGTGGTATCTGGCTGGATTGGTCTTTAAATGGTTAAAGCAGCAAGGTGGTGTCGCGGCGATGGCAACACGTAATCAAGCGAAGGCCGATACCTTGTATAATTATATCGATAAGAGTGATTTTTATCGAAACGATGTCGATCCACAGTATCGTTCGTGGATGAATGTACCGTTCTTTTTAGCCGATGAAACGTTAAATGATACCTTCGTGAACCAAGCTGAGCAGCATGGCTTGTTGGCACTAAAAGGACATCGGATAGTTGGCGGCATGCGCGCCAGTATCTATAACGCCATGCCGCTTGAAGGTGTTCAAACACTGGTGAGCTTTATGCGCGAATTTGAACGGGTGCACGGATGAAAACATTAACATTAGCCCCCATAAACCACATCGCAGGCGAAGTCCATTTACCCGGCTCGAAGAGTATTTCTAATCGTGTGTTATTGCTAGCTGCACTTGCAGAAGGTACTACGCATATTACCAATTTACTGGATAGCGATGATGTTAAGCATATGCTTAATGCCTTGAGTGCGCTGGGTATTCGCTATGATTTATCAACGTGTCGAACGAAATGTACTGTGCATGGTTTGGGCGGGCTATTTCAGCACACTGAAGAAATTACCTTATTTCTGGGTAATGCGGGTACGGCGATGCGACCGTTAACGGCGGCACTTGCTGCTTCGGATGTGTCGGTAACCCTTACCGGTGAGCCTCGGATGTATGAACGCCCAATTGGCCATTTGGTGGATGCACTTCGGCAATGGCAAGCAGATATCCAGTACCTGGAAAATAAGAGTTTTCCCCCTTTGCGGATTAACGGTAAAGCGCTAGCTGGGGGGCGTATTACTATTGATGGTAGTATCTCCAGTCAATTTTTAACCGCCGTATTAATGATTGCACCTTTGCTGACCAGTGACAGTGAAATTGTGATTGAGGGTGAGCTAGTCTCTAAGCCTTATATTGATATCACTCTGGCGTTAATGTCACGTTTTGGTGTAACGGTTGAAAATCAGCAGTATCAACGGTTTTTGGTTACGGGTAACCAGCGTTATTGCTCGCCTGGACAATGGTTAGTCGAAGGTGATGCCTCGTCAGCGTCTTACTTTTTAGCGGCCGCCGCTATTAAAGGCGGCACCATTAAAGTTACAGGCATTGGTAAACATGCCGTGCAAGGTGATATTCACTTTGCTGATGCTTTGGCTGCTATGGGCGCCCACGTAGAATGGGCTGATGATTATATTGCGGTTACGCGTAACACATTGCGTGGGATCGATCGTGATTATAACGCTATTCCAGATGCAGCGATGACCATAGCCACCACCGCGTTATTTGCTGAAGGCCCCACAGTGATCCGCAATATCTATAATTGGCGCGTTAAGGAAACAGATCGCTTAGCCGCCATGGCGACAGAGCTTAGAAAAGTAGGTGCAGAGGTAGAGGAAGGTCACGATTATATTAAAGTGACGCCCCCCAAAGCGCTGACGCATGCCAGTATCGCGACATATAATGATCATCGAATGGCGATGTGCTTTTCTTTAGTTGCGCTAAGTGATACAGCCGTGACCATTGAAGATCCAGATTGTACTGCAAAAACCTTTCCAAGTTATTTTGATGTTTTCAAAGGGTTAAGTTCATAATCTCCATTTGCTAAGCACACCCTTTGGTTTGTCTTTCAAAACGCGTAACCTTTTCTGTTACGCGTTTTTTTTATGTTGCTAAACGTAGCAACGGTAATTACTTTGCGTATAAGCACAGCAATTGTCATAAAAAGCTGTATAATAAGCGCCATTTTGAAATGTAGACTTATTAGCTTTTACACAGGGGGTAGGATGCCACAATATGCACCAGTCATAACCATCGATGGTCCAGGTGGTTCAGGGAAAGGCACTATCAGCCGTTTACTGGCACAACAACTTGGCTGGCAATTACTTGATAGTGGCGCCATCTATCGTGTGTTAGCCTTAGCGGCGATGCATCATCAGATTGCACCGGCAGACGAAGCCGCATTACAGCCATTAGCCGCGCATTTGGACGTACAATTTGCCAGTGATAGCCAGGGGAATACCTTAGTTACACTTGAAGGCGAAAATGTTAGTCAAACCATTCGTAGTCAAGAAGTGGCTGATATGGCATCAAAAATTGCCTCATTACCCACCGTGCGTGAGGCGCTATTACGCCGACAACGCGCCTTTGCACAAACCCCGGGATTAATTGCAGATGGCCGAGATATGGGTACAGTGGTTTTCCCACACGCAGATGTGAAAATATTCTTAACAGCAGATGCCCAAGAGCGCGCTCAAAGACGCTATTTAGAGTTGAAAGAAAAGGGTTTTGATGTTAATATCGACGACCTTTTGAGCGAGATCCAGACACGTGACGAGCGCGACATGAATCGTGCTACAGCGCCCTTGAAACCGGCGGCTGACGCCTACATGCTGGACTCCACCAATAAACCTATTGAACAAGTGCTGCAAGAGGTGCTGCAATTGGTTAACAGCAAGTTGTCGTTAACTAATTGATGAACCAGGCCAAGGCCGCATTTTGGACAGCCAGTGACAAGGATATTGCTGGTAAATTTAGCAACCCCATAACACATGATGTGAAATGGAGCACTTAACTGAAAAAGTGACTATGACTGAAAATTTTGCACTAATGTTTGAGGAAAGCCTCAAAGTAATCGAAACACGCCCAGGTGCCATTGTTAAAGGTACCGTTGTAGCTATTCTGAAAGACGTTGTAATGGTTGACGCCGGTCTTAAATCAGAAGCGGCTATTCCTGTTGAGCAGTTCAAATCGTTGAACGGCGAGATAGAAGTTAGCGTGGGTGACATCATCGACGTAGCGTTAGATGCTATCGAAGATGGTTTCGGTGAGACCTTATTATCTCGTGAAAAAGCTAAGCGCCATGAAGCCTGGGTACGCCTGGAAAAAGCTTGCGAAGATAAAGTAACCGTTATCGGTGTGATCACTGGTAAAGTTAAAGGTGGCTTCACAGTTGAAGTTGATGGCATTCGTGCTTTCCTGCCTGGTTCATTAGTTGACGTACGTCCTGTACGTGACACTCTGCACTTAGAAAACAAAGAACTTGAGTTCAAAGTTATCAAGCTGGATCAGAAGCGTAACAACGTGGTTGTTTCACGTCGTGCCGTGATTGAATCAGAAAGCAGCCAAGAGCGTGATCAGCTGTTAGAAAACTTAGAAGAAGGCATGGAAGTTAAAGGTATCGTTAAGAACCTGACTGACTACGGTGCATTCGTAGATTTAGGTGGTGTAGACGGTTTACTGCACATCACAGATATGGCTTGGAAACGCGTTAAGCACCCAAGCGAAATCGTTAACGTTGGCGACGAAATTCCAGTAAAAGTACTGAAATTCGACCGCGAGAAGCAACGCGTTTCTTTAGGCCTGAAGCAAATGGGCGAAGATCCGTGGGCAGCTATCGCCTCACGTTACCCAGAAGGTGCGAAAATCACTGGTCGCGTAACTAACCTGACTGATTACGGCTGCTTCGTAGAAATTGAAGAAGGCGTAGAAGGCTTAGTACACGTTTCTGAAATGGACTGGACCAACAAAAACATCCACCCATCTAAAGTTGTTAACTTAGGTGACTCTGTGGAAGTTATGGTTCTGGAAATCGACGAAGAACGTCGTCGTATTTCATTAGGCCTGAAACAGTGTAAAGCTAACCCATGGGAAGAGTTCGCTAAGGGCTTCAACAAGGGTGATCGCGTAAGCGGTAAGATCAAGTCAATCACTGACTTCGGTATCTTCATCGGTTTAGATGGCGGCATCGATGGTCTGGTTCACTTATCTGACATCAGCTGGAACGCCACTGGCGAGGAAGCGGTTCGTGAATTCAAGAAAGGCGACGAAGTACACGCTGTTGTGTTACAAGTTGACCCAGAGCGCGAGCGTATTTCTTTAGGTATCAAACAACTGGATGAAGATCCGTTCAATGGTTACCTTGCTGACAACAAAAAAGGTGCTATCGTTAAAGGTGAAGTAACTGCCGTTGACGCTAAAGGCGCTACTGTAATGTTAGAAGGCGCAGTTGAAGGTTACGTTCGCGTATCTGATATCTCTCGTGAGCGTATCGAAGATGCAACAACTGTACTGAAAGTTGGCGAAGAAGTTGAAGCACGTTTGATGGGTGTGGATCGTAAGAACCGCGTAATCAGCCTGTCAATCAAAGCCAAGTTCGAAGCTGAAGAAAAAGAAGCTATGGATACTATTAACAGCAAACAGCCAGAAGCTGATTTTGGTGTTAATGCCATGGCAGAAGCATTTAAAGCTGCTCAGAAGCAGGATTAATTGCTAATGAAGCAAGGAGCATTTGCTCCTTGCTTTCTCCTACTGCTAGTTTGCCGGAGGGTCTATGACCAAATCTGAATTGATTGAAAAGTTAGCGACAGATTTCCCCCATATTCAGGTCAAGGATGTTGAAGCATCTGTAAAAGAAATTCTTGAACAGATGGCACAATCATTAGCATCTAGTGAACGCATTGAAATCCGTGGTTTTGGTAGTTTTTCTTTGCACTATCGTGCACCGCGTGTGGGTCGTAACCCAAAAACGGGTGACAAAGTTGAGCTAGAAGGTAAACACGTACCTCATTTTAAACCAGGTAAAGAATTACGCGATCGCGTTAAAGACAATAGCTAATGTTTTTGATACTACAGGATCAGACGGAGCTGAGTGTTGCGTAAAATTCTCTTTTTTATGTTTAGCATAATCGTTTTGGTTATAGGTTTTTTACTCGGCTCAACCAATCAGCAGTTAACTGAACTCAATCTATTGGTTGTTAAGCTCTCTTTACGCGTTGTTGATGTTGCCGTTATTTTTTTGATTATAGGGCTTTTACTCGGTTTGATATTGAGTTCGCTTTTTATTTTGCAACGTAAAACG
The DNA here is from genome assembly GCF_014652375.1 of Alishewanella tabrizica. GTDB lineage: Bacteria > Pseudomonadota > Gammaproteobacteria > Enterobacterales > Alteromonadaceae > Alishewanella > Alishewanella tabrizica. The sequence goes on along the minus strand of NZ_BMYR01000004.1, from coordinate 194,706 downwards.
AAACGCTGGCTGACTAAAACTACCGAATCGTCCTAACCGCTATGCCTGAATTGCTATTTCTTTTGCTACCTGTCGCTGCCGCTTATGGTTGGTTTATGGGGCGAAATAGCCTTAAGCATAAAGAGCTCAAGGGTAGGGCAAACGTTACCCGCAATCTGTCTTCAGGCCTAAACTTTTTACTTACTGATCAAGAAGATAAGGCGATAGAGCAATTATTAGAATTGCTTGATATTGAAGCCGCAACGATCGATACCTATCTCGCGCTGGCTAATTTATTTCGACGCAAAGGCGATTGGGATAAAGCCATTCGTATTCATGAAAAATTACATCATCTGAAACTGCCGAAGTTACAAGCCCAGCAAATTCAATTTGAATTGGCTAAAGATTATTATTCTGCGGGCTTATACGATCGTGCTGAGCATTTATTACAACAGATCGTAAGTTCAGAACCATTACGTGAAGCTGTGCTTAAACAGCTGTTCAGTATCTTTATGGCCACACATGAATTAAACAAAGCTGTAGCCTTAGCTAGCGAAGTGGAAAAAACGAATTCCAAATCGTTGCGAATCGCGTTAGCCAATATGCATACGCAAACCTTGCAGCATGAATTACTACAACAACAACTTACAGAGGCAGTGGTTCTGCAGCACCAAGATGCCCTGGCCGCACTTGCAACGCAATACCCACAGGCCGTAAGACCGCGTTTTGAATTAGCCAAATTTACCTTACAACAACATGATGTTGTGACAGCCAAAGAGGCACTATTAGGTATTATCAAGCAAAAACCGCAATGGAGTGCGGATCTGCTGCCATTGCTCATTCAATGTCATATGGAAGCGGATGAGTGGTATCAATTATTAAGCGGTTTAGCGGATAAACAACATAACGTAAGCGCTATATTGTTATTAACCGAGTGGTTGGCAGAGCATCGTTCAGCTCAAGTCGCTGAACAGTATTTGCTAAATACTGTTCGACAGCATCCTAATATACGTTTATTTCAAAAGTTACTGCAATTACGCCAGCAAGAATCGCCACAAGCCGCTGACGTTTTGTCGTCGGTAGAAGAATTGGTGAATGCCTACTTAGCCAGTAAAGTATTATACAGTTGCCGCAGTTGCGGTTTTAAAACCCGTCAACCTTATTGGTTGTGTCCGTCTTGCCAGCAATGGGAAACGGTAGAGCCAATCAGTGGCGTTGACGGCCGTTAGATTTTTTCTGCAAGGATCGAACATGTCTTGTCATACCCCTATTGTCGTAGCGTTAGATTATGAAAACCAAGCTGAAGCCTTAAATTTTATTAGCCAACTTGATCCAAGCCTTTGCCGATTAAAAGTAGGCAAAGAAATGTTTACGCATTTTGGACCTCAGTTCGTCCAAGCATTACAAAAACGGCAATTCGATGTATTTTTAGACCTAAAGTTTCATGATATTCCCAATACCGTTGCTAAAGCGGTAAAAGCGGCCGCTGATTTAGGTGTTTGGATGGTCAATGTACATGCGAGTGGCGGCAGTAGGATGATGGTTGCAGCAAAAGAAGCCTTAATGCCTTTTGGTGACTCAAAACCACATTTAATTGCAGTTACCGTATTAACCAGTATGGAGCAAAGCGATTTACAAGAAATTGGGATTGAAATATCACCCGCTGAGCACGTAATGCGTTTAGCCAGTTTAACCGCTGCGGCAGGTTTAGACGGTGTTGTTTGTTCCGCACAAGAAGCCGAATTGTTAAAAGCACGCTTTGGTCAAGCGTTACGCTTGGTGACACCGGGTATTAGGCTGGAAAACAGTGTCGCTGATGATCAACGCCGAGTCATGACGCCACGAGCAGCAAAATTAGCCGGGGTAGATTACATGGTTATTGGTCGCCCAATTACGAAAGCGGCTGATCCTCTGGCTACACTACAAACCATAGTACAGCAGTTAGTTTAGTCAAACGCTTTGGTGGAATAGGGGAGTTAGCCTGTTTTTTGGGCTAACCTGTTAAGACCATAATGTACTATTTTTATGGTCAAACAGATACTGACCTTCCAAAAACACCGAGCTAAACGCATCGCTAAATAGTATCAAGCGATGCAAAACTGACAGAATATAACACGATCGAAAACGGTCCTGGCTGTTTGTCAGCCAGCATGATACTCAATTGGTTAACATCCGTTAGTTTCAGTTTTGGCAGATTTGACACCCGTCGTCCGCGGAATTGCCCATAAAAAGCCGATAGCGGTACATAATAATGATCACGTTCAGTAACGGTATCAAAGGTGGCTACATAGGCTACGCCGTTAGGAATATAGGGTGTTTTTAAACGAATTTGATAAGATCTACCATCGCCCAAAGCATCAATATATAAACTGCTTAAGGTTGTAACCGCTAATGGACTCGCCAGCGTAAATTCGGCAGAAGCAAAACCGCCATTATTTTCTAAAGAAAGGTTTCCCGAAAAAACGAGACCTTGACGATCTTCAGTAAAATCCACTTGGCCTGCTGAACGGCCGCCCATAACAGTATCATGAATTAATCTAAACTGTCTGAAATGCTCAGGATTGTTAAACGCCAACGCAGTGGTTGTTGGTAATTTTTTTAGCATAGTCATATCCGCTAATAATGAAACGGGAAAAAGCAGTATGAGTCCTAAAACTATACTATTAGGCTGCATTATTGACATGGTATAACTCCAGCGGCCGCGATTTAGACGTTTTACAACATACGGAAACACCACCTGAATAGATCCATCATAGAGAGACCATACAATTAATAACGACGTAAAACATTAGGCGGTATTTAATTTATCGCTTAACCATGGATAAAACGCTGCTTAACACTGCTATCTGATAATCCAGTTGGTTATGTATTTCGTTAATGCTTATAGACAAGCGTATTGTGGTAATAATAATGCAGCAAAACAAAGAATGCGCGTTGTGCGAACGTGTATGTAATCTAACATTTCATCATCTGATCCCACGAAAATTGCATCGAAGAGGTTTTTTCAAAACTCACTATACAAAAATGCAGTTACAAAACGGTGTTATGTTATGCACACTGTGCCATAAAACGGTTCATCGCTTTTATGATGAAATGACGTTAGGAAAAAAACTGAATACCTTGACCAGCCTTAAAGCCGATGAAAAGATTCAAACCCATATCCAATGGGCAAAAAAGCAAAAAACATGATAAACAACTAGCAAACTCAGTACAAAATCGATATTACTATGATGCAGTGCAGTGCAGTGCTGAATGAAAATATTTAGGCGTTTACGAAGGTTTAAATACAGATTGTTTTGATAGCTCATAATGCATATTATGTTAAATTTAATTATTATAAGCAATTGATTTTAATTGGTTTTTCATGATGATTTTCAATTAATTCTGGAATTCCAGCTTAATTGAAAAACTCCCGAATTTTCGTAAGCCTATCTTTACGAAATCAGCTTTATTCTAAATAGTATTTTGTCTAGGAAATTTGATTTATTAATAGGTGTGTTTTTTTGAGAAAAATTCTGTATTCCAGATACGTTCCAAAATTTTATGCAATAGATTTTATTGCTTTGTATTCAAATGATTTTTTATAAATACCAGATATGCATTCTAGTGTTTTGCTGGTAATCTAATATGCCTTGTAGACATATATCAGTAGCTGGCATCAATTTAAACACTCATTCATCTTGAAATGCATTTCGTGAAATCTCACTTATTTTGCGAAGTATATTGATATCCACAGTACCTAAACGAATTGGACTTTGAACCACAAATTCAGCTCGACGAAAGTCTTCGTCATTGCACATGATCTGAATATAACGTTGTAATAACTCAACTGGTGTTGTAGAACGCTTAAGTTGTTTTTTTAAAGCTTCACAAAATTTTGTTATCCGCTCTTCATCGTCATCATCTTCATGCAATTCGCAGTAAATAGCCTGCCCGAGTTGAACAAGCGTCCAGCCCAGCTGTTTTTGCATCGTACTAATTTGCGATTGCAGTTGTTTTACTTGTTCAATGTCCCTTTTTGTCCCTTCAGGCATTTTATTATCACTCCTGTTCACGGCAATAATGCTTTGAACATTTAAATTTAACGTTATCAATGCGTTGATACGCAAAGGAGATATTTATGTCTAAACCTATGACAAAAGCAGCCGCAGCTCGCATTCAATCTGCCACCGCAATAAAAAATGACGGCTTGGTGCCAAAAGGTTCATTCGCCGCAAAAGCTACTAGTGTAGCTGCTAAAAATGCGGCTTCCCGCCCTGCACCACCAAATGGCCCAAGCAAAACCGGAAATCCATCTGGCGGCGGTCGGGTAATAATCCACCGGCAAAGGGCAAATAAATTTAAATATGGCCGGTAAGATCCGGCCTTTTATTTACAGGAATTCAGATTTTTGGCAAACGATTCTAAAAATTTCATAGATTTAATATTAAGATGTTTCTGATTTACTTCAGGTATCGTTTTATCAAGCGCACAAGAGCATTTTTTAATTAACTGAGCTTGTGTTGTCCGATTTATAGACGATCGTTGAGATGTAGAGCAAAAACTAATAATTTCATAAATAGCAGCAGATGGATAACGTTGAGATTCAAAATACTCGCGGTCAATTTTCTGCCCACCCCATGCACCAACAAGTAAAATAGCACCAGATGCAATGAATGATGTTTTGTACTTTCGGTAGGAAAAGCCAGCGAAGCTCTTATAACACTTGTGACAGTGGATATTTTCTGCAAATTCAACTTTGTTCGTGGTATCGCAATGTGGGCAATCTATGTTCATTACTGTTACAATCCTTTTAACTTATAGGTAACTGCAATGTTTCCAAACACTATTGCAGGTTGCCTGCTTTTACTTTAATTCCGTTTATCTCTTACATAAACATCCAATAAGCGGGCACTACCAGACTTTCGCTTATCGATATCAAATAGCTCGGTAGCTTCGTACAACTTGGTGAAAGTAGGATAACCATATGTCCGAGCATCAAAATCTGGATACTGCCGTTTAATCAAGGCTCCGCAGGCTCCCATATTTGCCCAACCATCTTCGTCAGCATTATCTCTGACAGAGTTACGCAAGATATTAATCAACCTGGTATCACAGCAAAGATCGCGTTTTGATCGTTTACCATCTGTTGGCTTGGTTTGAGGCTTAGAGGTAGTTGCTTCTGGCACTTCATCCATTTCAGGCGCTCTTAACACTTCGGTGTGGATAAAATCATCACAGGCATTACGAAAAGCTAATGGGGTTTTATTTTCACCTACACCAAATACATAAATTTGCGACTCTTTAAGTCGGGAGGCTAATTTGGTGAAATCGCTATCGCTTGATACCAGAGCAAAGGCATCAAATTTGTTGGAATAAAGCAAATCCATGGCATCGATAATCATGGCGGCATCAGAGGAGTTTTGCCCTGGGTGTATGAAAACTGCTGAACAGGATTTATCGCTAATTCATTAAGCGTATCTTTCCAATTTTTAAGGTGGGTACTACTCCAATCGCCATAGGCTTTTTTTACGATAATATGCCCATGCTTAGCCAGTTCCGATAACACAGCAGCCAAAACAGAATATTGAGCATTTTCGGCATCAATTAGAACAGCAATTTTTTCTCGGTATGTAAATCTTTCACTTCAACTCCCTGTGAACAAAAATGTCTTCTTAACCTTACGAATGCATATATAACAACAACATTGTAAAACAGCATTAGTTATGCAAAAGCGGTCTTGTTGACTAAATGGTAGTTCACTATAATACGTGAATCTCATCTACCATGCGTAGAAGGAGTTACGGCCCCGTCCCTTTTGGGGGGCGCGGCCAGCCTTAAAACTGGTTATTTTTATACCTTTCCCAACGATTAGTGTATTTCTTCCTTTGATGCTCTCTCTCAACCAAGAATGCCGTCCAAGGTAGTATGTACGTTTCACGTTGTTCTAACACAACTAAATAACCCTCGGCTTCGCACCAAATGTGGATCCTGTTGCCGCTACCTTTTTTGCTCGGCTCTGCCCATATTTTCAGCTCGGCGGCGGTATCGTTTTCAATAATAGGCTTTGGCCACCTGATGCGCTCACAGCGGCGAAGGTCTGCTGTACGATCGGACTCTACGTCACCCTCTGTGATCATGTGCCAAAAGGTGGCCGACTTGCCATCATATTCTGGGTGGCGTTTAAGCCCCAAACGACGACCTCTAAACACCGGTTTGCTATCAACAAAATCAGCCTCAAAAGCTGAATACACTGCGGCGAAGTAGCTGCCCCAATTACCGCGATAATCTTCGAGTAATAACAATGGCGGTAGCCAGCTTATTGCCATCGACTTGCTCCATTGCTTTGCCAGATCATCAAGTTAAATTTATCTTCACGCAGCATGGTGTTAAGCGTTAATTTATAGCCACTGCGTTCTCTTATCCGTTCAATTAAGACGAGCTTGGCAGCATTACCACTAAGATTTCGATGCAAGTAAGACAGCGCACCTATCAATAAGTCGGCCAGTTGCAGCTGTTCAACTTCGTGCGAATGCACCCGCTGTACTCGCTGGATCATTTTACGGGAGAAGTCATAAGCATTTTTGCACAGCACATCATGCAGTTTGCTTACTTTTTCATGGCCTAGTGTATCTTTAATATCAATGTAAACCCGATACTGGCTGCAAGGCTCAAACACCACTTTTAGCAGCGTAAAGTACATTTTATAGTACCAGTCATCATGGCTCTGGCCAAAATCGCTATGGTTTAGCAAGGTTTTGTCTGGCACCACTACGGCACGAAAATGCAGATCGTCATCGTCAAAAAAGTAATCGACCAAATCCATATAAAACGCCTGTTGGCCGCTACTGACTTTTGTCCATTTCACTTCAAAGTCAGCCGCTAACCCATGGCGCTGCTTAATTTCGCGCAAGCGCTTGGCAATTTCGGCGCGCTTATCATCCGGGCACCACACTGCCCCCAGCACCATAGCTTTTTGGCCATCATTTTCCAGATGGCACGATTCATCGCAGTAGAGGTTATACACCGTACTCATGCCACCACCTGCTCAACCAAAGATTCAGCTAAAACAGCTTGAATTTTCTCAAAAGAATTTATTTTCTCAGCTAAAGAATCGCAGATTTGAAGGAGCTCCCTATTAATTAGGGTAATCCTTGATAATGTTCCCGTTGGCGGCAAAGGAATCATCAATTCTGAAATTTTACTAGCCGGTATTTGTTGAATGACTGCACCTGATTTGGAAACGAAAATTTGGTTCTTAAATAGCTCTGAGTCGAAGTAAATCTCTATATAGCGTTCTAAAATTCTGTTCACCAACCTGATTATTAACATTTGCGCATTTATAAAGCCTGTTGAAAAAAACTCACTTGATAAAAATTGGGCGGTTTTCCCGACTGAGCCTCTTAGCAACATTACAAAATCACCATCAGAAAGTTTGCCATTACTTAATTCAGCAAATTTTTCTTCTGTTATGTACCTTAGCTCGTCGCTGTAGGCTAATTTTGCATCTTTAATATCGTATGCACCAAAGAAAGGAATACCATTACTAACAAGATCACTGGAATTTGGATACCTACTACTACGATCACCATTTTCGAAAGATGCGATATCAGCCAACCTACACCACACCCACCCCTCAGGCAGTTCAAAAGGTTTCTCGTCATCACTAATCGGCGGTAGTGGTTTTTGTTTTTTTATTTTACCGGCTTTAACCAAGGCGTCTTTTTCTGCGGCGATGCGTTTTAGCAGTTCGCTGGCGGGTTCGTCGTTGGGATCTTGTTTTACCAGCTTGCCCATTACCGCCAGTTGCAGGATGGTTTGCTTGAGTGCGTCGATGCTGTATTCGGTGGTAAAGAGTGCATCAAAATATGCCGCCAGGCGTTGCCAGTTGCTGGCTAGCTCATCGGCGTTTTGGCTTTGGGTTAAGGTGGCCAGTAAGGCATCAACCAATTGGTTATGGGCGTCAAGTTGGTGGTAGCTTTGCTGTTCCAGTTGATCGCAAAGGGCCATTAGTTCGTCGACTTTTTCTACGATTTTTTGTTGAGCCTCGTGACAAGGTAACGGCAGTAATAACTCTTCCCACTTGCTTCTATTAATAATTGGAGTTGCCGAACCTGACGCCTGATTGATCAGTGCATTCATAAAACTTAATGAGCGCACTGCATAGAGTATGAAATTCGGATTAGTAATTAATGGTCTTAGACTGTTAATTTGCTGATTAAAACAAACTCTAGATTTCAATAAAGTGCTTTTACCGATAGAGCCGCCTATGCAGACAGTCAAAATATCATTTGGAAGACCTTCAGTACTATGAGAAACAGCACCTTCACTCAAAAATTTCTCAGCTTCATTCAATACACCATCTGCTGATATTTGACCAGGCCCAATAAAAGGGATGTCTCCAATGAATAAGTCAGGTCGCGAAGTACTCGGTGTTTTTCCTGTCGCACCTAAACCAAGTTGGCCAAGCCTAGACCATTCCCATCCAATTGGTAATTCATAAGGCTTCTCTTCATCCGTAATCGGCGGCAACGGCTTTTGCTTTTTAAGTTTACCCGTTTTTACCAATGCCTCTTTCTCAGCAGCAATTCGCTTTAACAGCTCGCTGGCCGGCTCATCATTTGGATCTTGTGGCACTAACTTGCCACGCACGGCCAGTTCTAAAATCAGCTCGCGCAGTTTTTTAATACCGGTTAGGTCAATCTTATTATTGCTGCCCCGCCCGCTGGTACTTTTGGTGGTTTGCGCTTGTGTCCAGAGGTCTAAATGCTCGGTAATCAGCTGTTCTACTTGTACGGTCATGCGCTTAACCTCTGCCGCTAGTTGGCGCTAGGGCTTCGGCCAGTATGCTTTTTAGCTGGTCGCGTAGCTGCTGTATTTCCTGCTGCTGTTTGGCGTAGCTGGCTAATAGCTGTTCTGGGTCGTGGCTGATTTGCTCGCCAATATGTGGGTTTTTGCAATCGAGGTTGTAGTTACGCGATTTAATGTCGCTTGCTGACACCTTCCAGGCAAACTCGTTTTCCTCCCGCGCAGCAAAGCCATCGGCTTCGTTGCCCCACCAGGCTTCTTCAACGGCGAATTCTTCAATACGCATCGGGCGGGTTTTGCTGTAATTTTTAACACCCTCTGGGTACTGGTGCTCGTAAAACCAAATGTCTTTGGTTGGCGTGCCTTTGGTAAAAAACAGCAGGTTAGTTTTAATGCCGGTATAGGGGTTAAATACGCCATTGGGCAAGCGCACTATGGTGTGCAGGTTACACTCTTCCAGTAGCTTTTCTTTTAAGCGTGACTTCATGCCTTCGCCAAATAAAAAGCCATCGGGTAGCACGACTGCAGCACGACCACCGTCTTTTAGCAGGTGGATTATCAGCGTCATAAATAAGTCGGCGGTTTCGCGGGTACGCAGCGCCTGTGGGAAGTTGGTTTCGATACCGTCTTCTTCCATGCCCCCAAATGGCGGGTTGGTAATAATGCAGTCGACCCGCTCTTTTGGCCCCCAGCTAATCAGTGGCCTGGCCAGAGTATTGTCGTGGCGGATATTAAACGGCACTTCAATGCCGTGCAAAATCATATTGGTGGTGGCCAGCAAATGCGGCAGTGGCTTTTTCTCGACACCAAAGATGCTGTTTTGCAGTACTTGCTCGTCGCTTGGCGTTTTGACGTAATGCTTGCGTTTATGTTCAATACTGCAAGTTAGAAAACCACCGGTGCCACAGGCGGGGTCAAGCACCTTTTCATCCAGTTTGGGGTTTACCCTGCGCACCATAAATTCTGTCACTGGGCGCGGGGTATAAAACTCACCGGCATTACCGGCGTTTTGCAAATCACGCAGAATTTGCTCGTACATATCGCCAAACAGGTGGCGCTCTTGCGCTTTGTTAAAGTCGATACCGTCCTGAATTTTGTTAATCATCTGCCGCAGCAGCTGACCCGATTTCATATAGTTATAGGCGTCTTCAAACACGCTTTTAATCACAAAAGCGCGCTGGTCATCGCCTTTTGGTTCCAGGTTTTGCAGTGTCGGGAAGAGCTCGTTGTCAATAAACTGTTTTAGCTCATCGCCGGTCATGCCCTCGGCATCGGCCGCCCAGTTGCGCCAACGCAGATGCTGTGGAATGGGCGAGGTGTAATCGCCAAACATTTCCCATTCCTGCTCTTTATCGTCATAGATTTTTAAGAACAGCATCCAGACTAACTGGCCGATCCGCTGGGCATCGCCGTCGACGCCCACGTCTTTACGCATAATGTCTTGGATGGATTTAATGGTACTGCTAATTGACATGGTGTTCCTTTTCTAACAAATTCGTCTAAAGGTCACGAACCGGTTTACACACGCCAACACGCCGTAAATACGTCCATGTAGGCTCGATTCGGCCGTCCAGGCCTGCAACGGTTGGCTTAGCGTAAGCCGGTTCTCACTTCAGTATTCTTAATTATCAAGCAATGCTTTTATCGTCGTACAGCGCTTGTTCTAATTCGTGTAAGGCTTGCTCGTAACCGGCTTTGCCACCAAAGGCATTAATAAGCTCTAAGCCCGTGCCAATCTGGTCAAACGGCGGCAGCCGCAAAATTTTCATATCTTCAATATGTTCAATACCGGTATCGGCGTATTTTTCCAGCAGGTTTTCCAATACCTGTAAGGCCGCGCCCTGGTACTTGGTAAAGTAGTTGCGCTTTTTCACATTATTGGCGCGCTCGCGTCTGGTTAGCGGCGGTGCATCGTAAACGATATGGGCAATTAAATCGAAGGCATCTAGCTCATTACCGCGCTTTTGCTTAACTTCTGCGCGTAAATCGTCCCATTGCACGCCCTGCTCTTTTAACTGCTCGATTATCTCGGCTTTACGCTCGGCGCTGCTCCAGTGGCGGAAGAAATCTTTTAAGGTTGCAAACTGCTTTTGCACACAGTGTTTGGTGTAATCGGTCAGTGATTCAGTAATGAGTTTGCCGTCTGGCCCTAAAAACTGTACCCGACTGCCAATCATGGTGACGGGTTGGCCTGCAACATAGAATTTTTTACGTGGCTCACCTGGCCCAACTGGCTCATAAGGTTCGCCTTCGCCCTCACCTTCAGGAATACCGTCTTCACCATAAGGCGCAGCGGGCTCTTCAATGGTGCCAGGTGCTTCAGGCGGAACCGGCTCTTCACCTGGTTTGGGGCTATAAATCATTACTGGGTCGCCATCAAAAGCTGGATCGGCAAACAGCTCAGTGGCTTTTTTAAAATCGAGAATGGTAAACCAGAGTTTGTCGTAATCTTCGTTAATGCGGGTGCCGCGACCAATAATTTGCTTAAACTCGGTCATCGACTGAATGCGCTGATCCAGCACCACTAACTTACAGGTTTGTGCATCTACACCGGTGGTCATCAGCTTACTGGTGGTGGCAATCACCGGATAACGACTCTCTGGGTTAATAAAATTATCCAGCTCGGCCTTACCTTCGTTGTCATCGCCGGTAATACGCATAATGTATTTGGTGCTTTCGCGTACTCGCTCTGGGTTGAGATTCACCAGCGCCTGGCGCATACGCTCAGCATGGTCGATATCGTCACAGAAGATAATGGTTTTTTGATATTCGCCGGTTTTTTGCAGGTATTCGGTAACCTTTTGCGCCACCAGCTGGGTGCGCTCGTCAAAGACGATATTGCGATCCATATCTTTTTGGTTATAGATACGGTCTTCAATCTCCAGGCCGTATTTGTCTTTCTGGCCTTTTTTTGGCCGCCAACCCTGTAAATCGATATCAAAGTCGATACGCACCACTTTATAAGGCGCTAAGAAACCGTCATCAATGCCTTGCTTGAGCGAATAGGTAAAAATCGGCTCGCCAAAGTAATGGATATTGCTGACATCTTTGGTTTCTTTGGGGGTGGCAGTCAGGCCAATATGAGTGGCCGATTTAAAATAATCCAGAATATCGCGCCAGGCCGAGTCTTCCCGCGCGCTGCCACGGTGGCACTCGTCAATCACGATTAAATCGAAAAAGTCCGGTGAGAATTCACGGTAGATATTTTTTTCTTCATCCGTACCGGTTACCGCCTGATACAGGGATAAATAAATCTCATACGACTTATTAATCGTGCGGTTGGTGATTTTGGTCATCGCCTGACCAAAGGGCTTAAAGTCGTTGTTTTTGGTTTGGTCGACCAGAATATTGCGATCGGCTAAAAACAAAATGCGCTTTTTCTGCCGTGATTTCCAAAGCCGCCAGATTATTTGAAAAGCGGTATAGGTTTTACCTGTGCCGGTTGCCATCACCAGTAATATTCTGTCTTGCCCACGCGCTACCGCTTCCACGGTGCGGTTAATGGCGGTCATTTGGTAATAACGGGGGCTACGGCCACTGCCGTCATCATAATAAGGCGTATCTACCAGCTGTACGGCACTGTCCTGAAAGCCATGGTGCTGGCAATACCATTGCCACAGCTGCGCCGGTGACGGAAATTCAGAAAGGGATAATTCGTGTTCGGTTTTACCGCTTAAACCAGTTTTGTCGTGAAATAAAAAGCCATCGCCATTGCTGGAGAATACAAACAGCACATCCAGCGCTTCACTGTAGGCCAAGGCCTGCTGCATACCCGCACCAATACTGTGCTTATTGTCTTTGGCTTCGACAACTGCAAGCGGCAGGTTTTTCTTGTGATACAACACATAGTCGGCACGGCGTTTTTCGCCACGGGTATGCATGCGGCCACGTACAATCACGCGGCCAGCGGTAAAGGTAAGTTCTTCGCGAATTTGGCTTTGTAAATCCCAACCGGCTTGCTGAATTGCTGGGGTGATAAATTTAGAGCAGATATCCCGCTCGCTTAGTGCGCGTTTATCCCCACTAAAGGCATTATTTCCGCTGAAGTCTTTTGTATTCATGCGCTCACGTATCCCTATGATGACAAAATGATTGTATAGGAATTAGTGACGAGGTCAATATGGGTCAACTATTGCTTGAGATATGGGTGGCTTGAACAGTTAGGTAAAGCCTTTGTAACTTTAAATGATTAGCCCATTGGGTAATGAATATCCTCGTATTCATCGACTAATTTGCTTAAAGCCTGTAATTCATCATCTTCTGGTGTGCCAGGCTCGGCTTCTAATAACAATTCAATGGCACTTAGCACTTCTTCAAGTTCTTGATCATTTGCTATTGGTGGTCTGCTCATGTTGTTCATCCTCTATAGGGTGCGGGATTATTCGCGAGAGATTTTTGGCCGCCGCAATTTGATCATCGGTCAGCGTTTGATCGTTGTGTTTGGTCACAGTGAGTGCCTGAGAATCAGGTGATGCCTCGAAAACCATAATATCACCGATTTTAACCCCTAATGCCTGGCACAGGGCATCTGGCAGTTCTACCTCATTATGACGACCAATTTTTACCCGATAACTCATGCGCCCTCCCGAATTTGTCTCGGCAGAGTTGAGCATAGTCCAAATCTGAATTGGTGTGAAATGCATCGCCTAAAAACCATAGTAACACCCTACCTTTGTGGTTCGAGTCGATTAAATTGACTAAACTGACTGAAGAGAACTGAAATACAGGTGATATGAAAGTGAAACAAATAATCTACATCGATTTAGACGATACACTATGCGATTACCAAAGTAGTTACAATGCGGCTAGGAGCTTGATGCCTGATATTCTCTATCCTCAGAGTCATGAGGGATTTTTTCTGAATCTACCACCCTATGAGTATGCGATCGAGACTGCTAGTTGGTTGTTTGAGCAACCTGAGTTTTTGGTGTTGCTGCTAACCGCGCCGTCAGTACATAACCCGCTCTGCTATACCGAAAAACGGCTCTGGGTTGAGCGCCATTTTGGATTTGAACATTGCCACCGGTTGATTATCAGCGCTCACAAAGGCCTTTCTAGGGGTGACTATTTGATTGACGATAAAACTGCAGGATTTGGTCAGGAGGATTTCCAGGGGCAGCTGATTCACTATGGCAGTGCTGAATTTCCTAACTGGGCCAGTGTTAAACGCCATTTCGTAGCGTTATTACGAAGTAGAGCTACTGGAAGCTGACACTACTCAAGTTCATCCAGCACACTCCCATACCAGTTCAGCAACTGCTGATAGCTATCAAACGATTTCTTTAGTGTATAGCACGTTATATTGTCGATGCTAACAACTGAAATTCTAAGTTTGTGATCTCGTTTTTCAATTCTCGGAAGGTTTAAGAGAGTTCGACCAACTTATTTCCATCTCCAGAGCTGTTGCCTAAATTGTGCCTCATTAACCTCTAGCGTTTCCATACTAAAAAATCCGCTTTAAATTTAACGTTACGTAAATATAGAAAAATTTAACCAGTTTTTCAAATGATAATCCAAATAACACTTACACTACCACTTTTACTTTTTTGACCTTATACTGTATAAATATACATATATCGAGGTGTGATATGACAGTTGAAATACTCGGTCAAGTATCGCTTTACAATTCTATTTTGCTGCCATTTTTTAGCAATAAGGTGTCAGCTGGGTTCCCCTCACCTGCTCAAGATCACGTTGAGAAAACACTAGACCTGAACGAGCTTTGTGTTAAGAATCCAGCTGCGGCATTTTTCGTTAAGGTAAGTGGTGATTCGATGAGGGACGCTGGTATTTATGACAAGGATATCTTGATCGTGGATCGCTCATTAACCGCGAAACATGGTGATTTTGTTGTGGCATCTATAAATCGTGAATTCACAATAAAAGAGCTTTGCTTACGTCCCAGCATACAACTGATACCTCATAATCCAACATTTGAAACTATCGTTATCAAAGATACTGATGAGTTTGAGCTGTTTGGCGTAGTAACGAACATCGTACGCAATATCATAAGGACATGACGTCTAAATGCTTTGCACTTGTCGACTGTAACAACTTTTATGCTAGCTGCGAGAAGCTGTTCAGGCCGGACATTAAAGATGCCGCTGTTGTTGTGCTGTCGAATAATGACGGTTGTGTTGTCGCGCGATCAAAGGAAGCAAAAGCACTCGGTATTAAAATGGGTGTGCCTGCTTTTCAGATACGTGAACTCATAGAAAACGGTAAGTTACTGGCTTTCTCCTCTAACTACGCACTGTATGCTGATTTATCAGCACGCGTGATGACAACACTAGAGCAACTCGCTCCAGCTGTTGAAGTTTACTCTATTGATGAAGCTTTCCTTGATCTGACTGGTGTCAGTAATTGTGTTGAGCTAACTCAATTTGGCCAGCAAGTGCGCAGCACGATCCAACAATGGATTGGTATTACCGTATGTGTTGGTATTGCACCAACTAAAACACTCGCTAAGTTAGCAAATCATGCTGCTAAGAAATGGACAAAGGCAGACGGTGTTGTTGATCTGACAAGTACAGAACGACAACGCAAGCTAATGAGCTTGCTGCCTGTAAGTGAAGTATGGGGAATTGGTGGCAAATTAACGACAAAGTTGAATAAACTCGGGATCAATACTGTTCTCGATTTGGCTGATGCTGAACCTGCTTTTATGCGCCAACAATTTTCAGTTGTGGTATCTCGTATCGTGCAGGAGCTCAATGGCGAGTCGTGTCTTGAGCTGGAACAAGTAGCACCAACCAAAAAAGAGATTGTGAGTTCTCGCTCATTCGGTGAAAGGATCACCTGCAAACAGCAAATGCAGGAGGCAATAAGTGAGTATGTTAGTCGTGCTTGCCAAAAATTGCGTAAGGAGCAACAAGTCGCCAAGCAATTGAGTGTTTTTCTTCGAACCAGCCCATTCAGCGATAAAGAACGTGATCCATATTATTCAAACAGTATCAGTACCTCGCTTGTAACACCAAGTGCTGACACTCGTGATTTCATTAGTCTTGCAGTAAAGCTACTCGATAAGATCTGGCGAGACGGTTATCGCTACGCAAAAGCAGGAGTGATGCTGTCAGATTTTTATGATGAAGGTGTATATCAAGGTTGCCTCTTTGAACCTGAACCACAAAGTTATCAAAGCAAAGCGCTTATGACAGTCATAGATAAACTTAACGGCAGCGGTAAAGGCAAGATCTGGTTTGCCAGCCAGGGTATAAAACAAGACTGGTCAATGAAACGCGGTATGTTATCACCGCAGTACACGACCAGTTGGGTGGATTTACCAAAAGCTAAATAGCTGCTTTGAGCGAATTGCAGACGAACAAAATGTTGGTGATGGTCAGTAATTATGTCCGCTTTGCAATTTAAAGCCGTTATTCACCCTCGTTGGTAGCCTCCGCCTGATAGTTTGAAAACTTAATAATTTGATTAGAGGTGAACAGTAAATTTTTGTGACGATTCACTCGATACGGGGGCGTCATATGTGTCAGGAATCTTTACATTAATTATTATTATAAACACTACGTTTTCAATAAAGATATGATTAATTAAAATAATTCTTTCGGGCAAGATTTTTGCAGTGAGTGTGATGGTTGTAAGGCATACATCATTTCATTATGTATAAGGCAAATTAAATTATGTTAAAGAAGATTTTAGTAGCGTCATGTTTGCTCGTTACTTCCATGGCATCTCAAGCGACGATTATTTCTCACTTCGGTTATGAGCGTGATAGCGCGTCAAACATCGTGACCGGTGGCGGCTTGGAATGGTTAAAGTGGGATGTGACTAAGGGCATGAGTATTAATTTGGCGCTCGCAGCACATTCTGCCGATGGTTGGACGTTGGCGACTAATAGTAATATGACCGATTTGTATAATGTCTTTAAATTTGGAAAGTCAGATTGGAATAACAATTTAGCGACATGGCAGGATAGTACAATAGGAAGGTCGGGAGTTGAATATAGTGTACATAGCATGTTTAAATCGTTGTTTGGGTATACCTATACAGTTCAAGAGGCGTGTGAAGAGGGTTGGGCCGAGCACTGTCAAATAAATGAGTTCCTTTGGTATAGCCACGCTACTTATGTGGGAAGTTTCGGAGGGTATGGTGTTGGTGGACTGTCGGATCAGTGGATTGATTCAACGGATGGTATTGCAGTTCCCGGTATGACATCGCGCGCTTACTTAAATCACAGTGGTTTGGGGTATGGAGTTGATACGGTTAATTCAGGAGTGGGCGTTGCATTGGTGCGTTTAGCCCCGATAACCCCGACACCAGTATCTCTCCCCACATCAGTAAGCCTGCTAGCACTTGGGCTGGTCGTGTTAGGCTACCGCCGTCGTCAAGCGTTACGCCCTTAGGCCCAGCGGTTGTAAAGCGAAAACAACGCGTAAAATATCGAACACACGCACCAACACCCGAGGTTAAAGCCTCGGGTGTTGGTTTTTTACGTGCTTGCTCATATGACTGTTGCCATTATTGGGTTATATTTTATAGCGTTTTTAACGCTAGTCTTCCTTAGTGTTTTCCATGTCAGCCCTCCTAAAACGAACCTTTGTTAGCCAAAAATTTTCTGATACTAACTTTAATGACTCTGATACTGATTAAACACTAAAGCCGAAGCTAGCCCTCTACCAACTTTACCATCACTCTAATATATCTAATCCAGAGGTACCATAAGGTCTTTTTACATTGTAGTGGTCAACTAATTTTGGCCACATTGTTATAGCTAAGCCAATATCTGCGCTCGCTTTCGTTTGGTGCCAAACCACCATTATAGTGATGTGGCCTTAGCTGGCTGTAATAACCCAGCATATATTCCAGTATCTCTCGCTCTGCCTGAGCAAAAGAACCATAACCTACTGTAGGTACCCATTCTGTTTTTAAGCTTCTGAAGAAGCGCTCCATTGGGCTGTTGTCCCAGCAGTTACCGCGCCGACTCATACTCTGCGTTATTTGGCAGCGCCATAGTAATTGCCTGAACTTCCGGCTGGTGTAATGGCTTCCTTGATCAGAATGAAACATGACGCCCTCTTGCTTGCCACGCGACTCAAACGCATGGCTTAGTGCTTTGCATGTCAACTCACTATCCGGTGAAAACGACATAGCCCATCCCACAGGCTTGCGAGCAAAGAGATCCATTACCACAGCCAGATAAGCCCAACGACTGCCAGTCCAAATGTATGCCACATCGCCACACCACATTTGATTCGGCTTCACTACAGCAAACTGGCGCGCTAACACGTTAGGGATCTCCACATGCTCAGCACCACCTTTTTTGTACGCATGTCGCGGTTGCTGGCAACTCTCAACATCCAATAACCGCATGTACTTTGCCGCCAGATAACGGCTAAGCTTCACGCCTTGAGCCGTAGCCATCTGTGCAATACTGCGCGCCCCAGCAGAGCCGCGGCTGGCGTTAAACAGCTCTTTTACCTTACTGAGCTTCTGTACATGCTCAGGCTTAATATCCTTCGGCCTTTGCTTCCAGTATTTAAAACTGCTGCGATGGACTCCAAAGACCTGACACAGCCGTGTCACGGTGTAGCTCTGCTTGAGTTTCCCAATTATCTTGAATTGTTCAGGGAGTCCGACATCAAGAGAGCTGTAGCCTTTTTTAAAATATCCTTTTCTATTTCTAAGTCCCGGATCCGCTTCTCTAACTCACGGATCTTCAACTGCTCTGGCGTCATAGGCGTGGCTTTAGGTCTAACACCAGCTCGCTCTTCCCGCAGCTGACGAACCCATTTATCCATGGTTGATTTGCCAACATTCATGGCCTGTGCAGCTTTAGTAATCGAGTAGCCCTAGTCAACAACTAACTGAGCACACTCAAGACGAAATTCAGGGCTGAATGTGGGTCTTGTCTTTTTATTCATCTTGTCACCTAATGTCATACGAGGTGTATCATAACACCTCTAATCAGGTGGCCAAATTCAGTGTGCCACTACATTTACCTAACTTTTGCATTGAGGGGTATGCAGATTTTGTGCGTACCTGTAAAGGCTTTCGCAAAGCAAGCTCATTGACTTCATATTTAAACAGGAGCGTACGTTTATAATTTTGTGTCATCAGGCTGTTCGATGAAAAGTAAACCGTCTTTCAGGTCTAGACCTAGAGACACTAATTATTATTAGGAGCTGGTTTTAACAAAAAATTAATTAATACTTTTTATTTTTACTCTTTCGAATCGAGAATTTTCCACAATGTGTATTGGTCAGGTAGGCCTGTGACCCTAAGGTTATTACTTGACTGGTATTTTTTAAGTGCTTCTATTATTTTTTTATTGTTCGCTTCACCATCAAGATATTTTAGCTGTCGTAATCGTAACTCAACATCATGATATATTTTTGTTCTTACTTTTACCTCAAACTTACCGTGTTTAAGAGTGATCAGGGCACTTTCTTTCGTCAGCGCGTTTAGAGATAATTGACCAACTACTCCATCGACCACAGTAGCAAAGTTTGCTTTTGGTTGTTTTTTACAAGCAGTATAGACAATAGTCGCGATTGTCTCGGTTGTCTGCCAAGGAGTCAAATCGTAAATACGGTCTGAATGCTTATTGGACGCTGAAATAAAACCTTCAATCCAACCTCCAAAATGAAAATAAGCGCTCTCTTTATTCTCTTTAGCTTGCACGAACCTAATGCAATCAAGCCCACCAATACCTTCTATGGCAAAATTTCCTGCGCTATCTGCTGGATTTGCGACTTGCGATACAAGTAGACCAATAACCACTAATGAGAGGTGCTTATACTTAATCATAGGCACCTTTCCTTAAAATTTTGGTAATTAAAAGCAACAATAATGGTAGCAATATTAAATAATGTGCTGGAGGCTCGGATACTGATGTTGCTGACCTTATTTTTAGCATGTTACCAAAGCCCATAGACACGAGTTCACTATAGTCAATCCAGTTATCGTTGTTGTTGTTATCGCGCAAAAGAATATTGTAAGTATAATCACCTGATTCAGCATATTGCGGGATCACGAACTCTAAGTCTAATATTCCGCCAAGTTGGTCACCAGTAACTAAATAAGGACTCCAGCCGTCAATAAAATTTGTGTAAGCACTGTTTACATATGTGCCTGAAGGATCAAAAACACTCATAGACATTAACTGTAACCCGCTTAGGTCTTCGGTAAACTCAAGGCTAAAGTCCACCGTTTGGTTGCCAGAACTGACATTTACGGTATTCGGGGAAATCGTGAACCCAAGGAGTTTGGGAGAGGTTAAATCTTGGTTGTCAGATATAACAGATAACTGGTTACCAAAGCCCATAGACACGAGTTCACTATAGTCAATCCAGTTATCGTTGTTGTTGTTATCGCGCAAAAGAATACTGTAAGTATAATCACCTGATTCAGCGTATTGTGGTATGGCGAACTCTAAGTCTAATATCCCGCCAAGTTGGTCACCAGTAACTAAATAGGGACTCCCACCTTCAATAAAATTTGTGTAAGTACTGTTTACATATGTGCCTGAGGGATCAAAAACACTCATAGACATTAACTGTAGGCCGCTAAGGTCTTCGGTAAACTCAAGGCTTACGTCCACCATTTGGTTGCCAGAACTGACATTTACGGTATTAGGGGAAATCGTTAACCCAAGGAGTTTGGGTGCCGTAATGTCTATAGGACTTGCGTTGACTGCGGGTTGAATGCAAAGTGAAAAAAAAACGATAAATGAGCGTAACATATTCATCCTTAAGCACTCATATTTTATACAAGCATACAATAACACACCATATGAAATTTAAAAAACAATTTACACCCCCCCGCTCTGGCATATTGGACTCTTCTGGTCTTAAGAGTGACTGGAAATCACTCGATCCTCTAAAACAAAAATATTCACCGAAAGTCTACTATCTGGAAAGCAGACAAGTGGCTCGTGCATGCTTTACTAGTTTGAATTGAAATTACAACAGTCGGCAATTGGCACAAAGATAAGATTAGAAATGTGATTCTCTCATTTCAAGTGAATGTTTAATGAATAACCAACGAGTGGTAACATCCCGGTGAAAATGAGCGGTGCTTTAATTGGAATTAACTAATGAAAATATATTTTGCCAAAAAATATGAACATTTTCTAATTAATTTAAATTCTGCTTTCCGATAATTCTAAATATTTATCATTTTACTAATCACTGATTACAAATATTAAACCGAAAAAGCCATTTCACAATTAGAAAAATCAGTAGATCAAAAAATATTCAAAACCATAAAATTTTGGCGTATCTTTAAAATACAGCAACAATCAAAGAATCCAATTATGTCACTTAATCCCTTTGGGAGTGAACTCCATAGCATTAAATTCGATTCTAAAAAATATCTAACCGTTGTTTGTAATTTTACAAATAATCTAATGGTTATTTGTATTTCTGATTTTCTTATTTGTTTTTTTCTTCAAAACGCTTACTTATAAAGGGATACAATTCTAACGTTAGATTGCGTTTATCAATTTTTCAGTTAATTTGGAGTTTCCGCATTAATTGGGAAAAGGAATATCGCATCCCCCGCTCTTACGAAAAATAGTACTACCAACTTGCTAAGGCTTCGCTTTTAAAAATTCGCCACACAAAACCTACACCGACGCTATAAGATAGATCTTTCTCGAACAATGGACTATCAGTGTTAGCCGCACCCTTATGCAGCCTAATTGAGCCGCCAGCAAAAGCTCTTATGTTTTCGTGCAACGAGAATGAAATACCGGTAGCAAATTCAGCGCCTAAAAAGCCACCGGCTGCATCAAACGTATCCCTATTGCTTGAGGCAAACTCGGTATCAACTTGATAGAAATAATCTTGCAGTTTTTCTGTTGTAAACACCAGACTAACAGAACTAGAAAAGGCTGAATCTTTAAAAAACACGCCGCGTTGCTGATACGACAGCTTTGGCTGGAAAACATAGCCTTGATGTTTAACGTTAGAAAAATCAGTAGAGAAAACAGCCCTAGCTTGTAAATGAAGATTTAAACGACCAATACCATCATTAAATTCAAAAGTGCGTAATCCATAAATTACCTGCGGCCCAACTTCAAATAGATAATCTAATTCAGGCATGCCTTCTCTAGCTGTATTGTTATCACTATCGGCTGAAAATGCCCCAGCAACAGAAATATCAATTTCAAAATCAGTATTATCAATGATCACCGCGCGAGCATTGCCATCGCCAAAACGGAAAACGTCACCTCGATAAATGAAATAAGGTAAAGCAAGGCCAACAATATTGCGCTCTGACGACGCGGGGTAATTGGGCACGTTAATAAGTCCCCCACCAACACCAAGCTCCCACAAAGGCTGTGCTTCGTTGAGTGATTCAAATCCCGTAAAATTTCGGTCAATAGAAACGGGTTCAGCCGCAAAAACCGGCGTAGTAACGCTGACCAAGATCGCAGTTATAAGCACATTTAATGTCTTCATTTTATAAGCCGTACCTTGTTAGTGCCCTAAATAAACAATCTTTCTCTCAAGGGTGTTATCTGCATTCATTTTGATAGTTAACGTTGAAATACGTTGTGCAGAAGGCTTTATGGCGGTACTTTGCATAATCGAAGGCCTACAATAACCTTGCACCATTCGGTACCGAACGTTCCACTGACGCCAATACAACCGCGCCGTCAGTTTGATAAAATCCCGTAATTAAACACTCTGACATTATCGGACCAATTTGTTTTGGCCCAAAATTTACTACGCCTAAAACTTGCTTACCGATTAGTTGCTCTGCGGAATATAGGGCGGTAATTTGTGCGCTGGACTTTTTGATACCAATGTCAGTGCCAAAATCTATCTGTAATAGATAGGCCGGTTTGCGCGCTTGTGGAAACGCGTCAACCTGAACAATGGTGCCAACACGAATATCAACTTTTTGAAAATCATCCCATTCGATATAGTCCATCACACGCTCCAAAACTTATTACCCGAACACTATAATTGCGTTTGTTTTAATTATGCTAGTGTTGAACACTAAACGTTAGTATAAATCGTTAATACAAAACAGTACTTAACGATATTGCTGGCAAACAAGAGATATAATAATGCCTTATAAGCAGTAATATCGTAAGTTATTATTAATAAGAGGTATAAATGGACGTTGATTTACCCTATTCGCAAGCCTGTGAAAATAATAAAGCCCCTATCCTCGCTGTGATAACAAAGGCCTTTGCCACACGCCATAAAATAGTCGAAATTGGTAGCGGTACTGGGCAACATGCGGTTTATTTTGCTGAACAGTTAACGCATTTGACCTGGCAAGCTAGCGATCAAGCAGCGTATTTGCCTGAACTAAACCAGCGTATAACCCTTGCAAATAGGCCAAATTTGCCCGCGGCGATCTGTTTAGACGTTAACCAATCGGCTTGGCCTGCCACACACTACGATGGTTTGTTTACTGCAAATACCTTGCACATAATGAACTGGGAACAAGTCCAACGCTTTTTTGTCCATGTAAATACCATATTAACCCCATCTGCAACCCTATGTATTTATGGTCCTTTTAATTACCAAGGACAGTTTACCAGTATCAGTAATCAGACGTTTGATACACATTTAAAAGCCCGAGATCCCTTGATGGGTATTCGTGACAGTGAGCAGATCATCGCCTTGGCGCTTCAGCAAGGCTTTAACCTGCTTGACGACATCACAATGCCTGCGAACAATCGCTTGTTATGGTTTACACGCCAATAACAGGTTGTAAGGTATGGCCTAGTGAATTAATCTAGTTTATACGGCAATGCCGCTATAGCCGCAGCCATATATTCATCAAGCTGCGCTTTTTCTTGGATAAAATAACGCGCAATGGCCGGAGATAACGCCGTTTTTGCAAACGCATAAGCTCCGTAACGTACAACGGGTTCAAAACCGCGTTTTAATTTATGCTCGCCTTGTGCGCCGGCATCAAAATAGTGCAATTTATGTTCGATACAATAATTAATACCTTGGTAATAACATAACTCAAAATGCAGTAATTCGTTTTCTGACAGCGCTCCCCAATAACGACCATACAAGGTGTCATGACTCACAAAACACAATGAGGCAGCTAACATCTGCTCAGGGTTATTTGGTTCAAAGGCAGCAAATACAATGATTTTGTCAGCTAATTCTGCGGCAATAAGTGCAAAACTCGCTGCGGTAATATAGCCTCGATGACCAGAGCGCTTTAAGTATGTAGCTTGATAACATTGAATTAGCTGTTGCCAGATCTGTGGCGTGAGCATCGCGCCTGTTAGCGTTTTTATGTTTAAATGCGCACAACTTTCCCGTTCTTTCTTAATTTGTTTACGTTTGCGCGACGTCAAGCCTGCTAAGAAATCTGTAAAATCGCCATACTGTCTATTTGACCATAAAAACTGTATATCATGCCGTGACCAGAACCCTTGTGACCTAAGGCGCTCGTGTAACACGTGATCATGATAAAGCCATTGCACACTGTGCAATTTGGGTGTTGCGGTATCTGTTAATTGCTGCTGTAAAAAATGGCAAATGCCTGGGAGTATGGTTTCGACTAATTCGGGCTCTAAGACAGTTGCGAGTATTCCTAGACGCGGGCCCGTAACCGGTGTAAATGGGATGGCTGCAATCCATTTGGGATAATAAGGCCATTGAAACTGTTCATAAGCTTGGTTAATTTGCCAATCAAATAAATATTCGCCATAAGAATGCGTTTTGATATACCCCGGCACCGCGGCCACTAATTGTGTATCGTGCCAAACGGTTAGATGATGGCTTTGCCACCCCGTTTGGCCATCAACACTGCCGCCCTGCTCTAATGCCATTAAAAACGCATGGCGCGTAAACGGAAAATCTGCCGCGAACAGCTTATCCCAGTCGCTAGCTGTAACGTGCTGCAAACTGGCGATAAACTTTAGCGTTAAAGCCATATTAATACGCCTGTTAGCTGTTATCTTGTTTTTCTAAAAAGTCTTTAAACTCATTGGTGTACAAGCGTAGCAATACCATCGTCAGGGCAAAAATAATGGGCCCATAAATTAGCCCAATAAGCCCAAATAATTGAAGACCGCCTAATAACGATAGGAAAATCAGTAAGGTACTCATTTGTGAACTACCTTGCATTAAAATAGGCCGCAAAATATTGTCAATTGAGCCAACCACTACAACGCCCCATATGGCTAAAAATAGTGCCCAACCCCACTCTCCGGTGAGCAATAAGTACAAACTGGCGGGTAACCAAATTAGCGCCGTACCGACAGCAGGAATAAAGGAAGCAAATGCCATCATGGTGCCCCAAAATAACCCTGGGAAACCGGCAATAGCCATGGCGATACCGCCCGCAATACCTTGCGCAATGGCCGTTAAGAACGATCCCATTACAGCAGAACGAGCTACCTGTCTGGCTTCGTCTAACAAGGCATCTTCTTGTGAACGTGACAGTGGCACCACCCAATATAAGGTGCTAACAATTTTGTCGTGATCACGTAGTAAGAAAAATAGGATAAACAACATCAAAATAAAGCCAAAAATAAACCCCGTAATATCTCCCACCACTTTGGTACTAAGATCTAATAACTCTTTACCAAATCCGGCGGCAAATTCGGTCATCTTCTCAATAATCGATTGGGTAGTAAAACTTTCGCCAGGTAAGTAATCAACTAGTTTAGCTTGCACCGTTTGCACATAGGGATGTTGCAGTACTTGCTCAGCCCCGCCTTCATTTAGCCATGTGTAGCTTTGCTTAGTAAAGGCAATACCTTGCTGCACAATGGCAGCAAACACAAACACTGCCGGCACCAGAATAACAATAACCAATAACACGCAAGAAAGTGACGCTGCCAGATTGGGTTTACCCGGCAATTTGGTTTCTATCCATTGATGAACAGGGAAACACAGCAGCGATAACACGAAAGCCAACACAATCGCCCCGACATAGGGGGCAATAAGCATGTAGCTGGCATATAACGCTAATAACAATGCGCCTATCAATAAATAATGGCGCGGATCAACTTTAAATTTATCAGGCATGATCTATGTTTCATTTTTACCAACGAAGTATGTCGCTATCATAGGATAAAATATATTTTTACGTAACCAGAAAATTGTTTATACTGCATTTTCCTTAGCAAAACGGAGTGTTGTAAACAACCTGTATGAGTCTTTTAATCGCCTTTGTGGTGTTATCTATTTCGGTATCGTTTATTTGTTCGATATTGGAAGCTGCCCTACTGTCTATTACCCCAAGCTACATTGCCCAGCAAAAACTCACCCGCCCCAAGCTTTATGAAAAGCTTAAAGTACTCAAAGAGAAGATTGATCAGCCCCTTGCGGCCATTCTTACCCTTAATACGGTTGCTCATACCGTAGGTGCAACAGGCGTGGGCGCGCAAGTTACCGTCGTGTTTGGTGACGGTTATCTTGGTATTGCTTCGGCGGTAATGACCTTGCTTATTTTGATTTTGTCGGAAATCTTACCCAAGACCATTGGTGCACGTTATTGGCCTAAATTAGTGCCGATATTGCCTTCCACGCTAAATAGTATGATTTTTATCCTAAAACCTTTTATTTGGATGTCAGATCAAATTATGAAGCTGTTTGGTGGTGGTCATCATGAGCATGATTTACGTCAAGAGATAAAAGCCTTAACGATTTTAGGTCGTGAATTAAACAAGTTAGATGAAGACGAACAACGGGTTATTGCCAATATACTGGATTTACACGATGTTAAAGTACGTGACATTATGACGCCGCGTACCGTGTGTGAAACAGCCAAACCAGACGAGCCTTTGTCTGATCTGATGGACCGTGTGAAAAAGGATCAATTTTCTCGTTACCCAGTATTAGATAGCGAAGAGTCGCCTCTTGGTTTAGTGTTTCGTTACGATATGCTTGATATCGAAGACAACCTAAGCGTGGCCGACATTATGAAGCCGGTTAAAGTTATCTCCGATAAAATTAGCGTTGAGCAATTAATGTCGCAACTTATGCGCGAACGTCAGCATCTTTGCTTAGTGTACGACGAGTACGGTAGTTGGTTAGGATTAGTAACCATGGAAGATGTGATTGAAGCGATTATTGGTCAGCCGATCATGGACGAAACGGATGATATTCCCAATATGCGCCGTTTTGCTAAACGTCGTTGGGAACACAAACAAAAACAAATGAATGATGATAATTAATCAGTAGATTCAGCCTGTTAAGTGGTGTACTTAAATAACCCACTTTGCTGTTTGGATGCATGATGCTTTAGTAAACGAGTACTTTATTAAAATAGCCCCATTTGTTGGGGCTTTTTTATTGGGTGCCGCTATTTGCGCTGATTGCATTCGAATTACGCTACAATTTCGTGGCACTGGGCTGGAAATTGAGACTAAGCTTGCACAAGCCGATAAAAACTAAGATGTTTCCAATGCGAGCTCAGGCTCAATACTCACCGTTACCACGCGCTCACCAAGCATTTCAGCAACGGTAAAACGTCGACCAGCATAGCTAAACATGGCCTGTTCAGCGGTTGCGTCAGCTAATTTGGTGCGACATAAATGCTCTAGGGTGATATCTTCCCGTCCCTGATTTAATTCACTGCCATAGCCATAACACCAATCGATGTCACTGAGTTTCGTTGCACCTTTCATCCTGAGTTCGCCCACGGGGCGCGCAGATTGAAATCCCTTCTCTGCAAACGCTTGCTCAACAAATAATTTATAATCATTTTTAAGCACAATAAACAGGTGATCGCCAGGCTGTAAAATGGTTGAACCGCGAGGTGGAATTACCTTTTCACCACGGGTGATCATGGCAACCACAACACCCTCTGGCAACGCCATGCGAGATAAGCGACGAAATGCTGCACGTGAATGCGTTGATAAGGTATATTCCACAATCTCAGCATCAACATCACCCAAGGAGGTAATTTCTAACGTGGCAGGCGGTTGCGCTGGCGGCTGTTCAATTAACTTTAAGCGTTTGGCAACCCAGGCTAACGTAGAACCTTGTAAGGTTGCTGAAATCAGTACCACAAAGAATACCACCGTAAAAAGCAACTCGGCATTGGGCAAACCAAACATCAGCGGAAAAATAGCTAGTATAATGGGCACAGAGCCACGCAAACCTATCCACGACACTAATGTCATTTCTCTCATAGTAAAACCAAACAGTTTTAAAACG
Organism: Alishewanella tabrizica; assembly: GCF_014652375.1. Lineage (GTDB taxonomy): Bacteria > Pseudomonadota > Gammaproteobacteria > Enterobacterales > Alteromonadaceae > Alishewanella > Alishewanella tabrizica. Next base: position 166,828 of record NZ_BMYR01000004.1, on the reverse strand, counting down.
GGCAGCACGGCTAAAGGGCGAGCAACAAACACTATAACTGTGGCAATCAGAACGCCTTGCCACCAGACATCCATCAGCGCGCTGGGCGTAACTAATAAACCTAAAACCACGAACATGGTAATTTGACTGAGCCATGCTAAGCCATCGTGGAATAAAAACGTGGTACGCTGAAAAGCAAATTGCGTATTACCAATAAGCACACCACAAATAAAGATGGCTAAAAAGCCACTGCCGCCAGTGTTAGCAGCTAAACCAAACGCCAGTAATCCTGCGGCGGTCACTAACACTGGATATAAGCCACTGGCTTGTAAATGAATACGATTAATCACTTTTAATACCGCAAATCCCACTGCTATTCCCACAATGGCGCCTACACCCATTTGCAGCACAAACATTTGCAGCAAGCCCCAACCAGGTTGCATATCGTTTACTAAAATCTCCAATAAACCCACCGTGAGAAATATAGCCATAGGATCGTTCGACGCACTCTCAATCTCTAAGGTCGACTTTAAACGAGGATTTAAATGAATACCGGCGTTTCGCAGTAATGAAAATACCGCAGCAGCATCGGTAGAACCCACAATAGCGCCCAACAGCAATCCCGTGAGCAAACTAATATCGAGAATGTAGCTAGCAGCAGCGCCGGTGATCAGTGCAGTAATTAATACGCCAAAGGTAGCCAACATAGAGGCTGGCTTCCACACTTGCTTTATAGACTTAAGCGGCGTTTGTAAGCCACCATCAAATAAAATTAACGCGAGCGCCAGTGTCCCTAACGCATGCGCAGCGTGAGGATTGTCAAAACCAATACGCCCTATCCCATCTTCACCCGCTAACATACCAACTAACAAAAATAGCACCAGCATAGGTAAACCCAAGCGCGCTGATATTTTGCTTGAAAAAATACCCAATAAAATTAAAACGGCAGCAAGTAAAATTAATTTATCAACGACAAACATAAAGACTCAATTAAATAAGTGATATTGATAATAGAGGGAATCGTCTTACGTTGTGCGGGTCCCTTATCTTCAGAAAAGCCTATTAAAAGTTAAACAACATAAAACCCAATCCAACACTATTTTGCCGATGGTTATAATCTAACAAGGTTTCTCCATAGCCTGAAAATAATTGCAAATGTAAACGTAAACCATCGGGTTGCTCTTTGCTTAACGGATAAGTCCAATCTAAACGCCATGAACCTTTACTAAAATCATCCCAGCGCATTTTTCGGGTAAATACGGCGGTTGAGCGACCAGGTAACCAACTAATTTGTAACTCAGTGGTACCGATAAAAGACGTTAGATCGGGATTGTCATCATCTTTCAACGTTTCTGGGATCCGTTTATTGACTTTAAGGGCCACACCCACTTGCTCACGCTCAAACGCAGCGGCCGCATACACGCGATTCCAGCTTCGTGATAATGGTTCGCTTTGTCCATTTGATTGATGTGCAAACCCTAATTGCAACATTTGCATGCTCCAACCAAAAGGTAGATCACTAAAATACTCTCGCGTTGGGATCACATAGATCACTTCAGGTTGATAATCTGTACTACGAAAAGGCGCTGAATCCTGTGAATTCCAAAGTTGCCACATCGAGGTTTGGGTATATGCGAACCAGATATCGGCATTCGGTAATATAAAATCTTCCACTATTTTGGCGCGTAACGATACCTGCAACTTGGCTTCAATATTTTTATAATTTTCTTGCAGCTCGGCGCCCTCTCTTGTGGGGCTTTGCGGTTGACGGTTTATTGAATCGCTATAACTCACCGGCAATAAAAAATTAGGCTGATAGGTTCTTACGCGAAACGTGCCACGCTTATCTTGATCATCCAGCTCCCACAAACTTTGTAAAATTGTGGCAACTGGGATTGGGGCAGGAAGCAGCGTGCCATCCGTTTCTACAATAACAGCGGGAACTGGCGTTTCTACTTCGCGTTCTTTTAGCAATCTCGCTTTTTGCTGTGCTTTAACAATTTCATCATAGCAAGCTAAACGCTCAGTGTCTGCTAACGCTAAACAACGCTCTATGGTGATATCTGGTGTGCTTGCAACAGCAGTAGTACACAAAAATAAGCTGCAAAAAAAAGTTTTTTTCATGACCTATTCCATTAATAAATAATTACTAATAATAATAGACTAACATGACATTTCACTGAATCAGCAGGTAATCTCACACTGCGGTTGGCAAATGATTGAAATGTCGCACCATGTTTAAAAATTTTCAGGCAGTTTTGCGATTATCACCTATGGTTAATGTTATGCATTAACTACCTTTAGTCGATGGAGAAACACATGCTGTTTAGTTTGAGAACATCTGAAGCAGATCAAGCACTAGAGCAAGCCATCATCGCCGTTATAACGATTAACGAGCAAAACAATGTAACCTTTTTTAACGCGGCAGCAGAACGACTTTGGGGATACCAAGCCGCTGAGGTTGTTGGGAAAAATGTCGCGATGTTGATCCCCTCACATTTACGGCAAAACCACGATAGTTATGTAAACTCTCACCGCACCACTGGCCAAGATAAAATTGTTGGCAGCTCGCGTGAAGTACAGTTACAACACAAAGACGGACATAAAGTCTGGGTGCAGTTATCACTGTCACAAATAAAGGTTAAGGGTAAAAAGCATTACACCGCTTTTGTGCGTGATGTCACCAAAGAGCGTGAAGCACGTGAAACCATGTTTCAAACGCTAGAACAAGCGTTAGATGCGGTAGTGTGTATAGATGAAAACAACAATGTAACACTTTACAACGCCGCGGCAGTTAAATTGTGGGGCTATCAACGTGAGGAGGTTTTAGGTAAAAACGTAAAAATGCTTGTTCCTAAAGTCATTCAAAGTCAGCATGATAACTACGTTAATGCCAACAGAACCACCGGCAAAGACAAAATTGTCGGTACCAGTCGCGAAATCAAAATTGAACGTAAAGATGGTCAAATTCTTTGGGGTCAGCTGTCGCTGTCTAAAGTAAAATTAGAAAGCAAAACTGTTTATACCGCCTTTGTGAAAGATGTGACTGAGGAAGTCAATCGTAGACAAGAAAGGGAAATGCTGTCTTTAGTTGCGAACGAAACCGACAATGCGGTAATCATTACCGGCCCTGAAGGTCTTATTCAATATGTTAACAATGGATTTGAACGTCTTACTGGGTATCGTTTTGATGAAGTTACCGGTAAAAAACCAGGCAGTTTCTTACAAGGGCACGAAACTGATACTGCAACGGTAGAACGGATCCGCAAACACGTTCGTGAGAAATCGCCTTTTTATGATGAAATATTAAACTACTCAAAAACCGGTGAGCCCTATTGGGTATCGTTATCCATTAACCCCGTATTTGATGAAAACCGCCAAGTTAAAAACTTTATTTCAGTCCAAGCCAATATTACTGCAGTAAAACAAATGGCTTTGGATTTTACGCGCAAACTGAATGCAATTAGTGAAGCGTTGGTATTAATGGAGGTAAAAACAGACGGAAAATTATTAAACGCCAACACGTTATTACAGCAGAAACTGGGCTCTCAATTACAACCGCAACAATTTGCCGATATTGTATTTAGTTCACTAAGCGCAGATGAAAAACAACAGCTTGAAAAAACGGGCTTTGTTTCAATGCGTATCGACGTAAGTCAACCTGGACTTGATCTTAGTATCGACTCGCGTCTTTGTTCATTAAAAAACTTTAAAGGTCAAATTACGCAATACGTGTTTTTTGGTATCGATGTTACCGATCGCAAGCTGGCAGTTAGCCAAACCCAAGCCTCCATGCAAGGCGTTCTAAAAGTGAGTGAAACTATTAGCGGTATCATTAGTACCATCAATGGTATCTCGGAACAAACCAATCTGTTGGCGTTAAACGCCGCCATTGAAGCGGCTCGCGCAGGTGAAGTTGGTCGTGGTTTTGCCGTAGTAGCCGATGAAGTAAGGAACTTAGCGGCAAACTCAAGGTCTGCAAGTAATGAAATCGATAAACTTGTTAAAGAAACCGTGAGTAAAATTAATGAGCTAGCATTGCTACTCAACAATATTGACCGATAAACCTTTGCCTTTTCCATAACGTGGCTAAAAAGCCACGTTTAGCTTTGGCATAAGCATGACAACATCATGCACTGACAATGAGACGTATAATGAGCAGTTACACCCCTCCTAAAATCTGGCAATGGCAACAACAAAACGGTGGAACCTTTGCTAATATTAATCGGCCGATAGCCGGTGCGACACATGAGATGGTCTTACCTAAAGGGCAACATGCCTTGCAGTTATACTCATTGGCAACCCCCAATGGTGTAAAAGTAACGATTTTACTTGAAGAGTTAATTGCTGCGGGTCACCATGCAGCCGAGTACGATGCTTGGCTGATTAATATTAGAGAAGGCACACAATTTAGCAGTGGTTTTGTGGACGTGAACCCTAATTCAAAGATCCCCGCATTACTGGATCACAGTACATCACCACCAACGCGCGTATTTGAGTCTGCCGCTATTTTGCTATATTTGGCTGAAAAGTTTCAGGCATTTATGCCACGCGACAGTGCAACACGTACAGAAATGTTTAATTGGTTATTCTGGCAAATGGGCAGTGCGCCCTTTTTAGGCGGCGGTTTTGGGCATTTTTATGCTTATGCTCCCGTAAAAATTGAATATGCGATAGATCGCTATGCCATGGAAACCAAGCGGCAGCTTGATGTGTTAAACCAGTTATTAGCTACGCGAACCTATATTGCAGGTGAGGAATATACTATTGCAGATATGGCCATTTGGCCTTGGTATGGTGGCGTGGTATTAGGCCGGTTATATGATGCGGCCGAGTTTTTAAGTGTGCACGAGTATCCCCATGTACAGCGCTGGGCCAGGTTAATTGATAATAGGCCTGCTGTTAAGCGTGGTTATGTGGTAAACCGTACTTTTGGACCGGAGCCTCACTTAGCAAACCGCCATAGTAGTGATGATTTTATTCCACTGGGACTCTGAGCATTTCTGCAAAGTCGCTTTGCACTGGGATGCCAAGTAACAACACACTATGCATAAACACTGCGTATCGGCTAGGTTCATCGATACGCGTGTTATGTCTAGCCTGCAACAACGTAAAGCTAATTAACCTTAGCCCTGCGTTGTCAACGTAAGTTGTTTGACCTGTTGTTTAAGTTCATGCTGTAACCCTTCTGGTAGGGTTAACTGTCGAGCTAATTCATTTAAATAGCTGCGTTCCATAAAGCTTTCTTCGTCTATCACTAGCACACTGGCTAAAAACATTTCGGCTGCCATCTCCTGAGATTTGGCATGTTTAGCCACCTCTGCAGGATCAAGTGGCTTTTGTAGCTCTGCATCAACAAAACGGATCAACACCGCATCGGCGGTTAATTTTGCCACTTCGGCATCAATGATTTCCCGTTCACGATCATCAATATGACCATCTGCCTTAGCCGCTGCGATAACCGCAATCAGAATCGCCTTACAATGATGATCCACTTGCTGCTCATTCATATTACCGAGTGTTTGTGGTAGTGATGGCGTTGACGGTTGCCCCGCTGCCTGTTGGTTTTGTTGCCAATCGCCATAGGCTTTGTAGGCTAAGGCGCCTAATGCAGCTAAACCACCATAAGTCAGTACTTTGCCACCAATACTGCGGCCTTTTTTACTGCCCAGCAGATAGCCTAGTGCCCCACCAGCCACCGCTGCGCCGCCTTTGCCCTTTAACAGGCTGCCTAACGTTTGCGTAATATCCTGCTGCGAATGTGATGTGCTTTTACCGCTACCCGTTAATTCAGCACCCGATTTCAACAATTTTTCTAAAAAAAGCTTATTTATCATGTTAAGTTCTCTATGCAAATGTTTATTCAGAATGCGTTATTAGAGTAGCCCACGCACAATAAATTCAGAAAATTGCTAAGGACAGTTCGCCGCAAGCCGATACCCCTGTTGTTCAGCTGCCGCAACTGAGGGAAATACAACTCGGTTTGTTGCCGCCATACTTTGATAATTAGGACAATCTGGCCGATGATAAATGCGTGAGTTACGGTTACCATGAATGGGGCCCGCAGACGTTGCAGCATATAATGCCGGCGTAGCGGATTTTAAGCCCTCGCCACGTGTCACAAACCCCAGTCGCCATTGTTGTTCACCGGTAACAAAGGGATTTGTTCGTCCGGTCAGCGTCGCCGTGCGTTGATGGCGCTCTAGCTCTAATGGTGAAACAGGGTCCTGTTGATGCCAGGCTAAATACAGCTGTTGATCTTGTCGGCTTAAACGCAGGTTGTAGCGATCCGCCATGTAAAAAGCAACACGTGCAATATCACCACGAATACTCGCTTTAGGTTGTACCTTTCGATTTTTAGTATCAATCTTAATGTCACATTGGCCAAACTGTGCGGGGGTATTTTCAGTCACCATCCCAAACGGGAAATCGGCACGCAGACCGTTAATTTGACCAACAGCATAGGTTAGGTTAAATAAATCGCCCTCTATTTTATTAAATAAGGGATCGGTTGCCTGACAATTTTTACGCCCGCCTTGTTGCCAACAACTTAGCTGTTTTCCCACCCAGGATATTGGAATAATATGTTCCACTTCTGAACGCGCAGCACGTGCTAATGTTGCTTCGCTGGGTAAACCACGCGGTGAATACACTTCAAAACCACAGGACGCATGATCTACTCTTCCACCACTGCGCCCTACCCAATTGATCGCACAATCACAATAAAAAGTGCGTTCTTGCCCAGCATAAATCTGTTTTAAACTTACTTTGGCTTGATCAAAATTTGCCGGTTCCGCCTGGCTAGCGGTAACATACAACGCCAGAATACATCCAATAATGTTTTTTAACATAACAACGACGACTACCGCGCTGGCCGTATGCGCTGATGACGACAAGTTTAAAGCCGGCCTGCTTTAAACGACTATCCTGTTGCTAGCCGTTATTTTAACAAAGATTAATGTTTTAGGTGGGCAATTTATTGTTTGCCGTCATTAAAGCAGGTATAACTAGTCATATAACGTCATAGGGAAATACCGTAGTAATGCTGATACTGGTTCTTCGGCTCACATTCGTCGCTTTTATGTTGTTTTCGGTCGCACTGCAAGCAAGCCACTATACGTTTAGCTCACCCAGCGATCCCCTGTCCGCAAGGCAATCATCGGTTTATCATATTGCACAAGACAGTGCTGGATTTATTTGGTTTGCCTCTGATACCGATGGTTTACTTCGCTATGATGGATTAACCAGTATCAATTGGTTAGAACCAGACGTACGCCGAGGTAGTCGAAAAAATACCAATAACTTTTTACTCACGGCTAAGGGCGATCTGTGGGTTGCCAGCTGGCGAGAGGGATTACTTTATTATCCGCACAATCAAGATATGCCTTTTGTCTTTCCAATTAAACCCAATGATCCCCATGCTTTATCGACACCGCGTATCCAAACACTATTTCAAGACAGTCAGCAGCGGATATGGGTAGGCACCATTGCCGGTTTGTATGTTATTTATCCTGAAAATCCCTTAGTACTGCACCGTTATGCATTCGATGAACCAACACATCCCTTATTTGAACAACGAATTTGGGGCATTGCTGAATCGCCAACAGGATTGTGGTTTGCAACCTCAAATGGCCTTTTTTTGCTCGATCCACAACATAATCAATACCAGCAGTTCTTTTTGCCTGATACCGAACATGCCATAAGCGAACGTGCGCAAGAAGTGAGAACGGTTGAATTTATTGATCACACTGTTTGGGCTGGGGCGGCAAATGGCGTGTTTGTGTTTGAAACGGCGTGCATGTGTTTTGTAAGAATTGCGGCGCCAGATAACCTACCTCAGCCCCGTGTAAATGCCCTGCATCGTGGAACAAACCACGCTTTGTGGGTTGGTGCTTTTGATGGTTTATATCAACTTAATAGCCAAACGCGGCAATGGACACTGTTTAGTTTAGGCTACAACACTCTACCTGATGTGGATATTCGAAGTATTTACCTTGATAGCGCAGATCAGCTCTGGTTGGGTAGTCGTGAACAAGGCTTTTTTATTGGTACCCCACAATATAAGGGATTTATCCCGTTAGTTCACACCATGCCGGCGACGGTTGCCTCCCTTGGCGAGCGTTTGATTAGCGCGATATACCATGATAAACAAGGGCGAATGTGGCTAGCAGCACAAAACAATTTACTTTACCGTGATGCTAATACAGAAGATTGGCATGCTATTGAGCTACGCAAACAATTTGGGATCCGTAAGGTGTTTCGGATCACGGCGGATCCAACAGGACAATTATGGCTCGCGACGGATCGCGGTTTGTATCAGCTGCAACAAAACACACTTGTCGCGGTTAATACGCCATTTGATTTGGCTAATATGCACGTTGGCGGTGTAACAGAGCTCTATATTTCTGATGCAGGCCATTTTTATTTAGGGGTGTGGCAGCAAGGATTATTGGTTTGGCAGCCCGAATTACAGCACGCGCAGTTGGAGCTGGCGCAATTAAAAGAAACCAATGGCGATCAAATTTATCAATTGGGTAAAAGTACCGATGGTAGTACTTTCGCGGTTACACGCTATTCGGGCGTATTCAGTCAACCACAGCCTAACGCCCCTTGGCAAAGGCTTCAGATAAACAATCAAAATGCAGTAGATGGCTATACTTGTGTATTACCAGAAGGTGACCAAATACTGTGGTTGTGTTCTGAGTTTGGTTTGTGGCGTTACGATAGAGCAACTCAGCGAGTTAGCCAATACGCTATTGAGCAAGGATTACCCAGTTTGTTTATTAGCGGCGCTTTTTTTGACCATTCGCAGCAACTTTGGATCATGACCAATAACGGCATAGCCCGTTTCGATCAATCGCTACAACGTTTTGTCAGTTATGGTAAGCATGATGGTCTGCCGAATTTAACGACTCAACAAAAGTCTTATTCAGTGGGGCCTGCAGGTGAGGTATTGTTTGGGACAGCCGCCGGCGCGGTTTTAATAGCTATTCATCCTGAATATGAAAATTTTCAAGCACCACGCCTCGTGATCGCCAAAGTGGTGATTGATGGCACTGATCAGACTAAAACCTATCAAGCTTACCCTGAAACAATCGAACTGCCTTATGGCTATCGTGAGCTGGTGATAGGGTATGCCTTAGTGGATTATCGCGACCCAGCCCTAAACACCACGCGCAGCCGCTTACTCGGTTTTTCTGATCGTTGGAGCCCTTATGATAAAAGCCATGAAGCGCGCTACAGCAATTTAGCACCTGGTCGCTATGTGCTCGAAATAGAGGGACAAAACAGCCGAGGGGTGGGAACAGAACGCCCACTACGAATTAATATCGTCGTTAACGCACCTTGGTGGTATGCATCATGGTTGTGGTTTATGATTATTTTGCTAGGACTTATGCTGGTACTGGTATTTATGCGAGTGCAGCAAAACCGGCTAAAAAATCGGAATAAACGTTTACAAAAATTGGTTCAAGAGCGAACCAGTGAGCTAGAAGCGTTAACCGTCAAGCTGAAAGATCGTGCAGATCACGATGTCTTAACGGGGTTATATAATCGGGGTGGCTTTGTCGAACAGTTTGAGCAAAGTCTAACGCATGCGCGTATGCGACACTATCCCATGAGTATGGTATTGATAGATATAGACCATTTTAAGCAGATTAATGATCAGTATGGACATAATATCGGTGATAGCGTGTTACAACACTTCTCTTCACTGATCGCAAGCCAAGCGAAAAAAACCGATATTATCGGACGCTGGGGCGGTGAAGAATTTATTATGGCTCTACCGCATGCCGATGCTCAGGCGGCTAAAGCCTTTTGTGACACGTTATTAAACACGTTAAAAGCGTCACCTTTTACTCAGGCTGAACACCACATTGCTTATAGTGCAACCTTTGGTGTAGTTTGTTTACCCACAACTACCTGGCTAGTTGATACCTGGGTAAAACTGGCTGATGACGCACTTTATCGAGGAAAACATCAAGGCCGGGCTCAAGTAGTGCTTGCTGACACTCAGGCTTAATATTGCAAAATCTATTTGGGTTTGACAACCGAAAAACGATTTCGCTATCCTACTTTGGCTGTCGCTTTAGCTGCTTTGCATACTTAAGCAGCAATCAGGCAACAAATGGGGGTTTTCACTGGCTTTAGCCGCGCAGTTTCATTACTGTAGCGGCTTTTAGCAAACGCCGGAGCCTTCATGAATACCGAACACCTATTTTCTGAACTGCAGATCGCAGTACAGCGCCTTCTTGAGAAAAATCAGCAATTAACGACGCAACTGGCGACATTACAAGAGCAACACGAACTGCTGCAATTAGAGATGCTGGAAAAGGATGAGCAACAAGCACAATTAACCCAAAACCTGCAAACCTTATTAACCAGCCTAAGTGACACCGCTGCTCGCTAATGCACCGCGATGAACCTTATATTCTGACCATTCTTGGACGCGATTATCGTTTTAAAAATCCGTCTGATAAGGTTAAGCAGCTTACTGTTATGGCGAGTCAACTTGATGAACGCCTTGCCCTGCAGGCAGCGGAATTGCCCTTAGCCACGCGCGATCAGCTATTGGTGCTAACGGCCATTAATCTGTTAACGGAACTAGCTGAACAGCAACAGCTACAGGATAAGCAATTCCAATCACTTTTGGCACTGATACAAACAGCGGAATAACGCCGCTGTTTGTATGTTTGGGCGTTTTGGCTATTTTACCTTAGCCGCTCACCCGTCGATAATGCCGATACTCTGGTTTCCAGAAATTATTTTCAATCCGCTGTTGCAGCATATTGTCATCAATCTCTAGGGCTAAACCTTGCTGCATAGCCACTTTGGCCACTGCAAACGCAATTTTTTTGCTTAACGCGGCCAGTTCTGTAAAGGGAGGTAATAATCCACCCTGCCCGGTATTGGCTAAGGGTGAATTTGCTGCCAATGTCTCACTGGCAGCACGCAACATATCATCACTGATCAGCCGCGCTTTCACCGCAATTACCCCAAGACCAATACCTGGAAAAATGTAACTGTTGTTACACTGGGTAATCGCATGCACTTTGCCATTAAAAGATACCGGTTTAAATGGGCTACCTGTGGCAACAATTACCTCACCATCAGTCCATTCAATAACTTGTTCTGGTGTTGCTTCAACCTGACGTGATGGATTACTCAATGGAAAGATAATCGGTAATTCGCAGCCTTTTTTCATAGCGCGAATAATTTGCTCAGTAAACAGCCCTGCTTGGCCAGACACACCGATTAATACCGTAGGCTCGGCACAATGCATAACATCTAATAAACTTGGGAATTCGCCGCTATAACTCCAACCAGACAATGCCTGTTGTGTTTGCACGAGAGCTTGTTGGAAATCACGTAGCTCAGCCATACCTTCAGCTAACAAGCCAAACCGATCAACCATATAAATTTGACCACGGGCTTGTTGTTCACTCGCACCCTCGGCTACCATTTGGCTAATAATTTGCTCAGCGATACCACAGCCGGCAGAGCCTGCCCCAACAAACACCACTTTTTGATCTTTTAATTGTGCCCCCTTAGAACGGCAGGCGGCTAACAAGGTACCCACTGTTACTGCAGCTGTACCTTGAATATCATCGTTAAAACAACACACCTGATCACGATAGCGCTGTAGGATAGGCATCGCATTAGGCTGCGCAAAGTCTTCAAATTGGATAATCGCTTCAGGCCAACGGCGTTTTACTGCCTGAATAAATAAATCAATAAATGCATTGTACTCATCAGCATTAACACGTTTTTGACGCAAGCCCATGTACATAGGATCATTGAGCAATTTCTCGTTGTTGGTTCCAACATCCAGCATGACCGGTAAGGTGTAGGCTGGGCTGATACCACCACAGGCGGTGTATAGCGATAGCTTACCGATCGAGATCCCCATCCCACCAATACCCTGATCGCCTAACCCGAGTACACGCTCACCATCAGTGACCACAATCACTTTAACTTTAGCCTTGGTAGCATTTCGAAGCACATCGTCTAAATTATGTCGATCTTCATAGCTGATAAAAAGACCACGTGCGCTGCGATAAATGTCAGAAAATTGCTCGCATGCATCGCCAACGGTGGGCGTGTAAATAATGGGCAACATTTCTTCTAAATGCTGTTGCACCAAACGATAAAATAAGGTCTCGTTATTATCTTGAATCACCCGCAAGTAAATATGCTTATTAATGGCATCATCAAAACTACGATACTGTTGATAACAGCGACTGACTTGTTCCTCAATGGTTTCATAACGCGGTGGCAATAAGCCCGTTAAGTTAAACGCTGCCCGCTCTTCGCGGGTAAAAGCACTACCTTTATTGAGTAAGGGGGTTTCAAGTAAGGCTGAACCGGCATACCCGGTGTACAAAGGTCGCTTCGTTGAAAAGTTTGCAGACATGTTCTAATCCGAAAAAAATGACAGCTGCCACCTTACGTGGCAGTCAGATGATATTAATAAATGGTGCTGATCCTGGGGTTTAATACAGATAATACAAACAGCCCTTCAGTGTTACAAAAATCAATGGCTTTGATGAGATCGCTTTGTTCAAGTTGCAGTAACTCAAGCAAGGCAGGGTCCGCCACTGACTTCATACTATAAAGCTCTGGGTGCTGATTAGCTAGCGCTAATCGCACTGCAAGATGTACGACCAGTTCTTCTAAGGCCCGGGCGTGATACTGTAAATTGTGTTGTAAAGCAATGGGTTCAACAATTAAATCAGGAAGTTGCCACAAATAAAGTAATTCTGCACCACAGGCTGCATAGCTAAAGCCTAAAAGCGTTTGCTGCAACTGCCATGGCATGATTTCAGGAGTGTATGCTTGTGCATTAGCCGCAATGTCTGGATTTTGCTGGGCAACAACCAACTCGCCAATATTATGAAGCAAACCTGATACATACACCCTATCTGCCGATTTTAAGCCCAATTGCGTAGCCAGATATTTAGCAATTAAAGCTGCATTTACGCTTTGCTCCCAAAACCGATCTAAATCAATAGACTCCGTGTTTAATTGACTGCAGGCTGAACTAATACCGATACTTAAAATAAGATTATAGACTTGTGTTTTACCTAAGACTAACAGGGCCTTACTTACATTTTCAACTTGATAGGGTAAGCGATAAACGGCACTGTTCGCCAACTTTAGTAATTTTGAGGTGAGCACGGGATCAAGCAAAATGACTTCGGCAATATCGTCCAGATCTGCCGTTTCTGACTCCATTAATTCACGCACCCGGAAGTAGCTATCGGGTAAAGAAAACAGCTCTATTACATTCTGCGCATACTGTAACGCATTCATTTGGGCTTCTCCGGGATTATCTAAACGTCAACTCAGCGTTGCCAACAGCATACCTGTTGCTGGTAGCCGCAATATTACAAGGTTTTCATGCAGAATCTTAGCAGTTTTTATGATCGCCCGTGTGAAAAAGCACAAATAAAAAAAGGAGCCAAGGGCTCCTTTAGGAAACAAATACATTTATGCAACTAAGCTACGTAACATCCACGCTGTTTTTTCATGTACCGTCATACGCTGCGTCAGTAAATCTAGCGTGACTTCGTCTGAAGCACCATCAGCAATAGGCACAATAGAGCGTGCTGTTTTCGCAATAGCTTCCTGGCCTTTTACTAAATCTTTAATCATCTCTTCCGCTGAAGGCACGCTGTCAGCTTCTTTTAAGCTGGTTAGTTTGGCGTACTCTTTATAAGAACCGGGGGCGAACTCGCCTAAAGCACGGATCCGCTCAGCAATATCATCAACCGCTACCGCAAGCTCGGTATACTGGGTCTCAAATAATGTATGTAAGGTTTGAAACATCGGCCCGGTGACATTCCAGTGATAATTGTGCGTTTTTAAATATAAGGTGTAGGTATCCGCCAGCAACACAGATAAACCATGCGCTATCGCTTTACGTTGCTCTTCATCAATACCGATATTAATTTTCATAACATTCCCCGTTGGTGATAAATCATGCCTAAACAATAACACATTACTACAATCACAAAACACGCACCTCTAGCAATGCTAGGATGAACACCTAAAATACGTGATAGTGTTATTACCTGGATGATTTAAGGTTTAAAAAGCTATTATTACTATATGGGGGCAAAATGGTAAAAATCAATGGCCATCGCAACATACTGTCCGCGATGACCATCAATAATTAGATAAGCGTCGTCTTAGCGCTGTGCTTGAAGTGCGGCGAGCTGTTGTGCTAGATACTCTTCATAACTACCAACAAAGTTACGGACATCGTGATCGGTAATCTCAATGATGCGACTGGCCAACGACGAAACAAATTCACGATCGTGACTAACAAATAACAAGGTGCCTTTGTAATGCTCCAACGCTAAATTTAATGATTCGATTGATTCCATGTCTAAGTGGTTAGTCGGTTCATCCATCACCAAAATATTGGGACGCTGCAGCATTAACTTACCAAAAAGCATCCGACCCTGTTCACCACCTGACAGCACTTTTACCGATTTTTTAATATCATCTTGTGAAAACAGTAAACGTCCTAAAATACCTCGAATGGCTTGTTCATCATCAGACGGTTGCTTCCACTGGCTCATCCAATCAAACAAACTGATATCTTCAGCAAATTCGTGCGCGTGATCTTGCGCATAATAACCAATGGTAACGTTTTCTGACCATTTTATTAAACCGCTTTCAGGGGCGAGATCTCCCACTAAACACTTTAATAACGTCGATTTACCAATACCGTTGGCACCTAAAATGGCCACTTTCTCGCCAACTTCGATAGTCATTTTTAGGTTTTTTAATAAATGTAACTCACCAAAGCGTTTGTTTAAGCCTTCTACCTCTAACGCTAAGCGATAAAGCTGTTTTTGTTGTTCAAAACGAATAAAGGGGTTAACGCGGCTAGAGGCTTTTACTTCCTCTAACTGAATTTTTTCAATTTGTTTTGCACGGCTGGTCGCTTGACGCGCTTTAGACGCATTCGCAGAGAAACGGCTCACGAAAGTCTGTAACTCAGCAATTTGCGCTTTTTTCTTAGCGTTATCAGACAGGAGACGCTCGCGTGCTTGTGTTGCAGCCGTCATATACTCATCATAATTGCCAGGATATACGCGCAATTCACCAAAATCTAAATCGGCCATGTGCGTACAAACACTGTTTAAAAAGTGCCGATCGTGCGAAATAATCACCATGGTAGAATTACGTTCAGCCAACACGTTTTCTAACCAACGAATGGTATTAATATCCAAGTTGTTGGTCGGTTCGTCTAACAACATAATTTCTGGATCAGCAAACAGGACTTGTGCCAATAACACCCGTAATTTAAACCCTGGTGCAACAGCCGACATTAAGCCGTAATGAAGTTCAATTGGGATCCCGACGCCTAACAGTAATTCGCTGGCGCGTGACTCGGCCGAATAACCATCCATTTCACCAAAGGCGACTTCTAAATCGGCTACCTTCATGCCCTCTTCTTCGGTCATCTCAGCAGAAGCATAAATACGATCACGCTCTGATTTAACGTCCCACAATTCAGCATGGCCCATGATCACCGTATCAATGACACTAAATTGTTCAAAAGCAAACTGATCTTGGTGTAACTTCGCCACGCGATGATTTGGTTCAACAAACACATTACCGGCACTGGGTTCAAGTTCGCGACTCAGAATTTTCATAAACGTCGACTTGCCACAGCCATTGGCGCCAATTAAACCATAGCGATTACCCTCGCCAAATTTAACTGAAATATTTTCGAATAACGGCTTAGCGCCGAATTGCATGGTAATGTTATTGGTTGAAATCACAAATTGATCCGTTACTGGGTTAAAACAGCGAAAAAAGGAGCGCTATCATACGCGGTTTATGGCAAAAACTCAAAGCACCCTAGGCAGTTTAGCTGATAAAGCAAAACCGGCCTGAGCCGGTTTAAACACGTAAACAACCACCTTGATAATAGCGTGGCGGCAAAGTGTGTATCGTTTGACTTACAGAGCAGCCGCTACCGCTTTTGCGGTTAACTCTGTCACTTTGTGCCAATCTTTACTCGCAATGGCATTATCAGGGACGATCCATGAGCCCCCAACACAACTTACATTGGGTAACGCCAAATATTCACGGTAATTTTGTTCGTTAATGCCACCTGTTGGGCAAAACCGAATATCCGCAAAAGGCCCATAAATTGACTTCAAGGTCTTTGTCCCGCCTGCAGCCTCAGCTGGGAAAAATTTAAAATGGGTATAGCCTAAGCCCATCCCTTCCATAAGCTCAGAGATACTGGCAATACCTGGAATTAGGGGAATTGCTGCCTCTTTACCCGCTTGCAGTAATTCACGCGTCATCCCTGGGCTAATGGCAAACTTAGCTCCGGCAGCAATAACGGCTTGTAATTGTTCGGCATTGGTCACTGTTCCGGCGCCCACTACGGCTTCAGGCACCTGCTCTGCGATCAACTTAATTGCTTCTAACGCTGCAGGTGTGCGCAAAGTGACTTCTAATACTTTGATACCCCCTGCTAATAATGCCCGTGCCAATGGCACGGCATCATCAAGATCCTTAATTACGATAACGGGCACCACAGGTCCCATTGCGAACAACACTGACGGTTGTAATTGCCAATTCGTAAATGCCATAACTTAACCCGCCAATGTTTGTTTAAGATAAACGGCTGCACCCAGTAATCCTGGTTGTTCTGCAGTCACGATAAAAATAGGGATTTGCCGATTAAAGTCGGCAAAACGGCCTTTGGCATCAAAACGCTCCCGAAAGGCACTATTCCCAAGTAACGGTAATAATTTGGGCACGATCCCGCCAGCCACATAAACGCCGCCAAAGGTGCTAAGTGTTAATGCTAAATCGCCGGCAATACTGCCCAAGCTGGCATAGAACTGTTTCACTGTAGCGACGGCAAGTGCAGAAGTATCACTTAAGGCATGCTGACCAATTTCGCCGGCCGTTAAAGCCGGAGCTTCGATTTGTTGATAAGCGGCTAAGGCCTGATAGATGGCTTCTAACCCTGGACCAGAAAGTAAGCGTTCAGGAGAAACATGGCCGTATTGTGCAGCTAAATGTTGCTGAATAAACCATTCTTGAGTATTTTGCGGCGCCCAATCGACATGACCGCCCTCACCTGGTAAGGGCACAAATTTGTCCGCGACAGGGATCAGATGCGCCACCCCCAAACCGGTACCGGCACCTAATACCGCCATCGGTTTGCCCACTTGCGCAGGCTGACCACCAATTTGGATCTTTTGATCGCTGGCCAAGGCCGGTAAACACATGGCCACGGCCGTAAAATCATTCATTACTAACAATGTTTGCAAGCCGAGGTCTTGCTGCATACGCTTGATAGAAAATTGCCAATGAAAGTTTGTCATCCTAACATCGTCGCCATTAACCGGGCAGGCAATGGCGATGGCAACATCTTTAATGGCAGTAAGGTCTTGTTCTTGCTGATAATGACTTAAAGCATCCGCTAAACTGGCAAAGTTTGCACAGGGGTAAACCGCCACTTGATCAAGCGCTAAGGTATCAAGCGCGACACGGCTAAAACGGGCATTCGTGCCGCCAATATCCGCCACGATAGCAAATTGACGTAACTCAGCCATGCAAATGCTCCTCGGTAATGAAGAGACTGCACGCGCCCTGCTCTGCACCTGTTAATTGTTGACGCAGTGCGCCAAACATTTCACGGCCCATGCCATAAAAATTACCGCTCATATCAGAGGTCGCTAACGGCCGCGCCGCCAATTCTGCAGCATCCACTAATATCTCTAGCTTACCGGTTTCACCATCCACCAAAATCATATCGCCGGTTTGAATTTTCGCAATATTGCCACCATCAACCGCTTCAGGTGTTAAATGAATCGCGGCCGGCACTTTGCCTGAGGCGCCCGACATACGACCATCTGTCACTAAGGCCACTTTATAGCCTTTATCTTGTAACACGCCCAACGGTGGCGTGAGTTTGTGTAACTCCGGCATGCCGCACGCTTTTGGACCTTGGAATCGCACCACAACCACACAATCTTTATTCAAATCACCGGCTTTGAAGGCGGCATCTAATTCATGCTGGCTATGAAATACCACTGCAGGCGCTTTTACGACCTCAGTGCCGCTTCGTAAAGACGATGTTTTCATGACAGCGCGGCCAATATTTCCGGCCATCAAAATTAAACCACCGTGCGCTTTAAATGGCTTATCGGCAGAGGTTAACACGTCAAGATCGGACGAAACGTCAGGTCCATCGATCCACGCCAATTTGCCATCTTGAATCACTGGCGTTTGGGTGTAACGGCGTAGGCCTGGACCAGCAATCGTTTGCACATCTTCGTGCAATAGGCCTTGATCTAACAGCGTGCGGATCAGGTAAGCCATACCACCAGCTTGCTGGAAGTGGTTAATATCTGCTTGACCATTTGGATAAATGCGTGTGATCAATGGTGTCGCATCAGACAATTCCGCAAAATCATCCCAATTGACAATAAAACCAGCTGAGCGCGCTACGGCAATTAAATGCATGGTATGGTTGGTTGAACCGCCTGTGGCAAGTAATCCCACGATGCCATTCACTACGGCTTTAGCGTCAACTAACTTACCGATAGGAAGATAATCATTACCCAGCTCAGTTAAACGCGTTACTTGGCGTGCCGCCGCTTTGGTTAATTCATCACGTAATTCGGTACCTGGATTAACAAAAGAAGACCCCGGTAAATGCAGTCCCATCATTTCCACCACGAGCTGGTTTGAATTCGCCGTGCCATAAAAGGTACAGGTGCCCGCGGAGTGATACGATTTAGATTCCGCCTCTAACAATTCTTCTTTACCCACTTTGCCTTCAGCGAATAACTGACGAACACGGGCTTTTTCTTTATTTGGGATCCCAGATGGCATGGGGCCAGCAGGAACAAACACAAAGGGTAAATGGCCAAAGCTCAGTGCTGCCATTAATAAACCTGGGACAATTTTGTCACAAATCCCCAGCATCAGGCCGCCATCAAACATATTATGAGATAACCCCACGGCCGCTGACATGGCAATAACATCCCGGCTAAGTAAGCTTAACTCCATACCTGGCTGACCTTGGGTTACGCCATCACACATAGCAGGTACACCCCCGGCAAATTGTGCAACGCTACCCACGTCTGCAACAGCCTGCTTAATCACATCGGGATAAAATTGATAAGGTTGATGCGCAGATAACATGTCGTTATAAGACGAAATAATACCAATATTCGCCTTGGTTAAGCTGCGTAAATCGGCTTTTTCGGCTGCACTGCAGGCTGCAAAACCATGCGCTAAATTACCACAACTTAACACGCCACGATGTGGGCCTTTTTTACGGGCTTGCTCAAGCCGTGATAAATAAATAGCGCGGCTTTTTTCACTGCGAGCAATAATACGATCGGTAACCTGCTGAACCACTGGATTCATAACTAACCTCTATTTCGGTGAATACATCACATCAACTGACACTGAAGGATGATGCAAGAAAGCCCTTATCGGCATTTGCATAGGATCGGTGTCAGCAAGAGCCTGTTGTAAAACCGGGAACTTGTTCTCACCTACCAAGTGTAAAAAAATATGTCTGCTGTCGAGTAAGCGTACTTTACTTAAACTGATCCGTTGAAAGGGAGCAGACGTTGGCTCTGCCGCCAAGACTGCCGGCGCTGTGTCAGCTAACCCTTCTGCTAATTGTTTACTGCAAGGGAATAAAGACGCCGTATGGCCATCTTCACCCATGCCTAAAATCACGGCATCAAACGTTGGCAAAGACGCTACGCGCGGCAGAATAGCGGGCACTGCAGCAAAAGCGTTTTCAGCCTCAGCATATAAACTAATAAAGGTTGCGTGCGCCGCATGCTGTTGTAACAACGTTGCTTTTACCAAACGTTCATTGCTTTGCTCTGAGTCTGTAGGAAGATAACGATCATCGGCCAGCAAAATAGTCACGTTTTCCCATGCCAAAGGCGTTGCTGCCAACGCTTGAAATAAGGCTTGAGGTGTTCTGCCTCCGGATACGACTAAATAGGCCGCGCCACGCGTTGAGATCGCATTGCTAAGGATCGCAACGAGCTTTGCTGCAAAGTCATTATTTAAAGCCGCACTGTCGGTAAATTGATGTAATTGCATAAATTACTCGTCCCAATTTCTGTCATCGCGCGCCATCATAGAGATAGCGGATACGGGGCCCCAACTGCCCGCTTGGTAAGATTTTGGCGGCTCGTTACTATTACGCCATGCGTTAATAATGCCATCAACCCATTGCCATGCTTGCTCAACTTCATCACGGCGCACAAACAAATATTGATTACCTAACATCGCTTCTAGCAACAAACGCTCGTAGGCATCGGCAATGCGCTGCGATTTGAACGTTTCATCAAAACTTAAATCGAGTTTGCTTTGCTGTAAACGCATACTCTCACCCAAGCCAGGGATTTTATTCATGACTTGAATTTCAACACCTTCATCGGGCTGTAAACGGATGATCAGTTTATTGGCGGGTAATTCGCGATAAGTTTCGTGAAAAATATTGTGTGGTTGGGGTTTAAAGCAAATCACCACCTCACTGTGTTTTTTCGGCATGCGCTTGCCTGTTCGCAGGTAAAACGGTACACCCGCCCAACGCCAGTTATCAATATCCACTTTAATGGCAACAAAGGTTTCGGTTTTACTGTTCGGGCGTGCGCCCTCTTCTTCTAAGTAACCTGGTACCGCCTGACCTGTCGCAAAGCCCGCAGCGTATTGTCCACGCACGGTTTTTTCTTGCACATTGGTATGATCAATCCGGCGCAGTGCTTTGAGTACTTTCAGCTTTTCGTCACGAATACTGTCGGCATCTAAGCGCGCGGGTGGCTCCATGGCAATTAAGGATAAAACCTGCAGTAAATGGTTTTGAACCATATCACGCATTTGACCGGCATCATCGTAATAACTCCAACGCCCTTCCACACCCACTTCTTCTGCAACCGTTATTTGCACATGATCAATGGCGTTGTGATCCCAGTTAGAGGCAAAAATGGCATTGGCAAAACGTAATGCCAACAGATTTAACACGGTCTCCTTACCTAAATAGTGATCAATACGATAAATTTGGCATTCTTTGAAGTACTCAGCCACCTTATCGTTGATCACACGAGACGACGCCAAATCATGACCAATCGGCTTTTCTAACACCACACGAGACGGTTCCGCGGCTAAACCAGCTTCTGCTAAACCACGACATAAATCGCCAAATAAAGACGGTGGCGTAGCAAAATAACTTACCGGGATGCGCTTCTCAATATCAACAACGGCTACCAGTTTTTGGTAATCCGACGTTTTGGTTAAATCGATAGCGACATAATGCAGTTTGGCAGACAAGATTGCCCACACTTGCTCATCTAAAGGTTCTTTCTTTAAAAAACGCACTAAATTGGTTTTCACCAATTCCACATAAGCCGCTTTGTCCATCTCGTCACGGGCAACACCGATAATGCGCGAGTCGCTGGCCAACAGGCCGGCTTTTTCTAACTGATATAATGCTGGCAGCAATTTACGACGTGCTAAATCGCCTTTGGTGCCGAATAAAATAAGATCACATGCTTGGTTTTGCGTTGTGGTTGTCATAACTCAGCCTTGAATAAGATGTAATTTTACAACACTTGCCCCATACTAACGGACTGAAAGTGCCTTGTAAACGCTATATTATGTAATTTTATTACAAAACAGTTTTAAATTTTGACTCTCTGTATATTATAGTGCAGCCTTGATCGCATTCCTCTGGATTTGTGGTAAATTTAGACCTGTTTTGTTTTTTTGTTTGAAATAACACAGATGAACAAACAGCAAATCCGGCAAAAAACAACATAGCAAGATGGCCTCGCATGTACGGGGACAGACAAGCGCAGGTATCCGCGAATGAATGTACTGGAAAAAATTGTTAGTAGTGTCAATAACTTCAGCAAGTCTGAGCGTAAAGTAGCAGACGTTATCTTAGCTAATCCACAAATGACCATTCATAGTAGTATTGCAGCGTTAGCTAAAATGGCCGATGTAAGTGAACCTACCGTAAACCGCTTTTGTCGTCGTTTAGACACCAAAGGCTTTCCGGATTTCAAATTACATTTGGCGCAAAGCTTGGCTAATGGTACGCCTTACGTGAATCGTCATGTCGAAGAAGAAGATGGCCCGGAAGCCTACACTGCCAAGATATTTGAATCAACTATGGCGGCATTAGATACCGCTCGTCAGCGCGTCGATATTAACGCGATTAACCGTGCAGTAGATGTGCTGACTCAAGCGAAAAAAATATCCTTCTTTGGCTTAGGCGCCTCAGCATCGGTTGCCCATGATGCCCAAAATAAATTCTTCCGCTTTAATGTGCCCGTTGTCTGTTTTGACGATATTGTAATGCAGCGTATGTCGGCTATTAATAGTAGCGATGGTGATGTGGTAGTTTGTATCAGCCACACTGGCCGCACCAAAAATCTCTGCGACATCGCAGCCATTGCTCGTGAGAACGACGCCACAGTTATTGGTATTACGGCTTACGACAGCCCACTTGCTCGCGAATGCACTCTGGTGCTGTCGCTAGATGTACCAGAAGATACCGATATGTATATGCCAATGGCGTCGCGCGTTGCGCAATTAGTGCTTATCGATATTTTGGCCACGGGTTTTACGTTACGTCGTGGCAGTAAATTCAGAGAGAATCTGAAAAAAGTCAAAGACAGCCTGCGTGGTTCACGCTTCGACAAGAAAGATCTTAATAACTAAATCAGAAAAATCTAGCGCAATCTGTAATTTTAATTCAGATTTGCGCTATATTCTGTAATAAAATTACATTAGACTAGGTTGTGTCAAGCATGACGCTATCTAATTGCGCTTAACAGCAGGAGTTATCGATGCCTAGAAGAACTAAAATCGTCGCCACCCTCGGCCCCGCCACTAATACCCAAGCTACTATTGAAAAACTGATTCAGGCAGGTGCCAGTGTTTTTCGGTTAAATTTCTCTCATGGTGCTGCTGAAGATCACAAAGAACGCGCGCAAATGGTGCGCGCCGCTGCCGCAAAATTAGGCTGTCATGTTGCTATATTGGGCGACTTGCAAGGCCCCAAAATTCGGGTTTCAACCTTTAAAGATGGCGCTATCATTTTAGAAGAAGGCCAACAATTTGTATTAGATGCTGCCCTGCCCAAAGGCGCCGGTAACATAACCCAAGTGGGTATTGATTATAAAGAACTGCCACAAGATGTAGTGCCTGGTGATTTACTGTTATTAGATGATGGCCGTATTCAATTGCAAGTTGATGCCGTAAATGGCGAGCGCGTGATTACTACGGTAACGGTGGGCGGCAAACTCAGCAATAACAAAGGTATCAATCGACAAGGGGGTGGCTTAACGGCGCCTGCTCTTACCGATAAAGATAAGCGCGATATTATTACCGCAGCTGAGATTGATGTAGATTATCTTGCTGTGTCTTTCCCTCGTTGTGGCGATGATTTACGTTTAGCCCGTGAACTAGCCGTAGCGGCAGGTTCTGAAGCACGTATTATGGCGAAAGTGGAACGCGCCGAAGCGGTTGCTGATGATGAAACGTTAGATGACATCATTCGCGCATCAGATGCTGTGATGGTGGCACGTGGTGATTTAGGTGTTGAAATTGGCGATGCTGAATTAGTCGGTCAACAAAAACGCATTATTGCACGCTCACGCCAGTTAAATCGCATCGTCATCACCGCAACGCAAATGATGGAAAGCATGATTGAAAGCCCCATGCCAACACGGGCGGAAGTGATGGATGTGGCCAATGCCGTATTAGACGGTACCGATGGCGTAATGCTTTCAGCAGAAACGGCCGCAGGTAAATACCCCATTGAAACCGTTAAAGCTATGGTTCGGGTTTGTAATGGTGCAGAAAAACACCCTTCTATCCAAAGTTCGAAACATCGGATGAATTTAAGCTTCACTGAAATCAGTGAAACCATTGCCTTATCTGCCATGTATGCCGCTAATCATTTGGAAGGGATCAAAGCGATTATCACCCTGACAGAGTCAGGCTACACGGCCAAATTGATGTCACGTATTACCTCGTCGCAACCTATTTTTGCTTTATCGCGTCATGTAAAAACGTTAAACAAAATGGCGATGTATCGTGGGGTTTATCCAGCTTTCTTTGACAGTACCGAAGTGGACGTTGCCGAATTAGCCGATCGTGCTATTGATGTGATTCGCGACAAAGCGGGATTAAAAGCCGGCGATTTAGTGATCATGACCCATGGCGATGTTATGCTACAAGTTGGCGCGTCTAATACCTGTAAAATTGTAACGGTAAAATAATGATATCTAGCGGTTTAATACGCTAGGCGAAGTACAAAACACACCTAATAAAAAAGCCCTTTTTTGGGGCTTTTTTTATGCCTATTAAGCCATCAAGCGCGTTGAGCTAAAGAGGTTACAACACATCTCGTTGCAGTTTTCGTACGCGGCGAGCTGCTCGGTATTCTGCAAATTGTGGGGCTAATGCGGTTAAGGCTGAGCCAGCAACAACCGAGAAAGCGCCAAGCCAAGACCAAAGATTGAGTTGCTGTGGGACAAATTGCGGCCAAATCCATGCCACAATATTGGCACTTAAAATGGTAATAAGTGGCGTGATCGCTAAAACGGCACTTACTTTTGAGGCCTCCCAATGATGTAATGCCTCTGCAAAAGCCCCATACGCCACCACCGTATTTAAGCAGCAAAACAGCAGTAAAGACCATTGTAACCACGATAAACTGGCTATCGGCTGAAAATCTGACACGGGGATAAAGGCAATGGTACCGGCAACATAAATAAGGTACATAATTTGTTTTGAGGTGTAATGTACCAATAATTGCTTTTGCGCTAAGGCATACGCTGCCCACGTAACGGCGGCAACAATAACCAATAATACCCCCAAGGTTTCACTGCTCGCGTCTAACATAAGGGTAACTAAGCGCTCGTTAAAAAACAGCAATAGTCCCACGACAAGCAATACTGCCCCAACCCGCTGCCAAAACAACAAACGTTCTTTGAAAATAATAACACCGCCCAGCATCATCAAATACGGCGCTAGCTGAATTAATGTTTGTGCCGTTTCTGCCGTAAGATTGTTTAACCCTGACAAATAAAAAATGTAATTTAATAACAAGCCGACAATAGCAATGATCATCAATCCCGCTATTTTCGGCTGTTTTAAACCTTTTAAGGCCGGTAATTTACCGCGCAATCCCAACCAGACACCTACAAGTATTGCAGCAACTAAAAAGCGAATAGCAGTAATGGTATTTGCTGTGAGCACTTCCAGCAAAATTTTTAGCGCGATGGGCAAAATACCCCACAATATCGCCGTGGTTAAAGCCAACAGGAGGCCTACAAATGCTTTACCGGTGATTTGATGCATGCAATGACTTTTCCTAAACCATACAACTGACAAAATGTCAGAGGCTTATTGTCGCTTAAAAGCAGACTAACTGTCGCGGCTTTTCTTTAAAATTGCGTTAAATCAAAGTTTTTCGGCGTTTTATCACTATACTTGATTATCCCTACAGCGCAGGCAAGCGAAACGATAGATGAAGCAATAGGTTAGGCAGCACGCCCTTGCCAGCTACAGCGAATGCACAAAGCACTTACATATTAAAGGAACACACTATCATGTCTATGGTTAAACGTATTGGTGTTCTCACCTCAGGTGGTGATGCACCTGGTATGAACGCCGCTATTCGCGCTATCGTGCTGACCGCGGCGCATCACCAGATTGACGTTGTTGGCTTTAAACATGGGTTTATTGGATTACTGCAACAAGACTATCAGCCCCTAATGACACACCATGTTGATAATATTATTCAACGTGGTGGCACAATATTAAAAAGTGCGCGCTGTCCGGGGTTACACACTGTTGAGGGACCAAGGCATGCCGCCGCCACCCTACATGAACTTAATATTGATGCCCTCATTGTGGTTGGCGGCGATGGCAGCTTCAGAGGCGCCTTAGCGATTGCCGAACATTACCAAGGGCAAATAATCGGAGTTCCAGGGACCATCGACAATGACGTAGATGGCAGCGATATGACCATTGGCTATGCTACGGCGTTAGATACCGCCCTAGATGCTATTGATAAAATTCGTGATACTGCAGATGCCTTTGAACGTATCTTTCTTGTTGAGCTTATGGGGAGACACAGTGGCTATTTAGCCTTAGCGGCCGGGATCGCTGGTGGCGCTGAACAAATTATTTGTCCAGAATTTGGGCCTTTAGACCCGCATAATTTACAACACATCATCACCCCTATTCAGCATGCTCAGTTATTAAGAGGCAAAGCCAGCTACATTATTGTCGTAGCAGAAAACAGTTATCCTGGTGGTAGCAGCGCACTGGCCGAGGCACTAACTAACGCCGTTGGTGTTGAATGTCGGGCCTGTATTCTCGGGCATATTCAACGCGGAGGCAGCCCAGTAGGTGCTGATCGTATTTTGGCGACAAAATTGGGCGCTTTTGCTGTAGAACTGGTGATTAATGGTGAACATTTACAGATGGCTGGAGAAGTTAGTGGCACATTACAAGGGTATCCCCTTGCCAAAACGGGGGATCGTAGTAAGGCTATTGATCCTTACTTAGTGCGCTGGCAACAGCAAATTGGCCGCAACTAGCGCACTAGGGGGAACAGGTTTCTAACCAACAAAGGCCAACAGGCCTTAGCATTCTAATGGCTAAAGACTTGTTTAACCCGATCTTTATAACTCCGGCTGACTTTAACGGATTGGCCATTGGTTAAGACTAATTGGTGTTCGCCGTTACTTAGCATTTGTAACTTTGCAATGGTGTGCACGTTGACAATGGCTGAACGATGCACTCGAACAAATAAACGTGGATCAAGTTCGCTTTCTAATTCTTTCATGGTGCGCCGTAAAATGTGCGTTTGACCGTCTCGGGTATGAATGCACATATAATCCCCTGCCGCATCCACCCAATCAATTTCGGCCACGGGCACTCGGGTAATTTCCCCACTGTCTTTGATGCTAATGGCATCCGGAAAACGACTGCCAACAACAGGCTCTGCTTTATCAAGACGCTCTAAGATCATATCAGGCTGATCACCGGTTAAGCGAGCCACCGCAGCAGTAAGTTGATCTTTATGTTTTTGATTGTCCGAAGCACCATGGTACGTAATGACTTTTTCAACTGCCGCTTTTAACCGCTCCGGCTCAACGGGTTTTAACACGTAATCTAACGCATTTACCTCAAACGCATTAAACGCGTATTGATCATAGGCGGTAACAAAAACCACATAAGGCATTTTTATGCTTTGTTGCTGTAAATGCTTTAGCACCGCAAAGCCATCCATACCCGGCATTTCAACATCGAGAAAAACCAAATCAGGGGCAAGTTCTGTAATAGCATTTATAGCATCAGGGCCGTTACTACATTCTGCAACAACGGTTAACTCGCTAAAGGCGGCTAGCCGGACCAACATCCCTTTTCGCGCTAAAGGTTCATCGTCTACCACTATGACATTAAGCATGCTCGGATTCCGTTTTTTCTAATTGTAAGGGGATTCTTATATTCACCTTTACGCCCCGTGGTTCATTATGGGTTAGTACTAAGGCAAAATCATTATCGTATAACGCCGCCAAACGCTCACGCGTATTGACTAAACCCACACCACTATCACTATTGTCTGGGATTTTCACCGCCCCATCAATCAACGACATTCCCGGCCCATTATCGGCCACCTCTAATAACAAATCGTGACCAAATATTTTGGCTTTAATGGCAATCTCACCACCATTAACCTGACTGGCCACGGCATATTTAATAGCGTTTTCAATCAGCGGTTGCAATATTAAACTGGGTACCAGCGCTTTTTCGGTGCCAGGCTCAAGATCAATGGTAATGGTTAAACGTTCAGAAAAGCGCACTTTTTCAATTTCTAAATACAAACGTGCAGCATATATTTCTTGTTCAAGCATCACCTTGTTAATGGGATCTTTGTATAACGAATAACGTAAGAAATCACTCAACCGGCTTACCATTTTGTTCGCCGTGTCGTTGTCATTAATCAATACCAGCGTTGAAATAGCATTAAGCGTATTAAACAAAAAATGTGGGTTAAGTTGATAGCGCAACATTTTAAGTTGGGCTTCATGCGCTTTATTCATCGCCGTTAGCAGCTTTTGTTTTTCTAACTGTAAGGTTTGATAGTATTTGATCCCAAAATACAATCCACTCCAACTAAGCATGACATAAAATGCAGCAGGCGTGTCTTTAATGTAAAGCAGCCAATCGGACGGACGATAACCGTGGCGATAAATCTCCCAATAGTTAAAGTTGCGTATCACCGTCCACAGCATGGCAATAAACAATGCCACCCCAAGCACCACCAGGATCATTTTCCACGGATCCCAAAACCACACTTTTCGATACAAATAGCGTAAAGGAATGGTGAGTAACCAGCCAACATAGGCGTCTAAACTGATCACAATGAGAAACGCATCCCGCGTATCCAGCATTAATGAGCTTAAGTAATTTACAATAGCAAAACCAAGCCAACCTAGCGTATGCAGGATCCAAAACTGACGATTTCTGTCTTCAAAGAGTTTGTTCAAATTTCACGCCGGTTAACACACACGAATGGCACCATTATAGCCTTCAACGTGGCCAAAACCTTACCCGCCTGCCGTATTTAGCCAGACATTAATCGCAAGTAAGGAATTAAGCCATAACATTATCGAAGGATTGTGTAAGCAAGAACGCTGCTTAATAGCGAATATGTAATCGTTTCAGCACAAAGCCTAATAACCAGGCTGGACCAATTAGCAAAAAGGCTAAGTCTTGAAAAAATGACGGTTTTTTGCCTTCGATTTTATGGCCAACAAATTGTAGCACCCACATCACGATAAAGACTAACAGCGAAAGTTGCCAAATGTCGATCACGCTTTGTTGCTCTAGCATACGAATCAGCGTGACTACCGCGGCCGAAAAAATGGTCATGCCTAGCCCGAGGCTAAATGCCAATAAAAAATAAAACAATAAGGCTGGCATCAACAACAATAATGCCCAATTGATACCCTGCTCGGCTAAGCTGGCAATCGGCATAGGTATTTGCCACAGCAAACCAATCACCGTGGCATAAATGGTAGGTACCGCCAACCAATGGATCAGTTTATTGGTGGGATGTTGATGACTAACGGCGTATTCGTTAAACCATTGCTGGGCAGTTTTCATAAGGATATCGACCTCTTAGAATATAGGGTGATGGCATGCCGCTAAAAATAACAAGGTCGGGCCAGTTACACAAGCGTCGCATCTAACACGGGGGTAGGTTTACGCTGCTCATCTAAGGCAACAAAGGTAAAACTACCTGATATTGCCTTATGTTGATTATCGTCGTACATATTTTCAACAAAAATATCCACTTGTACTTTAATGCTCGTGCGGCCAACATGAGACACTCTGGCTACCAATTCTAAAATGGTACCGGCCTGAATAGACTCTTTAAAATCTACACGATCAGAACACACCGTTACCAGCGGCTTACGGCAAAAACGCGTTGCTGCAATAAAAGCGGCTTCATCCATCCAAGCTAAAGCTTCACCACCAAATAACGTATTGTGATGATTGGTTCTTCCTGGGAATACAGTTTTGGTTACACGGGTTACTGCATATTCAATGCGCTTACTAATTACTGCTTCGTTTGACATCTTTTTACCCTAATCACTAAATCAACCGTTATTATACGTTAACCGCAACCTTAGCGTAACGTTGATACGATTGATGGAGAGATTTTATGCCCTGCGTGCATTATCAATTGCAAGTCGCCGATCTCAGTACTCATACTTTGGCCATGACTTTAACTTTTACCCCGCAAAATCCGGTACACGAACTTAGCTTGCCCAGCTGGATCCCCGGCAGCTACATGATTCGTAATTTTGCGCGGCACATTCTGCACATTCGGGCTTATGATCACACAGGTGAGTTACCCCTGCAGCAACGTGATAAGCAGCGCTGGGAGCTTCGTTGTCGTGATAGCGTTGTCACGGTGGAGTACCATCTTTATGCCAATGATCTCTCGGTTAGAGCCGCTTATATTGATGATGAGGTCGCCATACTCAATCCTGCCTGTTTGTGTTTAGCCGTCTCTGCGTTAACCGAATGCCCACAACAGTTTTATTTCGCCAAACCACAGCAACGCGTAACCGAAAACTGGCGAGTCGGTACCGCGTTACCGCGCTTATCCGATAATGGAACGTCTGAAAACCCTCAACAGGGTGCTGTAGAGCGCGCTGAAATGCATACTGCAAAGGGCATTATAAAAAACCTTGCCCAATCCAACGTTGCCAGCCTGACTCAATTTGGCACGTTTGAGGCGAAAAACTATGCACATCTTATTGATAGCCCCATTGTGGCTGGGATTTTCTCGCTACAACACTTTACCCTGGATGATGTGCCGCACTACGTACTAGTAACAGGAAACACGATCTTTGATGAACAACGCTTAGTAAACGACGTTGCGACACTCTGCCAAGCACAGCGTGATGTATTTGGATCGTTACCAGATGATTTGCACCAATATTGGTTTTTACTGTGGGTAACAGAGCAAGGTTATGGTGGCCTTGAGCATGAATTTAGTACCTTGCTGCTATGTAATCGCAGTGACTTACCTATTGCGCACCAGCCAAAACAGGCCGACGCCTATCAAAATTTATTGGGATTATTTAGCCACGAATATTTTCATACCTGGTGGGTAAAACGGCTAAAACCCGCCTGTTTTATCCCTTATCAATTAGAAAAAGAGCAATACAGTCGTCAATTATGGATGTACGAAGGCTTTACCTCTTACTTTGACGATTTAGCCTTGGTGAAATCTGGCTTAATTGATGAAAAACAGTATCTTACGTCACTTGAAAAGCTTATCTCTCGCGTCACGCGTAACCCATCAGAGCGGGTGCAAAGCCTCAGCGACAGCAGTTTTACCGCGTGGACAAAGTTTTATCTACAAGATGAAAATGCCGTAAACAGTGTGGTCAGTTATTATGCGAAAGGCGCCTTAGTCGCTTTATTACTGGAAGCTGAGTTACGCGTGCACGGGCGCAGTTTAGCCGAATTGTGTCGTGAGCTGTATCAACACTACCGTTATGAGGGTACTACAGAATCGAGTATCTTTACCCTGCTACAACGTTGGCAATTACCGCATTTGGCTGATCAATTGAAACAATGGATAGATTGCGCCCAACCATTACCATTGGCAAATAGCTTGATCTATTTAGGCTTAGATTTACAGTGGCGAAGCCCAAACACCATGGATGATCTTTCGGGCCAATATGAGGGTGTCACGAGTGCTAATTTAGGATGCACGCTAACGTATAAACCGAATGGCGTATTTGTCCATCAAGTGTATCAGGGCTCGGCCGCGCAGCAGGCATCGCTGATGAGCGGCGATCAATTATTGGCAGTAGCAGGCGTTAAAATTACCGAACATAGCCTGCCACAGCTATTACGACGCTTGCCTCTGGGGTCAGAGCACTCGTTGGTGATATTTCGCAAAGATCGTTTACTTACTCTATCGTTACCGCTACGCCAAGCCGCAAAAATAGTCGCCATGTTAACCATCAGCGAGCCAGAGAAGCTCAACAATTGGTTAAAGGGCTAATCGCAGCCGTTGAACGGGAGTAAACTCAGGCAACAATAATTGTGGATCTAAACGTTCTTGTTGCCAGTTTATCCGCCAATCTAAATGGGGGCCCGTTACTCGCCCAGTGGCCCCAACATCAGCGATGTGTTGTCCTTGTGTCACACGTTCGCCCACACCAACCGTAAACCGATTTAAATGCATAAAGGTTGAGGTTACGCCAAAACCATGATCAATTATCATGGTAAGGCCAGAAAAATATAAATCTTCTGCCATTAGCACCTTACCTTCCCACGGCGCGACAACGGCCGTGCCTACTGGCGCAGCAATATCAATACCAAAGTGAGGATTACGGGGTTGCCCATTAAAAAAACGCTGGCTGCCATAAACCCCACTGATACGTCCTGGTGCTGGGCGTTTTGGTTCGGCAAAAATAGCCAGCTTATCACTGAGTACGGTTCGCACCTCTCGTACCCGTTTATTATCACGGGCAATGCGGGCAGTCACGTCTTTTGGTGGCTCAACGTATTTTTGTTCTACCCCAGTAATGCGCTGAATGGCATACTCCCGCGCGCTAAACTCGAGCGGAAACACCTGGGTTTTACCCGCATACTTTACCGTTAAGCGGTGTTTCAAGGCCGCATCTCGGCCAATACCAAATACAAAATGCCCCTCAGAACTTACTTTAACGGCAGTATCGTTAAACCATACTTCGGCGCCTGCTGGCGCCTGAGCACGAATTAAACTGCCCTGTGTTAACGTCCCTTCTAACAGAACATCATTCGCTGACAGGGCAAAACTACTGACGCATAGCAATAGCGCCTTTACCCACACCTTCATATGCAATTACCTTAATCTGTTTAAGAGGATCTGCTGCTTTTAATTGATCAGCAATATAATCGGCCAAGCATTCTACTGTTGTATCGCAGGGAACCAACTCACAATGTGTTGCAGGAAGGGTTAATTCAAACCATCCTTGCGCCGCTTGATAGCGAAAACTAAGATCGTCTGCCAAGGGCGTTAAATATTGCAATTGCGTCGCGGTAACCAAATCACTTTCGGTACCTAAATAGATATCTTGCCAACGCTCGCTCCAACTTTTATTTAACCGCGGCGCTACCATGCCATCAGCATAAATTTGAATGGTTGAGCGATGCCCGTGCGCAATGCGCTGGCAATTACCATCATGCTTTTTTAAGCCATGGCTGTAATGATAATAAAACCCACTTATAGCTTCAGGTCGCAGCGTTAAACGTAAAGCGGCCACATTATCAGGTAATAACGGTTTAATTTGCTGCTCTAAAAAGCGCGTGAGACTTTGTTCGTTCACATTGGTATCCGGAATAAAAGCAAATGCTTCTGCCGGACAGGCTAATTGCAGGGTGCCACGTTCACTGTCGTATCGAACCCGTTGTATAGAATCAGCTGTTGAGTGCGTTAAGCGGCTGCACTGCGCAGGGATAGCCAGCTTGTGATCAACCAACTGATCAATGGCGTGCTTGATCACTTTTTTTACTTTACCAAAATCAAACACCATGGCGGTATCGTCAAGCTCTCCCTCTAATTCAACATCGACAATAAAGCTCTCTCCCAACATACCGCGTTGATGATGCAAATACGAAAAGTCGATTACGGTAAGATCTCGAACAAATAAAATCATGACGCCTTCCTGAATTAAACGCTAAGCGAATGGCCTACTAGTATACCTTTCCAGCTGCCTGACGTCATCTCTCAGCGTTTATGTTCGTTCAACCAACTATTTAAAATACCTACTTGCCCCAGTTTATGCGCAGCGTACATCAAGCGAATCGCATTACTTAACAACGTACTGTCATTCCATTGGGTTTTTTGAACGATTTCGTCATAACATAACAAGGCCTCTGGGGTGAGGTAACCACGAAGCTCCTTCTTACCCGATCCTTTTTGCTTTTCTCTATAACGTCGCTGTTTCTCAGCATTCGTTAACGCCTTATTCTTTTCGCTACTCATCCCATCACCATTTATCCATGCAACTTAGGTACCTGCCCGGCCAGTTTAACCAGTTATCCACACGACGTCGGTATCGGTTTGACCCGTTTACGCGAAGTGTAGGGGAAACTTTTTTTAAAACTTAGACAAATCGGACTTGTTTAGCGTACAGCTGTTCGCTAAGCTGACGCAGCATTTTTATTGGATTAAACATACATGACTAAGAATAGCTTTACAAAAGAAGATTTAATTGCCTGTGCTAACGGCGAGCTTTTTGGGCCGGGTAACAGTCAACTTCCGTCTGACAACATGTTAATGATGGATCGTATCCTACATATCTCAGAAGAAGGCGGCTTATACGGCAAGGGCCAAATTATTGCGGAACTGGATATCAATCCAGATCTGTGGTTCTTTGCCTGTCACTTTAAAGGTGATCCGGTAATGCCTGGCTGTTTAGGTTTAGATGCAATGTGGCAATTAGTCGGCTTTTTCTTAGGTTGGGCGGGTGGTCCAGGTAAAGGCCGCGCATTGGGCGTAGGCGAAGTCAAATTCACCGGGCAAGTATTGCCTACCGCGAAAAAAGTAACCTACACAATCAATATGAAGCGTGTAATAAAACGTAGGTTGTTTATGGGTATTGGTGATGGTGTAGTGAGTGTTGACGGCCGTGATATTTATGCAGCGACCGATTTAAAAGTAGGTTTGTTTCAAGACACCTCAAGCTTCTAATACCGCTTAGACAGCGTTTAACATTGCACTCTCAAAGTATGCCAAGCAGAAATGGGGTGTTGAACTAGCAACAGCTGCAAACGTAACGCTGGTTAAAATCATAAAGCCCCGTATCAACGGGGCTTCTGCCATTTGGTGTACCGCTTGTGGTTTACGTTAAAACGCGCTTACAAAGTGACAATACACAAAGCCCGCGTTGATAAACGCACTAGGTACCTTTATTAAATAAACCGACGTTGCGGTCTTCCATGGCTGCCCTCCATCCTCCAAGCCACTCGGAGCGCGCATCTAAACTTTGATAGGGGCAAATTTCTTTTGATCGGCCAGTAACACCAGCACGATAACCTTGAGCATTAGCACGTTCCAGACGATCTCGTTTTTGTCTTTTCATACGGCAGTCTTCCTCAACATTGTGGTTTAAAAAGGCACCTAGCGCGCACACGCATCACTAAGTGACACTTTAATAGATAGCCAACAAGACGCAAAGGTTCAAACGCAATTCTGTAAATAAAGCACTTGACATACGCTAACAGCATGATTTGATGTCATTTTAATGACAAACCTTTTATTAGAGCAAAAAGTTCTTAAAAAGAATCAACTAGAACAAAAAACGCTAATTAAACCTTAAGTGATTCTCAACCAACAAAAAAGCTGCCTAAGCAGCTTTTCATATTAAGACTCAGCTATTATCTAGCACCTGAGCCATCTCGATAATACGTATCCGCTTAGAAGCGGCTACGAGACAGTGCTTTGCGGCGGCGTACAAAAGGTAAGGCACCTAATAACACTAACCATAAGCTAGAGAAGCTACCGCCTTTACGCTCGTATACATCAGCTTCACTGTTACAATTGGCAGGCTGACCATTAGCAATAGGACGCAGTTTAACCCCCGTTGCTTGTTCTTGCATTAACACCGTGCCATCTGCAGCCAATTGCGGTTGACCTGTAGGGCCTAAACGCGGACGATTAATGAGCGCTGTAGCTAAAATTTCACCATTATCGTTAATTGCCGTTGCTTCTACTAACGTTGGCGCATCACAGCCAACTAAATCATTCAAATCCTGAAAGGTATCCGTCGCATTATCATAAATAAATGCATGTAAACGCCGAGTGATGGTGCCGCCTACAATCACTTCCGCTCTGCCCACCACTTGGCCATTATTGTTTAAATCTAACGGCTCAGTAGTTGACGTATTAAAGAAACCATTAGGAAACTTCAACGTATTCGTATCTACATTGTAGGTAAACATCCGATTACGCACGACACTGTTTAAGTTTTTCAGCGCATAACCGACAACCAAATTATCATTATTGATATCGGTAGCCACACTGGCTAACCATTCATCTGGATTAATAATACTGGTGACATCTTGACCATTATAAATGGTCGCATGCGGCGCGCTGTAAACCCGATTAAACTCACTGCCAATGTTATCAAAGAAACGGATCGTACGGTTTACATCAGAATAAACGGAGTGTCCTACCGCAATACCGCTATCGTTAATGGCGGTGGCACGGCTGTAATATACCGGTACAGCATAATCTTCAGAGGCAGGCGCAACCTCACCAGTGCCCTTTTCACCTAAAAAGCCCATGGTGCGACTTAATTGCGCGGTTCCATCATTAGCCAATTGCCAAATCGCTGCGCGCTCAGCATAACCTTGTGGAACGGCATCTAGCGTTTCGAAGGATCTTATCTGACCTAACAACACATTTAAATTAATGGCACGCGCTGACATCTGGGCATTTAAACAAAACTGCACTGGCTGAGCATTACCATTACATAAGGTTTGCACTGTTTCAGTTAGGGCATTGGTTACGCCAGTAGAAGTAAACCCAGCGACTTGGCCATTATTATTAATACCCTGAGCCGCAGACATCCCCCCACCTAATCCTGTAAAGGCTGGCGGTAATAAAATACTGCGAGTACCATCAGCAACATAGCCCAGCATATAACCTGGTTCAGGCACCCATACCGTTTCGGGTTGCGGGATCACCGGGATCTCTGGCGGTGTTTCACCTTCAACGGGTACTAATGTTTCAGTAAACGTGGCTTTAACACTGGGCGCTGTAGCTAAGCCAGCAATTTGTCCCACATTATTCACGCCATACGCAAATTCGTTATTACCTTTTGTACCAGCAACATCACGAAACACCACTTGCTCAGTTACGCCGTTTTGCGGTTGGCGCAGTACCCGCAAGGTACCCACGGGTTGATTGCGTAAGCCGCCATTCGAGGCGAGATAATTGACTAAAATACCGGTAACTGTTGCATCGATATTGCCGTTTTTTGCATCCGCTAATTGCTCAGCTGTTAACAACGCAGTAATAGCTGCACTGTCAAAATTTATGGCAGACAGATCAATCTGAAAATCCAACGCAATGTTGCCATTGCTGACCACATCACCCTGTGGTGTTGCGGCTACGCCGCTGGTATTACTTACTTTATTGGTGGTATCTAATTCAACGATCTGATACACCGCGGCATTCGCCGTAAAAACTGTCAGCAACGGCAATACTGCTAGGCTGATCGGTGATAATTTCATGCATGGCCCCTAAAAATTTACGAAATTGCAGCTTCTAATTCTTCCCAGCGCTGATACGCCTGCGCCAGCTTCGACTCGGTTTCTTGTAATAGGTTCAACGTTTGCTGCGTTTGCTCGGCCGAGTTCTTGAAAAAGTCGGCATCATTTACTTGTAACTGTAACGCGGATAACTGCGCATCTAATTGCTCAATCAGTGCCGGTAATAGCTCCAGCTCGCGCTTTTCTTTGTATGATAACTTTTTACCGTTGCTAACTAAAGCCTCAACAGGCTTTTCAACAGTTTTACTACTGTCTGACTCTGCTTTGCTGTTAACTTTGCTACTTGCGGCGCTTTGCCGTTGTTGCCAAGAAACCACTTCGTCATAACCACCAGTAATTTCAACAATTTTGGCATTGCCAGCAAATAGCAAAGAACTGGTGACAGTATTATTCACAAATTCCCTATCGTGGCTAACGAGCAGAACCGTACCTTGATATTGCTGCAGAATATCTTCTAACAGCTCCAAGGTTTCCACATCTAAATCGTTGGTTGGCTCATCGAGGATCAGCAAGTTACTCGGTTTAGCAAATAATTTGGCTAGTAACAGGCGGTTTTTCTCACCACCGGATAAAGCACGAACCGGCGTACGAGCCCGCAGTGGCGGGAATAAAAAGTCCTGCAAATAACTCAGCACATGGCGGCTATTGCCATTTTGCATAATTTCTTGCTTACCATCGGCTACGTTATCTTGCACGGTGGCGTTTAAATCGAGCGCCATACGATGCTGATCAAAATAAGCGACTTCAATATTAGTGCCGCGCTTAATCTCACCACTGTCTTGCTGATAATCGCCCAATAACAACTTAATCAGCGTCGATTTACCGACACCGTTCGGGCCGACTAAGGCAATACGATCGCCACGCATCACCAGCAAATCGAGGTTTTGCAGAATAGGCACACCACCAAACGCATGGCTTAGATTTTTCGCTTCAAACACCAGCTTACCGGAGCGAGCGGCTTGTTCGATATTAAAATCGACCTTGCCTAATACTTCTACCCGCGCCGCGCGTTCTTGACGCAGGGCTTTCAGTGCCCGAACCCGCCCTTCGTTACGGGTACGGCGTGCTTTAATGCCCTGGCGGATCCACACTTCTTCATCGGCCAACTTTTTATCAAACAGGGCATTGTGCTGCTGCTCGTCTTCTAAGATCTTTTGTTTGCGATCCAGATATTCCTGATAATTACCAGGATGCGAGGTGAGCTGGCCGCGATCTAAATCGATAATGCGGGTGGCTAACGCACGGATAAAAGCCCTATCGTGCGAGATAAAAATAATGGCACCGTTAAAGCTTAATAAAAATTGCTCTAACCAATTAATGGCGGCCACATCTAAGTGGTTGGTAGGCTCATCCAGTAATAAAATATCGGGCTTGGCAATTAACGCACGGGCCAGTGCCGCTTTACGTAGCCAACCACCCGATAAGGTGGCTAAAGAGTTATTGCCATCCATCGCAAATTGCTCACAAAGCATTTGCACCCGAGACTCTAATCCCCAACCATCGCGGGCATCCAGTTCACTTTGTAAGCGCTCAAATAAGCGGTACTCAGCATCACCGGCGCCTTCTAGATTTTCTGATAAGGTATAAAATTGTTGCAGCTTATCGGCCAAATCACCGGCACCTTCGCGAATAAAATCAGCAATTTTCACATCCATTTTCGCCGGTGGATCTTGCTCTAAGCGGCTTAAAATAACGCCATTGGTCATCACAATTTGGCCATCGTCCAAATTTTGCTGACCGGTCAACAATTTTAAAAAGGTTGATTTACCGGCACCATTGCGGCCAACTAAACACACGCGCTCGCCCGTAAACAAGCTAAAATCCACATGATCTAATACCGGATGGGTACCAAAGGCTAAACTCGCCTGCTGAAAACGTAATAACTCCACTACTTTGTATCCTTTGAATGTGTTGCTTGCATTAGGTGCGTTGAGTGTTGTTGCAACCAATGCTGCAAGGCTGCAGCATCGAATGGCCAATATAATAATTGCTCTACCCCTTGGGCATCGGTGCAAGCTAGGACCGGAATATGCACCCGAAAACGCGCTAAGGCGTGTTCGTCATCGACAATATCCACAATCTGTAACTCGCCTGCCACACCGGCAGCCTTAACTAAGGCCTCGGCGTCTTCGCATAAATGGCAGCCCCACGTACTATAAAGGGTGTAACGACTCATGGCCGAGTTAACTCAAAACAGACATGGATATTTGGGTTACGCTTAAAATCTTCTGGCAAGGTGGCGGCCGAGATATCTTTAATCTGCCAGCCCGCTTCAATAAGCGCAGCGCTATCAATTTTAAAGCGGCGCTTATTGTTAGAGAAAATCACTTTGGCGCCTGGCGCCATTTTGCCCACCAGCATATTGAGCATATTCACGTGATCGCGCTGCACATCCCAGCTATCTTCCATCCGTTTCGAGTTAGAAAATGTCGGCGGATCCACAAAGATCAAATCAAATAAATTGCGGTTACGCGCCAGCCACTGCAAGCAATCGGCTTGTTCAAACTGGTATTGCTTACCGTTTAAGCCATTTAACATAAAGTTACGTTTGGCCCAATCCAGATAAGTATTCGACATATCAACCGTGGTCACGCTTTGCGCGCCACCTAACGCAGCATGCACCGAGGCAGTACCGGTATAGGCAAACAAGTTTAATACCCGCTTATCTTTGGCTTGCTGCTGAATTAAATGCCGGGTAATACGATGATCTAAAAACAGGCCAGTATCTAAGTAATCGCGCAGGTTTACCCAAAACTTAGCACCATACTCCGACACTTCTTTGTATTGGCCAGCTTTAGCCAGTGCCTGATACTGATTGGTGCCCTTTTGCTTTTCGCGCACCTTTAAAATCATCTTATCTGGGCTAATACCCAGTACCGTAGGCACTTGGTTAACCACATCAAATAAGCGTTTTTGCGACACTTGCTCATCAACGGTAGCCGGTGCGGCATACTCATGCACCACCACTTCGCCGTCGTACCAGTCGACTGCCACGTTATATTCTGGAATATCGGCATCGTATAAGCGATAGCAATTTAAGCCTTCACGCTTAGCCCATTTTTGTAATTGCTTTAGATTCTTCGCCAAGCGATTACCAAAGGAGCTACTTTCACTAAAAAACAGTGACGGCGCGTTATTGCTAACCTGCACCTGCTTTTCGGTTAAATCAAATAAGGTAAATTCACAATCGAGCGGGCCATTGCTAAATTTATAGGCTTTGCTTTTTGATAAACGCAGCGCGCGCAGTAAATCGCTATTCGAGGTAATAATAGCTAAGCGCCAGCCTTGATATAGCTGCTTTAACGACAGCGCAAACTTGCTATACAGCGGAATAAGTGAGGGTAAATCGCCCAAACGCTCGCCATATGGCGGATTGGTCACAATAATACCGTTCGCGTCGCACACTTTATGCTTTAACGCAGTGGCATCGCCGTAATCAAAGTTAATTAGGTTAGCAACACCGGCACGTGCTGCATTTTGCCGCGCTTTGCTTAAGCTACGCTCGTCAGTATCACTACCCCAAAATTGGATGGTATTACCCAGCGCTAACTGATCAGGGGCGATTTGCGCAGCTTTAGCTTCCGATACTAATTGTTGCCATACCGCAGCACGATGCCCTGGCGTGCGTTCAAAAGCAAAGCTCTCGCGCGCCAAACCCGGTGCCATATTTAAGCTTTGCTGTGCCGCTTCAATTAAGATGGTGCCGCTACCACAGAAGGGATCAAAGAGCGGTGTACCCGGCACCCAGCCAGAGCGCTTTAATAAAGCGGCGGCTAAATGCTCTTTTAA
Source organism: Alishewanella tabrizica (assembly GCF_014652375.1). GTDB lineage: Bacteria > Pseudomonadota > Gammaproteobacteria > Enterobacterales > Alteromonadaceae > Alishewanella > Alishewanella tabrizica. The sequence continues at coordinate 126,157 of NZ_BMYR01000004.1, read as the reverse complement.
GGGCGCATCACCCTGCCCGCTGCGATAACCGCGCTGGTGCAAGGATGGACCAGAAAAGTCTAACAAGAAGTGGAAATGCAGTTTATCTAAGCGCACTTGAAAGCGTACATCAGGTGTTAAGCGATCGACATCGGGCCGTTGGCCGGTTTCTTCGCGAAACTGATCGACAATGGCATCTTTTAAGCGCATACCGCCAAACTGGGTATTATCGATTTTTGGGTGCTTACCCACACAATCAACGGCCAGCGTTTGACGCACCGACATTAACTGGCCCCAATCGATTTTACTGGCGATCTCGTAAATATCAGACTCGGCCGTCACCGGCTCCGATTGAATTAAGCGCATAATGCGCGTTGCCAACCGCGACCACAAACAAAGGGTATAAGCCGTTTTCACATCGGCCTTAAAACGTACCACACCCATCGACACTTTTAGCACTTCACCCTGATAAGAGCGGATCTCATCAGCTAATAGCTCTTCCACGCCCTTCGACGTTAAAGCCCAAAATTCCAGCATTGCAGCAAACCTTAAAAGAAAATTGCGCGTAGTATAGCAGAAATGGGCTTTTGCGTGCGGCAACTTTATTAGCCCCCGCAGCAGAATTCATACCTGAAATAAAAGTAGGAAAATGAGGTAAAAGTATTTCACATTGCGAATGCGTATTCAGCCATATAAACAGACTTTAACGCTGCAATTTCCCGCACAATGCTGTTTTAAACCGCATGCTGGCTACTTTATGTCCGAACGGTAATAAAATTACAAATTAACCCTTGCATGCCAACCTTAAAAACACTAAGATGCGCCCCGCAATGACGGACGCGGGATGGAGCAGCCTGGTAGCTCGTCGGGCTCATAACCCGAAGGTCGTCGGTTCAAATCCGGCTCCCGCAACCAACTTAGCACTTCTTACTAGAAGTAACTTAGTTAACGCATTGCAAAAAAAACAGATTATCTCTACTGCTCGGAGATAATTCATGGACGCGGGATGGAGCAGCCTGGTAGCTCGTCGGGCTCATAACCCGAAGGTCGTCGGTTCAAATCCGGCTCCCGCAACCAACTAAGCCGACTAATAAAGTCGGTTTTTTTGTATCTGAATTTCGGGCAACCCCGAAGGTTGTCGTTTCGCTCTTCACAAAGATCAGGGCTCCCACAACCCACATTTAAACCAGCATGAAGCTGGTTTTTTTGTATCTGAATTTCGGGCAAACCCGAAAGTCGTCAGTTCGCTCTTCACAAAGATCGGGGCTCCCACAACCAACATTTAAGCCAGCATTAAGCTGGTTTTTTTGTATCTGAATTTCGGGCATACCCGAAGATCGTCGGTTCGCTCTTCACAAAGTTCAGGGCTCCCGCAATCAACAATCAACCAGTATTAAGCTGGTTTTTTTGTATCTGTAATAATTGCTACCAAACTTTCTGTCACTGTTTTACATAGTGCGGCATAAATTGCCGTTACTTCGATCTAAAATAGTCATTAATAAAAGCTGTCAGCGAGATTAGTGTTATCACTATAGCTCTGGAGCGTTGCGGCAATGTCTTACTTCTGCCTCAAATATAGGAAGATGCTTTAACAACTTACCAACCAAGAAACAGCATTGATATAGTTTGCGAGCATAAGGTCTAAATCATTGAAAGACAGCAACTATCGCCGCATAATAACTAAATAAGGTCCAAGTTTAATTTGATGCTAATTTTAATAATATAAGGCTAGGTATGGAAACCCAAATGTCAAAACTTGAGCAGCTGCTTGAAGAATTTCGTCAACTTCCGCCGATAGATGTCGCTGAGCCCTCCATTTTCAGTATTGGCAGCAAAGGCTACTACGAAAATCCGACTACTGACATATTAGCATTTTTCTGTGACAGTAATGGCCAGCATATGCTCGGGGCTATCGTATTAAAAGCGCTGCTTTATTGCCTGCCAGAAGAATATCATAAGCTGGATCATGCCTTAGCCGGGCCACCAGAGCGAGAAGTAACAACCAAAACGGGTAAACGAATTGACTTGCTTGTGGAGGGTACCAACTGGGTTATGTTGATAGAAAATAAGATTTACCATCAACAAAATAACCCTTTTAGTGACTACGAAAACTTTGTTAAGGAAAAACAAAAAACTCGCTTTAACAGCAAAGCAGCGATTTTTGTAGTTCTCTCGCCAACAGGCGAAAAACCGCCCAGCGGATGGCATGGTATTAGCTATCCAGCGCTGATTTCAGCAATAAAAGTGCAGTTGGCAGAACAGTTTATTTCGCAACCTATCAATAAATGGTCCTTGCTACTTCGTGAATTTATTCTGCATCTGGAGAGTCTTATGTCGCAACCCTCTGTTAATAAGGCAACACTTAATTTTGTTATAAAAAATCTTACCGCAATTAAAGAGCTCCAGCAAACTAAGCAGCAAGCCATCGATGAATACCATCATCATTTACAAGCTAAATTACAAAACAAGTTAGAGCAAGATGTTGTAATTCGCTTACATAACTGGGATGGTTACCCCGCTTTACGATTTGCTTTGTCTAATTGGAAAGATACTGACTCGGATGTTGTGCTGTTTTTATCTGGCGAAGCTGATATAACGACTTTTAGTATTTACGTTCGCCTTCGTAACGGACTTGATGAGCGTAGAGCTGATTCGCTCATACTAAACGGTTTAAGTGCTAAACGCTGGCTGGAAGGAGGGAAAAAAATTCGTGGTTATAGTGTCAAAGAAGCAGGAATGACAGAAGAAGAGATAGTTCAGTTTATTTGTGCTCGCCTTTTAGAGTTAGATCAATTAGAACAAGACAATCACCTAACCACCGGATAACACCCCTCCTTGGTTTTCAAATTACCCATATTAATGCCATATATGACTATTATCTGGCAAGCATTTTAGCTATTACTTTTATACTATTTGCTGCAAGTAAAATCTCGTTATAGTTTGCAGTTTTTTAGTGAGCTGTTTCTTGCTGCAATTGGTTTAATTGATGATTTTATTATCTTTCTATTTCACTATTCAGCATTTAAGATAAGTTTATTAGCATATTTGCAAGGAACCAGCGATGCCATCAAATAAAAATAACGCCTCGATAAGCCGCCAGTGGGAAGTACTACAGATGATCCCTAAACATGGAAAAGGGATTAGTGTTAGCGAAATTCATGACAAGCTTGGTGCCAATGGTTTTGATGTAACCCGCCGCACAGTGGATAGAGATCTCATTGATTTGTCGATCCCCTTTCCTATTTACTGTAATAAAGAAGGCAATGCCCAGTATTGGCGCTGGATGGAAGATAAAACCAGTGATATTCCGGGCGTTAGCGTTGCTGATGCGATGATTTTGCAGCTGGTTGAAGGGACTTTAAAAACTATCCTGCCAGACACGATGCTACAAGGCTTAAAAGATCGCTTTGATTTGGCGAAACGCAAAATTAATGCCTTAGATGGCAGCAATAGCAAAGGCTTATTGGCCGATAAAATTGCCGTAATCTCACCCGCTTTACCCTTAACACCGCCCACAACGCCAGCTGAGCATTATGAAGCGGTGCAACAGGCGATGACCGAAGACAAACAGCTGGCGGTAGTGTATACGGCCATCCATGATCAGGTACAAAAGGAGTATCAGATTAACCCGCTTGGGTTAGTGCAACGCGGCCATATTACTTATCTGGTGGCGACTATTGGTGATTACATTGATGAGCGCTTGTTTGCACTGCATCGCTTTCAATCACTAACACTAACCGATACGCCGTTAAAAACGCTTGATGGATTTTCACTGGCGAAGTATGTGCAGTCCGGTGCCATGCAGTTTGGTAGCGGTAATGCCATTAAACTGGTGGCGAGAGTAAACCAACATTTGGCAAAAATTTTACATGAAGCGCCGTTGTCACAGGATATGCAGCTTTCACCTATAGAAGATGGCTGGTTTGAACTCAGCGCCACCATTATTGATGGCTGGCAAATTCAGTGGTGGATTTTATCTCACTCACTGGCCATTGAGGTGCTATCACCTCCCGAGCTTCGCCAAGATATTATTGCTAAAATTCAGGGTACTGCGGCGCTATATGCGGCGGGTTAGGCATCCGTGCCTGCTTTGTTGTAGAACCTCGAGGTATAGCGCGAGTTAGCGTTATACCGCTGGGGTGTTAAGTACAGGGTTATTGCAAAAAGCCAATGCCTTTGCTCTCTTGATCTTTAGCCTGCGATTTCAAAGCTACGTCGGTCAGTAACGATGTAACAAACGCATGTGCACTGGCAAAAGGCTGAAACCGTGCTTGTCGGCGTGTAGCATGAAAATCGCCAGGTGTTAATAAGGCGCTACTGGCGACACGTTGCAAACTCGACTCACAAACCGCTAAGCCTAATTGCTGGCAATGTGCCTGCAGTAATTGCCGCGCCTGTGCCGGCTTTAAGTAGCTAAAGCAGGCTTTCAGATCAAAGCGCCGCAGTGCCGCCTGATCCAAATTGTGCATCAGATTGGTGCTGGCAATAAAAAGCCCGTCGAATTGCTCAAGCTGTGTCAGCAACTCATTGACCATACTGATTTCCCAGCTATGCCGCGCCTTACTGCGATCTTGTAAGAAACTGTCGACTTCATCAATCAGCAAGATAGCCTGCTGCTTTGCGGCCTGGTTAAAGGCTGCGGCCACTGCCATTTCTGTTTCACCGATATAAGGGCTTAACAGATCCGAGGCGCGCTTAATAATTAACGGCTTAGCCAGTTGCTTTGCCAGATAGTGCGCAAAAGCAGTTTTACCGGTACCCGGTGGCCCGTACAAACACAACCGGCCACTACCCTGCAGTTTTAAGCCTTCGATAATCCGGCTTAAATTCGCTTCGGTATTAATAAGCGCCGGATCGTATACCTCACCTAATTCCTGCCCCTTACCAAACGGTAGGTTATGGCCCTGCGCTGACAAGGTTTGCTGCATAACACGTTGCAATATTTTTGCTTTATCATGTTTATCAGCATCGAGCTGAATGCTTTGCACTACTTTACTGGCACGGTCAATTACCGCTGGAGACAGCATGGGATGTGCCGCAAGCTGCATTGCTGTACTTTCAGCTAAGATCCCACCTGCCGCCTTAAATAAAAATTCGGCGCGTTGTGCTTGTGGTGGTATTGGCATTTCAATCACCAGATCAAAGCGGCGGATAAACGCAGGATCGATAATCTTATGATTGTTGGTTAACCATAAGGTCGGTACCGGGTTTTGCTCCAGCATCCGGTTTAACCAGCCTTTGCGCTGTTCAGAGTGGCGAGCAAAAGGGTTTTGGTTAAACACATCTTCTACTTCATCAAATAACAACACATTTTTGGTATTTGCTAGGCAGCGCTGTGCTAATCGATAAGCCCGCATTCTGGCATTTCCATCAATAGCGTCACCCTCATCGCACTCGCAGCTTACCTCATGTAAATTGACATTTAGCTGCTGTGCCAGCAAACGCGACAGTTCGGTTTTACCGGTACCTGGCTGGCCATAGAGCAGAATATTGACGCCAACTTTATCGGTTTCTGTACAGTGCTGCAGATAGGGTAACAAAATATCCAGATCGGGCTGAATATGGCTAAAATGCTCAAGTTTAAGAGTAGGTGCCGGAGCTTGCTTAATAATATCTTGAAAAAATGCCGTAGGTTCGGCATTTTCAGCCAGTAATAACTCACTAAACTTTTGACTAAAAAAGTCAAAGCAATCGTTAAACGTATTACCAAAGCTATGCACTTCCAGCTGTAAGATGCCGGTTGTCAGCAACGCGGATTTGTCATTTAGCGCTGATTTTATAGCTGTAAGGGGTAAGTTCAGCGTTTTAGCTACCATTTTGCACAGGCTGCTGTGCTGCTTAATACGAATCATCTCACAAAGGTTATTAACAATTTGTTCGGTTTTAATAAGCGTAACAAACATTAAAATATGTTGTTCAATCTCATTTAAACCCACTAACTGTGCCAATAACTGAGCGTTTGCCAATAAAGACAAGGGAATACCTTGCTCTGGCTGGCGTTCTAATTCTTTAATTTGCTGTTTTAGATAGCGCTGCATCTCGGCACGGTCAAAATCCATCGCGTCATCAGGGATCCCAACACTTTGCGCATCTTGGCGATCTAATGTACCGTCCTGATCATAGAACCTTACAAGTACACCTGATTCAAGTATTAACCGAAAATTCCACAGCATAAATATTGGTGGACAATCTGGGCTCCCCACCAAATCTAGTTCTGGCTGATGACGACGTGATTTACGCTTTGCTATCGGCATAGTGGCACTCCTCTGTAATGGAATACCAGTATGTCGGGTAAGTGCGACAAATTGCGTCGAGTAAAAAATGCGTCGTGATTTTTCTATAATCTTTAAGCTTGCCTCTAGTTTAGTGCCTATATCTGCAAATCGAATCAAGTCGTATGCTTGTCCTAAACCACATTTTAATTGGCACTAAAAGGCGTATCTCGACACATCTTGTCGCACTCACTGTTTACACTAGTAAGTTGATAAACATCACTCTATAGGAGTAGCGCCGATGACAGATCCAACTCAGCCTTTATCTAAACTTAAGGTGCTTAATGTTGAGCACTATCGCAACATTTACTTCTGTGGTGATATTCATGGCCGTTTTGACTTGCTTGAACAGGCGTTACATGCTCGTCAGTTTAGCGCAGACATCGATTTGCTGGTGTTGGTAGGTGATTTAATTGATCGTGGTGCCTATTGCCCGCAAGTGGTTGATTTTGTTTTAGAAGGACTTAGCAAAGGATATGCCGCCATGGTTACGGGTAACCATGATCACTATCCGCTTGGTGACTATGGTTACTGGATGCAGAACGATGGTGATTGGTTTGATCGTCTTAAAGCCTTTGACCGCAATGAGGCGAATACTGTACTTGAAAAACTGAAGCGCTTAGCAACTGAGCCATTGGCGCTAGAACTTATCACCTCAGACGCACGTATTGGTGTGGTACATGGTGATGTGCCAGATAACTGCTGGCAGCGTTTGCGCGATTTAGCAAATGATACTGAGTTGAGTAACCAAACTGAGAAAAATGCGGCTGGCGAGCCGCGATGGCATCGATGCTTACTCTCTGGCCGTGGGATCTTAAAAGCTAAACAATTAAATGACTTAGCAGGGTTACGCGTATCCAATATCGATTACGTGGTATCCGGCCATGTGGTGGTAAGAACCCCAGAGTTTATTAGCAACCGTGCTTATATTGATACCGGGGCATACTATACCCACCGGCTGACGGTAATAAGCTTACCTGAGCTGCTGGCCGGTTTTAATGCAGCTACCGCTAACATTTCTTAATAATTGGAATACGCTATGACGATTATTAAACATTTTAGCGATACCTCGCCTTTACCCTTAAACCAAGATTACAGCAGTTGCTTAACCGATAATTTGGTGGAGCACGTGCATATTCAGCAGCGCGAACTTAAACACTTAGACCTTTATCAGGTTAGTGCATTGCAAACATTAGCGTTGCATTGCCCTGAGCCTGCCGAGCGGCACGTGCGGGTTCAAGGAGCAAGTGCGTTAAAAAGCATGCAACTCAGTGGGCATAGCGAGAATCGTTGGGTGATCCATCTTGATTTACCGAATTTTCCACATGGCTTATCGATTGAAGCCCCATTAGCGCATTTAGATATGTGTTGGCTGCAGGATTACGAGCTGCTCACGCTTACCCCGCAAATTAAAGCGGCCTTGTTTCATGAAGTGGTCTTTTTTGATTTAAGCCAAATGACGGTAAGCGATTTTTCTGCCTTGCAGGAATTGCCAGAACACAGCCTTGTGGTGTGCTACGGAGGTTATCAACAGGCGATTATCCCTACCTTTGCCAATATTGATCATCTGTTGTTTACCGATATCGCCGGCATTGATTGTTTGACAATTAGTCAGGTAAAACACCTTGTTGTGCAACGAGCCATAGGCTTGCGCAGCATTGCAGTATTAGAGCCGGGTTTGGCGCGCCTGCAGCTACAACAGTGCCCGCAATTTAGTCAGCTCACTGCGCCTGCAGATTTCAGCGCTGATGAAGTGCAGTTTACCGATGCGGCACATGGCAGTGTTGCCTTAGCCGGGCGCTGGAACAGTGTTAAATTGCGCCGCAGTGCGCTGACTGAATTGGCTGCCGATCAGATTGACCAGCTACATGTCACCGACTGCCCTAACTTGCAGCGCTTACGTGTTGGCTCGCCGTTAATTTTTACCAACGGTATCTTTGCGCCGGAATTACTGGATCAATCCAGTTTTTCTATCAATGAAGGCATGATCCGCGACACCCTGCAAAAACTGACAGAACGCATGGATCAGGAATTAGTAGAGGCATTGCTGCAGCAGGCTCTGCGCCAATACAAGCCCTACAACGTTGGCCATGCTATTATGCTGTTACAGGCACTGGCTGAGCTTGGCTATGATATTGCTAGGTTATGGGAATTACGGGCAATTCTGCAACTGAAAAACCAGCGCCGACAGGTGAATTTTCGCCAGGATCCAACGAGTATTAAGGTGTCACATTGGCGCTGGAATATCAAAATTGATCGTATTTTTGAGAGCTATGAAGCCGATTTTCTACTTTGGCTAAAAGCAAAGCGTAACGGCTTGCCAGAAGCAGACGAGTTTATGCCCTTGATGGTACAGACGGCATTAACCAGTGAGCCGGTGGGCTTTTTTACCCTATGTACCATGCTAAGTAGTGAGGCTGACCATCTGCTGTTGGACGAGAAGTTGGATTTTTTGGGGGTAATGACGCAGAAAAAACTGGCACAAACTAATACCTGGTTAAATTTGAATGAAAACTTAGTACCTGGGTTAAAGCGGTTGTGTCATTATTTTAAACAGCTTTGCGCTACAGCAGAAGGTGATAACGCTGAGCAGCAACAGCTGCTTAAAGTACTGTTCCAGTTTTTACTGCAAAGCGTATCGCCTAAATTACTAAGCGGTATTCTGCCCGCTGCTATGAAAATATTTCCTGAATATGTTCGGCCACAACTTTTGGCTATGGCAAACGACAGTAAATTACCTTATATCGCGAGATTTGCAGACGTTTCCTATGACAGTGTAAAGGTATGGTATACCAAGGCCGCACTGGCGAAATCCGCTTAATCACCTAACCAAAACGCCAGCTATCGTCATGATGCTGGCGTTATGTGCTTAAGGTTTTATCAAGAGATGTTATTTCTTCATTTTATCCGGTTCATTGAAGATGCAGCACTTCGCCCCACTTTACCGGCGGCTGACCATCAGGGCTTAGCACCCAAATTACCGGATAAGCAGGTGCCTCTACTGGCGCATTGCCATAACCATCTGTAAAAAATATTAGCGCATTGGGTACGCCCACATGATCCGGATCGTCTGCGATATAATGAAATACCGGGGTAAAACTGGTGCCGCCTAGCCCCTTAGCTTGCCACTTTGTGAGCGCGGCCAGATCAGATTTGTCATAAAAGCTGATATCGGTAATGCTGGCATCGCAGCTTATCACCTGCAATTGTACCTGTTCAAAACCTTGTAAGATGGCAGTAAGCTCGGCTAAAAACTTTGGCAAGTCTTGTAAGGTGCTTCCGCTGGTATCAATGGCGAGAGTCAACCGCAGACACTGCCCTTGCCTGCCAGGTAAATATAAACCCTGAGCCAGATAGCGTCGGGCCGGTTTATGCCATTGATAACTGCCACTTATGGTGCGCTGAATAAAACGCTGTAATAAGGTAGGCCAATTCAGCTGTGGTTTCAGCGCATTTTTTATTACCTGTTGCACATCTGCCCCGAAGCTACCTGCAGTAACCCCAGTAACTTGTCCCGCTGAGGCGGTAAATTCGCGCCAACGTTCAACATCCATTTCAGTGGGGCTTTGTGGCCGGAAATCAGGGTCAATCTTAAATTCCACTAAATCTGGCATACTGAGATCAGGTTGATGTTGGTCAAACTGTGCTCCGCCAGCGGGTAATCGATTGCCAGGCTGATAGTAGGTTTCTGTCCACTCGTTTTCCGGTAATTTACCCAGCAAGGTATAAACTTGCTCGGCAGATTTACCACGATAACTCTCATCAAATAAAATATTATTAGGCAGATCATCACGTTTAAAAAAGTAGCTCAGGATGCCATTAATTTCATAATCACAGGCGAAATTCCACCGCTGTTGATCACGCTGTTGTTGGCGTAAAAAATGCCCCATAACGCAATGCCACACCTCATGTGCGATAACGAACCGCCGCTGTGACGCACTGCATTTACGCATAAACTCCAGGTTAAAAAAGATATGCTGGCTATCGGTGCAGGCGGTAGGCAGCCGATCATCCACCACCACAACCATTTTTAAGCGCATGGCCAACACCGCCACAAAAGGCTGGCTCAGCAACATATCTGAACGCAGCTGCGCTAACTCTTCTTGCATCTGCTGTTTATCCCGTAGTTCCAGCGCATTGGGATAGCGACATTGAATACTGAGCGGCGCTGTCATATCGGCGCATCCTCGGCCAGGTTAGCCCCTTTACCCAGATTAACCTGCTGCCCGTGTTTATCAGACCACTGGCTAAATTTGCTATGCCCCAGCAGTAAATCGGTTCGTCTTTGAACTTCACTCTCCTTTGGATGCTGTAAACAATCTACCAATGCCAACGTAGCGAAGTCGGCGCTCATGGCAACGCCAATATCCAGAAAACGCCCAATACGGGTGTCTAACATAGTATCTTGCCGCCAAAGCTGATGACTTAAAGCAGAGCAGAAAGCAAATAGCATATCTGGCCGCTCCGGGATCTGAATAGGCACTTTGCCGTTGAGCATTAAATCAATATCTGGCATCTCAGAGCGTGATTTCAAAAAGGCGATTAACTGATAAGCCGCACCCGGTCCCACTAAACCACAGAGTATTTTTTGCAGCAGGCTTTCGCCTAATTGCTCGCGCTGTTTTAGATAAAACGACACTTTCTCCCAACTGCGCGGGCTAGGCCAACCCCGTTCAACGTCGGTTTCCATATCAAAAAAACATTGTGGTTGATAACGCAAAAAGGCAATCATGCCATCGTCGAGTTCATGATTACGTGCCCACAGCGTCCAGCTGTTTAAGTCGGCTTTAAGCTCCAAATGGCAAAACCGGTTCGCTAAGGCGCTAGACATGGTATAGGCCACTGCGCGATCGCCACTGCGATTCCCTGCCGCTAATACCAACCAGCCAGGGGGTAATTGGTAAAGATCACCTAGCCGCCGATCCAGAATAATCTCATAAGCCGCAACTTGCAGGCTGCGATCGGCCGCAGTGATTTCATCAAACAGAATAATGCCACGGCTGTTCGGATCGCGTGGCCACTCGCCACTGAGTAGCCAGTCAACCTGATCACCGCGCACCACCGGTAAACCACGAATATCCACCGGCTCGCGCTGGGCAAGCCGGATATCGATAAAGCCAATCCCCTGTTTTTTGCACAGTTCGCGTACGATAGTACTTTTACCTACACCCGGCGGCCCCCATAGCATCACCGGCGCGACCAGCGACGCATGCTCAGCGTTTTCCAGCAGCTTTAGCTGTAACGAAAGAAATTGTTGTAACTCTTTTGGGGTGGTTAAGATCTGGCGATTTGCGGACATAGACACCTCTGACTAGTAGATAACCCAGCATAAGGCAGTGTTGCGACAAGATATGTCGCGGGTAAGGTACCTTTGCACAAAAGCTCGTCACAAAGAACTGTAACAAAAATCAATATTAATGAATTACCGTTTTTAGCGAGTCAATAAACTCAATACTTGATTTGGCCTTAAATTGGCTTGGCTTAATAAGCTTGATGCGGCTTGAGTTACAATCTGCAGTCTCGTGAGCTCAGCTGTTTCTTTAGCAAAGTCAGTATCTCTTATTCTAGAGCGAGCGGTCGAAACATTTTCGCTGGTATTAGTTATATTACGGATAGTACTCGCGAGTCTGTTCTCAATCGCCCCTATCGAGCTTTGCTGAAAGCCCAGCTGAGACAAACCAACATCTATAGACTGAACACTTAATGCTGCTGATTCAAAAGTACTGATATCCATTCTTGAAATAATAGCTTCAACTCGATCCTCCAAAACAAAGCCAAGTTGGCTGGCATTGTTTGAAGATACCTCAAGGTTTGTAAAGCCATCACCGAAGCTTCTCAGCTCAATTCTTGGAATATAAATACCTGGTTTGAGTTCAGGAAAAAATACACCCGCGTTAGGACCGCTGATCGCAACATCACCAGAAGAGACTAAAGTAAGACTCAGTGCATTACCGCCTAAACTAAGTTGAGCACTGACACCAGAACCACTCAGTTGAGTGTTTAATTGATTAATAACATTGGTACGATAATATGCTGCTTCCTCTTGAGGATGAATCAATGGGTTATATTCTTGGATGGACGTTAGATCAATATCTTGTCCATTGATGCTAAAATTAACTGCATTAGAGAGTTCCGAGGGTAAAAAGCTTGTTCTGAAACTTACTGAATTTAAAGCTCTCGCAGTTACTGGAGAATTATTTGCAGGGTAGTCCGCTGAATTAATCGCATTAATTAACTGCGCTGAGCTGGTAAAGTTATCAGTAAAGTCAACACCGTTAATGGTAAGTGGATTCGTTGAGCTGATAAGACCTTCCAAATTATTATCTTTAGCAATACCATTAAAACGCAAAGGTGTATTTCCCGCCATACTGACACTAAAAGCTGTATCAGTTGTGATAAACGTTGATGGTATATAGGCGCCATCAGTGATTGCGGACATCATTAAGCCTGTACCATTAATGGTCAGTGTATTTTTATCCGGCCCCGAAAATGCAACGAGACGGGTTGAATCATTAAAGTTTGCTGATACATTCGCTGGTAGTCCACTTTGAATGCGATTTTTTATCTCAAAATATAAGTATTCACTTTCTGACTGTGCGCTAAGAGGATCATGAGGGACTATATCGTCGAAACGAATCTCAGTACCATTAATTGTTATGAAATCAGGAATGTTTGCCGGGTTTGTCGTATTTATGTTGCTGCGAAGCTTTACCGGCCCATCAACTGTGATATCTGCGCCAGGTAATGCCTGTACAAAATTTACAAAGCCATTAAAATCAAGACCGTTGGGAATGGTTACACCATTTATACTACCGCCTGGGCCAAGTAAAGCTTGTTCTTTTATGAAGCCAGTATTAGATTTATTGGGATTATCAAATTGCGTTCTAAAGCCAGTAAAGGTTTCTCGGGTTGCCCAGCCGTAGAAGCCAAGGCGTTGACTTCTGATATCTAAGTCAGTAATTGTGATATACTCATCGCTATCACCGTTTGCGCCAACCAAAAAATTTCCCTCATAATCACCGCGCGTTAGCGTGTTACCAGCAAAAGTAGTGGTATTGGCAACTCTGTCAATTTCTTGTTTTAGTGCCTGAAACTCTTTATCTAAAGCTAACCTATCATTATCGGTATAAATACCATTTTGCGCTTGAATGGCTAGCTGACGCATTCTTTGAACTAAATTAGTTACTTCACCAATAGCACCATCTGCGACCTGAGATACTGATATCGCGTCTTGAGCATTTCGAGTTGCTTGATCTAAACCGTTAATTTGAGACGTTAATCGAGAACTAATCTGCAATCCGGCAGCATCGTCACTTGCTGAATTGATGCGAAAACCTGACGATAATCTCTTAAAAACACTATCTAGAGCTTGGTTTGAGCTCATCAAAGCTCGATTGATATTTAATGCTGAGGTGTTGGTGAAAACAGAAAGCACTACTTAACTCCGCTTTAAAAGAAACTAAACTCCATACACAATTTATCGTCTAAGTCATGAGATTCTTTAATAAAAAACTTAGCTAAGCGGAGAAATTGAAAGAGATTGGCTAAAAATAACGCGTTGTGCACAAATTCATTGATTAAATTTCCTGTGTCGAAGATGCATATAAGCGACACACAAATTTATCAACGTAATTAGGTAATAAACACTGATATAATCGTTTGGCACAGCAAGACGAAGGCTAACCACATGTAAGCAGTAACTTGCTGAGTCGAATCAACCTTGGCAGCTGACGAATTAAAACTAATAAAGCGTAGATGTGATGCTAACCTATTAGCAAATCAAGCTTAAAGTTTCGAATAATTCTCTTATCGATACAGCTTTGCAAAAACTTATTCATTGCAGCCATATAAAAATTAAGCATTAAGGTATTAAATTCTTGCTCATGCTTAGCAGGCATATTAATGATAGGATAGCCATGCACTAACAAAATACTGTTCATCATAAAACGGCCAATGTTTACTCATATCGCAAAAAAACGGTACTCTAGCCATTTGTAAGAAAGCCGTAATGGCCTGGTCATAAATATCGCTTTCATATAAACCAGCTGCTAAATTTCATGCCATTTCTCTTCTAAAATATCCGGTGCTGGAGGAGTATAATCAGAGCCAGTAATAGAAACAAAACCTGGGCGGAATTAGCCTATTCACACCCAAAACATCAAGAAAAAAACAAACTAAACGCACCTTAAAACATCAACTGTTATTCAACCGATAATGCATTAAAGCCCGCAATAACATCAAACAACTCTTCATCAATGCCACTCTGCCTTAAGCCGTTGAACTGACTTTTCATTTTAAGTAATAGCTCATCAATATTTTTTTCTGCTCTTTGCATGGCAGCCAAACGGCTGGCGTTTTCACTTGCCAACGATTCCGCACATGCGCGGTACAAAGATACAAACAGAAATTCATGGATCAGTGCTAATTGTGTTTGCTGGTAGCGATTACCAAGGGGGTTGTTATTAGCATCTGAGCTGCTTTCTGTGTTTTTATGTGTGCTGTTATGCGCGCTTTTATGTGCGTTGTCAGATATGTTGGCAACCACAACTTCAGGTAGGTTATTTGTGGGCCAGGGCAAGAGTCTTACTTGTTGTTGCCACTGTTGATCCAGGGGCAACAAACGCTGTTTAACTGGGCGATAAATTGCACCTGACTGAGTATGATCTGGTTGGTTATGAAAAACTGCTACTTGGTTTATCTTGCCAGCAGCACGGTAAGTTTCCATTTCAAGTAAAAGCTCACTTACCAAAGGTGTGATAGTGTTGATTGCCTTGGGTAAGGCAAAACCTTGTTCCAGCGTTAAATTGCTTTGCATCAAACGAGATTGCAAGCGCTCGCCAACAACCCAGACAGTTTTATCGCTCTGTTGCTTTGCTAAATCTGCTAACACAAACTCGGCAAGACTCTCATTAAACTGCCCTACTAAGCCCTGATCAGAGCCAAAAACCAACACGCCCAATTTAGCCGTTCTACCCCCTGAGCTAATTAAGTGATTGTGGGCATCAGTGATATTTTCAGTTTGATTAAAACAGGCCCTCAAACCCAATTGCACGGTCCGGTAATAATCCCCTAAAGAATCCACCGCACGCTCGTACTGCGTGATATGAGATGCAGTCATTGCTTTCATGGTTCGTACCACGGCGAGCAAGTCAGCTGCGCTATTTATTTTACGTGTCAGTCCCGCGGTAGATTCACTCATGACGCTGCAGCAACAAATGACAGCAAACGTTTACGTGCCAAAGTAATAATCACATTATTGTCGTGTTCACTGATTGTTTTTTCACTGAGCCATCTGTGCTGAATATCATCCGGAATATCCTGCGCCGCCTCGCGCACAGCGAGTTCTGCTGCCGGCATATCGGCTAATGGAATCGCGTCAAATAGCCCTGCTGTTAACGCGAGTAAGAGTATAATTTGCCCAGCGACAGATACCGGTGAGCGCTCTGCTTGAATAAAGCAGGCACGAATGCGCTTGCCATGATCAACAATCGCTTTGGATTTATCATCTAATCGTGCACCAAAGCGGGCAAAGGTTTCTAATTCTTCAAATTGAGCGTAGGCCAACTTTAAATCACCCGCGACGGTGCGAAATGCAGGCAACTGCGCTTTACCACCAACGCGCGACACAGATTTACCGACATCTAGCGCCGGTAATACACCTAATTCGAACAACGCTGGCGATAAATATATTTGGCCATCGGTGATAGAAATAAGATTAGTAGGAATATAGGCAGAGATATTTTGTGCTTCAGTTTCGATAATCGGCAGTGCCGTAAGTGAACCACCACCGCGCGCTGTATTTAAGTGCGTAGCCCGTTCCAGTAACCGTGAATGGATATAAAAAATATCGCCAGGAAAGGCTTCTCGCCCCGGTGGTCGGTGTAACAAGAGCGATAACTCACGATAGGCCCGGGCATGTTGGGTTAGATCGTCATAAACAATAAGGACATCGCGCCCTGCTTCCATAAAAAATTCAGCAATACTGGTAGCCGCATAGGGCGCAATATAGCGTAAGCCTGGTGCATGATCGCCTTCACTTACCATTACCACCGTGTATTTGAGAGCGTCCTGCTCGGTTAATACCGCAATCATCTTAGCAACGGCAGAGGCTCGCTGGCCTATCGAACAGTAAATGCAAAGTACATTCTGGTCGCGCTGATTCAAAATGGTGTCGATGGCAATGGTGGTTTTACCGGTTTGACGATCACCTAAAATTAATTCGCGCTGACCACGGCCAATAGGAATTAACGCATCAATTACTTTTAAGCCCGTTTGCAGCGGCTCTGACACCGGTGCACGATCCATAATGGCAGCTGCTGCACGCTCTATTGGCCAACGTGTGGTACTTACTACCGGGCCTAGGCTATCCAATGCAGCTCCCAGCGGGTTGATGACTCTACCCAATAAACCATCCCCTACCGCAACGTCCATTACCCGTCCGGTACGTTCCACTGGATCGCCCGCTTGCAAGTGCCAAAAATCGCCGAGTAGCACCACACCTATGCTGGTTTCATCGATATTAAAAGCAATGCCAAAAATATTATTGGGGAATTTAAGCAATTCATCGGCACCCACGCCCGGCAAGCCAGTAACAATAGCATTGCCGTTGGACACACTACTGATCATGCCAATTTCGCGAGTCAATAAATCTGGCTTATATGCACGTCTTGCCTGTTGCAAGATAGAAAATGTCTGGCCTAGCACATGCTGCAAATCAATCATGGTGCTATTGCCGTTTTGGCGACTTGTCCCGCAACAGATTTATCTTCGCGAGCTCGGAGCAATTTGTGAACACTGTTTTTTAGCGTCGCAAGGTATTCGTCAATACTCCAAGATATTTGCTGGCCATTATTTTTAAGCGTTATACCACTGACAACGCCCGCTGCCGTTTCGAATTGCAATTGAACATCGGCCGAGAATAGCGTGTTTATTGCCACACTTAGGGCCGTTTTTTGGGTTGGTTCTAGCTCAAAAGCACTGTAAACCCGTATATGCTGCTTGTCACCAGACATGGCGTTGATAAAATCTCGTTTGTTATCGCCATCAATAGTGTCTAGTTTAGCGATAAATGTTTCGGTGATGCATTGTTCTAAACTGACTCCGGCTAGATCTGTCAGCACGTTGCGGGCGATAGCAAATACCTCGTCACTGGCTAAATTCTGTAACGCAATGTGTATAGCGTGTTGTTCTCGCGCTAAGGTTTGTTGCAGCGTTACGCTAAGTGCATCGGCTTGCTCGCGAGCGGCGGCGATTAAACTTGCCCGCTCAGTATCAGCAGCCGCTTTGGCTTGTTGCAGCAGGGTTTGTTTTTCCATGTCAAACTCTGCATTCTTTTGCGCAAACTCATCGTGGGCTTGTTGCGCGGTACGTTGTATCGTATCGGCACTTTTAAGCGCGTCGGCTATACGCTTTTCACGTGCATCTATGGCCTCTAAAATGGGCTGATAAAGAAAACGTTTCAGTAACCACACCAGGATCAAAAAGTTGAGTATCTGCGCACCAACAGTGAACCAATCTATCGCCATGGTTTATTTTCCCACCAACTGCTCGATAGCCAAATTCCAAAAAGGGTTGGCATACAAGAGGATCATCGATACCACGAAACAGTAAATGGCGGTAGATTCGATCATCGCCAGTCCCACGAATAAAGTACGGGTAATGGTAGCGGAAGCATCAGGTTGCTGCGCCAGCGCCATCAGTGCTGAAGACACCGCCTTACCTTCTGCCAAGGCCGGCCCCATGGTACCAAAACCGGTAGTAATGCCAGCCATGATGATGGAAACTAACGCAATAAATGTCGTGCTGCTGATCATATCCATACTAAAAACTCTCGGTTATTTAACGGCTTTTTTGGGCATTGCTGCTTGAGTTGGAACTTCACGTGAACGGGTAGCCGCCGCGATATAGACGGCTGCCAGAATAAAAAAGATATAAGCCTGTACCATGCCTGTCAGCAGACCGAGTAAAGTCATAACGACAGGAAAAATAAAGGGTGTAATGGCCAGCAAAATAGCGATGATCATGGCACCACTCATCATATTGCCAAATAATCGGACTGCCAGCGCCAAGGTACGGGACACTTCACTGATAATGTTAAAGGGCAACATAATTACTGAGGGCTGCGCATAGGACACCAAATAAGAGCCCAAGCCTTGATTAAGAATGCCAAACAAAGGCACTGCAATAAACACACATAAAGCAAGTGCAACAGTGGTTGACAACGATCCCGTTGGCGGCTCATACCCAGGGATAATAGTACTGATGCTGGCAGCCGCGACAAATAAAAACAGGGTACCAAGAAAGCCCAGATAAGGCCGAGGGTGTGTAAGGCCTACATCCTGAATTTGCTTTTCCAAGCTGGTGACAATAATTTCCAGTAGGTTGTGCCAGCGCGAGCGTGGCTTGCTTTCTTGCACAGCAGAATCGGGCGTAATGCCGGCAGACAATTTTCGGGTAATCCAAAAAGCGCTGATCACCAGCACCAGCATCAGTGCCCAGGTAAAAACGATAGTGGCATTAAGTTTAACGAAGCCATATTGCCAAAATATAATCTCGTCTGGACTAAGTCGCATTGTTATCACCGTCTCGTGAGCCCGGGTCAATGGTGCTATTGTTAATCTGGCGACTGTGCTGCTGGGCCAACCAGATAATTAAGAAACGCGCACTAATAAAACCTGTTAAACAGGCCAGTAAACGTGGCCATCCGCCAAAAGTAATGAAATAAATACCGACCACGGCTAAGCTTATCCGCAGAACCGAGCTTGTTAAAAACCACGCTCCGGTATGAGCAGATTGCAACCCTTTTTGCACCGTCCACCACAGTCCACCAAAAAAGAGCCCGCCCAATATGCCGCCACCTAACAGCGCCATAGCAAGCATTAAAAATCCTGAAGAGTAATCATTCATTTTTCGTATCGTCCTCTCGCATTGCCTGATGTTCCTTGTCAACCCAATGCCAGGCGTTAAAACAGCCCAGCGTTAATCCGGCAAAAATTAGCGCTACCGTCCAGTTATGCTGGCCAGGGTGATACTTATCCAAATACAAGCCCAGTGCCGCACCCAATAAGGTTGGCACTACCACCGACCAACCAATTAAGCCCATCATGCCAAGACCAAACCAAACACCTGGTGTGCTATTGCGCTTTGCCAGACGTTTTCGCGTTGCTTTACGCTGCACTTGTTCGGAAAAATCGGGCTTATTTTCAGGTTTCATGTTGAAACATGGCAAAGCGACGTAAAAAACCAGTTTCTAATTTCAACATGGTGGCATGCCGGTTTCTTTCCAGCTCGTCCTGCAGCAGAAACTCTTCTTCTACTAATTTGTGTAAAGTATCCAGATTGTTGCCAGCTACGGCGCGTCGTGTCGACACCAGTACCGTGTTGCCGGTTTTCACCAACACCCCTTCGTCAACAGCAATAAACATCTCATCTTCAGTTGCGTTGCTGTAGCTTAAAATGCCGGCGTTCAGCACGGCGACGCAGTCCAGCCGATTAGGTAACATACCCAGCGCCCCTTGCGTTGTCTCCACCACCATCGACAGCACGCCGGAAATATCAGCAAAGGCGGCAAAGGGCATAAATACTTTAAGCTGCATCATCTTTGAGGACATCGCCCTTCTCCCTTGCCGATTTGGTGGCTTTTTGTTCAGCCTCATCAATTGTGCCAATCATATAAAAAGCACTTTCAGGCAGGCTCTCAAATTCATCTGCCAATATGTTTTCACAGCCGGTAAGAGCATCGTTAAGGCTGACTAATTTGCCCGTTAACCCTGTAAATGCTTCAGTGGTAAAAAACGGTTGGGTAAAAAAACGCTCCAAACGGCGTGCCCGCGCTACTAACTGGCGATCTTCCGGGGTAAGTTGTTCAAGTCCAAGCATGGCGATAATGTCTTTTAGTTCAGCATATTGGGCCAGGGTGCGCCGAACTTCCCTGGCTAAGTTATAATGCCGCTCGCCAATGATGGCGACCGTCGCCATGTTAGAATTGGATTGTAAGGGATCGATTGCCGGATAAAGCCCTTCGCTCGCGCGTTGGCGCGATAGCACAATGGATGCCGATAAGTGTGAAAAGGTGTGAACCGCAGCAGGATCAGTGAAATCGTCGGCAGGCACATACACGGCCTGAATGGAAGTAATAGCACCGCTTTCAGTATTGGCTATCCGCTCTTCAAGCGCAGCCAACTCTGTGCTCATGGTTGGCTGATACCCCAGCCGCGAAGGCATTCTGCCTAGCAACCCCGACACCTCTGAGCCAGCTTGAATAAAGCGAAAAATATTGTCGATTAGCAGTAACACATCGCGGTTTTCATCATCACGAAAATATTCAGCCATAGTCAATGCTACCTGACCAACATGAAAACGGGCACCGGGCGGTTCATTCATTTGCGCGAACACCATCACCATGTTATCCAATACTTTGGCGGCTTTCATTTCCCGATATAGCTCCTCGCCCTCTCTTGAGCGCTCACCAATGCCGCAAAAAATACTGACGCCATCATGATGACCCAACATGTTGTGGATCATTTCGGTTAACAGCACTGTTTTGCCAACTCCCGCCCCACCGAATAATCCCGCTTTGCCGCCGCGCTCTAACGGCATCAGGACATCAATAACTTTGATGCCCGTTTCAAAAATTTCAGAATGAGTAGAACGACGTTCTAACCTTGGTGGTGCCTGATGTACCGAGCGCCATTGCACGTCGGTAAGCGGCGGCGCCTTATCGATAGTATCGCCAAAAACATTAAACATACGGGAAAGAATGCTAGGGCCTACCGGAGCAGTTAACGGCCCACCGGTATCCTCTACTGCCATACCTCGTTGTAAACCTTGAGTAGGCGTGAGCGCAATCCCTCGGACATGGGTTGCATCGGGCTGTTCCAGCACCTCAATCATTATTTTGCCATCGTCGGCACGCAGCAAAGTATGAATAGGCGGCAACTTTTTTCTGAATTGAATATCAACCACGCTGCCGCGAACAGCAACGACTGAACCATAATTAATGGCAGCATCGTGCAGTTGTGTATCCGTACCCATAAGAACTCCGGTAGCGTTAATCAATGCACTGAGAAAGTAGCTACAGATTAAATCCAAAAGCGTTATGCGTCTGTGCGCCACCGCACAATGGTGTTACATGCAGTTGTACCGTCTTTGTTTCTGTTTATCGTTACAGCAGTCATTTAACCCGCTGCTCTTTTTTGCTATCGCAAAAACAGGCATCGTTCCAAGTACCCAAATGGCGAAGAACTCAGGTGTTCTGCTGACGCATAGAAAGCGGACATGAAGAATTGCAGTTACCCTTTAAACAGGTAAAGGTGATGAAATGAATTGTGAGAAAGGCAGTGTTAAATATAAAAATACGAAAAACTCACCAAAACTTTTTACCTTCATAACCCGAGGATTGAGATTTTAGGATCTGGTTTAAGTAATTTTAACTGGTGTTCACCTACTTGGTATTTGTCGATAATCTGCTGAATACTGCCGTCAGCGAAGCGTGCTTGCCAAGCATCGGCTAACTTTTCAACCTGTTCTTTGCTAATAGTTTTTTTGTTAAAACCAAAATACACTGGGGTTTCATACACTTTTAAAATAGGTTTTAGGTTTTTATCCTGTCTCCCCATATCATCTCGCCACGCGATAAAGGCCATTATATCGTCCAAAACACCATCAACTCGATTGTTTAGCAGCAATAAAATCTTATCATTGTTACTTACTATGGGCACAAAGACGTTGTTGCTTTTATGGGAACTTATAATGTCATCAATTTCTTGGCCGTAATAACTGCCATTTAAAAAGGCGATCATGCCAGTACTATAATTTTTTAGCTGTGCTACGTCGGTTATTCCTGCAAAGGCGTTATCAGCGCCTACTAAATAAATTTCTTCTAAATGATGTGGCCCAATAAAATAAAATTCTTTGCTGCGTGCCGCGCTATACGTCATATGAACGAGTACATCCAGCTCGCCCCGCTCAACTAACCTTAAGGCACGTAACCAAGGACTTGGAATGATATCGAGTTGGCAGCCGATATCTTCAGCCAACATCTGCAACAGCTCTATCGTTACCCCTTGCCAACGTTCATTTTTATGATCAATAAAAGGGCGAAAACTTACTTCACTGCCTAAACGTAATGAACACGCAGCTGCGGATGTTGAAGTGATTAAAAATATCATTGCAATGATGACTAACCGCATGCGCTCTCCATTGTCAGTATAAATATTCTGCTGACTGTTTTTAAAACGTAGCCTTTTTAACGCGAGCTGAGGTCCAACTACTAGCCGTACGGTTAAGGCTTGGCATTAAAAATGCTGAACCTGTGCCCAGCCATTCAATTCCCAACGGCTTTAATTAATGCAAAATGTTTCTGTATAATATCTCTTTTATTTTAGATTTTAGTGATTCGCAACCATGTGGCTTAACAAAGAACAGATCACTGATACTGCACTGCGCGCTTACCGACAACAGCTATCACTTAACTTACCACGCTATATGGTTATTGATCATCTTTTTGATAATAATCAACTGGAACAAGTACTAAAACAGCTGCAACAAGAAAACGGCTGGCAAACCCAGAAGCATACCTACGACAAGCTCTATGTGAATGATAAAAAATGGCAAAACACCCCCGAGCCAGAGCGCTTTGTAAAGCGCGATGTTTGGCTACGTAGCAGCACAACAACACAAAATAACCTTGCACAGCAGTTTTTAGATTATTTGCGGGGTGAGGAATTTCTTAAGCTACTATCACGGCTGTTTAAAGTACAGCTTACTGATAAAAACGTCGCTGATCCGGCGATTAATACCAATTACTTTCGGCTTGGCAGTAGCGATTTTGTGCACCAACATGCCGACGATTCGCCCGGGCGCGAAGTCTGTATGCTGCTGTATTTAAATAAAGACTGGCAAGCAGATCAAGGCGGTGATTTAGTATTTCAGGGGCAAGATAACAACACCATTGCCATCGCGCCGCTATTTAACCGCTGCGTGCTATTTGATCCCGCTTCACCTGGCGCTGAGCATTGGGTCAATGCGGTAAAAGCGGGAACAACGAGCCGTTATCGATACAATGTGACTAGCTGGTATTGGTCTGAATAATCAACAAAGCTGTAATTACGTTGAGCCCGCTGATGCTTTACTACGATCAATACTAATACAGCGATTTTTCGCTAACCCTTTGCGGCTTGCTATAAACAATCTGCTGCTCTTTGTGATGACAACTCTCGCCTTCTTTACGGTAATTTCTGCAGCCCCAAAAGCTGCCGTAGGGGCCGTTGCGTTGCACCATCTCGGCGCCACATTTAGGGCATACTGGCACCCAGCTATTACACCTATCGTTAAGACACACTTTAAAACGCCCTTGCCGTGTCATTGCTGCACTGCATTTGCCACAGCC
Source organism: Alishewanella tabrizica (assembly GCF_014652375.1). Classification (GTDB taxonomy): domain Bacteria; phylum Pseudomonadota; class Gammaproteobacteria; order Enterobacterales; family Alteromonadaceae; genus Alishewanella; species Alishewanella tabrizica. Next base: position 102,517 of record NZ_BMYR01000004.1, on the reverse strand, counting down.
GCGCTCTTTATGGTTGCACAGCGGGTATTTATTACAGCTAAAAAAAGTGCCAAACTGCCCTACTCTGGGCACCATAGTACCAGTTTTACATTTAACGCATTTAATCAACTGAAACAGCTGTTGGCTAAGCGAGGTGTCAAACTCATTTAGCTCCAGCGGATACTTGTCGTTTAACAGCTCCACTACAAATTCAGAGGCCACAGCCATATCGGTAATTAAATACACCCTATGCCGGGCACGGGTCAGGGCAACATAAAATAGGCGGCGCTCTTCGGCAAAGCGATAGCTTTCTGCGGCAGGTAATAACGCTTCTAGCAAAGGATGGGTTTGTTTATGCGAGGGAAACCCATGCTTGCCCGTTTCTAACCCCAGTAGCACCACATAATCGGCTTCTTTTCCTTTTGAGGCGTGAATGGTCAGGCTACTTAACGCAAGCTTAGGGAAGATGCGGCTAAGACGTTTTAACTCGGCGTTGTCGGGTAAATTAAAACCAAAGCGCCCGAGCAGATAGACACTGCTGCCCGCAGCGGCAACGCTATTAAGCTTAGCCAGCACCCGCTCTAGCCGACTTGGCTCGCCGGGTTGTTCGCGATTATCCGCGCGCAATAAAGACACTGCCGGATAATTTACCTGATTAAAGGTATTCAGCGCCTTGCGTACCTGCTGTGGGTTTTGCAGCACAAACTGCGAGGCCACAGCGCTAATACTGTTATTAAAGCGAAAGGTCAGATCCAGTGCCGTAATACAGGTATCACCAAAATGCTGGGTAAAGTGCGTAGTTAGCTGTAAATCGCTACCGGTAAAACGGTAAATGGCCTGCCAATCATCGCCTACACAAAATAGCGACGCCGCATTGCCCGTGCTACTGGCGGTATCGCGTAAATAGCGCACTAACCGAGCCCGTGGCTCGGAGATATCCTGAAACTCATCCACTAAAATGCTGCGCCAGCGGCTTTTAAAACGCCCGGTTTTTACATACTCAATGGCCTTGCCAATCATATCGTCAAAATCGATATGATTATGCCGATTAAGTTCACGCCGATAATCGTCTACCACAGGCAGTAATAAATCTAAAGCCGCTTGCACCTTTTCAGGATCAGGCGCCTTGGCAATGGCCGCCGCGAGTTGGCCAGGCTCATAACAATTGGCTCGGTAACGCTTTAACAAGTCCGCCAATAAGGCAGCAAACGCCGTGATTGCGCCAAACTCACGTAGGGTATCTAGCATCGCTTCATCGGGTAAAGGATCAGCCTGTACACCCAAGGCCGCAAGCTGTTGCTCCAACGCCTGATACAAGGTGCCTTCGGTATGCTGATAATGATACAGGCAAATAAGCTTAGTACCCTGAGTTTGGTGCAGCTGCACCTTCCAGGCCATCTCAGTATGATACTGTTGTCTATTAATATAAGGCGCGGTATTGCCAGCGCGATCAATACCAAAAAACTCCAGATAAATGCCGTATTCCGGTAAGTAAAAATCGGGCTGATATTGCCGATGCTGCAAGCTGGCCGTGCTATGCTCGTAAGGGGCTTCGTACTGATAGGCAATACCTAACCGTAACAAGTAATTGGCAATCAGACACTCGCCTAAACTTTTCACCTTTTCACTTTTTAACGTGCGAATATCGTTGGCCAGAATAAAATCGAAATACTCACCTTCGCTAGCAAAATCAAAGGGATTAGCCAGCGGATAAAGATAGTTCTGAAAATACGCCAGCACCAGCTTTTGATACGCCGGCGCCTGTAAGTGCTGCTCAAACCAATCATTAACCTGCTTGGCCAGTAATTTGTCATCCTCTGCCAGCGGCGATAACGACGGCTGCTTGCCCTCAACACGGGCAATAATATCCTTACCCAGTTTATGAAAGGTGCTAGCGCGAATGCCGCAATCGCCAAGGCGCAGCTCCAGCCGCTCTTGCATCTCAGCGGCGGCCTTATTGGCAAACGCCAACATCAAAATTTCATCAGCTTGCAGCTGACCGCTTTGCAGCAAATAGCCGGCGCGCCCAATCATTACGCTAGTTTTGCCGGTACCAGCCCCAGCCAGCACTAAATTGTTATCTTCATCATGCACACAGGCTAAGCGCTGCCACTCAGTCAGTGGCTTGCTCTCTACCGTATCAAAAAAGCCTTTATAAGTAGCAAGCTGCGTTTTAACATAACGCTGGCGCAACTGCTGCCACGCGTTTTCACCCCAAGCCGCCCAGCACAGTAACTTCTCAAAAGCCGATACATCCAGTTCTGGAAAAAGAGCTCGCTCTGGCGAGCGCCCAAACCGCGCCACCGCTTGCTGCGCGAGTTGAGTAACCAAGGTTAAATGCGAGGTCTTTGGGTAGCCTTTTGCTAATAACGCCTCAATGGCCGACACAACCTTTACCAGATCTGGCTGCAATTGGCCTAACCATTGCCGCTGCAACCAAAGATAATGCTGCGCCCCCGCCGCTTTAGGTAAAGCCCCCAAGCGTAACTTGCCCTGATCCGTTGTCACTACCAGCGAGCTAAAAAACACGCCACGGCGAAACCCTTGCGGATTAGCAAAAGATTCAGGCAGTACCGAAACCGTTTGGCCATTGGCCAAAGTAAGCTGCATTCCCTTTGCGGTGACATTGACTTGTACTGGTTTTTGGCCGAATAAACGCGGCAGCCAGTGGGGGTTAAGCATTAACGTATTTGCTGAAAGCTGAGTACTACTAGATCTCAATCGTGAATATTCCTAATTACACTGCTATTTTTTATGAAGGCTTTTTTAAATTATCTAAACTCTCTCGCATATAATTGCAGCATAGTAAATCATTGAAATTTATAGTCATTACTAATACCTAACGCAAGGGGAAATACTGTTAGAGGATTTTGTACATCGGTTGCAAAAGGCATAGAATAAGATGATATCACATCATTTTCAGTGCAAAAGAGTTTATAATAAATCTCAATTTAATCTATTAAATACTCAGTGAGATTATTAAAGAGTATATTTTAGAGAACGATTCATCTTAATTTTTTTATATATTACACTTAGTCACAAATTTAAGACAAGGACGACCAATGCAAACTAAAGCCGCACGAATGAGAGATTTAGTTAGGCAAATCTTGGATGGCGACACCCTCCACCCACATCAGAAAATTGCAGCGCAAAAAACCTTTGCTGCATTTGATGGCGAAGTACGAGCAGTTGTTACTGCCGCAGAAATGCAGGCGGGTAAATCTGGCGTTGCTCTTGCTTTGGCTTGTTTACAGCGGCTTTCTTTGTCTGATGAAGATATCTGCGAAAAAGCTAAACTTAAAGACACTCTGTACTTAGTCACAATGCCTGATCTCGCATTAATAGATCAGGCGGAGAAAGACTTGAGTTTAGCTAAAAATATTGTGGTCAGTAACTTCGTTCGTTTCGAGCAGGATCTCGAACGCCATTTTAAAGGCCATCCACCCAAACTGATCCTTATTGATGAATGCCACTACGGTTCTAATGCGGCTTCCATTCGTTACTGCAGCATCTTTGATTACCTGGAAAAACAGAACGACCAATGTAAGGTGGTATTTATTTCAGCAACCCCCTTTGGCGCTCTATATGCCGCAGAACAAGACTATGAAGTTGCAAAACATTTAGAAAGCGTTGCAATAAAAGAAAACGACAAAGCCGCACAGCGAGAAGCCCAACAACTAGCAGAGGTTGCGGCACGAAACTCTATTTTAAGGCGCGATTTTCAAACCAAACTCGTTTTCCATCGCACCAGCCCAGAGTATTATGGGGTGCGACAAATGCTAGCAAGCAATAAAGTTACGCATCTAGATTCGACAACTCGCAATTTTCTTGATCAGTCAGTTGCCCGCGATAAATTCATGCAATTATTTCAAGACTACGAAGGTGCTGGGTGGGCGCTGGTTCGAGTTACCGCAGGTATGGCTATGCAAGCCAAAGACGAGCTCATAGCTAGCGGGATCAATCCAAGTAATATTTTTATACTTGGCAGTAATTTACAAGATGTGCCTGATGAAGAACTCACCACCATTGACCGCTTTAAGCGAGAGTTTGATGAATGCATCGACTTTGAAGAAAAGCTCATAGCAATCACCGTTGCCGGGTGTCGTGCTGGAATCAACTTTGGCCAAATGATGAAAACCCGGCTAATTGCCACCTGGGACAATACTATCACCAGTGTAGCGTCTGTGGTACAAGCCAACATTGGTCGCGCTTGCGGGTACCACCAAAACCGCGATGCAGCGCATTTTACCAATTTAAATGCCGCTCAAGCCTATGGTGCCATTTTAGATTATCTTGATAAAAATACTGCTGAACATGCAGCATCAGATTTTGATGGTCTAAGGGAATTCTTTGAAGATGTCTGCCAGGAATTTAATGTTAATGGCTTAGATGTTGGACTGGCTATCAAGAGTAAACGCCGCCGCCCAATTGGTGACGTTGAAACCTATATGACCGACAGTTATATCGCTGTACCTGCTCGCTTACTTAATCCTGAGTATGACTTTACTCTACACACTCGCGATCCTTTACTTCTTAAAGCAATAGAGCTTCTGCGAGAGGAAATGATAAAAGGTGGTGGTCCAATAGTTAAGGGCAACAGAGCCATGCGCGGGGCAACTAAAAACTGGGTTAAAGCTCAATGGGTAAACGGCGATAGTTTCGACAACCCTGAAAAAGCCCGTAAAGAAGGCACGATGAAAGAGCGTGCTATTAAATTCGCACAACGCTTAGATGACAAACTTCCTATAGAATTTAACCAAATAGTACTACCTGGCGCCGGCGAATATACAGAAAACAAGCATGTCACAGCAATTGTGTTTAGTGTCTTCAATATATCACGCCGCGATGTAACAAAAAAAATCATGCTTGAAAGTGACGTATATCAGATGTGTGAGCACTTCGGTATACCGCATGACAACACCATGTTTTTACTCTTTAAACGTGGCGAGTACGACGCCGATAAAACCCGTATAAAAATTGAAAGCAACGAAGGTCCAGATTTAATAACGTTGATTCATGATGAATCGCAGTTTTCTGAGAAAGAACGAAATAAATGAATAACAGCGCCATTCGGCACCGACAAAGGCTAGAACAGGTATTAGCTGACAATACTTTCGAACATCAGCGCCAAGCTGCCCGCAAAGTCCATGAACAATTTGCTAAAGGCAGCAAAGCAGTTATTGTTGCGGCAGAAATGCAGTCAGGCAAATCGGGTATTGCGCTGGCTTTAGCTTGTATGCAAAGAAATACCCTCACTGATAACGAGATATGCGAACGCGGCAAGCTGCAAGACACCTTGTTTCTGGTGACGTTGGCTGATGTCGCATTGCAAGAACAAGCAGCAGAAGACTTAGCACCTTGCCCAAATGTCGTAGTCAGTAACCTGGTGCACTTTAAAACGGCGCTCACTGTACATTTCAAACAGCAATCGCCCAAGCTCATAATTATTGATGAATGCCATTATGGCTCAGCCAGTGATGCGGTCCGTTATGCTCAGCTATTTGACTACCTGGACTCAGCAGATAGCCAAACTCGCATAGTGCTAATTTCGGCCACTCCCTTTAGCGCTATGTTTGCTGCGGGTGGCGATTCGATTCTGCGGCAAGGCTTCCACACTAGCCTGGTATTTCATAAAACACCGGCAGATTATCATGGCGTGCGACAAATGCATCGTAAACAGCAAATTGTGCAGTTACTGGAAGAGCAACGAGACTTTACTCAAGAGTCGATACCACGCCGGATTTTCATTAACCATATTAAACAACATTCTGGCGAAGGTTGGGCGTTAATAAGGGTAGCCAGCAATGCCGCAAAGACGGCAAAAAATGAGCTATTAGCGCAAGGCTTTAGTGATTCACAAATTTTTATTGTTGGCAACAAACTCAATGACGTCGAAGATAATGAATTAGTTTCTTTGACTGAATTTAAACGCCAATATCAAAATGCTGCCCTGTTCGATGAAAAAGTTATCGCGATTACTGTCGCAAGCTTCCGCGCCGGAATTAACTTCGGTATTGAAATGAAGGAGCAATTAATCGCCAGCTGGGATAGCACCATTTCGAACATAGCTGCTGTAGTGCAAGCCAATATCGGCCGGGCCAGTGGTTATCATCACAATACCACGGCAAAACATTTTTCTAATCTAGATGCAATATCCGCCTATACTGAGTTATTAAATTATCTAGAACAAGAAGAATGCACCAATAACTTTGTCGGTATTGCCAAATTGTTTGAACAAATTTGTGAAAAATACCAAATAAAAGGCTTCGACCGAGGTCTCAAGTTAGGCAGTACCAAACCATCGCTACCTACCACACCTGAAAAAGAGGAAATCAATATTGGCATAATTCAGTACCTGATCGCTGACTTATCAGCGCCGATAAAAAATGATGAGAATATCGACCCTCGCGTCATAAGAGCCATACAACTTATTCAAGATTACTACCAACAAAAACCAGGGCTGGCTGTACGTATCCAAGAAGAAATAGCTAACAGACCTAGTTGGCTTGAAATTGTATTCGCAGATGGCGAAAACTTTGGTGATTCATTAACTGGTTTATGCCATGACCTTGGGGGCCTTCTAAAAAATACAAATGACTACGTCACACAAACGGCCTTGAAACGGTTCATGCCAACTGTAGAAACCGTCGTTGCATTTGCCCTTAGCGCAAGTAATATCTCACCTAATAAGAACATCTATAACAGAAGGATAATTCAGGATGATTTAAATGAATTTGCTTTGAAATTCGGAGTTGATCATCATGAGTTTTGTATTTTCCTGCTGATGGGGAATAAAGAAACTCAAGGTACAGGAATTGACCAGGGAGTAGAAAAAAGCCGTATCAAGTCTGATTCTATATTCAAAAGTCTATAACTGAAAACTAGTCTAAATAGAGGGATCTAACAATGGATACTCACGTTGAAGATGTATTTATAACACAATTTAATCTCAAAAGAATAATTCCTGAAAACCTTCCAGAATATGCTCGGCATGATATAGCTACATTAGTATGCTATTGCCAAATAAAGAACATTTTTAATACAAATGAGCTTGATCAATTTTTAAAACTTTGGGTGGTTCTCGAAGATACCAGCATATTAGTGAAGTATTATTCTGAAATCTCCGACAAAGATAAGCCAGAAGCTTATAGCAGCTACCACCATGACAGAGACTGTCTTGAATTACACAAATGGTATCTTGACTATTCAATCAACAATAGAAGCCATAAAAAAAGAGAAGAAATCAGTGCAAAAGTACGTCATGCCTTTAAAGACTACTCGTATAAAAATAACTACTCATCTGAAGGTGTTAGATTTGATTTTAATGAAAATACAGTAGCAACCATACGTGAAGAAAAGATACTAGGCACCATACCTGAGAATTTAAAGAATGAGTTAGACACAATTAGTATCAAATACCCTGGTGCGCTTGGCCACCTTTTCGATCTTTACCCAAACAGTGGAATTCACTCCTATAAAAATTGTAGCATTACAGAAATTGAAAATGAAATAAATAGACTTATCTCAGAAAGCGAGGCTTTTAGATCAAGCAATCCATTCATAGAGAAAAAGATAGCCAATATCACTTATGCAGACATCAAAAAAATTAAAGAAATGCAAGATGAAGAAAAGCAAAAATGGGCTATTGAATTTAAAGAGCCTTTATCAAGAGCTATAACTAACTATTATTGGATAAAATTCAATCCTGAATTAACCGTAAACAAAACCATTCTAGATAGTATTGGTTTTAAGCCTTGCAGAAGATGTATAAAAACCTAAATTTCAAACAAAGGGTATACCAAAGAAACCTAACACAACACCAAGAGGGGAAATGGGTAGCGCCATTTCAGTGACCGCTTCAGCAAGCCCCTCTTCCAGAAAACTATTATCTGATAGGTTATGAAAGTCAGCGCCAAAGTTTGCAATACCAGAAATCGGATCTACAATGCTGCCAGGGTTTGCCAAGTTAGCAAGCTCTTGTGTGAAAAGTGATTCATATACGATCTCATCCAATTCGGCATTTGCAATTCCAGAATCTAACACCATCTCACTATCAACTCTGTCAGCTAATTCACTGGTAGTAATAATTGCTATATCCGGATTATCTGCCAATGTCTGATTAATATATGAAACGCTATCGGTTGCTTTTAACTGAAGCTCCAAGGGCAAGTAACCATCGATTTCAATCAAAATATCAGCATCAGGATGATTAGTGGCTTCGAAAAGTGTTGATTCAACACCCGCATCATTTAAATGGTTACTTACCTGCTGCTCAAATAAAATACCCTTGATGTTTGAAGCATGCCCAACCATTGATTCAGTTTCAACTGCCGCAAAATGATTAAGAATCTGCTCTTCTGACGCAAAACTAAGTTCAGAATACCCTCGCCTTACAGCATCAAAAACATTACTAGGCTCTATCATCAACAAAATGACCTGATAGCGTTAAAAACTCTGCGATGTCTTTGAAGGCAGAATTATCGAGCACATTGGTTTTGCCAAATAATGGCGCGCGTTGCAGGGCAATTTGCTTTGCTGTAAGTCCTTTATTGTTTGTTAATTGCGCGTTAGCTTTATACTCTAATAACAATTCAACGCCATCCAAACTGCCTAAATAAGCTGTATACATCAGCGCGGTATTGCTATCACTGTCACAAGCATTAACAGCTGCACCTTGTTGAAGTAAGAGCTCAGCCGTACTCAGTTGATTAAAGCGAAAAGCCGTTAGTAATGCGGTCGTCTTATTTTTAGATTTAAAGTTAATATCCGCACCTTGTTCAACAGCCATTTTAACAAGTTCTAACTGGCCATTTTTAGCCAAAAGGCTTAAAACTGAATTCCCTTCTCTATCTTGTACATTTAGATTTGAACACTTGGTTATGAGTAACTTGATTAAGCGCTCATCACCTTTAATTACAGCCTTGGCCAATAAAGACTCGCCGTTACTATCCTCAATATCGACTTGGCAACCTTCCTCAACCAACTCGATAAAAAGATCAACATCGCCGGCTTCCAGGCTACTCAGCAAAACCAGCTGTTTAAATCGTTCTGAGAAAACCGCGCCATGATCCTTTAATAGCTCGACAGTCTTTGTTTGTCGTTTAAAAAAGGCCCCTGTAATTGCGTTCCAGCCATCATTATTACAAATGTGGATAAGAGCATTATGGCGTAATAGAAATTCGACAGCGTTATTTCTGCCGTTTACAGCAGCCCAAATTAATGGCGTCCACCCCTTGTCATTTCGAATATTTACTTCGGCCCCTTTGGCGATCATCAATTCAGCAAGGTCGTAATATTCCTTTTCTAGGCAAAGTAACAAAGCACTGTTCATGCCTCTTGGGCGATAATTTGGCAAAGCTCCCTTATGCAGCAAGCGCTCAGCCAATTCAATAAAACCTAGTTCAACTGCAACTCGAAGCGGGTTGTGCATCTCATGATTTAAATTAAATTCACTGTATTCCAATAACGTTTCAGCGAAAGCCACAAAACCTGAAGCAAGTGCCATTTCAAAAGCTGATAGTTTTTCTTCAGGGTGAACCGCATTTACCAAGTCCGGTAATTCGACTAACTGCTGTTTGAAAGTAGCGATATCACCCAAACGAACAGCATCCCAGAAAATACCATTTTTTATAGAAGTTTCAGAATCCATCCCATCCCTCAACAATTAAATTTCAGTAGTAAAAAAATGCTGATGCTTCAAAAAGCTTTCAATTACCTTAAGTATTTAAAGCCCAAACTTCTGAGTAAGCGTTTTTGCTGCTTTAGCTGCGTTACCATGACATTTTTTATACTTCTTGCCTGAGCCACAAGGGCATGGCTCGTTAACGCCTACTTTGGGCTTCTTAGTTATTGTTTTAACTTCCGAATAGGGGTTTTTGCCTTTTTTATGCACTTTAGTAGCTCGTTTGAGCTCTGCTACTAACGCAGCAGAATGAACTTGAAACTGCTGCTGCATAAAACTTACTAGATTATCCTTCTCCAATACTAGAGCAGAATTACGATCTCCTGACTGAACAGCTAGCTCTAGGTATTCCCTGCCTTTATCCTCGTCCTTTTCTAAGTATTCACCTTCGTACAAACTACGGCCTAGCAAAGCAATCGCGGGTATAAAACCACGCTCAACACCACGGTCTAAATATTGTCTAGCTTTAACCAAATCCGGCTGGCATGCCTTACCTTCGGCGTAATACCAAAATAACACTTTAAGCGCTCGTAGTTCGCCCGCAGCATCGGCTTCCAACAATAGTTTTAGCGCTAGATCAAACTTCTCTTCAAAGTATAGCAAGCCCCCCAACAACGCCTTGGAGGCAGCATCTCCCTTAGCCACGGCAGCTTGAAGCGCTAACATACCTTTTGCTCTCCAGTCATCACCAATATCACCGTGTACAACTACGTCAGCAAAGCGAAAAAGGTATTCAGGCTTACTGCGGCTAAAGATCAACTTTTCAGATTGGTTTGGGTCTGCATGATGTGAAAAAGCTATCTGGTCTAGCTCCGCATCGAGCTCTATGGCGGCAAGATACCAGGTTGCAGACAAGCGCAGTAATGACCAATAGTGAAACTTTTGCTGCTCAGTTGCAACTAGATTAGGCACACTATTCAGAAATTCTTGCGTAAGTGCATCGGTTGCCACACCAGCTAAAAACTTATCTTTTGGTTTTAGCGAGGTTGTCGCTATGGCAATTAAGTCTTGATGAGTCAGTGTTGAAAACTGGCGCTGCTGCAAAACTGAGGCGTATACTTCACCTTTAATTGCACGAGCAAAATCAACCAAAATACGGCACAAAGCATCACGGCATTGCTGTGTGGCTTCATGAAGAGCAGCAGAGGTATTTGTAGCTTTGTTCTCTTTTCTGGCTGACTTTTGTGATTCTTTATGCACATATTTATTCGCTTCAATGCGCACAAAATGCAAGTCATCTGCAATAGCTTTTTTAAACTTGCCACTATCTTTTAAGTCGACAATAAGCTGATAAAGATTGGGGTTATCAGGCAAAGCTAATTCAACATGCTCAGCCAGTGCCATACACAGCGCCTCAACTACCTGTCGCATTCGCAGCAAGGAAAACTCAGGTAAACTGTGCTGAAATTTTGCAGCCTCTGTGTAGAGCTCTGCTACGTCGCGGCCAAATACAGCAGAAAAATCAATATCATCTATCGCCGCTATTGGCAGTAAATTCACTGACGCCATCCCTAGAACATCCTTTAATTATTTTGATATCTCTAACACGGGTGTTAAACACTCTTGCAAGCTTAAGCCGCCGTGGTTGTAGTGATCACCGCCGCGAAATAGCTGAATGCCTCGCGCCATGGCTAGGGTCACGTTTTTATTCCAGTACCACTGGCATTTTAGGTAACCCACATCTACGTTATCCTTTAAAATAGCGCAGCGAGCCAGCCGTTTTTTTACTATATGCTCAGGCATATTTTCGGTCGGTAATTTGCTGGGTGCCCATAACCAACCGTGATCGGTAACAATACGAACATGCTGCCAACCGGCATCCAGTAAACCTTGCACCCGGGCAACGATCTCTTGCAGCACCGGCTCAATATACAGCGGTAGTTTACGCTGCATTTCATGCCCCAAATTATCCAAGTCACCCACTTGTAGCCAGGCTAAGCCGGTTGTTTCGCCGGTATCTAACCCTTCCAAATACTGCCAGCCATGCTCTTTAAGCACTTTTTTAAACTGGTACGAACTAAAGTCCACATCTTGCTCGGCCAATGCCGGAATGAAATCAGCATTGTCTTGCCTTCCGGTTAATAGCTCAGAAATTGGCGTTACTGCTGCTTTAGCGGTTGCAGTAAGGGACGGCAGCGCAGCCCAACTGGGTTTTAAGCGGCCATTCAGACCTTTGGCGGCCAACAATGACAATAATCGCTGACCAGTATCAAACCGCAGGCCGTCGACAAAAAATACCACTTGGCTTTTCACCTGGTAAGTCGCTTTTGCTTCTTGGATGCCGTCATCGCCGGGATAGCCTTGGCTGGAAACTAACTGCTGAAAATTATTGGTTACTTGTTCTAACCAGGGTGTATAAATAACATCCAATACCTGAGCCACCGTATCTTGCGCAGTAGGCGTATCTGCCAACGCCATCGCAGCCAAGGCTGCGGCATCGGCCTGCCAATAGGTGGTTTGGTAATGCTCTGCCATCGCTAGCGGGCTAAAGCCACTAAAGGCAATATCTGTCAGCTCAGCCACTTTGGCTAACTCGCTTAACGTTTGCGCCCAACGGGCAAAGCCTAATTTGGCCCACACCCAATCTAAACGGCTAGCATGCGTTTGCTGTAGCTGAATAATTTTAGTTCTGGCAGAGTTTGCATCCAGGTTAGAAAAACCGGCAAGCTGTTTAGCCAACTCTTGTTCTTCTGCCAAGTTAACCGCCAAATAGCGCTCCACCGGTGCTGCTAAATCCTGTGGTGCAATAGTTTCTAACTGCTCAACTAATTTCGGCAGGTTATGGGCAGTATCACAAAAGCGTTGCCATACGGCCTGCCATGCCCCATCTGCATTACAAAGCTGGTGCAGTACTGTGTTGATATTGCCTTGCTCTGGTAAAAAACTATATTGCTGTTGGCAGAGATCACTAAAAATCTGCCACTGGTTAGCGCTAAATAGCCGCTGCTTTTCCGCAGGTTCATTTAACCATGCCAAAATATCTTTTACCGGATCGGCCATCACTAAGGCTTGAAAATCAGCAGCCTCTAACCGTCGGTTACTCAGTGCCGTTACCTGTGCTTCTAATAGCTCAGGTAATACACTTAGCATCGCGTCTTGGGTTGCATTGTCTTTCGCCAGGTCCAGGTTTAAACCCACGCGCTGATTGGTTAAAAACGATGCCACTGTCCAATCCCGGCCGGCAGTGTTATACGCCCACCATGCTCCACGGTACTGCAGCTCTGCTAAAGGCTTTAAAAAGTCCGGACAATGCTCTATGGCACGTAAATCTTTGCGGCAAACGCCGGGCAAGTACACAATCGGGGTTAAACCCTGCGGCATTGTCAGCTCGTCTAATACGCAAGCAATGGCACACTTAAGCCAAATCGCAGGCCCTGTGCGTGTCGCCAGGTTATAGTCGCCAAGCTCTACCAGCTCAGGTAAAAACTGTTTAATAACCGGCATAGCCGTCTGCCACTGTTTGGCTTCGTCAGTCCATAAAATGGCTGCTGGCGCCACTTGGCTAGCTTGGTTGTAAGCCGCGCTTTCGCGTAGTTGTTTTACCAAGTATTCAATAATTTGCATTTAATGCGGTAATCCCTTTAAGGAAATCTATCTAAAAATGTTTTAAGATTCTGTGCTATTGCGACAGCAAATGGTTTATAAAGACCATTAGTTCGGGTAAAACAAGCTCGATAAACTTTTTCAAATTCAGCCCTAGTCGCTGTTTTGATAAATTCTGGTGTCATAACACCGACAAGCTCATCAAATCTAGCCTCGTTTAATTTTTCAGAGTCCAGTTTTAACTTCACAATCATCACACGAGCAGGTTCGTCATTATCCATTGCTTCAATTGTACCATCATCAAGATACTTAAACCTTTCTGTTAAATCTTGCATCGGTGATAACAAAAGATGTCCATCGAACCAATTACCCTTCGCAGGCCCACAATGCTTTGGGCCCTTTACGGATTCACTTTTAAAACAGCTAGCATGCAAATTTTGATAACTTAGCTCTAAGCTGGGAAAGATGCTTTGTGGTTGCAAATGTTCAATATGAAATTCGCCCTCCTCAATAGCATTCAAAGGACCAGCAATGGCTCTATTGCAATAACAACAAACGCCACCTTGCTCGAGCACCAATGCTTTTCGTAATGCTTTACGGGGGGCACCAGCTAAATTAGCATAACTGGGCTGCCAATCCTCATTTTCCAGAGCTTTCCAAGCAATAACTTCTTCAGGCTCTGCTTGCTTATGAATCTGTAGCATCTTTCCCTGCCAATACTTCCTTGCGCCAAATTACAGCGCTCATCCGTTGAATTAGGTCAATTTCACCGCATGTTTGTTTTAGCTCTGAGATTAATTTTTTTGCTTGCTCCAGTTCATCACGGTCGACCAATTTCACCAGTTTCTTCAGTTGCGCGTCAGTGCTGGCCTCTCGCTCTGGCACCTCAAATAGCAATTTAAGAATACTGCTCGAATCCATACCGAATGAGGTATCAGGCTGATAGGGTTCAACCTCACCTTTATCATTACGCTGAAATAGCCAAATCGCCTCCGGCTTAACGTGGCTTAAGATCTGCGGGCTATGAGTAGTAAAGATAAACTGCACATTAGGAAAAGTTTTTTCAAATAGACCAACAATCTGACGCTGCCAGGCAGGGTGTAAATGCAGGTCAATTTCATCAACCATAACTACTGATGGTTGGGTCAGTGGCTGGGCATTAAATGAATTAGCAATAGCCAAACGGCGCGCTATGTCTGCCACCAATGCCAACAAACTTAATTCACCATCAGATAGTTGATTGACGCTGAAACGTTCGCCATTTTTATCAATCATTAGCTCTTTTTCTGCCTCGCTATAATGTAAGTTCGACAAATCAGGCAGAAATGACTCCACTGCTTCAGATACAGCTTTCAATTGCAGATCATCTAAGAGCGGTTCTTTTTCAGGAAAGAGCTTCTTAATAAATTGGTAACGATACGCAAACCAACGCTCAAGTTGCTTAAAATCTACTCCCGTTGATTCCAGAGCATTATCAAATGCACTGAGTTCATCCAAGCGGATCTTAGTTACCGATAACTGAGGCTTATTATTGTCAGTTTTTAGTGCACGATTCACACTGTAATACAACGCCAAAGGCAGAGGGTTGTCCTGTGTCCAAAGCATCCCTTTATTCGGTTTATTTTTTTGGAGCTTGCGCAAGTTCAGTTTATTAAAGGCTGAATAATCTGAGGTTTGATTTACAGCTTCTGAGGCAGAAGAGCGAAATGCATCAACATGCCATTTATAAAGCTTTTTGTTCCATTCGAGCTGGATTTCAACATGCAAAGGATCAGATTCAAAATTCCTAAAAATATCTCTGTTGGTAAAACGTTTGGTTTTTCGATATTCACCTGCAACACGATAGGTTAGAGCTGACAACATAATTCGCAGCGCGTCTAACACTGTCGATTTCCCCACGCTATTGGGGCCAACCAGCAGGTTTACGCCAGGTTTAAAGGTTAAATCGACTTCCTTTAAACCGCGCATGTTTTTCAGACTTAGGTGTTTAACGTACATTAAGCATTTCCTTGCTCAGCACGCGCTGCCTGCTTTTCGGCCAGGCTTAGATGATGGTCGTTTATCCTGTCACCTTCTTTGCCACCGTACTCTAGGCCTAAGTGATACCAAGGTGCGCTGGGTACATCGGTACCGCGATCTTTTTTCCAGTCAATTTTCGGTGCAATGCGTAGCACACCGGCGCCTTTTTTGCCGACATCGGCCACTTTCATAAAGGGGCGAATATTAAGCCGCACGCCGTCGTTTAAGTCCGGGTTCCAGCCAATTGGTTGCTCGTGCAGCGGCTTCCAGCGCACAAAGATATCCAGGCCTTTTTCGCCTTCTAAGATGGCTTTTAAGCGCTGCTCCAGGTTTTTGGCTGCTGTCAGGCGAATATCGGCACCGTCCAGGCCTTCTTTTACGCCATGTTCTTGGGTGCGGATCCAATCGCCAAGGTAGGTGTAAATTAGCCGCTCTAAGCCTTTGTAATCGAGTTTATGGTAATTCACCAGCACCGAGAAGCCATCCTTCAAGCCATCCCAAATTTGCCAGATAAAAGGTCGGTTTTGGAAGATTTTGCAGTGCTGCTCAAAAAACTTATCGCGCAGGTACTGCATTAAGCTGGTGCTGCCCACAGCCTCTAACAATTTTTGTAAAGTATTGGCCGACCACTCTTCAGCATAGGCTTTCTCTAAAATAGCTTCTACCCGGTCAGCGGCAGGCTTTTCACCGCGTACCGATGGAATACAAACAATACCATCATCATCCACTAAGCTATCGAATACGCTATTTTCCTTAAGCCAATAACGCATTTCCTCAGCCAACTCCATATCTGGGTCAAGCTCGGCTGGCCATTGGTAGCCGAGTAAACGGGCAATCGCGACTTGTAGCACGGTGTCATCAATACGGCGTGGGGCTACAGCAGTCCATTTGGTGGCTTCGTCCCAGATTACTGAGCCGCATGGGTGGCCGTGGAATATCCATTGGGTTGGATCACTTGAATATGGTTTGGGCAATCCTTCAGGGTAATACCCATGGGCTACAGATTTCCAATGTTCTAAATCAAAAGGTACTTTGACCAAAGTAGCATTTGTAACATTAATTTTTTGGTCAATTTTTCTTATTTCTTCTCTATACTGATCTGAAGCACAAAATGACCATATAGCAGATAGATCCTCTGCATTTGTTGGCGAAAGAACTGCGGCATTATTATCAAATTTAACACCCAAATATAATGCTGGAGATAATTTCCCCATAGAGCTTATGAGTACACCTTTTTTATTGAACGCTTGAGTACCCTGAATTCTAACTCCAGCACTAACCTTTAGCTCTTCACCTGCTGTGCCCCAGCGCATTATTTTAGAGAGACCGTCATAAAAAGCTACGTTTGAAACGGTCATGTTCGTAAATTCCCATCTTGAGAAATTACTAATTTCCCAATAGGAGAATATAAAACGCTGAGAATCACCTGTTTGCACTCCAACAAATGAGCTTGCATACTCGCTAAGAAACTTCAATCCTTTATTGCTATCCATCGTTACTCGTGCATCAGGATTATTAAGCTGCTCATGCTGTTCATTTAAATATAAAGAATATTCACTTAAGCTCGCTGATTTATCTGCGGGATTATTTAATCCCGATACATCAACACTGCAAATTTTATTGATTACAGATGGCGTTTGTGAACTTAAGATTATTAACTGCACATTAAAGTCCCACATAGGTGTCTGAAAACCCTTGGCGCCTAAGCGAGCGATCAGGTTCCAGGTATCCTCTTTAAGCAGCTTCTCACGGAACTTACGGTAGCTGGTTAAAAACAACCAGTTTTGCGGCAGTACTATGCTAGAGGTGCCGCCTTTGGGGCTAAAGCCTAAGCAGCGTTCTAAAAACACTGTAGCTAGATCGGGTTTGGCTTCCGGGTAAAAGTTTTCACAAAAATCTTTTAGCTCTTGGCACTGCTTACCGCGCGCCAAATACGGCACATTAGTCGCAACAAAATGGTATTGGCTAGCCAGTAATTTAGCCGCCAGTGCTAAGTCCTGGGCGGTAACCTGGGCTTCAAAGGCCTCTTCATCAGTAGTTTGTTGCTGCGCATTTAATAGCAGCTGCCAAGGGGCCGGTTTGCCTTCTTTTTTGCCTTCGTAGTAGCTGGTGGTTGGGTCAATTAAGCTGCCTAGAACTGGTGCTTCTTTAAAGGTGCGGCTAAACCACTGCATGGCAGCGGTAAGCTCAGGGTTACCGTTGGCAATTTTCTGCCAGTTTTTGCTGGCAGCCGTTACATCTAGCCCGCTGCAAGCAATTTGTAATTGCGGCAATGGCCGGTAGCCACCGGAATTAGGATAGCGCCATGCCTCTAGAGCCACAGCAAAGGCAGCGATATCGACACAGCGTAAATCTAGCTCTAGCCCGTGCAAGTTATCGCGCAGTACGGCATCGGCTGCCTCACGCGCGGTTAAACCTTCAAGCTGCATGCGAATGGGTACCAGCATTAAAAACAGTGCTACTAAAAAGTGGCCCGAGCCACAGCAAGGGTCTAACGTTTTTAAATCTTTAAGCTCTGTTGGCCAGGCATCAAACCAACCGGCAGCAGGTTGCCATTGCTCTTGGCCTGGAGCGCTGCCATCTTTGTCTACTTTTACAAAACGCAGATACGTTAGCGGTACACCGTCAATAGCAGCCAGTTCGCGTAAATGTTGCTCGCTGGGTGCTTGGGTTAAATCGTCCTGGCTTAAGCGGCGCTTGGCCCACCATGCGCCTAAGGCGTTATCAAGCAAAAAGCTGACCATATAGGGCTCGGTAAAGAGCTGGGTTACCGGGCTAAGCTCTTGTGCGCCAATTAATACACCAGAGGCATTAACCTCATCTTTGCGCTTACTTTGCCAAAACTGATAACACCAGCCTAAAGAGTCAGACGCTTGAAAAGTATCAGGGTGTAAGCTGCTAATCAGTTGCTCTAAAGCACGAATATGGTTAATGGGTAGTTTGACATCAAACACCGGTGAGCCGGTTTTAAAGATTTGCGGCAGCATTTTTTCTGCCAGCTTGGCAGCAAGCTGCCAGCCATCGCTAAAGCCTTCATCTGCGGCCAGTTCATTACACTCGTCAATGGTTACCGGGGTTTGTGGATCGTACATTAACAGGTGGTTTTGCTCTAAAAAGCGGGCAAATAGCATACGGTGCCAGTGCTCGTAGGCCATTTCGTTTAACAGCAGTTCTGTTGTTTGACTACCGTCTTGCAATACATCCCCTAGCTGGCGGCCATGGGCGCGCAAGCGGTTACGTAGCTTGCGCTCATCATCGGTTAAATAGCTCGGGGCAGTGCTATCGGCAATACCTAAACGCTCAAGCACTTCGCTGACTGCGGTTTCGACTATATCACGGGCTTTTTGTACGGTTTTTTCTAATTGGCTGCGTAGGCTTTTATCTAAGGCGGCGCGCATCTTTATCTCCTGGTGCTACGTTTTATTGTGGCACTTTACAAATAGGGTTAAACGCAGCCCTGCTATAGCGCAGAGCTGCGTGCCGTGTTGTTAGTTAGGGGCGACCGGCCCTTTGGCAAGCTCGGCTTTAATTTGTTGCTCTATTTCTTGCAGCCAGGCCATTAGCTCGGCTTCGTTTTTAAGCACCGGCTTTTTAATCGATAAATGCTGTACCTTAGGCTGCATTTCGCTTACCGCTTTTTTGCGCACATTTTCAAAACGGCCTGGTAGCGCGGCGATACGGTCGTTCCAAGTTTGAATTGGCGTATCATTAATGGCGTCTAGTACCGCAGGTTGGCCAGATAAATCTACCTTAGGCATAGCAGCCAGGTTGGCTTGCTGTAGCAGTGTTTGCTGGCGATCTGGGCTTAAACGCTGCCAGTCTGGATCTTGCTCTAGTACGCGCATACAGCTGTGGTATTCCGTTTCATAGCGGCCGATATGGGCAGTGATTAAATCACGCAGTGCCATAATGGCTTTTTTCAGTAGCGGTTCTACCGGATCAGGTTGCGCCAGCAAGCTGCGGTTTTGCAGAATGGCATGCTGCTCGGTATGCAGGCTGTCGTACACTGCCAGATCTTTGCAATAATGCATAGCTTGCTGCAAGTCGTCCCAGCGGGCGCGACGCTCTTTTACCAATAAGGCTTGATTACGCCAGGCCTCGGCAGCGGCTTCTATCGCATCGCGTTTTTCGTAGGCAGCTTTAAGCTGGGCATTACCAGAGAGTATTTCTAGCTCGTGTAATGCGGCAAGCTGCGGCGGTGGTGGTAAGGGGGCATCACCACCGGCTGTACGGGCAAGTTGCTTTAACTGCTGCAGTGCCAACGGCAACTTGCTGA
Organism: Alishewanella tabrizica; assembly: GCF_014652375.1. GTDB lineage: Bacteria > Pseudomonadota > Gammaproteobacteria > Enterobacterales > Alteromonadaceae > Alishewanella > Alishewanella tabrizica. The sequence goes on along the minus strand of NZ_BMYR01000004.1, from coordinate 83,018 downwards.
CTTCTTCTTTTGCGGTGCAGTTAAGATCGGAAATGCTGTTAATTAAGCTACGTACTTTAATTAGCTCAACATTGGTTACAGTGATATTTTCCGGGCGGAATTTATGCTGGGTTAGCTTATTGCGATCTAAGTTTTTCGCATCCACCGCGCGCTCTTGAGCGTCACTGGCTTTTAACACGCCGGCTGCGAGCATGGCATATAGTGCACCATCGATAGCATCACGCGGCCAACCGTAAGGCGCTTGGTTAAAGTGGTCACGTATTTCGGCACCGGTTCTTACTAAACCAATGTAGCGTTTAATCAGGGCACATACGGGTTGTTTATCAGCTTCATCATGGTGGCCCACTGCTTCTAGGGCGTTTTCGCCACCTTCTTTGCTGGCGCGGTTATATACGGTAGCCCAGCCTTTATGGTCGGCCTGGTTAAACTCGCGGTATAAGCGTAAGCAGGCGGTTTCGGCTGCTTTTTGCAGCTGTTCGGTAAGGCTGTCGCCTGCGACATCGGCACCACCGGCTAAATTGACCTGAATTTGGCTAAATAGCTCGCTTAAAATGGTTTTCTTAGTGCGCTCGGCTTCGCGTAAACGATATTCCATTGCCGCGCGGGCTTCTTTGCCGGCATCGGTGTTGGCTACGCCACGCACATCCAATGTAGTTTCTGCTGCCTTGGCGGTAACAATGGCATCGATCAGCGTTGAACGGTGCGAGGTAGGCACAAACACAAAGATAGTTGCTTGCTCTGGGCTGGCACCGCGAGCCAGATCGGCAAAAGCTTTTTCAGTAACATCAGGCACCCAGGCATAGATTTTTTTCTCACTGTCAGCGGGTAGTTCATTACCAAACTCTAAATATAGTTGGCGCCCTTCAGCTACTGTACCCTGTGTAAGGCGCACCATGGCTGCCTGCTTTTTAATAAAGCCTTGAATTTCATTACTGCGGTAGGTTTCTAACTTAGTTGGGTTGCTGCGTAGTTCGGCCTCTTGCTGGCGGAACATGTCGTACCATTGCTGGCTTTCGATTGTCTGCAAGCGGTATTCTTCGCCGCTACTGGTTTGCATGCTCATTACCAAGCCATCAGCCTCTAACTGGCTGAGCATTTTCGGTACCAGGGCGCGCAGCTCGTGCTTACCTTGTTGTAGGTCGGTTAGCAGTAAATCGGTAAGCGTATCAGCGTTAGTTGCAATGCCGTAATCAATATCAGATGGCAGTTTGCTGATCAGTAAAATCAGCGACAAAATGCGACCTTGCAGCACTTGCTCACTATTACCGCCTTTTAAGCGGCTGATGTCTTCATAAATTTCTTTACTGATCACGCCGGTTTGGACGAGTGTGGTTGCGATTCTTTCGTATATGAAATCGGCTGGAACAATAGCACCTAACGATTGTTCTGCTGTCTCACGAGTAGCCTCGTGTACTAATCGTAATTGGTTTCGTAATTGAGAGCCTGTCCCAGTCTTATCGACGGCAGGTAATATGCGCTCCCAAAAACGTCGACGCACGGGCAGTAAGGGGTAATCAGCCACCATCCAGTTTTCGTCGTCTTTATTGTGCTCGATTGTGCTGCCACGCAAATGGCGGGAAATTTCGCCTAAGTTGTCCTGCACTACCTGTTCTATAGCCGACCTGGCGCTTTCTTTTTTCTGAAGAATAACTTTGCGAATAACTGAATCAACGTCAGTATCTTCTAATTGAACTTGTACTGGAAAGCGCCCCATTAAACGCATTAAATTGGGCGTGCCAGAAATTGCGCTTTGACCTGTCGCCACGAAAAGCAACTTAGATTTAAACCGGCTGTCTTTACAACAGGTCTCTATTGTCTCTTGTAAATCATAAGCTCGTTGCACATCGTTACCAATATATTGCTGCACTTCATCTAGCACTATGAGAGTGAGTGGCATGGTGCCATCCACAGCCAAGGCATCGACTATAGCTTCGACCATTTCGTCGTTTGATACGTCGGTAACAATTTTGTATTGAGCGCGAAGCATTTCGCGCACTTCTTTTTCATCACTTGCCAAGCCAGGCATAACATGCAGCAAGGCTTTGGCCATAAGGGGTGACACATGCAGGTTACGTAGCTCTTTAACCCAAACATCCTCACCACTAGCAGCTTTAATATTCTGCGCGATAAACTGCTGCATAGGAGCCAGAGCACCGTGAGTTTTTAACCACATCACAAAACGGGCTAGATGATATTTCTCTGGCAGACCAACCGATTTTAATACGATGCCAAGAATTGCAAGTCTGACATGACCTTTGTCAGCCGCCCCCATCGTGCCAGAAGCAGCATGCAAACCACTTTGGCTTTGTCCCAATTCTGTTAGCTGTGCCAGTAGACCAGAAATGTCTTCTGGCAGATCGGCAATACCACGAGCATCACTGCCATCTATAAATTGTTGGTTTTCCCAGAGTGCATGAAGCATTTTTGCTAAATGCGATTTACCCGAGCCAAAGAATCCACTGATCCAAACACCTGGCTGTTCTTGCTTAGCCTTTACGTTTGAAACAAAGTTACTGAGGATTTGTTTTAAACCTCTATGGTAGGCACCATCGCACACGAAGGTTTTTAATTCGTATTGTAGTGTTTCCAGAGAAGCTTCAGAAATGTCATCGGTGACTTTTGCAACACCATTGTTGACTAATTTTTTTCTAGGGGATCGTTCAAGTAAATGTCACGGTTAAGCATTTATCTAATCCTTTATCAAATTGCGGATATAGCAACGGCCTGGTAACCCCAGCCATCTTTGGCATCAAGTAAACGGTAGGTATTGTCGTAATGTTCCCCAGGGAAAAACACCACCAGGCGCCCCTGAATATGAGTTGCTAATTCTCTAACTAGTGTAGACACTGATGCAAAGCCAAATAAGGTACCACAGCCAACTAAGGCTACAACACTATCACCGGTTTGGAGCTTTCGGTATTGCTCGGTAAGCTTAGATACTAGTTCCTCAGCAAAGTAGCCATAGCTACCCTCGAGAAACTCCGGATCTTCAAAATACGCTTCACTATAGTCTTGCTTGGCCATCCATTCAGGGAAGGCATTGGTGAGTTCCAAATTAATCCAGGGGTGCCCGGCTTGACGGGTTACCTCTTCAAACTCAGGTAAGCGTGCGCGCAGCTTTAGTTCATCTTCTTTGTGGTATACCACAAAAATCGCCCGTTCTTCAGCAGAGATCACCTGGCTCCAAGGGATGCTAATATGGCTGGCGTAGCTTTGCAGTAATTTACTAAGACGATCTGTCATCGATGCGATCCTTGTTTTACTTTAAGTTTGGAAAGGTAACTTCGACCACTTCGCTGGCGTGTTTAAAGTTAATAACACCGCGTAGTGACGCGCGTTGCGCTAAGTCATATAAGGTTACTGTGTCTTGACCGAGCAGTTTGCACCAGGCGTTTGTAAATAATCGCTGGCCTGAACTGCCCTCACAACTGGCTAAATACAGTGCGAAAGCAACATTAACGTAAGTAACTACTGGCTCTGAACGATACTTTTTTGCTTTACCGGTTAAAAAGCCGGCCTGGGTCCAGCTACCATTAATATTTTGCGCAAAGGATTTCAGTGAGGCGGCACTAAAACGATGCGGATCCGGCGCGGCTAAGTGCGCCTCCATCTGCTCGCGGGTTAATAACTCGCCAGTTTGCAGCGGCAATATAACTGCCATACTGCCCCGCAAAAGCGGATCCCGTGTTAAGGCCAACTGCAGCGCGAGTAACGGCTGCGCCTCGTCTGACAGCTCCCATAACTGGCGAAACACTCGAAACAACGTAATATCAGACGATAAGCCATATAGGTCAACCATATGGCTGAAGGTTAACTTACGCGCATTTTCACTGGTTTTATGTAGCACGTTAAAACTTACAACATCTTGTTTGTAATCTTCCTTACTGGCATCTGCCGGCCGGCCATGCAGCAGCTGTGTAAGCTCTTGTAACATCATGCTGCGCGCCGCATGCGCACCGTTAATGCCAAATTTAAAACCAAGTTGAGTAAGTTGTTGTTCCAATTGCGTACTACCTTTTTGTATAAACTGCTTAGCAAGTTGTTTTAACCTTACTATTTTACAGAAGCACTAGTTAATATCTACCCAACAACCAGATTATGCTTTGAATTACGCTAAATTATGCTCTATATCGTTGGTCTTACCTAAAGTAAAATTAAAGATATTACGATTTTAGCACTGTCTCAAATAACACAGTTTAAGTAACGTTTTTCAAGTGGAAATATCACTCATCCTCACCCCAAAACTGTGTAGCAAATGACAAGCTCTTTCTAGTCAAATGTTAAAAAACGTTTATGCATTGCAGATACATCTAATGATACATTTTCAGCTAAATAAAAATCATTTAAATCCATATCTTGCTGTGTCGCATAAGCATTTATCCAAAATTTTCTATAACCTGTTGAAACACTTATACCATCGGCCTCTTTGCTTTCAATCCTATTAATTATTGCCTTACTTGATTTTTTGAGCTGAGTTACTGTCACAATAACATGAGCAATATTAGGTTGTTCTGGGCAAATCACCTCATGGAACCACGGGAAAAATTTTCTATCGCCATCAGAGCACTGCCAACCTCTGGCTGAAATAACATCATCTAATTCATCATATGGATGTGAATGAAATGACCCCACTAATTCAAGATGTGGCCAATAACTGTTAATTAGTTCTTTTTTCGCCTGAATTGATTCTGGCTCTGGTCTAACCCATTCCTCATGACGAAGAGCCGATGTTTCAATAGTTGCATTAGTAGCAACTACTTTTGCTGGTTTTCCATTTTTTTCGGGTATGACATAACCCCACAACAAACCAAAAGTTTCTAATTTTCTTTTGCCTTTGCCGCGACTGTGAGTTTTATGCTCAAACTCATATGCTTCCATAGCAGAAGTCAAAAGCGAAGGTATGACATGGTCTTCTATAACAACAAGCATTTTGTATTCCTTTTTTATGTTGATAATTTAGAGATTAAATTAAAACCGGATAACACCCCTCCCCCCAAAGCTGATCTGGTGCGCTCATCATTAGCGCAATTATCAGGGGGATTAACTTATTTAGCAGGTTACAGGCGTCTTTGAGTTGTTCACGGTTAACCTGGCTATTGTAGGTAGCGCCGCCATGGATAATTTGGTTGCGTAAGGTGTAAAGCCTTGTAAAAACTTGCGCCAGGGCTGCAGGTACGTTCTTGGCGACGAGTGTAAGATTAAGTGCGGCTTTTGATGTGTTAAAGCGGTGCAAGCGTTGGTAGGCTTTAAGCGCATTATGATCTAAGTCCATTATTTGCATAGGTTATCAGCGTCCAGGTTGCTAATTTTGTAGCTATTATTGGCATAAAACGACTTATTTAGGCAAGCACTTTAGCTAAAACTTTTGTATTAGGTTTTGGGTTAAGAAAGTTTAGCAAGGCACCACGACAATTTAGGTCGTTACCCCTTGGTTCTTAGCAAAAACGCAGTAATTAGCTAGCTTTTTATCATTATTACTGGGTTACGACACAAGCTGTCGCACTGAGTCGTTATGCTGCGCTTTTAACATGCCGAGGATACGCCATGAACACATTTGCATTGGAACGCATTGATAACTTTTTGGTCCTGCCAGAAACCGCTCCTTTAACAGACTATGTGATTAGTCAGGCAGAAGATGAAAACTGCTGGTTTGTTCATGGCGCGGCTGACAACGCAAAACTGCTGGCGCAACTTGCGGCGCAGCAAGCAGAAAAAGTAAAGCAAGCACGCCTTAGCGTGATGCTGCAAGGTACTTTTGAGCCTGTGCAACGGCAAGGTAATTTGTTGCTGCTACCCGAGTGGTTTTGTAGTAGCGAGGTTTCGATACAGTTTTTTCTAAAACTATCACTGACTAATCAAGGCTGAGGCAAGTGGGCAAACCTTTTGCTCTTCGATCATACTCACCTATAGTCGAGTTATTTAACTTGGCTGGATACCCGTTAAAAGCAAAGTAAGCTCTGCTTGCGTGATCTCTGGGGTAATGCGCAGGCCAGACAGTATTAAGGTGTTGTCTGGCAATTGCGCTTTCAGGTGTTGATGCAAAAACTCAAACTGGTCCAGTGCAACTTCTAATCGGGTTTGCGCACCCAAGGCTGCCTACCCCTATGATTAAAATACGTGGTGAAGGTGTGTGCATAATATTATCCTGCATTAGCCGCTAACCACTGCTCCACCAACTTCGGTACTTCAGTCGCGGCTTTGCCTTTTATAAATTGATACCCAGCATCATTATCGGTGGCTTCAAGGTTAACCAGCACTTTTTCTGCACTCTCTCGCGCATAAAACAATAATGACGCAGCGGGGTAAACTTGAAGTGAAGTGCCAACAACTAAAATTTTATCGGCACTTTCGATCTCGTTAATAGCAGGCTCCATGGCGGGCACCTCTTCGCCAAACCAAACGATATTGGGGCGCAGGGCTGTGCCATCTGCGGCGAGCTCGCCCACTTTTAATTCGCGCTCTCCGATAACTTCAATCAGGTTTGGATTTTTGCTGCTGCGCGCTTCATTAAGTTTGCCATGCAAATGCAGCACCTTGCTCGACCCTGCACGCTCATGCAAATCATCGACATTCTGCGTTACCACCACCACGTTAAAGGCTTGCTCTAACTTGGCGATAGCTAAATGCGCAGCATTAGGCTGGGCTTTCGCGGCTTGTATGCGCCGCGAATTATAAAAGCGATGCACTAAGGCGGGGTTACGCGTAAAAGCTTGTGGGGTGGCTAAGTCTGCCAGATCATATTGCTGCCATAAACCATCGGGATCACGAAAGGTCGCCAGGCCGCTTTCAGCGCTAATGCCCGCACCACTGATAATGACTATTTTGCTTACAGCTTTATTCATGTTTTCTCCCAAGCATCTAAATATTGGTGCCTTAAATTTTGCAAAATCAAGCGCTTTATCGCAGCTTTATAGACAATTGATTTCAAGATGTCTCCTGGCGGCCAACACTCGTGCAACTTGAAAACGACAAGTCTATATCGCCGCATAGTCACCAGTATAAGCACGCGTTGCGACAGGATATGTCGTTTTACCCAGCACCGCTTTACCGAGCGTGTGCTAAGCACCAACAACGCGAAAACCCCGCCCGGTTTTGTGCTAGCCGACTATGTCACCCAGGGTGCTTTGCAGCGGTAAACCCATTATCTTAGAAGCACGGGTAGCACCTTATCTAAGTCGCATTTTAACCGAAGCCCCCATTGCTGCAGATATGACGTTAACGCTCATGTCTGAAAGCTGGTATCAGTTAACCGCAACGGTGTTCGATGGCTGGCAATTGCAATGGTGGATCTTATCGCACTCCCGCGCCATTGAATTGTTAGCAACTAGTTAGCACCTACAGAATTACGCCAAGAGATTATTGAGAAGCTAACAGAGGCCGCGGGTATATACCTAAAATAAACTTAAAATAATGTCTCACAATACTCCATGCATTATTTAAACTTTTGCTGCCTAAGCCAGGCTGGCTCGTCAAAATAATCGTAATCGCCGCTGAGTATGGCGTGTTGCCGTTTAATGGCCTCACTGGGTTTACGTTCGCTTATGCTGACGCCGAAGATTTCGAGGTATACTTTTTCCATGCGTTGCTGCACATCTTGACGGGTACAAAGCTGTAATAATTCGCCGGCGTGAATAAAGCCTTGGGCACGCAAGCGCAGCTCGGTATTGTCTTTACCGCTCTTGCTGGTATAAAAAATATTGCGGAATTGCGATTCTAAAGTAATTAAAAACAAATCTCGTTGTAACACGCTCATTTATAGCCTCCATTTGTTGACGCAGGTATCGCTCCATTATGTTTCCCTAATAAGCATAACGCGTTTCTAAAATATCACCATACTGTTTAGGTATTCAGTGTCGATTATTCAGGCAGGACAATTTTCCCAGCAATAGCATTACGTCACAGAAATGCCATTTAAGCGTTGTTATGGATCAATAAGGCTTGCTGAAATGCAACGAATGCCCTCTGACGGCTTACATTATACTGCTATGTAACGGAGTGCTTTGCTCCCCCAAACAGTATTGAAAAAGTTAAATGCCAATCGTGTTTACCAACGGTCATAAATTCTTCATCTGGTTTTCATCGCAATGTCATGCGTGACTCGTTAAATAAAAACAGATTTCGCCAGAGATAATACTGATGAATAGACTGCAGAAATTAACGTTACTTGATACGCGCTTATTTTTTCAGGTGAATGTGTTTGGTCAGTTGCCCTCGGTTAAAAAGTTGAGCTTACAGATCTCTCGTTGTGGTGATGGTCATTTATACCTAATGATTGCACTGCTACTGTGGTATTTTGATAAGCAACAAGGTGAGTCACTGTTTAATCATCTATTACTGGCCTTTGCTATTGAATTACCTGTGTATTTAATTTTAAAAAACACCATTCAACGCGAGCGGCCACAAAGCACGGAAGATTTAAGCTGGACGCCGGCCATTCGCCCCTCTGATCGATTTAGTTTTCCCTCTGGCCATACTACGGCGGCCTTTATGTTTGCTTGGTTAATGGCGGCCTATTACCCCGACTATACTTTATATTTTCTGTTATTTGCCGCTGGCATTGGTTTGTCACGCGTACTGCTAGGTGTGCATTATCCTACCGATATTATTGCGGGCGCCTGTTTAGGCAGTATTATTGCTGTTGCCGTATTACATCTCTCTGAAACAACACCTGACGCCGCACCTTTGTCTGTTGTTTCGCAGGAAAGCGATACTCGCCCTATACGCATTGTTAACACCGTGGCTATTGAACACCCTATCACCCCGATTGTCTTGGCAATTTAGCACCAAAAACCGCGCGACTCCCTCTGGTTTATTTGTCGCCATTAAGCTAGCATTCAGGTCTTAGCTGTTTCTTGCCTCGTTTGGCAAGCACATCACTCAATTACTCTTACTGATAAAAAGGAGCCGGCATGAAAAAAACCACGCGTAGCCTAAACCGTTGCACGCTATTTGCTAGCTTACTTTTGCCAGTGTGTATGCTAAGTGCAGCCGTGTCTGCTTCATCAGCGAATCAGCAGGCCACACCCAGTAGCTTAACGCAAGCCAGTGTGTCTACCACCAGTGTTGCGCAAAGCTCTGGCCGCGCGTTTCAAACCTGGACCGATGTAGTGCGCACTAAAGCCTATGCAGAAAGCCAGGGTGTCTACGATAATGTGATGAATGTGCGACGTTGGATCCTCACCCAATCCGGCCATTGCACAGAGCGCGATCGGCATATTCTGTTTGATATGCGCGGTAATTTTTTAGAATACATTGAAGACGCCATTGATTCACCGCAAACACAGCGCAAGCTTAACCAAACACGTCAGAGCATGGCCCAAACAGGTCGAGTGCATGGATGGGTTGCTGGCAACGCCAATACTATTGGCTATCCTTTTGCCATTCGCTGTCATCAACCTTACGTAAATTTACCCTTGGCTATTTCGCGTTACTTAGGCGAGCATCCGGATGGCCGTTTATCGGGCAATTGGAATGGCATTTCGGTAGGTACGCCCAAAAAGCAAGCGTCGTTGCATGAGGTGTTGCAAACGGTATATAACCGTCGTGTCCAACAAAAGCGTATTACATTACCGCCTAGTTTACTCCCAGACTTAGCCGGCATGTTAATTATTGAAAGTGGCGGCGTACGCGAAGCTAAATCAAAGGCCAATGCCCGTGGGATTTTGCAGCTTATGCCGCAAGTCTTAAAGGAATGTGGCATTCCGGCCAATAAGCATTTACACCGTATCGCCCAAGTCGATTGTGCGCTGTGGTTATTTGAACGCAATCATAAAATGTTGCACCCAGTGTTTATGGCACGGTTTGGGCATTTACCTGAAGAAAAACGCGATCAAATTTATCGATTTGTGTTAATTCAGGCCTATCATGGCGGTCCAAGCCGGGTAAAATCGCTCTTAGTTGATGGCGAGCTAAGTAAACCTGCGGCCTATTTTGCGGCACATCATGAACAATTTAGTGCCGGTGATATTGCCTTTGGCATGGTGTTTCACAATTTAGGGCGTAATCGTTTGGGGTTTGCATCGTTATATTACACGGCTGATATTCGCGTTGCATTACAGTTATTGGAAACCAAAAAACAAACGAAAAAACCACAGCGAAATACCAAGCAAAATATTGCTGCCGTACCATCAGCAACAATGTCTCACACGGTAACGCCTTAAGTTAAGCCTAGAAATATTTTCTAACCCGCTGACAATATGATAAACGCATGACCACGCCCCATAAGCGATGTGCTTACGGGGCTATGTTGTTACGCAGCACGAATAGCCGCTAATACTTCTGCGATCTGATCGAGCGGTAAAATGTGCTGCACTGCGCCCGCTTTCACCGCTTCCTTAGGCATACCGTAAACCACACAACTGTGCTCATCCTGCGCGTATGTGACAGCCCCAGCTTGGCGCATCGTTAACAAGCCACGCGCACCATCATCACCCATCCCCGTTAAGATCACGCCTATGGCATTTTTACCCGCACTGCTAGCAACCGAATCAAACAACACATTAACCGAGGGTTTATGCCGAGATACCGCAGGTCCATCTTTTAACATGGTGTAGTAATAGGCACCTTGCCGACGAATTTGTAAATGTAAGCCACCATTGGCAATGTAGACATGCCCCGGTAAGATGCGCTCGTTATTCTCAGCCTCTTTTACCGTAACAACAGAACACTTATCTAAACGCTCAGCAAAGGCACGAGTAAAGGCTTCTGGCATATGTTGCACCACCACAATACCTGGCACAGTAACGGGTAACGCTCGGCAAATAAATTCGAGTACTTGTGTTCCCCCCGTTGAGGTGCCCAAGGCAATAATACGATCGGTGGTTTGTTGCATTGCCACATTTTCTGTCGAGAGCAATAATTGTTGAGCCGTTTTAATTAATGTGTTTTTTTCATCTGCTATTGTTCGCTGAAATACCCGATTCATATTCGCTTTAGCCGCTGCTTTGATAGCGATTAACATTTCACTGCCAATAGAATGTAAATGGGCTTTTAATCCTGCAGTAGGTTTGGCAATAATTTCAACCGCGCCAGCCGCCATGGCTTCAAGGGTCATGGCCGCCCCCTTGGTAGTGAGCGATGAACAAATAATTACAGGTAATGGTTTGGTTTTCATCAAGGTTTTTAAAAACGTGATGCCATCCATACCGGGCATTTCGACGTCTAATACCAACACATCTGGCCACACTTGCTCTAGGGCTTTCATTGCGAACAAGGGATTGCTGTGTGCCCCAACCAATTCTAACTGTCCATCAGACTGGACAATTTGGCCTAGTGTTTGTCTGACCACTGCGGAATCGTCCACAATCATCACTTTAATGCGGTGAGTCGTCATAGGATCCCCTAAGCAAACAGTAATTCAAAGCGATTAACCGTAGACCGTTCAATATGTATTTGCCCAGTAGCGATGTTCACGGTTAAGCGTCGATAAATCGCGCCGCCAGTATCGGTAGTAATAATTGGAATGGCTAACGCGGTTAAGAGCTGCCGACATGTTTCAACATTCTTTTCGCCAATGGCGGGCGCGTTTTGCGAGTGCGGAAACATATTGCCCCCGCCCACTAAACACGCGGTAAATCCCGCCGCATTTACATGAAAAAGCGGGGTTTCTAGCTTAAAAATATCAATTAATTCGTCGGCAAACCTGCCAGAAAGATCAGGTTTAGTCACTGGCAATTCCCCACTTCCCGGCACAACACTCTGGCGGCTGGGTAATAAAATATGACTAACCCCCAATAGCTGATGCTTGGGATGCCAGAGTACCATTGAGACGCAGGAGCCTAATATGGTACTGACCTTACCTTCACCTTTACCAAAAAACCAATCACCCGGTTTTAGAAACACATTCTTATTCATGTGCGCCCCCCTGTGAAACGGTATAACGCTGGTTTTAACGACACAAACTGATCACTGATCCCATGAAGCGATTCTGAATGGCCAATAAACATTAAGCCGTCAGGCTTTAAACATCGTGATAGGTTATTTAAAATCACAGCCTTTGTTTTATTATCAAAATAAATTAATACGTTACGTAAAAATATAATGTCTACTTTGCTGTCAAGCCTCTGTGGTTCCATTAAGTTACGTTGGGCAAATTGAACTCGTTGCTGCAACTTTTCGTCGATTAATAAATAGCCGTCATACTCGCCCTTGCCTTTTAAGCAATATTTTTTTAATAACGGCTGCGGTAATTCCTTGGCCCGAGTAAGGGGGTAAAGTGCCGTACGAGCACTTTCTAATACCCGAGTAGAAATATCGCTGGCTAAAATCTGCCAAGGACGACTGCCAAAAGCCTCAGCCATTAACATGGCTAAAGTATAGGGCTCTTCTCCCGAAGAACACGCCGCACTCCAGATAAGCGGGGCTTTATCGCCAGACCATTCTGCGAGTAACGCCTGCAAATAGGTAAAGTGTTTTGGTTCACGGTAAAAATAGGTTTCATTGGTGGTCAGTAAATCAACCGCCATTTGTTTTTCCAGCTCTTGCCCAGGTTGCAAAATAAAGTGCAAATACTCTGCAAAACTGCCTAACTTTAACGCCCGCAAGCGGCCCGTTAATCGCCCCGATACCAAACTACGCTTGGTATCGGGTAAAGCAATTCCCGACTCATGCTGAAAAAAACGCCGTATCTGTTCAAACTCATCATGAGAAATCAGATCCGCATGCATGATATTGCCCCTTAGAAGGATCCAAACTGGCTTTTATCGAGCTTTTTCCCGGCGATGGCACTTTTTGGCGCACTACTTTTGGCCCCAGTTTGCACCCGTGTACCAGTTGCCTTTGCGCTATTGGCCATCTTAGGATTTACCACGGGTGCTTTAAAAGATGTGTTTAGGCTGTTCGTATCCTCACCAATTTTAAAGTACCCCACCAATTGCATCAGGGTTTCAGCTTGACCAGACATCTCTTCAGCCGTCGCCGCTAATTCTTCTGAAGCAGAAGCACTTTGCTGTGTGGCTTGTGTAACTTGCGACATAGATTCATTAATTTGCCCGACGCCAGCCGATTGCTCATCCGAGGCGGCAGCAATTTCTTGCACTAAATCAGAGGTTTTGCCAATGGCAGGTACGATTTCTTTTAAGAGTGAACCAGCGCGTTCGGCTTTTTGTACAGAGCCACTGGCCAGCGTTGAAATTTCTTGGGCAGCCACTTGTGAGCGCTCAGCCAGTTTACGCACTTCTGCAGCCACAACCGCAAACCCTTTACCATGCTCGCCAGCCCGAGCCGCTTCAATGGCGGCATTAAGGGCTAATAAGTTCGTTTGATAGGCAATATCGTCAATAATGCCAATTTTTGAGGCAATGTCTTTCATCGCTTGTACGGTATTTTCAACCGCAACGCCGCCTTCGCGGGCTTCAGCGGCGGCTTTAGCCGACATGCCATCTGTTACTTTGGCATTTTCTGCATTTTGTGCAATCGAGGCGGTCATTTGTTCTACTGCTGCAGAGGTTTCTTCTACCGATGCCGCTTGCTCACTGGCGCCCTGGGCTAAGGATTGAGCAGTAGCGGAAACTTCAGACGATGCTTGAGCCAAGGATTCTGAGTTAGAGCGTACATCAGAAATCACTTGGCGGAAGCTATCAATTGTACCATTTACGCTGTCTTTTAATTCGCCATAGGTGCCGTGATAATCGCCTTCGATCAGCACGGTGAGATCGCCTTCGCGTAAGCCGGTCATCACCGCTGCCGTCTCTTTAATTGGCCGCTCAGTCGCTTCAAGTAATTGATTCATACTCTCAAGCAGCACCTCATAGCTATTTAAATATTGGCTACTGTCGGCGCGATTCGATAAATTACCACGCTGTGCGTCATTCACCATCTCAAGTACCGCACTTACAACCTGATTTACGGTTTGGGTAACCGTAGCCGTACTACTTGCTAGCTCGGCCAATAAACCATTACATTCAACCTGTGGGGCAACGTCTAGGCGCCCTTCCGATACCGCTTTTAATACTGTTGCGTTATCATTGATTGCTGCATCCAAAATTTGTACCGCACTGTTGTATTTCTCGGCAATGTCTTTTACCACCCCCGATAATTCTGTGAGGGCAATACGCTGGCTAAAGTTTCCTTGTTCTATGGCGGTAAAGGCGTTACCAAACAAATGCAGCATTTGCTGATCGTTCTTGATTTGTACTGTCACATCTTTCCATTCAACAATGGTGGCGGTACGTTGATTTTCTAAGTTAAACACTGGGGTAATAATCAGTTCTAGGGTAAATTCGGCAAACCGTAATACTGCGGTGTGGGGATCTTGCAAACCGCTTAACATTTTGCGCTGATGTGCGGGATTTTTATGAAACACATCAATATTGGTGCCCACCACATTTTTAGCGCTAAAGTTGGGCAAGGTAATACGAATTGCGTCTTCAATATTGGCTAAGGTCGCTGCCATAGAGCGGTTGACATATATAATTGTTAAGTCGGCATCGGCCAACATAATGTTGGCGGTACTGGCATCTAGCGCGTTACGAATGCATAGGTTTTCTTCAAATAACTTTTTCTCTTGAATAGCTAACCGATTTGCCTGCTCTTCGCGCGCAAGTATGTCGGTCATATCTTGCCATTCTACAACGGTGCCGGTACGCCGCTCTTGTTCAAATACGGGCGTTACCAATAACATAAAGGTGCGGCCACCGATCAATAATCGGGTGCGATGCGCCGTGCGTAATTTATCTAACATGCCACGTTGCATAGCGGGTTTTTTGTGGAAAACATCGATATTACTGCCCACCACATGCTGCGCAGAAAAATTAGGTAAGTCTTTTTGGATATCAGCCTCGGCGGTAACCAGCATACTCATAAGCGACTGATTAACATACACAATATTATAGTTACGATCGGCTACCATAATATTGGTCTCCACCGCATCAAGCGCGCTGTTTTTCAGCACACTTTGTCTTACGTTATCAATAAGCACGTTTACCGATTCAGCTAAGGCGGCGTGCTCGCCCGCGTAGCTATTGGCCGCTAAGGTAGCATATTCACGCTGTTGCACGGTTTTTTCTAGTGCTGTCGCTAAATTTTTGGTTTGGTTTTTACTTAAAAAATCAATAATACTCATTTTGTCACCTCGTGCTTAGCTGGTGCTAACGTGTTTTTGTCAGTTTGTTTGTTAATTAACTTGGGAATATCTAAGATCAGTGCAATATCCCCTGAGCCTAAAATACTGGAGCCACTGATCCCTTGCATAAACTCAAATAATTTACCCAAAGGTTTAATGACGGTTTGAAATTCGCCTAACACTTGGTCTACTACCAAGCCTGCTTTGTATTGGCCATAACGCACCACAATAATGCTGCGGCGCGCTTGCTCGATGCGAGTGAGCTGAAATAATTGCTCAAGGAAGATAAAAGGCAGCATCTCGCCACGAAGATGCATAAACGAAGCAGTTGTGGCATCGGCACTGCTGGCGGGTAATTCAATACACTCGGTCACTAAATTGAGCGGGATCACAAATTTTGAATCAGCTACTCGCACCATAAAGCCATCGATGATAGCTAGGGTCAGTGGCAAACGTAATTGAAAGGTCGTGCCTTGGCCTGGCACAGAAAAGATATGTACCGTACCGCGCAAGGCTTCAATATTTTTGCGTACCACATCCATACCCACACCGCGGCCAGACAGGTTACTTACCTCATCGGCCGTAGAAAAACCGGCTGCAAAAATTAGCTCATCAATCTCTATGTCGCTAAGCTCAGCCGTTTTGCTCACAATGCCTTTCTCAATGGCTTTGCTCAGCACTTTTTTACGATTAATGCCCCTTCCATCGTCACGGATTTCAATAACAATAGATCCCGAGTCGTGGTAGGCGCTTAATGCTAATAATCCTTGACTCGCTTTTCCTGCTGCTGCGCGTTCATCAGGTAGCTCTAAGCCATGGTCCATGGCATTGCGCACTAAATGCATTAATGGATCACTAATACGTTCTACCATCGATTTATCGAGTTCAGTATCAGCACCCTCAATCTCTAACCGCACGTTTTTGCCCAACGTTGTTGCAATATCACGCACCACACGATTAAAGCGGTTAAAGGTTTCACCAATTTGTACCATGCGTAACTGCAAGGCACTGCTTTGAATATCGTCAACCAGTTGTTGAATATGCTCAACGGTTTCAGCCAAACTACTATTTGTTTGCTCTTGCATAAGCGATTGCAAGGTAGCCGTAGCAATCACTAATTCACCTAATTGATTAACCATTTCATCTAAACGAAAGGCCGGCACCCGCATTAAGCGAAGATCTTTGCTCGCGGCTTTAGTCTGTACCGACGGCGTCTCTATCATCTCCTCCGCACGCAGCGCAGAAGCATTCTGGACTGTCACGTTAGCCGGCATTTCATTCTCGCTGGATAATGTTTCGCAGGTGCTTTCTGACGTCGTAATTGGCCACAATCCTAACTGCAGCCAACGCTGTTGCAGCCTGTTAGCTTCTTCAGAAGGCAAACTGGCTAAAAATTGTTGATACACTGCTACTGAGGACTCTGGGGCAAAAAAGTGTACTACGCTATCTGCTTTAATATATTCAAAGGCTTCAGCGAAAAGTGCATCGTGCCCAGCGGTAACCACCAGATCCAAGCATAAATAACAATGTTCAAACACATTAAAATCGGTAACCTGCGACATTGGAGCCAATGGGGATATCGGGCAGTACCAGTATTCAGCAACAATCCGGCATTCTTTGGCAATAAAACGCAGCATGGCGATGGGATCAAACCCATCACGAAACGTATCAGGACCAAATTGAATATAAATGTGTTGCGTTTGCAGTAGCGTTGCCGCGGTGTCATCGATGATCGGGATTGCTGCAGAGCCCATGGCCTGAAGCGGTGTTAATTGCGAGGCATTCGGTGTTAAAAACTGTGCTAACTCGGTCAACAACTGTTGACCGGCGTCTATACTGCTAACAGGAACATCTTGTTGATTTTCAGCATAATTGAACAGCAAAACAATATGATCATTGCAACGTAATAGTATGTTAATAAGTGGTGTATTTAACTGAAGTTGTTTTGCTCGCACACTTTCAAAGGCGGTTTCTACTAAGTGTGTAAAGGCAACAACGTCGTGTAATCCCACCACACCTGCAGAGCCCTTAATGGTGTGGGCGGCACGAAACATAGCATTTATCGTTTCGTCGTTTAATGCCGATGGCGCATGTTCAACAGCTAATAATTCTTGTTCAAGAAAATCCGTTAACTCACGTCCTTCGGTTAAAAAAATGCTTACCAATTCTTGCATATTAAGCATAATCAGCTCCTGCATGTGCCGCAAGTTTAGCCATAAGCCAGTGTGCTAACGTTTCTTGTGCTGGCGGGGTAATAACGGCATGCGGATGTTGCAATTGCACGCTCTTTGCCATGGCCATTAACAATTGTAATCCGGCGGCATCACACTCTTGTAAAGCGGCTAAAGACCAATTTAGAGATCCTGTTTGCTGTAATTGCTGCTGCCAAAGCTGAGCTTGTTGTGCCACCTCGTAAATTGTTAGTAAGGCAGGCGTTTCAATAGTGTGTAATGCATCGCTCATAATCACCTCGTTATGGCACTAACTTTTGAACAACATTCAATAAGTTGTCAGGTTGAAAGGGTTTTACCATCCAGGCCTTGGCGCCAGCTGCTTTACCTTGTGCCATAAAACTCTCACCCGATTCAGTGGTAAGCATGACAAAAGGGGTAAATTTGTAGGCGGGCAACTCTTTCACTTTTCTAAGTAAGGACAAGCCATCCATTTTTGGCATATTTAAATCGCTTATAATTAAGTGAATTTTTTTCCCATCGAGTTTGGCTAATGCATCTTGGCCATCTTCGGCAGTAATCACTTCAAAGCCTTTAGCCGTGAGTACCAATTTGCTCACTTGTCTGATAGAGGCCGAATCGTCAACAACTAATATGGTTTTATTCATCATAAACCTCAGAAAAAGGTAATTTCGTTTTCAACATGCGTTGTATTACTGGCTGCGCCTTGATGGCTGTCACGCTCTTCTTTCATGGTGTAAGAGGCATAGAGTTGTTCACTTATTGCGGTTATTTGGTTTTTGTTAAGGGCTTGCTCGCTACCAAGCAGTAGTTGAATTTGCCCTAACGCATCGGCGGTATGGCCTAATTTTTGACTTACGCGATCTTGAAATTGAAACTGCATCAAGGCGGTCGCCACCTTTTGCTGCACGGTAGCGGCGTTTTGTTCTAATGCATGCACATTGTCGTTAAGCTGCTGATTAACGCCATTCATTTGCTCTAGCACTGCCGAGATCTTTTGTTCTGCCTCGATCAAAATGTGCTGATCTTGCTGCTGAGACGCAGACAATTTTGTACTGCTTGCCCCCACGGCTGACATCAGGGTATGCATACGCTGAATGATTAAATTTGCCGCCTCGGCGGTAATATCGGATAACTCTCGCACCCGTTCTGCTACCACCGCAAAGCCACGCCCCGCCGCGCCAGCTCTAGCCGCTTCAATGGATGCATTCAATGAAAGTAAGTTAATTTCTTTAGAAATTTTTTGAATAGACGCCGTTTGCGTCATCAGCTCTGTCGCCGTCTCAGACACATAATTTACCGATTGCACCAGTTCAGACTTACTGGCCAAGGCCGCATTTAAAGCTTTGATAACATTCGCAAGTTCTACTTTACTGTCTTTGGCAAAACCGGCATCGTTCTGACCAAACTGAGCACTGGCGTTATTCGCTAGGTGGATACTGTGATCCAGCGCATCATAAATAAATTGGAAATCTGCTGTGAGCCCGGTCACGGCGTTATTTGCATCACCACGCGCGAGTTCAATTTGCTGGCATAAGGTACTGAGCAGTTCCGCTAGCCCGTTATCACTTTGTTGAGTTATCTGTTGCTGTAAGTGCTCATTTGCAGCAACTTGCTGTAGATAAGCAAATTTAACCTCTTGTAGTTCAACATATAATTGGCGTTCTAAGCCCCACGCCACTAATAAAAAAGCAGCAATTAAAATACTCCAAATACACCAAAATGCCGCTAACACAAACCCTAACGTTAATCCCAATAACAAGTAAGGTAGTACCACGCCGTAACGGTGCAAATAACGTAAGCTTTTTTGAATAAACGTTATAATTAACCATTCAGAGGCAGAATCTGCGTTACTTGAGGCGATGAGCTTAACGGTATTCATGTTAATGCTCCTGATTGTTAACGTGTTCGGTTACCGCGACCAGTGAGGCCATTTCCTCAACTGATAGCACTTTTTCAGGTGCTAAAATCATCAATAAGCGATCCGATAAACGCGCCATAGCCTCAATAAAATCAGTACGAATTTTGCTACCAAATTGCGGCGGCGCGGTTAATTCGGCTGAATTTAATTCCAGTACCTCGTTTACCCCATCCACCACCACACCAAGCTCTGTAACGCCATCGGCATTATTCGGCACTTCAACAATAACAATACAGGTGCGTTTTCCTTCATCGACGCATTTACCATACAAGCGTGCACTAAGATCGATGACTGGCACGACCGCACCTCGTAAGTTAATTACCCCGCGAACAAAAGTAGGCATCAATGGAATTTTGGTAATACCGCCAAATTCGATAATTTCCTTCACCAATAAAATGCCCAGTGCATAACACTCTCCCCCCGTATTAAAGGTTAGATATTGCTTAAAGCTGGGGGAAATCGCCGTTTGGTGCGTTAATGTAGCTTGTGATAATTGCATAAGCCCTCCTGTATCTGACAAAATTATCATATCAATTGATAAATTTGTCAAATGACATATAATAATTAAATTAAATATTTTTGATAATTGATGAAACGCTACTATTACTAGGAGGGCGTATGCCTTACAGTCAATTGGCCGTATTAATCGTCGATGATGCTGCGACCGTCCGTGCTTGCTTGCGGCAAATCTTGGCCCCATTGGGATTTGGTAAAATTCATGATGCGGCCACCGGTCAACGCGCTCTGGCACTGTTAAACGAGCAACGGTACGATATGATTTTTTTAGATATTGAATTACCCGATTATGATGGCCGAATCTTATTAACCGAGTTCAAAAAGCAGACAGTGGGAACGCATGTGGTGATGTGCTCGTCACATCATTCGTTTGACAATGTGCATTTATGTCTTAAAGGCGGGGCCAGTAATTTTATTGTGAAGCCGTTTTCTTCGTTAAAAATTAATAGCATCGTGAAACACTGTTTAAGTAAAAGGGCGGCGCAATGTAATAGCAACACGCCCTAACCTTGAGCTTACTCTGGTTGGCTTAGGTCTATTTCTAGTTCGGCTTTTTCAAGAAAATACTGCGGTAATTCGCTACGAATGGCTGGAGCGAGCTTTTTAAAGTCAGCGACGTGTTTCACTAAATTGCCTTTGCCACTAACCAGTTGGTTTTCTGCCGTGGTATAGGCTGTTTGCGCCTGCTCAAGCCCTTTTTTAATTTTTTCAAAATTGGCCAGAAAACTGTTTAGTTTTTTAAAAACGGCATCGGCTTTCTGAGCGAGTGCAGCAGTATGCTTATTTTGATCTTCATAACGCCACAATTGCCGAACAATATTTAAACTGGTTAACAACGTTGTAGGCGTAGCGACCAGAATATGCTGAGCAATTGCTTGGCTAAACAGGCTTTCATCGGCTTTGAGCGCTTCAACAAAAGCGGACTCAATGGGAATAAACATAAACACCATATCTGGCGAGTTTAAGCCCGGTAACGCAAAATACTCTTTGGCCGATAATTCTTTAATTCGATTTGAAATAGCCTGAACATGTTCTTTTAACGCCAGCACTCGATCCGTTTCATTCTCAGCATTAACATAACGGGTATAAGCGTTTAGTGACACCTTTGCATCAATAACCAGGTGTTTATTCTGCGGTAAATACACGATAGCATCAGGTCGATACTTACCTTCTTCCGAGGTAAAACTCACTTCGCGCTGATAATCTACACCTAATTGTAATCCAGAGCGTTCTAACACATTCTCCAGCACCAGCTCGCCCCAATTACCTTGCAATTTTTTCTGGCCTCGCAATGCCGTAGATAACGCATGTGCTTCTTGTGTGATCTGTTGGTTTAGCTGTTTTAATGAGTCTAATTCTTTTTTTAGCTCACCTTGTGCCGTCGTTTCACGATGATGAATATCGTGCACCTCTTTTTTAAACGCTTCCATTGATTGCTGAAACGGATTCATCACCGTGGCAAGGGTCAATTTGCTGCTTTCCTGCAAGCTTTGTGCTTTGGCGTCTAAAATATCATTAGACAGCAGTTTAAATTGTTCTATCAGATTTAGTTTTTGCTGTTCAAAGCTAGCGAGTTCACGTTGATGACTGGCGTCGCGCTCGGTTTGCGCCGTTTTAAGCGCGGTATAGTCTGTACTGAGTTGATGGTATTGCAGCTGCAAGCTTTCTAGCTGGTGTCTTGCTGCCTGATATTGCTCCATCAGCTGCTGATACTGTTTTTCTTGTTCATTTAAGGTGGTTTCAAAGTGCTGGGCCTGTTTGCTTTCTGCGGCAAAGGCGAGTTGTAGTTGTTTTAACTCGCTGTTGTATCGGCTGTTTTCTTGTTGTAAACGATTAATCGTGGCCTCACTAAAATGATGCCTTTCTTCCAGTTTACTGCTGTAAAGTGCCTGCTGCTGCAACGCGCTCTGCTGAGCGTCAAGTTGTTCTTGTGCCTTGCTTAGCGCCGTTTGCACTTGCTGCCATTGCGGTTTGTGCCGCACGCGGGCAATTACAAAGCTGACAACTGCGGCAAAGATCATTGCTAATGCCAAACTGATAAGCATGTGGATTTCTGAAAACGCCATATCGTACCTTACTGTTATGTATACTGTTATATGATAAGACTATAAAAATAAATCACCATACTGTATAAAAGACTATGTCGATTTATCAGGCAATAGGAAAGAACTATAATGAAAATAACGCCACTCTCTACCGTATTAACACTGGCATTTAGCTTGTCGTTAACGTTGCCAGCTCACGCTACTAACACATTTGAACAAGGTCGGGTACTGCAAAGTGCCAATCATTTCGCAGTATTAAGTCAGCGTGATCGTATTGCGCCGGAAAATGCGATGTTAAACACTCGATTAAACCAGTTGTTACCCGCGTTAATGGCTGAACAAGATTTGGACATGTGGCTGGTAATAAACCGAGAAAAAGCCGAAGATCCGGTTTATTTTACTCTGGTCCCCCAACCTAGCTTTGCCGCCAGACGCACCACAATGTTAGTATTTTACAAACAAGCTGATGGCAGTATTGAGAAGCTAACCGTTAATCGTTATCCGCTTGGCGCCCCTTATACTTCAGCTTGGCAAGGTGGCAGTTTAGATGAGCAATGGCAAGCATTGGGCAAGCTGATTGTCAGTAAAAATCCAAAACGTATTGGCATCAATATGTCCGCCGATTGGCCTGTCGCAGATGGCTTAACCGCTTCGTTACATCAAAAGCTTATGCAGGTTATGCCCGACGATTGGCATACTAGACTGGTTTCAGCAGAAAAGCTCGTGGTGCGTTGGTTAGAGCAACGTACCACGGAAGAGCTGGCCGTTTATCCGCATATTGTGAGTCTCGCCCGCGGCGTTATAGCCGAAGGTTTTAGCAGTAAAGTGATTACTCCTGGCGTAACTACCACAGATGATGTGGCATGGTATTTACGTGAGCGTTTTAGTCAGTTGCAGTTGCCAGCGTGGTTTATGCCGTATGTCAGTTTACAACGCCCTGGCACCCCTTGTTTAGAAGATACCCCTTTTTGCGGTGAGTCTGGCATTATTCAACGCGGTGATATTTTGCACACCGACGTGGGCATTTGTTATTTAAAATTATGCACCGACACCCAAGAAATGGCTTATGTCCTTAATGCCGATGAAACGGCCGCACCGAAGGGCTTACAAGCTGCACTGGCGAAAGGCAACACCTGGCAAGACATCTTAACCAGCCAGTTTAAGACGGGCGCAACCGGTAATCAGATTTTAGCTGCAACACAGCAAAAAGCCCGTAATGCCAAGATAATAAGCAGCACCTATAGCCATCCATTGGGATTTTTCGGTCATGCACCAGGCCCCACTATTGGTATGTGGGATAATCAGGGCCCCACTCCTGTGCAAGGCGATTGGCCACTTTATGCCAATACGGCGTATGCCATTGAAGGCAACATCAAACATGCGTTGCCAGAATGGCAAAATCAGTTAGTGCATATTAAATTAGAGCAAAGCGCATATTTTGACGGTAAGAAAGTGGTTTATCTGGCTGGGCGCCAAACTGAATGGCATCTGGTAAGGTAATATGCTTGAAATCGCAGTTGTTTCCACTACCAAGAAACAACTGCGATAACGCTAGCTAGGTAGATTGTTCCAGCCAAAAGTTAACGGCCGATAACAGTTCGTCAGGATGAAATTTAGCAATAAACTGATCTGCACCGACTTTTTTAACCATGGCTTCGTTAAATACCCCACTTAATGACGAGTGTAAAATGATATGTAAACCACGCAAAGCGGGATCGGCTTTAATTTCCGCTGCCAGCGTATACCCATCCATACGGGGCATTTCAATGTCAGAGATTAACAACGGAACTTGCCGTAAAAAGTTATCCCCCGTTTCCTTGGCTTTATTTTGTAACCATTGCAGCGCTTCTTGACCATCTTTGGCCAGCGCAGTGGGAATATTAACACTCTCGAGCGCACGTTTTATTTGGTTACGGGCAACAGCTGAGTCATCTGCAATTAACACTAGAATTTTTGTGAGATCAAGCTTATGGCTTTGCTCTTTCACTTTATCGCTGACATCTTCTTCTACCGGAATAATTTCAGAGAATACTTTTTCAACATCAATAATTTGCACTAACTGATTATCCAGCTCGGTAACCGCTGTTAAATAATGTCCGCGTCCAGCGCCCTGTGGCGGCGGTTTAATTTGTTCCCAGTTCATATTGACTATGCGTTCTACACCTGAGACTAAAAACCCCTGCACATGACGATTGTATTCAGTAACAATAACAAAAGCTTTACTGATATCGGCAATAGGTTTACCGGTTGTAGCCTGCGACAAATCAACTACGATCACCGATTCGCCTCGCAACTGGGCAATGCCTTTGACACACGGATGCGATCCCGGCATTTCTGACAAGCTAGGTGCCTGAATGACTTCGCGCACTTTAAACACGTTGATACCAAAAAGTTGAGGCCCATTGAGCCTAAACAACAAGAGTTCAAATCGATTTTGTCCAGCCAGATTGGTACGCTGGTTGACTGTGCTTAACAGGTTACTCATTGTTGTTTCCTCAGTAGTGTCCAAATGCTTTACTAAAATTAGCTTTAATAACCATAGCCTAATTTAATGTAAATTTTCTCGCTAATCATCGCAATTTGTTTTTTAAATTGTCCGAAATAGGTTCCGGATTTACCTTAAGAACAGCATGTTTAGGAACAAACACAATTTGACGCGGCCGTCCTTTAGGATCAGGATCGGCATTGCTGGGTAAAAACTGCCAGTGAGCCTGTTGTGTCGCCGCAACAAGCAGAATAAAGGCATCCAAAATATCATCGGCTTTTGCCCATTTCTTTGCCGTTTGTGTTAGCGCCTGTGTAAGAACACTAAGCTCAACATCCGGAAATTGCGCTAAAAGTGCTAAACGTTCGTCACGCCCTTCCTCAGTGGCTTTTGAAAATTGCATTGGTTGTCCCGCAAACCCGGTAAATACCAATTCGGGATGCGATTCATAAAACCGTACACCTGACGGCTGAGACGCCTTATGTGTTTGCAGTAATTGATCTAATTCAATTATTTTCGGGATTATATTCCACGTTTGAATGGGAAAACGTTTACCCAGCTGTTGTTGATTAATATCGCAAGCGGTTTGATAATCTGCGGCATATACCGCTGCTTCACAAGGCACCGGAAAGACACTGGCCGCTCGCCCAGGTAACCATTGACGCGCCAGTTTATCGCACTGACGCCCCAGCTCGCCGGCAGCAGGAAACCCTATCGGCATATCAATAAAAACACATGCGTTATCCGGCAATAGCGCTTTTAACGACGCTAACGTGTCGAACAGGTGAAACGCGGTTTGATAATGATGCGTATCAAGCTGCTGCCGGATAAAGGCGCACCAGCCATATTTACACCCATCAACCCCCACCCACGTTGTTACTTTTTCCATGCGTCCTAGTTACTCCATTGGCTCAGGCGACTTAACACCAACGACTTAGATTGCCATCATTTTTTATTCTTTATGGCTTACCTGCATTATTTGCTGCTCCAGACACCGAGAGACGTTCAGACAATAGGCGCTGAAAAGCGGCTAACAACTCAGGGGATTCAATGATCTCTGCCAACTGAATAGCATGCTCTGCCCCCGTGTTGAGCAACAATTGCTTGGTTAAAAATAATATGAACGAAAGATTTTCCAGCGTATTACCCTCTGGTGAGGGGGTATCTTGCCATAACACCACATTACACACCGTCTCGCTATGGTTCCACAATGTTAAGATGTAGGTGCTAATTAACGTGCTATTTAAAAACCCTGATTGCATTAGTAAAGGCGGCTGGTTTAAGCCGTTTTCGTGTTGTTGAAGTAATTCAATTAAACGACCGATGGCGCTAAAAATTGCCGCAGAAAACACCGTATCTTGTTCTAACAGCGTAAAACCAGCATATTGAGCCAATTTTTTTGCTAACACCGCATGTTCATAAGCAAATTGAGTGATCTCATCATGCGCCTCAGCCTGCATTTTATATGCGAAATATTTATCCATGCTGGTGAGTGTGACAATCGCCTCAATCAGATTACTGCCTAGCCGTAAGGTGGCATCTAAAATGGTGCTCACGGGCCGTGTAAACCCCATAAATGCCGAGTTGGCAATTTGCATCAATTTTGCGGCCAGAGCCGGTTCATGTTGTAGCAGTTTAGCAACGTAAGTTAAATCAACTTCCGGAGCTTGAAGCGCTTGCTTAATGCTTTTAACAAACTCAGGCAAGACAGGCAAACTTTGTAATTGACCTAATTGGGCACGACTGTGGCTGGTAAAGGGTAACTGTTGTAATCGCTCTACACATTCAAATATAGCGGTTAAATGTTGCTCAGAGAAAGGCTTTCCCAAAAGATGATGACTAAATTCACAGGCACGCGTTACGATTTGCTCCGACGTATCGCCGGTCAATAAAACCCTTACTGCACTTGGGTAATGCGTTATTGCCTCTAATAAAACTTGCTCACCATTGACATCGGGCATTTGATAATCGCAAATGATAATATCGGGTATTGCATTATCCGCCACAACGCTAAGCCAATCTCGGGCCTGATCACAGCCCATAAATTGCCAATTTGGCCTGATGCGACGAGCCGTTCTTAATAAAGCTTTTAACATAAAAGCATCGTCATCAATAAAAAGTACGCGGTAATTCATCCGTTGTTATCCTTTTAGTGGTCTGATGCATTTACAGAGAGAAGCTCTAAATAATCAGATTCATTAAGGGGCTTACTGAGTAAAAACCCTTGAGCCTGATCGCAGCCCAATTGCGCTAAAATATGTAACTGCTCTGCCGTCTCTACCCCTTCTACAACGACTTTTTGCTGCAGATCATGAGCCATACGAATAATATTTTGTAACATCGTTTGGGTGCTAAGATTACCGTCTAAATCAATAATCAATGAACGATCGACTTTTAGCGTATCTACCGGCAACCGCGTTAAATATGCTAACGACGAATAGCCTGTACCAAAATCGTCAATAGCCAAACTAAATCCCGCATGGCGCAGAGCGGCTAGCTGTTGGGTACTGTTGTCAAGGTTTTCCATTACAGCCGTTTCGGTTACTTCTAATTGCACCAGCGAGGGCACAATACCGTGTTGGTGTAATGCCTGCAGTGTGTTGGCAATAAAATCTGGTTTTTGTAATTGTAAAACCGACATATTAATGGCTAAAGGTAACACTGGCAGACCTTGACGTTGCCATGCGGCTAAATATTGAAAACTGCGTTTTAATACCCAGTTACCCAATTCGACAATTTGTCCATCTTGCTCAGCGATAGGAATAAATACCGCTGGCGATATATTACCGAAATTTGGGTTAAACCAACGTAACAGTACCTCAGCACCCGTGATCCGCTGAGTTGCAACATCCCATTTCGGCTGAAACACCAATGTAAACTCGTCACGTTCAATAGCATGATACAGCGCTTCACTCATTTGCAGATGCTGTTTTCGATTGGCCGTTAAGCTGGCACTGTAACGCATAAAAAAATCGAGACGCCCTTTGCTGTTTAAGCGGCTTGTGAGTAACACATTATTCAATATCGCTTTGCCAGCACGGCCATCTTCAGGAGCCATGGCATAAGCCACCGTAAAGCCTAGCTGAATCATTTTACCGCGTACTAATTGTCGCCCATCAATATGGTGCAACACATCAAGGATTTTTTGATGTACCGCGGATTCAGACGTGATATTAGGAAAGACTATAACAAACTGTTCGTTAGCTAAGTATGCCAGACGACCATGGCCAGCCACGCTTTTTAGCAAGGCATCGGCCACCGTTTCGAACACATTTTCAGCTTCTTGAATGCCAATAATATCGGCCATTAAATTAAAGTCACGTAACTGTAACGAGACTACTGCAAAGATATCTTCACTATAAAGAAGATTATCAATTTCCTGAATAAGCTCGGTTTGATTAAGCACCAGTGGCAAGTTAACCGTACTATCAACTAAGGGCGGCAATTCATCTAATAATTGTAATTTTATTAACTTGGCCTCTTGGTCGGCCTTTTGCATCACAAATTCATAATCACGCGCTTTTCGGGTAACCACTAATAACGCTTGCTCAGAGGCTAAAAAGCGTTCTGCTTTGTCTTGACACAGATCGGGAAACAACTGTGCTAACGATGCCCCCATTAATTCCGCTGCTGATAATTGCAGGATTTGCTGCGCTGCCGAATTGGAACGTAACACCAAACCACGATCACATACTTCTAATAACGGTTCTGGGCTCGATATTAAAAACTGCGTGCGGATATGTTCAGCCCGCTTGCTTTTATAACGATGAAATGCGTGCTCGACTTCAATCAATAGCTGGGTATCATCCCAAGGTTTTTGTAAAAACCGAAACGCGACACCGGCATTTAATAAATCAATGACCGCATTAAAATCGGCATACCCACTTAAAATCATGCACACGAGCTGTGGATATTGCTTATTAATTTGTTTTAACAACGCGCTGCCATTCATATCCGGCATTCGGTAATCCGAAATCACTACCTGACAAGGTGTAGTGGCCAAGATTTGCAGAGCAAGTTCTGCGTTTTCTGCCGTTAAAACCTGATAGCCTGCTCTGCGTAACAGCCTCTCAAGTGCTTTTAGAATATAAATTTCATCATCGACTAATAACACTTTATTCATAACGGCAGCCTTTTTACGTTGCTAACATCTTTGTGACCAGCGCACTTAGCGCTGTATTTTCAAAAGGCTTAGGCAACACCGCATCGGCCCCAAGCGTTTTTGCTTTCACTAAATCATCTTCAGACAACCCCGAGATGACTAGCACTTTTAAGCCTGCTAATTCAGGCGTTTGTCTAATAAAGGTTAGCACTTCAAAACCATTTAAGCCGGGCATATCTAAATCTAATGTTATTAAGTCAGGTTGCAGCTGCATCAGCTTTACTCCCGCTTGAAACCCATCATTGGCCAACGTAATATCGTATTCAAGGCCATACAGCGCACGCTTTATGGCCGCTCGAAATGCCGGTTCATCGTCTATAATCATTACCTTGGGCGTGCTAGGTTGAACCGCGCCCATGAGTTCTGTGGGTAATGGCATTTTTTGTTTTTGTAAAAATGCTAAAAAATCATCTAACTGCACGCGGTAATTGCCTCGTCCAGGAAGTTTGTGCCCTTTCAACTGTCCATTGGCTATCCAGCGACTCACAGTGCGGTGATGCACATCACAATATTCAGCAATTTCGCCGGGTTTCAATGTTTTCATGTGTGTACTACCTACCATACTATTTGACCTTTTGCTTGTTATAGCATATAACTAACCCAAAAGACAAATAAGACAAATGGGAAATTGAGGATTGCTTGATGACGGTAACCGAAAACCACCCAACGCTACTCTGTGTTGATGACGAGATAAGCATTTTAAAAGCGCTTACCCGTGTGTTTGCCGCAAAACCAGTGCGTCTTTTACAAGCTAACAGTGGTAAGGCGGCACTCGCAATTTTGCAGCAAGAGTCTGTGCATCTCATTATCTCAGATATGCGTATGCCCGAGATGACAGGAGCAGAACTTTTAGCGCAAGCTGCGGTAATGCAACCCGATGCGTATCGCATACTCATGACAGGTTATGCCGATTTAAGCTCAACAATT
The DNA here is from genome assembly GCF_014652375.1 of Alishewanella tabrizica. GTDB lineage: Bacteria > Pseudomonadota > Gammaproteobacteria > Enterobacterales > Alteromonadaceae > Alishewanella > Alishewanella tabrizica. The sequence continues at coordinate 53,709 of NZ_BMYR01000004.1, read as the reverse complement.
AGTGCCATTAACATTGGCAAAATTCATCGCTACGTCCAAAAACCTTGGGACAATCAGGAGTTGTTAGACATTGTTGACGAAGGCATAAAATATTTTTTGCTGGTAAGAAATAACAAACTCTTGACACAAAAAATTAGTCGACAAAATAAAGAATTAAAAACGCTAAATCACAATTTAGAGGAAATTGTACAACAGCGTACACAGCAATTAAAAAAGCTATTGCGGCAACTTAAAGCAAACTTGGAAACCCTTGATAAAGATCACAAAGCACTTTTAGAAGTCCTTTATAATATTATTAGTATTAATCCACAACTCAGCGGTGAATTTGCATTAAATGTTGCAAATACCTGTCGTTCGCTGGCGCGCACGCTGGAGCTTAGTCGTGAGCAACAGCAACGTTGTTATCAAGCGGGTTTATTTTCTGAGTTAGGCAAGGTTAGCTTACCCCCCAATTTATTGCAGTCACCCTTTTATAAACTAGACAACCATGAGCGACAACTCTATTTACTGCATCCACAACAGGCTGAAGACATTCTGCATCCCGCGGGGCACTTATTGCCGGTGGCCGAAATTATTGCGCAGCAATTTGAGCGTTTTAATGGCTCGGGTGTGCCCTCTCAGCGCATAGGTACTGATATTATTTTAGGTGCCCGAATTCTAGCCGTTGCGCGGGATTACTGGGGGCATTTATTACAGCGGTTACAACCACAAAAATATTCACAACATGAAGCATTAGACACAATTAAACGCTTACAGGGCACTCACTATGATCCAGATGTCGTGATGGCATTGTCTAAATTGGTTAGTCGTAATGCGCTGACAAAGGCGGCATCGCAACAGCAATTTATTCCAATTTCCCAATTACAACCAGGTATGGTGTTAAAACAAAATCTCTACAACGCGAGACAAATGCTGTTATTACCCAAGGGGCACAGTATTACCGAAAGCTCGTTACAAAAATTGACCCAATACCAACGAAAACATAATGAGCAACTGCAAATAGTTATTACCGGACTAGCTGGATCGGCGCTAGATGAAGAGGAATAAATATGAAAATTCAAACACTACGATTAGATTTGCAACAAATTGACGCCCAGTTAGATAACCTCAGTGCTACGCGAACACAACAAGCCGCCATAGCCTTATGTTTTGGTTCGGTGGCGGCAATACAACGATTAAGTTCCTATGCGAATAGTCACGTCATTGCCAAACACTGGCTTGCAGGATCCTCATGTTTAGGCTGCGCCGATCAAACAGGCATGAATACACAACAGGCTGAGAGCGCCACGCTCATGTTAATCGATGATCCTCAGGGATTTTACGGCGTCGGTTCGGCGTCGCTGAGCGATAATGGTAGGCAACAAGCGAGCATGGCGATACAACAAGCAATGCAAAAAGCGGGCAAAAGCAACGAACTCCCAACCTTAATTTGGTGTTTACAGGCACCTGGGTGTGAAGAAGACGTATTACATGGGATCCAAGACATAGTGGGTACCACTGTGCCCATTTTTGGCGGAAGTACCGCAGATAATGATGTGAGTGGTCAATGGCTACAATATGACGGCAGCAAGCTGTCAGGCGATCATATGATTGTAGCTGTGTTTTACCCTTCAACGCCTATGAGTAGTTTTTTTAGCAGTGGGTATTTTACTACGGGCTTAGGGGGGACCGTGACGTCGGTAACAGACAGGCGCTTGTACACCATAGATCATCTGCCCGCGGCAGATGTTTATAATGATTGGTTGCAGCAAGCTGGCGCTGCACCGCTGTCGCCAGGAAATATATTAATGGAAAGTACGTTATTTCCACTGGGACGCGAAGTTAGCCAACATAACGCCTTACCTTTGCATTTATTATCACATCCAGCCGTGATGCATGACGATAAGAGTCTATCATTATTTTCAGCATTGAAAACTGGCGAACCCCTCTGGTTGATGCAGGGTGATAAAGCAGATTTAATTGCCCGTGCCGGCGATGTGGTTAAAACGGCTCGTCAGAATCTCAAATTTCAATACAATTGTGACGCCGCGGGTGCCATTATTGTGTATTGTGCTGGTTGTATGTTAGCAGTACAGGATAATTTGGCTGAGGTACAAGAGGCCATCAAAGCTGAACTGGGTGATCTTCCCTTTATTGTGACCTTCACTTTTGGTGAGCAAGGTTGTTTTCTTGATGGTTCAAGCCGTCATGGGAATTTAATGATTTCAGCTGTGCTGTTTGGAGCAAAGCATGCTAACGAATGAACAATTACAAGAAAAACTGCTGCAACTAAGCTATGAAAAGAAACAACTTGAGCGCTTTAAGTTTTTAAACGATTTAATCTTGAGCGGCCTTAATGCCATTTTAAGCTCGGATAAACATGAACAAATTTTTCAAAAACTATTTGCGGTGATCCATGAGGTGATTAATTGCCAACATATCATATTATTAGTTGTAGATGAAAAACAGCAACACCTTGAGCTGCTCCGAAGCACTAATGAGCAATTATCTGAAATTCCTATACCCTTAGAGAATCTACAAAACTTAACGCACTCCACGTTAAATTTTTTTAATGTGAAAGGATTAGCGTGGTGGGATGACTATTTTGCTGTTACGTTTGATGAGGTACATTCAGTATTAAGTCACCCTTTTCATACGTCACAATCTCATTATGTGTTATTGCTGTTAAGTGATAAACGCGGCGCGTTTAGTGCACAAATTCAAGAGCTTTTAAGCTCATTTACCAGCTTTGTTGCTAACACCCTTACCCAAGTTGAAACCCGTCGCTTAATTTCAGAACGCGATCAATTATTACAACGCCAACACCGTATTGAACAAAGCTTATTACAACAAGAGAAAATGGCCTCTTTAGGCCAACTTGCGGCCGGTGTGGCGCATGAATTAAATAATCCTCTTGGGTTTATTTACAGTAACTTAAATACACTAAAAGTGTATTTGGCCGATCTTGAAAAGGTACTAAAGGCATCGCAGGTGCCTGATGCCAGTTCTCTGTTAAAGCAAACGGGTTCAGCAATTGATGTCAATTTTTTGCTTAATGATGGTAAAGACCTTATTGATGAATCGCTAGAAGGCGCCCGACGCGCACGCGATATAATTAATAATCTGCGAAGCTATTCGCATCCTGATGATAAAAAAACTACACAGATGCCATTGAATCAGTTATTGGACAGTGCGGTTAAAATTGCTAAAACGCAAATAAAACACAACTCAGTACTGCAATTAACGTTATCTGAAGCTAATCCATCGGTGATTGTGAATGCTAATCAGCTTAATCAGGTTATTTTAAATTTAATTATCAATGCCAATCAGGCGGTAAGTGAGGGCAAAGGTCTGATCAATATCACGTCAGGGCAAGAAGCTTCACATTGCTACTTTGAGATCATCGATAACGGTTCGGGTATTCCTATTGAAGCGCAAACGCGGATTTTTGAGCCTTTTTTCACCACCAAAGATGTCGGGCAAGGCACCGGCTTGGGTCTATCATTATCAAAGGCCATTATTGATCAACATGGTGGGCAAATTGAGCTTAAACATACTGGGCCTTCAGGTACAGCGTTTCGTGTTACCTTGCCAGTGGTGATCGCGTGAACTTAAGCTGGGTAACTGCTCGCCTTGGTAAAACACCCAGTGTTCGCCGTGTGAGCTATTTTGCTATTTTATGTGGCTTTGGCTGCTTAGCGAACCTACTCAGCGTCAATCTACCCTTTGTAATACCCTTTCTTATGGGTAATGCTGTTTTTATCACTTTGCAATCACGCTTTGGTGGATTATGGGCCCTGCCTGCTTTAATGTTGGTGATGCTTCCCGTGAGTACCCCCGTGTATTGGTTCCTTGCCCTAGCACAGTGGTTATTAGTTGCATTATTTTCACCTACCGCTGACAAACGCGCCGCCTTACCGATACTGCTGTATATTCCCGTGTCAGCCGTGTTGTTGTGGCAGTATGGGCCCATTGCCCTTTTTCCTAATGTTTACCATGCGGCCTTTGTCTGGTTTTTAGTCGTGATGTTATTTGCGTTAAACCTTAGAGCTTCGCAATTTCTGTTGGCGTTATCCGCCTCCACGCAAATACAAAAGCAACAACATTTACAAAAACAACTCTCGCAACGTATTGCGTTGTATAGCGCTATCCCTGGCTCATTATTTATAGCCCTTATTTTACATGCTACTATCGTCTTACATTTATCCTCTAAAGTTGAATCTTATACCCTCGAGCAAATAAAGCGCGATGCCGAACTTACGAGCTTAATCAATCGTTATCAAGGTACCTTAGCGCTGGCCGCAGAAATGCTCACGTTCGCTGCGCCTAAACCCGTGTTACAGGCCCTAACTGAGCAACGGCAAGAATTTATTTCCGCGCTGGTCACTGACTCACAAGGTTCGGTGATAAGCTTTTTTAAAGATGGCATTGTCTCAAGCGAAATCACTAACCTTAATGTCAGTCATCGAGATTACTTTACTTATCCTGCAGCTAACGGCAAGCCAATTATTACCGATAGTTTTACAGGCGCTCGCTTAGGTAATGATCTGCTCTTTGCCATTAGCCAACCATTGTTTAATCAAGGTGAATTTGCGGGCGTTATTGAAGTGTCTGTGGCATTGGCAAGGTTAAACACAGTGCTGGCGGCAAGCAAAGAATCATTTATACAGCAACTATTATTAGACAAAGAAAACCGTAAACTCTGGGGCAGTAACGAGTCGACACTCATTGGCCACATTGCCGACATCGAAGCGCGTTCACCATCACCACAACATGTTCTACTATTAGGGCAATGGTTCCACACGTTGTCGCTTATGCGTTTTACCTCATCGTATGAGGCTATCGTGATTGAGCACTACAATCAGTTAACGGGTTGGCTTCATCAAGATAAAATTGCGACAACTGCAGTAAGCTTGCGATACCACAGTTATTTGCTGCTAGCGATGTTGCTCTCCGTATTTATGTTGGAGTTTATCGCGTGGGCATCTAGCCGTTTTGCGCGAAGCTATACCCGTTCTTTAGAACAACTTGCAAACTATGCGGCGAGTTGGACGGCAGACGAAAATACTCTTACTGTGCCTCCGAAACTTAAAAGCAGTTCTATTGAGTTTGAAACCGTATTAACGAATTTAAATCAGTTACAGCAGCGCGTTATAGAGTCGCACCACGAATTATCTAGTACGTTGGCTCTACGCACTGAATTGAACACAGAACTTGAAAAACGCGTGCTAAGCCGCACCGAAGAATTAAAAAATGAACGCGATAGAGCTCAGCAATTAGCCAATATAAAAAGTCGTTTTTTGGCGAATATGAGCCACGAAATTAGAACACCAATCACGGTTATTAAAGGCTTTAGCGAACAGCTATTACAAAGTCAGGATAGCGCAGAACATCAATATTTCTCTCAGCTTATTTATAATAATACGTTACATTTACAACGGATAATTGATGACATTTTAGACTCGTCTAAAATTGATGAAGGCAAGCTCACCTTAGTAAATGAGTTTTTTTCTGTTCAACATTTTTTAGAAGATGTCTGGCAAAGTATTGTGCCATTGGCCGATGCCAAACATATCAAGCTATCATTGCAGTATCCCTTAGCGGCAAACTTGCGTTTAAATGCAGATCCCTTTAGGCTTAAGCAAATTATGCATAATTTGCTGTCTAATGCCATCAAGTTCACAGAGGCTGGGACAGTAGAGATTAGCGCGTGTTGGCAAGCCGGACATTTAGCCTTGTCGGTAACGGATCAAGGTATTGGCTTATCAGAGTTACAAATAAGCCAACTTTTTCAAGCTTTTCAACAAGCTGATAGTAGTACCAGTCGGCGCTATGGTGGAACGGGTTTGGGCTTGTATATAAGCCAGCATTTAGCCACCATGATGGGCATGCAACTTACCGTGGTGAGCAAACCCGCCGTGGGCAGTACCTTTACTGTTTTGATCCCAGAACATAAATTTACTACCGCTGCAGAGTTGAATCATTCTGTGCCGAGCGAGCCAGAACAACCAGAAACGGTGCTAATGCAGGGACATTTACTTATAGTCGATGATGTACCTGATATCCGAGCGCTGTTAGCACACATGTTAAAGGAGACCGGTGTCACGTTTCAATTGGCTGAAAATGGCCGCGTTGCTCTTCAGCTAGTAGAGCAACACACATTTGATTTGATTTTAATGGATCAACAAATGCCCGAAATGGATGGTATAGTGGCGACAGAACAACTGCGGAAAAAGGGTTTTACTAAACCAATTATACGGTTAAGTGCTGACGTATATGATAATAAGCATTTACAGCATAACAATCCGCTTTTTGATGCAACCCTAACAAAACCCATTAACAAGAAAACTTTATTACAGCAGGTACAACGTTTTTTGATGAAATCAACGCCGACTAAACCTAAAAAACCACTCGCAGAAGTTGATGAAGATTTAGCCAGCTTAAAACACGATTATCTGCAAAGTCTTCAATCACAGCATACTCGGCTGACTCAACTGTTCGTGGATGCAGATTTTGATACATTAAAACTTGAATTTCATAAAATAAAAGGCACCAGTGCCTGTTTTGATTTCCATTCCATTTCTGAACTCGCCAATCAATGCGAACAGGCAGCTAAAACCCATAACTTAACCCTACTATTGTTAAACACGCTCCTGCAAGAAATTGATAAAACCGATTTATAATTGCAAAATTTGTTTATTTTATCTTATTTGTTAGTTAAACTTAACTCCTATCATAAAAATTCTTATGAATCGGTATAGGAGTATGTATACATGAATAATGCACAGGACAATAATGAGTATTGCAGCACCACTCAGGCCGCAAAAATGCTGGGAATTTCTGTAGGTACTGTGCAGCAATTAGTTGAAAATGGGAAATTACAAGCATGGAAAACCAGTGGTGGTCATCGTCGTATTTTGTTGCATTCAGTTAACACATTATTAAACGATCCGAACAGCTCACCAAAGCCCAGTTCTCCTCGTGTTGTCGATGGCCTTCACATCTATGTAGTTGAAGACGATCCTATCTTACTAAAAGGCTATCAAAAACTTCTTGAAAAAACCGCATTGCCAATGCATGTCTCTTTATTTGACAATGGCTTAGACGCCATGCTGAGTATTGGCGCGGCGTTTCCAGACCTACTTATATTAGACTTGGAAGTGCCTTTTATTGACGGTTTTGAAATGCTGACGCGGTTACAAAAAATTGTTGCCAAGAAGCCTAAGCATATTTTAGTTATCACGGGTTTAAGTGAAACAGAGATCCAAGCAAAAAAACATGTGCTTGATTCAGTTACGCTGCTTAAAAAACCCGTAAATCCTGCTTTTATTGAAGGCTATTTACGTGCACTTTATATGACTTCTCAACCACTTTGAACATCGCTGTTTTTTTAGGCGGCAGATTATGACAACGTCATGTTGATCTGTTCTATAACCGCCGCAGTCAGCTTTATCAATTGATGAAAAATTGGAGACAATTGTGGTTCCGCAACGCCTTGCTCTAGGCTAGTTTTACTCACCTGCTCTAGCAAGGTAAAAGCATCTGCGAGCGCATGGGCACCCACAAAGCGACTGGATGATTTTAGCTTGTGAGCTTCTTGCGCCAGCACCGTAAACTGGCGCATTAAAAGTGCTTGCTCTATCTTCGCCACACTTTGCTCTAGCGATTCAGCAAAGTCTTGTAAAATCTCGGGTACAGACTCTTCTCCTACTGTTTCAGCTAATACTTGCTTATCCAAATTAACTAACAGGGATTCTGCAGTGTTGCCAAGCGTATCCTTAACAGTATGGGGCGTATTCTGGGGTAAGTTTACCGAAGCAGCTTGCTGCGCAGTCGCTAACCAGCACTCTAAACAGGTTTTTAACTCTGCAACGGGTAATGGTTTTACTAAATAACCATCCATACCCTCATTTTTACAACGTGCCAGTTCTTCTGGCACAATATTCGCGGTTAACGCAATAACCGGGATCCGAGGCCGACCTAAGTGCGACTCCAGTTCTCGATAGGCTTGTGCAAATTGATAGCCATCGACCTGCGGCATATGCAAATCGGTGAGGATTAAATCAAAATGTTGCTCACGTGCATAGCGTAACCCCATGGCACCATCTGCGGCCACTAAAACCTGATAACCCAGACGTATTAATTGCTGTTTAATAACTTTCTGGTTAGTGGTGTTGTCTTCTAATACCAAAATACGATAAGGTTGTTGTGTAGTGAGATGCGGTTGTATTAACTCCTCTAAAGGAGGCACATTGACATCATGATAAACCGCGTAAACTGCTTGAATTAATTGCAGACGTTGTAAAACATTGGCATCTATATATAAGGTATCGGGTGCGGTGCGGCGTGGTTTGCGCCTCCGCCCCCGCCCTAACACGATAAAACGACTTTGCTCAGCGTAATATTGTTTTATGTGATCAACCAATTGCAACGCATCTCCCTTAGTTAAGACACTGTCAAATAACCATACGGTTTTACTAGTGAGCTGGCTAAAGGTGTTACTCTCAAGCATAGTGGGATTGTGCCACAACACTTGGGCGCCATCAGCGGCCAAGTAACGCGCATAATCGGTTAATAAAATCTGCGAAGGCTCACCTAAAATTCTTACTGTAATGCCTGTCAGCAGCGGTTGCTCAATTTCAGTGGTTTCAGCGTTTTCTGTCGAGATGTCAACGGGAATCGCGACCTGAAAAGTAGTCCCAATACCTGGGATAGACTCTACGGAAACCACTCCATCCATCAGCTGAACTAATTGCTGCGTGATCGCTAAACCTAATCCCGTGCCGCCATATTTTCTGCTACTTGAATCATCGGCTTGCGTAAAGGGTTGAAATAAACGCGCCACTAAATCAGGAGCCATGCCAATACCGTTATCAGTAATACTAAAACAAAGTAAAGCATGTTGCTGCTGCTGATCAGCGAGCGACACTTCTAGCCGCACTTCTCCAGCACGATCTAATCGACTGGAGAACTTAATCGCGTTACTTAACAAATTAACCAAAATTTGGCGCAAACGATTAGGATCAAACCACAAGATCTCATTAATGGCCGGATCAATAAAGTATGTGAGCTCAACTTGGTTTTTGATCGCTAAAAAATCTAACATATTGCAAATTTGTTCGACAACCGGCGCCAGTTGTCGCGCTTCTTTGCTGATAGTCAGTTTACCCGCTTCTAATTTGGAAAAATCTAAGATGTCATCAATAATGGTTAGTAGTGAATAAGCAGAATCTCGCATTAAATTAATGCTTTCGGTTTGATTAGGATCGATATTACCTTCAGCCAAAAGGTCTAGCATCCCAATGACCCCATTCATCGGCGTACGAATTTCATGGCTCATATTGGCTAAAAAACTCGATTTATTGGCAACCGCGCGCTCCGCCTGTTCTTTGGCTTGGGCTAATGCTAATTGCATCTCCATCTCTTCGGTAATGTCTTGGATGTAACCGTGCCAGATCACCGCACCATTTTCTTGCTTTTCTGGGCTCGATTGCCCAGCCAGCCAACGGTATGTTAAACCATTTGCTGCCAACCTAAAGCGCAGTTGCCACTGTGTTAAACTTTGCGCCGATTGCTCTATAGAATATGCTAATTGCGGTAAGTCTTCAGGATGCACTTTACTAAACACCAAGCGCCCGTCTTGAGCCAATTGACTGGCACTAAACCCCAAAAGCGTTTCTACCGCAGGCCCAACATAGGGGAATGTTATGCTTTTATCTGGATTAAGTTGAAATTGATACACCATGCCTGGAACGTTTTCAGCTAACTTTGTTAACTTACTTTGCAGATTTTTCTCAGCCGTGATATCAATATTAATACCATATAAACGCTGCGTTTTTATCGAAGCTTGCTGCTGGGAAATGACCCGCCCACGGGCTTGTACCCACACCCAATACCCCATTTTATGCCGTACACGAAATTGGCTTTCATAAAAGTCGACCATACCCTCTAAATGTAATCGCAAGCTTTGCCGTGCAGGGCTCATATCATCGGGGTGCATATTGGCACGCAACCACGCTAAGTCGACAATGGGCAGTTCACCAGCTTGATACCCGAACATGGTTAGCCAGCGCGAATTTACATCTAATAACTCTGAATCCAAATCTAACATCCAGGTGCCAATTTCAGACGCCTCGATAATGGTATTCAATTGTTGTTGTACCGAATGATCGACACTCAACACGGTATCTAAGGCATTAGTTGAACGTTCTTGTGATGGCTTAATCATAATTCACCTATTGTACTGAACGCGTTTAGTTAACGCTCATGAGTTAAGCGATCTACATCCGCCACAGGTAACTTAGGCTGCAGCGGTAAATCTAAAGTAATGGTTGTTCCCTGTCCTTGTTCACTGCTTAACGAAATATGTCCTTGGTGTTGTTTAATCACGTTATAAGCCATTGATAACCCCAACCCAGAGCCTTGGCCTACCGCTTTAGTTGTAAAAAAGGGCTCAAACACTTTAGGGAGTACTGCGGGGGCAATACCACAACCGTTATCGCGAATAGTGACGTGTAATTGCTCTGCCTGCACTGTAACCTGGATCCAGATATCCCCTTTTTGGCTAATCGCTTGAACGGCATTATTCAATATATGTAACAAGACTTGATTCAGTTGAATGGGTTGGCACTGCAACAATGGAAGATCGTCCGCATACTCTATATGCAGCGTAACGTTGTGTCTTAAATCATTACTAAGCATCGTTAACGTACTATCAATAATGTCCCGTAAATCACATAGCTGCCAATGGGTATCATCAACATGCGAGAAAATCTTAAGATTTTGAATGATACGGCTAACACGTCTAATACCATCTAACGATTCATGTAATAATTCAGGTGCATCTTCAGTAATAAAAGTTATTTTGGCACGACTAAAATAGTCTTGTTGTAGACGATGCAGCGCACTATCTTCAGTTTTTTGAATCAGTTTTTCACTAAAAGTGAGCGCTTTTACAAGGGTGTTAAGATAATCATTTAAGCTTTGTAAATTAGAATTAATAAAACCTAGGGGATTATTGATTTCATGTGCCATACCTGCCGCAAGCTGGCCTATAGAAGCCATTTTATCGGCATGCAATAATTGCGCTTGCGTAGTTTTTAATTGCTTAAGCAACGCCGCTTGCTCGTGATATTGCGTTTCTAGTTGGGCAGCTAATTGTTTTTGGCTTTGTAAATAACTGGCTTGCTCTGTCACATCTTGTAGGATTAAACACAGTGTTTTTACCTGATCATCCTCAATATCTAACGGCACGATTTCTAAATTTTGGTACATCAAGGTTTCTTCACCGGTTATCGGCCGGCTACTATTAAACTGAAATATATGAGGCCGATGCTCCCAATACGAAAAACTACTGTTATTGAGTACCACAGCACTGGTCAATTTTTTCTTTAAAAAACGGGCTTGTTCAGGAAAAAGATCTAAAATATTACTGCCAATCGCAGGCGCGTTTAGGGTTAACCGCGAAATAAAAAAATCATTAAAATAGCGAATGGTAAAATCGGTATCAAGGATACAAATACCCAGTGGTAACTTCTTAACTACATGAGTAAATACCGCTGGCGAAATCATGGCTTACTCCAATAGCTCGTTAATACTGGCTAAGAGGGTTTGTACTGAGCGTTGTTCTAAACAAATAATCACTTTAGAATCAAACAAAGAGGCATCTACACTAAACTCAACCTCAAGTAGCAAAGTAGAGGTCCAGCGAAAATATTCAACAACTTGCTCGCCTGAGTTTACTGTCGGGACATACAGTGTTGGCATACTTAATTTGGTGGCTAAATCTAGCTGTTCTGAAAAACCTGTTAAACAGGCTCCAGCAAGAATATTGGCCAGTTCTAATACCAGTTCTTTTCGGCTGGCATCTGACAAAGGCACATCGTAATCCATGGCTACGGCCAGAGCCTCGCAGCCTTCTTTCGTTAATTGGGTCAGTGCTTCGCCATTAACTTTGCCCATAAAAGATTGCCGAGTGAACCAATTTTCTTCGTGCTGACTGAGTAAGGCTGCAAATTCACTGGGCGTAGCAGCAACAATTCTGGGAATCGATAAGGTAATGCGTGTTTCAATTAAACGAGCCAGTGCATTAGCGGCTTGCCCCATCGAGATATTCATTAGCTCTTGTAATGCATCACGTTGCGCTTCACTCAGCAAGGCATTCATAATAAACCTACCTCAGTCAAGGTTTGTTGTAATTCCGATGCAACCAAGGGTTTTTTCAAAAAACGAAAGGCACCAAGAGAATTAACTAAAGCAACCGCTTCTGGCTGAATATCAGCGCTAATAACAATGACGACTGTTTTTTCATGATGATCTTTTAAGGTTTGCAGTACCTGATAACCATCCATTTCAGGCATTTGCAGATCCAGGAAAAGTACATCAGCCTTCCCTGCTTCTACTGCTAATATCGCTTCTCTACCATTGGTTGCCTCGCTGATCTCAGCATCCCAATGCGCGGGTAAAGCACGTCTGATCATTTTCCGTGAGAGTGCAGAATCGTCTGCAATTGTAACTGGGATAGCCATACTCACCTCGACTCATTTAGCTTTATTGTCTCATGTGTCTTATAATGGCGCGGATTTATGCCGCTGTCAAGTTGTGTGTTTTTTATTCAGCTATAGCGCCGCGGGCACTAACCATTGTTGTAATGTTGCTGCTAACAAGGTGGCAGAAATAGGTTTTGCGAGATGCATATCAACCCCCGCGGCCAATGCCTGTGATTTATCGGCATCCAACACAGCCGCCGATAACGCAATTACAGGTAAAGTCGGATAACGTTGTTTCAAATATCGCGTCGCAGCAAAACCGTCCATTATCGGCATTTGTAAGTCCATCAAGACTAAATCTAGTGGTTGCTCGTCCGCTTTTAGTAATGCCTCGGCACCATCTTGGGCCAAAACCACCTCGATGCCTAAACGACTTAACATTTTGCTGATAACTAAACGGTTGGTGCTATTGTCTTCTGCGACCAAAATTCGTTTACCCACTAAGGCGTGTGTGCTGTCGTCATGCGGCGACTTATTCGGTAACTTCTGCTCTACTGGGTTGCACGCAAAAAGCATTAACTCGAAGCTAAAATGGCTGCCTTCACCAAGCTGTGAATATACCTCTAGCTGACTTTGCATTTGTTCAAGCAGCTTACTGCTTATAGCTAAACCTAAACCACTGCCACCATAACGGCGAGTTATTGAGGTATCGGCTTGCGTAAATGCCTCAAACAGCGAGGATAACTGCTGGGCAGCCATCCCAATGCCAGTATCTTTGACCTCGAATCGCAACACATGTGCGGTCTCACGCTGGCATTGATAGCCAATCGTTAACGTAATTTCACCATATTGGGTGAACTTAATCGCATTACCTAATAAATTAGTCAGCACCTGCGTTAAACGCAAAGGATCGACCATGACATATGGCGGTATTTTGGGATCAAGTACGATGTTAAATGCTAATCCTTTAGCCGTTGCTGCCGCTAGAAACACGTTCGATAACTGCTCTGCAATAACACTGAGCTGAACGGGTTCGGGCTTTAAAGACAAACGGCCCGTTTCTACTCTTGAAAAATCGAGTATATCGTTAATCAGGTTTAGCAATAAAGTGGATGATTGGCTGATCTTATCAAGGTAAGCCCCTTGTGTGTCGTTTAATGGACTAAAAGCCAGTAATTCAGCAAAGCCCATAATCGCATTTAGTGGCGTTCTTAATTCATGGCTAATGTTCGCAACAAAGTCACTTTTAACTCGGCTTGCTTGCTCTGCTTTTTCTTTGGCTAACGATAGCAACGAAATGGAACGCATCCTGGCTTTTATATTCACTAACATTTGCGCAAATACAGCTAGCAGACTGCGCTCTTGTTGCGTGTAGCGATGATGCAGTCTCACCGAATCAAAGCCAACAAACCCCAGGAGTTCGCCTTCATTAAGCATAGGCAATGTTAAAATACTTTTAATACCCTGTGGGTACAGTATGGCCTTAATCGGTTCATCGTCTGGCAATCCAGGCACATCAGCAATATACATTTCTTGACCCGCCTGATGTGCATTTACCCATTGCGGGATCATATCGATAGGCGTTTTTTGCAAGTGGCTTATTTCAGGTGTGATCCCACTAGCACACCATTCAAAAGTATTAGAACATGTATTTTGGGTAAAGTCGTAATCAAAAATGTAAACCCGATCGGCCTGCACAAATTGTCCCATTTCGGCCAGAGTAAGATTTATGGTGTTATAAGCTTCACTGATTGGGACATTGATATAGCGCAGCGCAATTTTGAGCAGCAATGCGAGAAGCGTCTCGGTGGGGCTATCCGCCTCATTCGGGCTGTTGGCAAGAAGCTTCATACACCATCCCACTTTGTCGCATTTGTCTTATAGAATAAGGGTTTGACACGAATTGTCAATGCCCCCTCTAAAAATAGATACTAACCCAGCACAGGATGATGGCAAAACCGGTTAGGAGGGTTATTCTAAATAAGGCATCAATAAGGACCTGACATTAATTTTCGCTTTTAGTCTTGCTGCGAGCAGATATAATCCCCCAATTTTCCGATGCAAGAAAATGGCATCTGCAGGAGGGGTGTGCCAGTAGTTTTGCTGCATGCTTAAGGCGGTACCGGCATCGCGCAAACGCAGCGCTAAATCACTTTGCCCAAAATCAAAAGCCTTATCATGCTGCAGAGGTTCACAGGCCAAATGCACTAATTTAAGCACCGCCTGCTGTTGTTCAGGTAAGATGGTTTGGCTAAAAAATCCAATTTGCATAAGGGCATCACGCATTCCCGCATCATCTTGTTGTAATGCGGCTTTAAACAAGTTCCGATAGCCTGCACTGAAGTTGGCGCTATAGTGTCTACAAGCACCGAAATCTAATAAAACGAGCTGTTGTGTGGTGGTATTGTATTGGTAATTAGCAAAATTAGGATCTGTTTGAACTAAAGAAAATTCAAAGAGTTCGCGAAAGAGTAATTCAAACAACAAGCTCATCACCCTGTCCCGTTCGACTTGGCTACGTTCAGTTAACGCTTCAATAGCGATCCCCTCAACGTAACTCATCACCAAAATATTTGATGTGGTTAGCGCCGTGATAGGCTCTGGCAGTAAAAAATGCGGATTATTAGATAAATGGAGGCGATACTCGGTTAAATAAGCGGCTTCTTGTAGATAATCGGCTTCGCTTTTTAATTGCAGTTTTGCTTCAACTAACAGTTGCTGATAATCAACGCCTTTGGGCACTAACCCGCTAAGACGCAGTAACGTAGCAACATTATCTACATCACTATCAATGCTTTCTTTAATACCTGGATATTGAATTTTTACAGCGAGTCGCTGGCCATTATCATGATACGCTTGGTGAACTTGACCGATAGATGCGGCAGCTAAAGGCATAAAGGTAAAATCGGTAAAATGACGTTGCCAATTTTCGCCCCATTCATTTTTTAATACCTGTGCAAGTTGTTTCACCGGCATCGGATTGGCACTTGAACGTAAGCGTGCCAATACGTCGGCTAAGGCAGGTGGCAACATATCACCGGCATCCATTGACAGTAACTGCCCAACTTTCATGGCAGCGCCCCGTAAATGCGCTAATTGATCGGCAACCCGTTTAGCATTGGCGGGCGTCAGTAACAGATCTTTTTTGGCCGGCACTTGGCCTTTGGCTAATTGCCGGGCCCCCTCAGCTAGCATACCACCGGCAACCCGCCCCGCTAAAGAGGCCAAACTGCCCAAACGCGATAAGCGATGGGCCGGAACTTTAGAACTATTGGAAGACATAACAACCTATTTACTTGCGCTTTGTACCTTATACGCAACAAAAACCCGTTTGGTTGCTTAGTCACCGCGTAAAGGCACATTCATCAGTCAAACACCCAGAGGCCTCATAACCATTTGGCACTTTTTGCTCAATACCGCGATATTCATAAAGAAACATTAGTACCGAAGCATCAGTACCGAGGCATTAGTTCCGAAGCATAAGAACCGAGGCATCAGTACCAAGACATAAACACCGAGGCATTGGCTTAGATCCGTAAATGCCCTGCGCGTACCGTGGGTCGGTTTATCGCTTCAACCAATACATGCCAATCAGGTACCACTAAGGTTAATTGTTTGGCGGCACGGGTAATGCCGGTGTAAAGCAACTCGCGGCTGAGCACTGGATTATCACGTTCAGGCATAACCATCACGGTATGCGCAAATTCTGAGCCCTGTGATTTGTGCACGGTCATGGCAAACACGGTGTCGACTTGTGTCAAGCGGCTAGGTAATATCCATCTCACCTGATTATCACTATCAATAAACACCGCCCGCTTTTGGCCTTGACCGGGTAAAGTGAGTACCATCCCCACATCGCCATTACGTAAGTTTAGATTATAATCGTTGGCGGTGATCATAATAGGTCGCCCCTCATACCAACTGTCTTCATGCTGAAGCGCTTTCCCTTTAGGTAAAAAACTCAGTGTTTTTTGAACTAAAGCGTTTAATCCTGCCACACCAAAAGGCCCCTGCCTTACAGGTGTTAATAATTGAAAGCCCTGATAAGCGGCTAATACAGCACGCGCCCACTCGTCTTGTTGCAGTTGGGTGCTGTTGGCTGCTGGCCGCTTGGTAATCGCCTGCCAATACGCTGCAAACCCTTGTTGACATAACTGAGATAATGCAACGAGCAATGGAGAGAATGCGGCATTATCGTGGGATAGCGAACCAGCTTGCAAAACGTTAGATGATTCAGGCGCTAATAATTGAATATCGGTGTAACGTGGATCAGCGAACAGCGGAGCCACGTCCGATGCGGCGGCGTTATTAACGGCAGCGGCTAAGGCGCCAATACCACTGCTGGCAGTAAAACGACGACTCTCACGTAGCATAACCACATGCTGTAAATGTGCGGGGCCATGGGCAGCATACAAAGTTTGCGGCAACGCTGTGCTACTATACTGCTGGAGAAAATCAAATGTCTGCCGTTGATAACCGCCTTGATCGGCGCCAGCACATAATTGTCCTAATACAGCGCCAGCCTCAACAGATGCCAATTGATCTTTGTCACCCAGTAAAATCAGCCGCGCCGCGGGGGGTAATGCTGCCAGCAACGCTTGCATTAATTCAATATCTACCATGCTGGCTTCGTCGACAATTAATACATCTAACGCTAACGGGTAACGACGATTATGCTTAAACTGTCGCGTACCTGGCTGTACCCCCAATAATTTATGTAAGGTAGTACTTTGGGCAGTGATCTGTGCTATCGCGCTGTGCCAAGCGGCGGGTAAAGCATGTAAGCTCTCTTTTGCCGCTTGAATGGATTCTTTTAAACGGGCGGCAGCTTTACCAGTAGGAGCCGCTAATTTAATCACCAAGGGCTGGTTAACGCTGTCACACTGTAAACGCTGCAATAAGGCTAATAAACGAACAACCGTATAGGTTTTTCCAGTCCCAGGGCCCCCGGTAATCACACTAAACTGACTGCGCAGCGTATTAACACATGCCAATTGTTGCCAATTAATGGGGAGCACAGCCGCTTGTTCAGTGATCGTGTTGCTTGCAGGAAGAACGGCATCTTGCGAAGGCGTCGGCTCAGTCTGCTTAGCCTGCGGCCTTGTGCGCTGAAATAACTCTGCTAACCATTGTGTTAACGTAGCTGCAGGCGGTAAAACGAACGACGTAGGTTGCATTAGGCGACGTAAATCCGTAGCGATCTGCTGTTCATAATGCCAGTAACGGTAAAGATAGAGCGCATCATCTTGTACCACAAGGGGTAAAATAAAATGGGGGATGTCTTCTGATGCGCCAGATGCGATTTTGCTGTTAGCTGCGCCAGAATGCTCTGAAGTGGCCAACATTAATACAATACCACTGCGTTTAAGGTCTGACAGTAACTCCGGTAAAGAGAGTGCAGAGACAATACTGTCAGGGCTTGGCAGGTTGTCTCCTTCTACCGTGAATAAAGTGTTACTCTGCTCTGGCAATAGAGTTAGTGCCATGTCCGCCAAGCTATTAAGCGGTAAACATACATGGCCGCGACTCACTTGGTAAGATACCAACGCCGCAAGCAATAACGTGGTACTGTTTACACCGCCTCCAGAGGCAGACATTAAGGTAGCCGTCTTGGTGCTGGCGTTGTCGTTATCTGATAGCGCAGTTGCCAAACTCGGTGGCGCATTCGAATATAAGAAGCAGGCAAACGCCACATCCAATGCACTGAGCAGCCCAATCTTTTGCCATTCTGTTAATAAGGCAAGCATATCCTCTGGCCGGTAAGCAGAAAGGGGTATCGGCTTACTCATCAGCGTCTTCCTGTTTTACGGTTAAAAGGCTGCGATTAACATTGCTTAGCAGATCGTCTAACGCAAAAATCAGGCTTTTTGCCGGTTTGTCGGTAAATACGCCGGCACCAGGCGCATGCTGACCACGCAAAAATAAATACATAACGCCACCAATATGACGATCGTAGCAATAGTCTTGCTGCAAACGTGCTTTTAATAATTTATGCAGGGCTAACGTATATAAAACATATTGCATGTCGTAACGACTGGCTAAAATTTTATCGCGCATGGCCGTGTAATGATACGCCTGATCATCAGCCCCCAAGTAATTAGACTTGTAATCTACAACGTAATAGCGCCCTTGATGTTCAAAGATCAAGTCAATAAAGCCTTTTAGCATGCCCTGTAAATAGTTTGGCTGAAGGGCTGGACGAGCTAAGCCAGGTAATACGTTATTCATCACCAACGTATCTAAGGCGGTGGTACTTACGCCATTAACAGCAAACCAGAATTCTGGTTCTGCTTTATATTGTGTTAGTGATGCCAACGTAACATGACCACCATTTGGTAAGGCAAAGGGTGTTGAAATGTAATGTGCTAACCATTGATCGAGTTGCTCGCGCCGCGCTGCCCAACTGCCATGCCGGCAACGTTTGGCCATAATATGTGCACGTACCTGCGCATCTTCTGCCACGTGGTTAAAACCGGCTTCAGCCGCGTCTTGCAACATATTATGTAAAAAGGTCCCTGGCCCCGCTCCTCGGGGTAAGGTGTGAAGTGAAAGATCAGGTGATAACAGGCGCACTGGCTCCGGCACTCGGCTTACCTCCCCCATATTATCGCCATCCGTTTCCTGTTCATCCACTAAGTTATGTTCTAGCGCATTGTCTGGTTCGCGCATTGCGCCATATTTTAATGCCGAATAACTGGCAATCCACCATGGTTGAAACTGATGCTGTGCTGGCATTTGCCGCGCAGCATAGGCTGTGGAGATACCCGTATTGCTCGGCTCACGATAGTTGACCGGCGTTGCGCTTAGCGGCAAGGTCGTCAGCGCCACAGCGTTTTCAACCAAGGGATGAGCAGCCCATTGTTTTGCCTGTGCAATAAAATGTTGCGGATGGATCGCTGTGGCGGCGTCGAATAAATACGCTAAAGCACTTTTTTGCCATTCCCCGGTTGGCGCGACACTGAGCCAACAAGCATATTTTGCGCGAGTGAGTGCTACATAAAGTTTGCGAATATCTTCGCCTAAGCGCTCATAATCAGCCTGCTGTAAAATAACAGGATCTGGCACAATACGCTGGCAAGGTTGCCCCTGCTGATCATGATAATTAAAAACGCTATCCTTTTCCGACACAGGACGACATAAACTGATAAAAGGCAAAAACACTAAGGGATACTCTAAGCCTTTTGATTTATGAATCGTGACAATTTGAATTAATTCCGCATCACTTTCTAAACGAACAATTTGCTCGTCGGCAGGCTGCTGAATAGTGTCGGCTTGATAAAGGTGTTCGTATAAAAATCTTACTAAGGCTAAAGGCCCATCCAGTTTTGCTGCTGCCTGTTGCAGTAACTCGGCTAAATGCAGTAAATCGGTTAAATAGCGCTCGCCGCCGCTTAGGTGCGTGGAGCGTGTTGATTGTGATTTTACGAGTAAGCGCTCTGCGATCCGAAATTGCTGCATCACTTGACGGATCATGGCCAAGATCCCGTGCTGCTGCCAGCAACTGGCAAACTGATAGAACTGCCCCACCCGATTATCCCATTGCATATCATCATATTGCAGCGCATCTAATTCAGCTAACGACACATTTAGCAGCGGGGTATAAAGTGCGTTTAATAACGTTTTTTTATTCCCAGGCTCCGCGCATGCCGTCATCACGACAAGCAGATCGCGCGCAACCTCGGTATCAAATACCGAATTTCGATCGGACAGGTACACGCTGGCTAAGCCGCGCTTTCTTAACTCACGCTGCATCAAATGGCCTTCGTTGTGTGTCGAGACCAAAATAGCAATATCTTTACTTTGTAACGGCCGTAAGGGGGCGTCTGGCGCTTTATCTGCTATAAAACCAGTTTTCCCCGCCACCGCATCGTTAAGTAGCGTGGCAATATAATCGCTGAAGGTCGCCGCCATTACTTGCCGATACGCGCTTTTACTCAGCGCTTTGTCTGCATCGGCATTAGCATCGATATCAGTGGGCAATGCGGTCCACACCTGCATTGCTTGCGTTACCTCTTGTTGCTTTAGCACCAAGCGCGCTGTCACGCCTTTTGCAGACACCGCAACAAAAGGAACATCGTTGTCTTGGGCACGATTAAACAAAAATGCTTTTGCGCCTTGTTCATATTCGGCAGGCAGGAAAAAAGCATTTGCGCCTTTAACTAACGCATGGCTGGAGCGAAAATTCACCCCCAAGGTATAATGTCGTGGCGAAGTATCCCGTCTGGCCTGCAAGTAGGTAAAAATATCAGCGCCTCGAAAGGCGTAAATGGCTTGTTTAGGATCCCCAATCAAAAATACGGCTTGCTCGGGCAAATTAGCTGAAAGCTGATAAATTGCATCAAAAATCCGGTATTGATCCGGATCGGTATCCTGAAATTCATCAATTAAGGCCACCGGATATTGTTGACGTAGTATGGCAGCCAGCGTCTGCCCCTGCTCATTTGTCAGCGCACGGCACGTATGCTGAATAATATCGTTAAACCCTAATACCGCATCACGTGCCAGCTGTTGTTCAACACGTGCTTTACTCCATGCTACAGCATGCGCTAGTAAATCAGGCGCTAAGGCTATCGGTTGCTCTAAACAGTGGGCTAAAGCTAATAAGGCTTGCGGCAATTCGTCGGTTAACGCGGGCCCAGTGTAATGTTCATAAAATTCTTCACCATAATTTTTTAAAAAGGCGTCTTTTAACTCTGGTAGCTGCAGTATGGCCTGAGATTCAGGCAAAGCCACCCACGCCTGTAATGGCGCAAAATCTTTTTGGGCTTTTTTAGCATTATGGGTACGGGGCTTACTAAACCAGTTATGGTTATCCGCTTGCTCAATTACCGCAAAATAACGAGGCAATAACACTTGCCAACGTTGATGCTGCTCTGCTAATTGTTGCTCCCGGGCTTGACGCGCAGCCTTAAGCATTGCAGAGAATTGCAGCGGCGTGCTGTTGGGGATAGCAAGATCCCATAAACCATTAATTTGCGACAACAAGTGTTCTGGCGACGCTACCAATTGGTTTACTAAGGTGAAATTTTCGGCATCTAGGGGATAAAAAAAGTTACGCCAATAATCTCGAACCGCCTCAAGTTTATAGGGCGCTAAATCGGTAATAAGTTGTTGATTAAACAAGCTACCACTATTAAACGCATGCTCACGCAGTACACTTTGACACCAACTGTGTATTGTTTTAACGCTGGCCTCATCCATGGCTTCACTGGCCATTTGCAGGGCGTAAGCGCATTCTGGCCATAACGAGGGTGAAAATTCAGCCTTTAGTGCGTTTAGAAAAGGATCTTGGCTCCCCGAGGCGTCTCGAAACGACATTGCGGCCTCCACTAAACGTTTACGGATCCGATCTTTTAATTCAGCCGTGGCGGCTTTGGTAAAGGTAACCACTAAAATGTCAGCAGGTAAGAGCGGCTGCACACGACTCGCCGCGGCGGTTAATCTGGGTAAATGCGCCAAAATAAAGCGAACATAAAGAGCCGCAATAGTAAAGGTTTTGCCCGTCCCCGCACTGGCTTCAATCAGAGCACTGCCATTTAAAGGCAATTGTAAGGGACTGTTTAATAACGTACTCACAAAGGCTCCTCGTTCACCGCTACCACATTCGCGGCGCTAATAAAGTGAA
Organism: Alishewanella tabrizica; assembly: GCF_014652375.1. Classification (GTDB taxonomy): domain Bacteria; phylum Pseudomonadota; class Gammaproteobacteria; order Enterobacterales; family Alteromonadaceae; genus Alishewanella; species Alishewanella tabrizica. The sequence continues at coordinate 31,617 of NZ_BMYR01000004.1, read as the reverse complement.
AAAACGGCTGATAAAGGCGCTCACTCCAAGCGATAAACCCTTGCTGCAAGAGTTGCTCTCCTTCGCCATAGTAACGTGCTAAATAAGGCAGCTTTTTAAGTACACCGTCCTGATAATCATCACCGATACAAAGCTGCGTTAAAAAAGCAGCTTGACGCTGCGCCAACGAGGTTGACTCAGGTGTTGAGTCTGCTGTGGCTGTGGCTGTGGCTGAAGATGATGATGAGGACGCTGCTGAAGATGAAAACGCGTCTTTGCTAAAGCGTTTAAACCAGGCCTCGGCTAAGACTAAGGCGGTAGGCAACGGCGTGGTCAGTGCCACACTCAAGCTTTGCATTAAATTGGCTAAGGCTGTTTTGGCAAGCTGTTGAGCCTGTTGCGGATCGACCGCAAGTGGCGCTAGTGTGATTACGCCATCTTCACCGATAATCACGGTGGTCACCGATTCAGATAACACCGCATTAGCGAATAGGTGTTTTAGATAACTGAGCACGATATTACGCCATGTATACTGCACACTACGCGGTCTACACTCAGCCACCTTGCTTACCTTGAGTTCCAGCTGCAAACACTGGTTTGCGTCTTGTTGATAAAGCCCGGTTAACTCCTCTTCCAAAACATATGATAGCCCGTTTATTTGATAGCTCAGTTGATAGCGTTTTGGTGTAATCTTTTTATCAGTGCCAGGATAATAGCGTTGATAACATTGGTAAATAGCTAACACAGAGGCTTTGCTCTGTGCTAAAACTGCGTCTGCACCGTGTTGGTAGGGTAATTGACCTTGCCGACGTAAGCGACTGATCTGAGAATCTAAGGCAGCGTCTACTCGATCGGGCGTTGCGCAATCCGTGAGGTGCATTATGTCTTGTAAAAGGGCTTCTTTTACGTGCCACGCTTGCAAACCATCCACCGTAAACGCCTCAGTATCGGTAGAGGTTTGTTCTACCGCCTCAAGAAACACACCTAATCGACGGCGCGCCAATAATTGTGCCGGCTCACGTAGCAGCAAGCTTAAATCCGTTAAGGAAAACGCCGCTTCAGCCATAAAATCGGCTAACACGGGAATACCGGATTCTGCTGTTAAGGTCGAGTTGCTGATATGTTCTGCCGATTGCTGTACCGACAGCCATTCTTTGGCATAGCTAAAAAAATGTTCAGACGTATCCGTATAATAACAACGCGCAAAGGGTTGTAAGCGATGCGTAACCGTAAGCGCTGCAGCACAATGCGCCCCCCAACCAGCATTAAGATGATCGTGTAACTGTCCGACTAAAACGGAGGGTGGCAGCTCACTGTTATCTTGTGCGCTCATCCCTACCCAACTGACATAAAATTGTTCTCGGGCAGATAGCATGGCTTCTAAAAATAAATAGCGATCATCTTCGCGTCGTGAGCGATCGCCTGGGCGATAATGGCGTGCCATTAGATCAAAGTCAGCTTTTTGAGTCGTGCGCGGATACTCGGTATCATTCATGCCTAACAAGCAAATACGCTTAAAGGGGATCGCTCGCATCGGCATTAAGGTGGCGAAATTCACGCTGCCCGCCATAAAACGTTGCTGTAAATTGGGTTCATCTACCGCCGACAACCATACATCAAGCACAATATTATAACGCAGCGCTGCAGTAAACTCGGCTTCATGGGTACTACTTAACCACTCGTCTAGCGCATCACGCAATTTCGCTAATAAGACCACTTCGCTATCATTGGTGGGCGTAAACAATTGATCGAGTAGCGTCATTAAGGTGGTATGCCATATTTCAGGACCTTGATTAACTGCAAAAGTTTGCCAAGCGTGTTGCAATAAATGAACAAGCGACGCTAATGCCCCCACCGCTTGTGCCTCTAATCCAGCCACTTCTGGGTAAGGTTCTAACGCTTGCCAAAACTGTGTGGCGTTGGCCTGCTGGCTAAGCTCAATATTACCTGCAGCAAAACCGTACAACATTCGATCTAATGCAAACTGCCAACTGTTCTCATTATAGGGAAACTCTAATCCCAAACTGTGCCGATGAGCAGCGTGTAACCCCCAACGGGCACCCGCCGCGTGGCTCCACTCTTGTAAGCGTTGTACTTGTTCAGGGGTTACAGCAAACCGCTGTTGAATAGCGGGAACATGCAATAAATCAAATATATCACTATGACTAAACCGTTGCTGTGGCGCAGTTAATACTTTTTCTAACGCCTGTAAGATTGGCGCACGCTGCCGTAATCCTTGATCCGCTATGGTATATGGAATGTAACGCTTATCATCTTTACCTAAGCGCCCAAAAACGGCATCAATATAAGGTGCATAGCTATTGATATCGGGCACCATGACCATAATGTCGCGGGGCTGTAAGCTCGGATCCGCAGCAAACGCGGCTAATAGGTGATCATGCAGCACTTCCACTTCACGCTGTGGACTATGACAACGTTTAAAAACCACAGAGTGATCGTTTGGGTGCGGTACTGGCCATTGTGCCTGGGTTTCACTTAGCGGTCGTAAGTGTAAAATATCACTTTGAATTTGGCTTAACAGAGTATCGGTTGCGGCCTCATCAAACAGATCAAATCGTAGCTCGGTAAAGTGCGTGGCTTTGTGAGCCGTTTCATCAAATTCATCTAACAGCCGAATATAATCACGCCCCTGTTTTCCCCAAGAAGCGAGTAGCGGTTGCGCTACCTGATGCAGTTCAGCCTGACTCGCGGCAAAGTAAGGTTTAACCTCAGCCGAGGGTTTAGCTTGGAAACGGGGTTTCGCATACTGATTTAGTAATTCTCGGCCATCAACAATATCCGCCCAATGGTACTTACAAGGATTATGGACACATAATACAATCTGACAGATCCCTTTTATCGCATGAAGCACTTCTAACGTTTGCCTGGGTAAAGACGAGATCCCAAATACCATAATGCGTGGCGGTATGCCGGCAGGACGCTTGCCTTGTGCACTTAATGTGGTGGCCTCGGCAATAAATTGCTGATGTAACGCTGCCCGATTACTGCAAATTAGTTCTGCACCTATATCATTAACTAAGGCTTGCCAGAGCGCGGCTTGCCACTGAAACTCGGGGGCTAAAGGCGTGCGTTGCTCGCGATGAATCAGTACCCAATCGCCTTGCATCCAGGCGTCTAACCAATCCGCGCGATATACCTGATATTGATCAAAAAGATCAGCCAATTTATCACTTAATTGAAAAAGTTTACGCTGATCAGGATCATGAGCGACATAGGCTTTTAAGGCAGAAAAAATAGGATCATTTGCCATCCGATCTGGCAATAATCGCATCAAACGCCAACGTAAACGGCTTTTATCAAAGGGCGATTGCTTAGGGATCTCGGCACCTAATACGGCACGATACATTCGCCACACTAAACGTGCGGGCAGCGTTACCTCAAGCATGGTCGCAATGCCAGTATGACTTGCAATCGCTTGTTTTAACCACTGCGCAATACCATTAGATTGTACTAACACCACGTCTTCTTCAAGTGGCGCCAGTGGATAACGCGCCAGTAGCTGCACGGCTAAATCAGTAAGATCTTCTAAACGATGACTATGAGCGGCAATAAAACCGGGGGTAAGCATGCAATGAGCGTTCCTTGTTAAGGGTGAACCAGCGGCACAGCCTGTGACGTGAATAGAAGCTTATCGTATAACGATGCATGAACGTTGTCATACTGTTTACATTTACAGTGTACAGTAATCAGGCTTATCGATAAAAAAAGCGTACCAGCATAAAACCTACTGCCGTTAATAACAATGAGCCAAACAGATGTAAGATTGCAGTGGTGATAGCATGTCCCCATTTCTGCTCAAACAGCATCGCCATTACTTCGGCTGAAAAGGTAGAAAAGGTGGTTAATCCGCCTAAAAACCCGGTGATAATCAGTAAGCGCCATTCTGGTGCTATAACCGATTGTTGCGACAACCAAGGGACAGCAATTCCAACTAACAAGCCGCCTATTAAGTTTGCCAGTAAGGTTCCAATGGGCATTACCGACCAGAGCTGATTCAAATGCACTCCAAGCACCCAGCGTAAAATTGCCCCGCAAGATGCGCCTGCGCTGATCGCCATAATCGAAGTTAGCATTGGCTCTCCCATACTGTGCCGTGTGCTTCATTAAGGCTATTTTGCCTGTTTTGCCTCAAGGTGTTAATCATTTTCTCAGGTTATGCCAACAGCTGTATTTCCGCTAACTCGCGGTATAACGGACAATCTTGCAACAAAGTTTCATGTTTACCACTGGCGATAATACGACCTTTTTCGAGCACCACAATGCGATCTGCCGTTATCACCGTACTGAGTCGGTGCGCAATAATTAAGGTGGTACGGTGCTGCATCGCCAGTTCTAAAGCCTGTTTTACGGCTTGCTCGCTGGCCGCATCGAGTGCACTGGTCGCTTCATCAAGCAATAATATAGGGCGATCTGCCAGTATGGCACGGGCAATTGCAATACGCTGTTTTTGCCCACCAGATAAACGCACCCCCCGCTCCCCCAATTGCGTGGCATAGCCCTGTGGAAACTGCGAAATAAATTCATCAGCACGTGCTGCAATACAGGCGGCTTTAACCTGTTCTAGCGTAGCCTCGGGCTTACCAAAACGGACATTTTCGATAACCGAGTCAGCAAAAATCACTGCATCTTGGGGCACTAATGCAAATTGCGCGCGCAGTGCTTGTGGTGATAACTGGGGTAAGGCAATGTCATCGAGAAAGATCTGCCCGTTGCTGACATCATAAAAACGCTGTAACAGCTGAAAAATGGTACTTTTGCCGGCGCCACTGGGGCCTACAAAAGCAACCCGCTCACCAGAATGAATCTGCAAATTTAATTGCGACAATACTTGCTGCTCTGGTACGTGCGGGTAGGCAAAATCAACAGCGGCAAAGCGTAACGAACCGGCCACATTTTCGGGTAAGTGCTGCGGCACATCAGGAGCCTTGATCGTAACGGGCATCTGCGATAACTCTATTAATCGCTCGGCAGCACCTGCCGCACGCTGCACATCGCCAATCACTTCACTAATGGTCGCAACGCCTCCCGCCACCATAACGGCGTAAAATAAAAATGCGGTAAGCTGCCCAGCACTGACACTTCCTGTAATCACATCAAGCGCACCAACGTAGCCCACTAACGTAATGGCACCAATGCTAAGCAACATTACCGATCCAATTAACAACGCCCGATAAAAAATTCGGCCCCTCGCCGCATGAATAACCTGCTCTATTTTGTCACGAAACACCTGCTCATCTGCGGCTTCATGACCATAGGCCTGCACGGTGTGAATTTCATGTAAGCTTTGATCAACATGCGCGCCAATATCGGCCAATCTATCTTGGCTATCCCGGGCTAAACGCCGTACTTTTTTCCCTAAAATAAAAATAGGCATTAACACCAGTGGCACGGCGATAAACACTAACGCCGTCAATTTAAAACTGGTAAATGCCATCATCAGTAAGCCCCCGAGCGCCGTTACCCCTGAGCGCAGCGCCATAGATAAACTCGAGCCAACGACGCTTTGTAACAAGGTAGTATCCGCAGTAAAACGGGAAATCACCTCACCTGTGCGCGTTTCACTGTAAAACGCCGGTGATAACTTAAGCATATGTTGATAAACGGCATTTCGGATGTCGGCACTCACCCGCTCGCCCAACCAACTCATAAAATAAAAACGCAGAAAAACCGCGACGGAAGCAATAACCGTTATAAGGAGTACCAAAGCCGTCAAATCATTCAAGCGCTGGGTATTGCCCGTGATAAAGCCTTCATCCACCAGCAATCGAACACCTTGCCCTAGTGCTAACCATGCTAATGAGCCAATTAATAAAAACACAATTGCCGCCGCCACCTTCACGCGGTATGGCTTTAAAAAACGTAGTAACCACGCTAAAACAGGCGTATTTTTCACAGGCGTAGCATTTAACAATGGGGGCACTCTTTAGAAATAATTTACTGTTCTTTATTGTGCCTTTGCGCGCGTAAAACAAGCGTTAATAGCATTTTTTACGTGAACAAACTATTCAGTACCCGCCAGAAAGACGAACCTTGTGCCAACACAAAAGCGTATTTTTTGTCACTTAGCTAATCTACCCTAAACCTCTTAGTGTTGCAGCCGATATGCTTAAAACCTGTGCAGAAGGAATGTAATCATGAATCACAACAAATTGCCGACAATCCCGCCTGAGTTAACAGTTGAACTGCGTAATGTGCATCGGATTATGCAGGTAGTAGATATATTGGCTGAACATCCGGAACTCACGGTGATTACGCAAGGTAAAATTTGGCGCTATGCTGACATGCTACGCATCTCGATGCGCTATGCCTATTTGGCCAATAAACATGGCTTTAATGTTGAACCCTTTCGGCGTTGGTATAATCGCGAAGCCGACACATTTATGCGTTATGGAATACAATGGCAAAACGACTAAGGTGTTGCAAATACGGCTTTTAATCCATAAAAGCTATTAGCACATTCAATTTTAATTACTTTATGAACTGTCACATAGCGTCTATAGTCTATAGCATCATCGAGCGCGGTTACGCCGCGAATGATTTTTGCAACAAGCCTAACAGGAGTGACAGATGGACAATAACAATAATGCGTCGGGCAAATGCCCCGTAATGCATGGCGCAAATACTGCTAGCAGCAAAAATGTAATGAGTTGGTGGCCAAATGCCCTCAACTTAGACATTCTTCATCAGCACGACACGAAAACCAATCCACTGGGTGCTGATTTCAACTACGCCGAAGCCTTTAAAACACTGGATTTAGCTGCCGTTAAAACGGATCTAAAAGCCCTGATGACCCAAAGTCAAAGCTGGTGGCCAGCTGATTGGGGCCATTATGGTGGCTTATTTATCCGTATGGCCTGGCACAGTGCCGGCAGTTACCGCATCGCGGATGGCCGTGGCGGTGCCGGTACCGGTAATTTGCGGTTTGCTCCGTTAAATAGCTGGCCTGATAATGGCAATTTAGATAAAGCGCGTCGCTTGCTGTGGCCTATCAAAAAGAAATACGGTAACAAACTGTCGTGGGCCGATTTGATGATTTTAGCCGGTAACATGGCCTATGAATCAATGGGTTTTAAAACCTTTGGTTTTGCCGGCGGCCGTGAAGATATTTGGCATCCTGAAAAAGATACCTATTGGGGTTCGGAAAAAGAATGGTTAGCGCCATCAGGCAGCGAAGGCTCGCGCTATTCAGGTGAGCGTGATTTAGAAAACCCCCTCGCCGCTGTGATGATGGGCCTTATTTATGTGAATCCGGAAGGGGTTGATGGCAAACCCGATCCGTTAAAAACGGCACACGATGTGCGCATCACATTTGCGCGTATGGCCATGAATGATGAAGAAACAGTAGCGCTGACTGCTGGTGGGCACACCGTAGGTAAAGCTCATGGTAATGGGCTTGCTCAAAATCTTGGACCAGAGCCAGAAGCGGCTGATATTGCTGAGCAAGGCTTGGGGTGGAATAACCACAAAACACGTGGCGTTGGTCGTGACACAGTAACCAGTGGCATTGAAGGTGCGTGGACCAGTGAACCCACCAAGTGGGACAATGGTTACTTCAAAATGCTCCTAGAGCATGATTGGGAACTGACGAAAAGCCCAGCGGGCGCTTGGCAATGGCAACCGGTAAACATTCAAGATAATGCGAAACCTGTGGATGTTGAAGATGCGTCTATCCGTTGCATGCCAATGATGACCGATGCTGACATGGCTATGAAAATGGACCCAGAATATCGAAAAATTTCTGAGCGCTTCTATCGCGATCAAGCCTACTTTGAAGACGTGTTTGCTCGTGCTTGGTTTAAACTGACACACCGCGATCTCGGTCCAAAAAGCCGTTATTTAGGGCCAGACGTCCCCGCAGAAGAGCTTATTTGGCAAGATCCTGTTCCTGCTGGTAACACGGCACTTACTGATGCGGATATCAGTGAACTAAAAGCAACGATTTTAGCGAGTGGTTTATCTGTGGGTGAGCTGGTTGCAACCGCGTGGGACAGCGCTCGTACGTTCCGTCGTTCTGATTATCGTGGCGGTGCTAATGGTGCTCGTATTCGCTTGGCGCCACAAAAAGATTGGGAAGGTAACGAACCCGCTCGTTTACAAAAAGTGCTAGCCGTTTTGGAAACGATTCAAGCCAGTTTTGCTAAATCCATTAGCCTGGCCGATTTAATTGTACTGGCGGGTTCTGCTGCCATTGAACAAGCTGCTAAGGCCGCTGGGGTAAATGTCAGTGTGCCTTTTGCACCAGGTCGTGGTGATGCTACCCAAGCGCAAACTGATGTAGAGTCTTTTGATGTACTAGAACCCCTACACGATGCATACCGCAATTTCCTGAAAAAGGATTACGTGGTACAGCCGGAAGAGTTAATGCTTGATAAAAGCCAATTACTGGGCTTAACGGCACCAGAAATGACCGCGCTAATTGGCGGGATGCGGGTGTTGGGAACTAACTTTGCAGGCAACACGCATGGCGTATTTACCGACAAAGTGGGTGTATTGACCAATGACTTCTTTGTGCATTTAACGGATATGGCTTACAGCTGGAAACCGACTGGCCGTAATAGTTATCAGATCATTGAGCGTGATACCGGTAATGTTAAGTTTACTGCTACACGGGTCGATTTAGTCTTTGGTTCAAACTCTGTACTGCGTTCTTATGCTGAAGTGTATGCACAAGATGATAACCATGAAAAGTTTGTAAACGACTTTATCAAGGTTTGGGTAAAGGTAATGAATGCAGATCGCTTTGATTTAAAATAAGTTTTCTGTCTATCACTGCATAAAATAAGGCTCCATTGGAGCCTTATTTTTTTGCTTTAACACCATGACTTTTGCTCGCTGTAGTATTGAGGGTTTAGTGTGCAATTCCGCTCCTAAAATTGGAACAACGCCGTTTTATGTTATGCTTGATCACCTGTTTAAATATTTTTAGCTAATACAGGTCTTTTTAATGCTTAAAAAATCGCTACTTGCTCTCATTATTTCATCTACTTTTGCCGCAACTTACACCCAAGCTACCGCCCCAGAACAAGACACTATCGAGGCACAACTGGCCCAACTAAAGGCACAAATTGCCGATTTAGAAGCCCGACTTGCGACGCAAGAACAAAACACATCTGTTGCTGCAACATCAGTTGATCCTGCTCATCACGCTGAAACTGTCGTTACAACAACAGATGTCACACCCACCAAACCCACAGGGATCCAGGTTGGCGGTGCGGTGCGCACTAACTTTAGTCACACCTCTTACGATGACGGTAATAAAAACCGTGGTGGTGATTTTGACTTTGATATTTTTCGCTTGAACCTCAGCGGTAATGTTGGCGACGTTACATTGGATGCCGAGATCCGCTTTTTTGATTATATGACAACGGTAAAGTATGCCTATGTAGGCTATCAATTTGCCGATAACTGGCAAGTACAAACCGGTATTACCCAAGTTCCTTTTGGTAACTGGCCTTATAACTCACATAATTACTTTTTTAGTACGAATTATTATCTGGGTCTGGAAGATGATCATGATCTTGGCATTCTCGTTAAACGGCAAGTGGCAGATAACTGGCAGATAGACCTCGGCTTTTTTAAAAATGATGAGCTCGGTGGTGTGGATGGTTATGTCAGTAACCGCGCCGATCGCTACTCTTATGATGTGGTAGGCGCCCGCCCGCTTGAACAAGACATCTATGCCGATCCCACGCTAGCACTCGGTGAATACAATACATTCAGTGGCCGTTTTGCTTACCACACTACCTTGGCAGGCGTGCAAACCGAATTAGGGCTCTCTGCACTCCATGGTGGCTTGCATGATGGCCAGCAACGTGCTGGTGATTATTACGCTTGGGGCTTACATCTAAACAGCCATTATCAAAACTGGAACGTGCAACTCCAACACACCGAATATGCCTATAACGTTGATAATATTCAGCAAATGGCAGTGGGTGCTTACGGGTTTTACGACAGTATAGCGGCTGAAGCAAAATCGAGTACGGTTAATGTGGCTTACAGTTTGCCGCTTAGCTGGGGTCCCGTAACAGGCCTGCAGTTTTATAACAATTACGGACTGGTGTATGACAAGTCGGACGACACCGCGAATACCCTGATGAATGTAACGGGCTTTTCCGTAGCCGCCGGTGGGCTATTTACCTACTTTGATCTTGTGCATGCACGCAACCAGCCTTTTGTAGGCGGCAGTGTTGCGGGCAACGCTGATGAAACCGAACGTCGTTTTAATATCAATATCGGCTACTACTTCTGATGATAGCCCCCTTGCACAATGCGTACACTGTGCAAGGCTGCTTGATATTCCCCCTTTTTTAACTATGGAACAGACGAATGACAACAGGTAAAGATCCGATGATCCCGGATGGTAAAGTCAATCCCATTGATACCGATTATCAAATTGGTCAAGACAACATTGTGGTGAAGCTTGGCCCGTTTGGTTTAGACATTCATAACCGAGTATTTTTAATTTCCGGCTTAGCGATTATCGCTTTCGTAGTTATTACGTTAGCCTTTGGCAGCTATGCAGGCCCTGCGTTTGCCGCGCTACGCAATAGCCTAACCGCGAACCTTGATTGGTTTTTTATCTCTGCAGCAAATATTTTTGTTTTATTGTGTTTAGCACTCATTATCAGCCCACTGGGTAAAGTGCGCTTGGGTGGCACCGAAGCGATCCCCGACTTTACCTATGTTGGTTGGTTTTCCATGCTCTTTGCCGCAGGCATGGGTATAGGTTTAATGTTTTATGGTGTGTCGGAACCATTGACACACTTTGGTACCGCATTAAACGGGGTGGAATTTGCAGATGGCGAACGGGTTGATTGGGCGCCCCTTGGCGGGGCAGCTGGCGACACCGCTGCGGCAGCGAAACTGGGCATGGCCGCCACTATTTTCCACTGGGCACTGCATCCATGGGCGATTTATGCCATTTTAGCCTTGGGCTTAGCGCTTTTTAGTTTTAATAAAGGATTGCCATTAACTATTCGCTCGGTGTTTTATCCTATCTTGGGCGAGCGAGTCTGGGGCTGGCCTGGCCATATCATTGATATTTTGGCGGTATTTGCAACTTTGTTTGGTTTGGCAACGTCATTGGGTATTGGTGCTTCACAAGCCAGCGCCGGTTTACATTATTTATTCGGTTTACCCAGCGGTACCACCACCGAGGTGATCTTGATTATTGTTATTACGGCTTTGGCATTAATTTCGGTAATAGCGGGATTAGAAGCCGGCGTAAAACGCTTATCTGAAATCAATATGTTGCTTGCCGCAATGTTGCTGCTCTTTGTGATTATTGTCGGTCCAACCTTGGCAATTTTTACAGGATTTGCAGAAAACGTGGTCAGCTATGTGCAGCATTTACCTGCCCTAGCAAATCCTATTGGACGTGAAGATACCAATTATGCACAAGGCTGGACCACGTTTTACTGGGCCTGGTGGATTAGCTGGTCGCCGTTTGTCGGCATGTTTATTGCGCGCGTATCGCGTGGGCGTACGGTGCGGGAATTTTTAATCTCGGTATTACTCATCCCCTCTCTGGCTTGTGTTTTTTGGATGACGGTATTTGGTAGCACAGCCATCGATCAGGTGGTCAACGACGGCTACAATGCCGCGGTAGAGGCCGACTTACCGCTGCAATTATTTGCTATGCTTGATGCGTTACCCCTAGCACAAATTAGCTCTTTTATTGCGATTATCCTGGTGATTGTATTTTTTATTACCTCATCCGACTCGGGATCATTAGTTATTGATACCATTGCAGCAGGTGGCAAAGTAAATGCGCCAACTGTACAACGTGTATTTTGGTGTACCTTTGAAGGTTTAGTCGCGATCGCATTACTCATTGGTGGTGGGCTAACCGCGTTACAAGCAATGGCGGTGTCAACAGGTTTACCCTTTACCCTGGTGCTATTAGCGGCGTGTGTTGCTATTGTTAAAGGCTTGATGTCAGAGCCCCGAGTTCCTTAATCATGACAATGCAACAGCCTGAATTAGAAATTGAACAGTTAGAGATCCTAAGCTTCCTGCAACGGCATTCGCCGTTTCAGGAGCTCTCTGGCGAAGAGCAACGCCACTTAGCACGTCAAATTGATATTAGTTATTTTCGTGCGGGTACAACCATTTTGGAGTATAACGCGCCGTTAACGGCGTTGTATGTAATCCGCAGTGGTGTCGTTGAAACCTTTCGCCGAAATGGCGATTTGTATAATCGTTTATCTGAAGGCGGGATTTTTGGTGAACAAGGTTTACTTAGAGGTAAAAAAGTCCGTTTCCCAGCCAAAGCGCTCGCAGATACATTAATTTACCTGATCCCTGCGCAAGCCTTTGAACAGCTCTTTGATCAAAACGAGTTTTTTGCTGATTATGTTGAAGTAGGCGATGCTGAGCGGCGCGCTGAGCCGCGCATTGGTAAAGCGGAAAATCACCAACTCATGAGTGCGAAAGTCACTGAGCTGATTCAACGGCCCGCGATTATGTTGCCGTCAAACGCCAGCATTAAAGCGGCGGCATTAGCCATGCGCGCGGCGGGGGAATCCTGCTTACTGCTAACGCATCCTGCAACACCAGAATTAATCGCCGGTTTAATTACCGATCGTGATTTACGCAATCGGGTGGTGGCAGCAGCGTTAGATCCTGAGCTGCCAGTATCGACCATCATGACAGAGCAATTAGTTACCGTTCAGGCCAATCAGTTTGTGTTTGAAGCTATGCTGTTAATGCTAAGGCATAATTTACATCATCTCCCAGTGCTTACCCAGCAGACACCGATTGGTGTTATTGCGATAGCTGATATGATTCGACACGAATCGAACAACAGTCTGTTTATTGTCAGCAGTATTTATCAACAACAAACGGTTGCTGATTTAGCGCAATTACAAACAGCGGTGCAAGCCTGCTTTGTCAGAATGGTTAATGAGGATGCTAACTCGCAGATGATTGGCAGTGCCATGGCGACCATAGGCCGCAGTTTTAAACAGCGCCTTTTGGAACTCGCAGAGCAGCGCTTAGGCCCGCCGCCGATACCTTATTGCTTTTTAGCCTTGGGCTCGATGGCTCGAGATGAACAACTTATTGTTACCGATCAAGATAATGCACTGATTTTAGACAATCGGTATGATGCGAACTTGCATGATGCTTACTTTGCCGAATTAGCGGCATTTGTCTGTAATGGCTTAGCCCAATGTGGTTATCCGCTGTGTAGCGGTCACATTATGGCGACCAATCCGCAATGGCGCCAGCCATTGCGTGTGTGGCAACATTACTTTAATGATTGGTTGACTCAACCTACCCCCGAGAAGTTACTGCAGAGTAATATTTTTTTCGACTTAGATGGCGTCTGGGGTAAAACGGAATGGGCAACGCAACTTAATCAACAAATCGTCAATACTGCCCCACGCAGTAAACTGTTTTTAGCCTCTATGACCCGCAATGCCCTGTTGCGTACCCCCCCATTGGGCTTTTTTCAGGATTTTGTTATGGAAGAAGATGGCCGACAAAATGATTCGCTAAATATAAAACGTCGGGGGACTGCCCCCATGGCCGATTTATTACGTGTTTATGCATTATCACTTGGGATTGACGCGCGCAGCTCTTATCAACGATTAACTGAACTGACAAAACGTCAATTGTTACCTAAAGGTCGCGCTGAAGATCTTCGCGATGCCTATGAGGTTATTGCGATGACGCGGATCCGCCATCAAGCGGCCGCCTTGCAACACAAACACGTGCCGGATAACAATGTGCGGCCAGCACACTTATCAGAATTTGAACGCAAACATCTAAAAGCCGCGTTTTTGGTATTAGCCAATGCGCAGAAATTTCTTAAATTTCATTTTCAGGCCTAACCTATGTTGTATTTAGGGGCAACGCCCCTTCCCCGTAGCGCGCCAAATTGGCCACACCGTTTTGCTCAGTTAGCGGCACAAAGTCGGGTACCACTTTTACAAAACTATTACGCCACCGGTATGGTAAGCGCACAGACGCCGTTGGTAGACGCACCACTAATGGCGTTGGATCTGGAAACCACCGGTTTGGATCCGCGTTGCCATGGTATTGTGAGCATTGGTATCGTGCCATTAACCACAACGCGGATCTTCAGCTCAGAAGCCAAACAATGGCTGGTTAAGCCTCGTTTTCAACTGACCAGTAGCTCGGTAAAAATCCATCGGATCACCGACAGCGCATTAGAACATGCGCCTGATCTGCTAGAGGTTTTACCCGAGTTTTTAGCCGCTATTGCTGGAAAGGTGTTGATCGTGCACTGCGCGGACATTGAACGGCAGTTTTTAGCGGCCGCCATGCAAGTAAGGTTGCAAGAAAGCATATACTTTCCCGTTATTGATACTATGGCGATAGAGGCGCAATGGCATCGTAAAACCCCAATGAGTTTGTGGCAACGACTGCGCAAACGCCAAGCGGTTTCTATTCGTTTGGCGGCGAGCAGAGCACGTTACGGTTTGCCCCCCTATTTACCCCATCATGCCGTTACCGATGCGATGGCGTGCGCAGAATTATTTATTGCGCAAGTTGCCCATCGTTACGACACGACTACGCCCCTTGGTTCGCTATGGACATAACCGCCATTAACCTGTTAATACATAGGTACTAATTGCGGCAAGGTAACTTGTTGTGGCGGCAGATCCGCATTTACACTAACACTAATTTTTGGCACATCTTCTTCACTTAGTAAGTCTTTGTGCCATACACGCAGCGTGTAATCGCCTGTTGGCACCTTGTCTAAGCGTACCTGACCAGATGTATCGCTAGTTCCATAATATGGGGTGTCTAACACCACTACCCAAGCAATCATCTCATCATGAATGTTACAGCCTAACACTGCCACACCGCTTTGCTCAAATATAACGGGATCGGTTGGCGTACCCACATACAGCTTGATTTCAAACTGCTTAACCGGTGAAAACGAATAAACATGGTGCCGCACAGTATCTTCATTTGGGAAGTTAACTGCAGTGCCACGCGGTATGATGGTCAGTTCTGGAATAAAGCGTTTATCACGTTGCACGATATTCGCTGTTTTTGTTGGCGTAGTACTTAACGATTGGGTCAGTGCAGCACTGGCAGCAGGCGATTCTAAAAAAACCACCGCGCCCGCAACGGGCTGGCCGTTGTCGCCTAATACTGTTACCGTGACGGGTGCCGCGTGGAGCATAGCGCTAAAGCCAAGCGCTATGCCTAAGCCCGTAAAGGAAAAAAATTTATGGCTCAATCGCTATCCCTAGTATGGCACTGCCATCGGCCAGTTGACCTAACTTAGTGGTTTGCCCTGAACTCAAATCGATCTGATATAACGTCGATTGCGCTTCTGTCTTGGTCGTTACCGAAATTAATCCGATGTTATTGATATCCGAAATATCAAATGAAACCTGTTCTAAATCAGCCAGTCCGAGTGACCCCACGGTAAACAGTTGTCCAGTATTTGGGGAAACTGCAGGTTCAACTCCTTCTAGGCTTCCTTGCGTGACCAAGGTCCCTGCCGCTTTATCAATCGCATAATTGGTAGTGATTTTAGCGTCTTGCTGATTATAGGTATAGGCTGCCGCAACTACCGCTGGCGACTTGCCAGCATGACGATCAGTTGGCGCGTATTGTAAATTAGGATCGGTAAAGGCAAGTACGCCCGTTTCAGGATGTAAACGTAAATTTTGACCTAACTCGTTAACGACCCGGATCCGATCTGCCGCCGGATTAAAATCAAAGCCAAACTGTGCGGCTTGTAACGTATTCGCTGACAGTGGGCTACCAACAGCACTTACCGCACCGGTTAATGTATTGATGGTGTAAAGCTGACCTTTATCAGACAGGCCAAACAACACGCCATAAGCCACCCGATAATCAATACCCTGAATTTTCTCACCCTCACGCAAACCGGTAAGCGCTTTTTGTTCGAGAACCTTACCGGGAGAGGAAGGATTAATTTTCACTAACTGATGATTCTGCGTGAGTAGCCACACCATTTCGTTACCTTTTAAGGCAGACGCTGCAGTGGCGGCGGAGGAGTACGTTGCAACAACACTGGCAAATAAACCTGCGAGTAAAAGCGTTTTGTCTACTGTCATAGTATATTCCTGTTTTTAGTGATACAGCATTACCTTAACGCGTTTAGTGTAGTACAGCAAACTGAATTAAACCTTAAAAAAAGCCGCGATAAACCCAAGAGCACCACCAAATACGCCTCCCCATACCACTAACCAGCCTAAATGCTGCCGAATCATCTGTTGGATAATGTCTTTAACTAATTCAGGCGTAAGCTCAGCCAAACGTTGCTGCACAATATGCTCAATTTGCTGAGATAAGTGTGACATTTGCTGATGCTCTGCCAGCTGCGCATGCAGTAAATCATGAAACGCATCTGTTTGCGTGATCTCGATTAACGCTAATTTTAGCTTTGCAATAAAGGGATCTTGTAATGGCAGCAGCACTGCAGAGCCACCGAACATGGCCAACATACCACCAAACGAAGAGTGCTCAACCACTTTAAGCAGACTTTGGAAAGCCGGGCTTAAATCGGTTTGATCGATAACAGGGGCAAAATCAAAACTTGGTGCTGCTGAGCGCTGCTCAAAAAAGCGTTCAATATGGGCGGGGCTAAAAAACTGTGTCATAACTAATTGCTGGATCCCTGCTTTAAATTCATTAAAGCGCTGCGGGATCACGCCAGAACCATATAAGAGAGGGACTTTTTCAAACAACATATGAATAGCCAGCGAATTGGTAATAGCACCAGCAAGGGCAAATAAACCAACATTGAGCAAAATAGGTTGTTGCAATACCCAACCGAGTATGACCACGAGTAAGGCGATAAGATTTGTTAGACCATTTTTATTCATCAAAACGCTCACTTTTTTTAAAATTAAACGCAACAAAGACACTATGGCGCGATTGTATGCTCGACGCAAAAAAACAGCAATCCATACGTTTTTTACAACCTCTGGTGTTCGCTTTGATAAAGCCAGCGCCAAGGAGTGGTTTTTACGTGAGCAAACCGCTTATACTGATCGAAAATAACGAGGCATTAACAACGAGTGTTTATGGCTGTTTTGCAAAAAATTGCACTGTTACAAGCAAAACTGCGCAGTGCCGAGCAAGCTATTGCTGCTTATGTGTTGGCCCATCCCCAGCTTATTCGGCAGTTATCATCACAGGAGCTCGCTCAAGAAGTTGGCGTGAGTCAGGCAACAGTGGTACGTTTTACACAAAAGCTGGGGTATAAAGGGTATCCTGATTTTAAATTTGCTGTTGCTGACAGCGTGCATAATCTCCCTGATGAACCCTCGCTTAGCTTACACGGTGATATTTCTCTCACTGATTCTTATAGCACTATGGCCAATAAACTGTTGGCGAGTAAAATTGCAGTGCTTACCAATACCTTGGGTGCCAATGAGCAGCATTGTATGGAGCAGGTTTGCCAGGCGTTACGGCAAGCAAAACGGATTATGCTTACCGGAAAAGGTGCATCATTTTTAGTAGCTCAAGATTTTTGCTTAAAATTACGAAAACTGGGGATAAACGCCATTGCTGAAAGTGATAATCATATTCAGCTGGTGGATTTGGCCCATTATGGTACAAAAGACATCTTATTTGTGATTAGCGAATCGGGAGAAACGGCAGAAATGATTACCGTAACCCAATTTGCAAGAGAACAAAACCTGCAGATCATTAGCTTGACTGGATTTGCACCCAACAGTGTTGCGAAGCTTTCTGACATAAATTTGAAAACCGTAGCAAACGAAAATACAGCGAGGTTATCTTCTATTTTGTCGCGAAACGCCCAAGAGTTGATCATCGATTTACTGTTTATTTTGCTGACACAATCTTCCGTTAAGGGGCGAAAAATGCTAACAGCATCCAATAAAGCGGTCGCAGCCTACCGCAACAAAGTGCGCTGATCGCTATGTATCAGTTTTATCTCGCAGATGATCATCCTTTATACCGTGATGCGTTGCAATTGTTGTTGCAGCAACATTGGCCCACTGGGCAATTGCAGCAAGCGGCAAATCTTGATGAACTGTTTCAGCTGCTTGCTGTGGATGCTGAGCCAGACTTAATCTTACTGGATGTCAATATGCCTGGTAGTGATGGCTTATCAGGTCTCACGCAATTGAAACAACGTTTTCCATACGTACCGGTAGCAATGTTATCTGCCGCAGATGATAAACACACGGTGTTACAGGCCATGGCACTAGGTGCCATAGGCTTTATTTCTAAGTCAGCTGACAAACAACATTTACTTAATGCACTGACACACATTTTAGCCGGACACATTTATTTGCCTGCTCAAAGTTTTCAAGCGCAAGGTTTTCAAGCCAAAGATTTTCACACTCCAGAAACATCACCGCCTCAACGGTCAAGCACCACCGCAACGGTGTTATCTGTCGACAATCTGGTACAGCTTACACGTCAACAACGTCGCGTATTGGCCAAGTTATTAGAGGGCGCCAGCAACAAACAGATTGCTGAGACCTTGTTTATAGCGCCCACTACGGTAAAAGCTCATGTCACCGCCATTTTTAACAAATTAGGCGTGCAAAGCCGGACCCAATTGCTCGCCCAAGCGGCACAAACGGATACGTTAAAACGCTTAAGTCTGTAATGTTGACCGCCCTATTTACCCCGAAGGATTTACCGGCCCTGAGAGTGCTAATAATTTTTGCAACATAACGCGAAGTTTCAGCGGTTTAATGGGTTTATACAGAATATCAGTGACCCATGGCTTAACCTGTTGCGCAAGAGTACTACTGTGATCGGCAGTCACTAATAAGATGGGCAGCGCACTGGCCTGAACACCTAATTGCTGACGTAGCGCCATGGCCACTGCAACGCCATTTTCGGTAGATTGTGCCATATCGGATGGCTGACAATCCGTTAAATGATAATCTATGATCAATAAATCAGGAGGCGTTGCAGTTTCACTTAAGGACGCAAGCGCGCTGCCCGATGTGGCAGTGAAGACTACATAGCCCCACCCAGTAAGCAGGTGATGCATTGCCTGACAAATAGATAACTCATTATCGACAACCCAAATCACGGCACCGCTGCCTCGGGGACGGATCGGCTCCATAATTGGGGTGAGAATAGGCAGGGTTGTTTGCGGTAAGCTTAAGGCAAAGAGAGAGCCCTTGCCAAGCGAAGAAACTAATCGTATTGGATGCTGCAATAAACCACAGATTTTGTCTACTATGGCTAACCCCAACCCCAAGCCTTTTTCTTGACGATGCGCCGAGGGCGCCAAGCGCGTAAACGCGGTAAAAGCAGCTTCATATTGGCTTTTATCAATGCCGATCCCAGTATCAATAACGTGAAGTTCAATCATCTGCGCACGCTTACGCCAACCCAATAAAACCTGACCTCCCGTCGGCGTGTAACGTAACGCGTTACTTAAAAGGTTACGCATAACTCTCATAAGTAATGCAGGATCCGTGATAACCTGAGAAGGACACGATCTGACTCTAAGCCGTATCCCTTTCGTTTGCGCCTGAGGCAAATACTCTTGATATAATCGTTCTATCATTGGCGCCAAAGCAACTGCAGTAAGCTGGTAATCTAATTGTCCGGCGTCTAATCGTGATAAATCAACCAAAGTTCGTAATAATTCAGCCATATCATCTAAAGCATTAGCAACCGATTGTGTTAATTGCCCAGCTACGTCTGATAACCCAAGATCAACTAAAGCGCCGTTAAAAAGCCGCGCAGCATTTAAGGGTTGCAAAACATCATGACTTACCGCAGCGAGAAATTGACTTTTAGATGCATTAGCTTGCTCAGCGACAATACGTGCTTGCTCTAATTGTTGATTTAATTCAGTTAATGCTGCTGTACGTTGTTGAACTCGCTGCTCTAGGTGTAAATTAGCCTGACGCAGCGTTTCGGAAATCTGCTTACGTTCAGTAATATCACGGCACAACACAAAAAAACCAATAATATGTCCTTGTTGATCTTGATGTGGAACGTAGCTCTTAAGGAGCTGCCGATGTTGCTGCTCTGCGTTATATTCAGCAATTTCGAATTGCACTGTATCGCCAGCCAGCACTTGATTTATGTAAGGTTGTAAACGATTGCGCCCCGCTTCACCATGTGCCGCAAGTAAACTGGCATTTTGCAAACTACCACGTGACATGCCATAAAACTGATCATAATGGCGATTAGTAAACAAATAACGACAATCTGCGGAGAGATAAGCTAACATTGCGGGGACATTATCGGTGATGGTACGGATCCAGCGCTCACTTTGTCGCAAACTCTCTGAATCGGCCATCGAACGACGCAGCTCGTCATAAGCTTGATGCAGCTCAGCGGTGCGCTCTCGTACTTGCTCGGCTAACACCGCAGCTTGCTGAAAAGCAGCGTAAGGCGCTAACGCTCCCGCACTGCTTCCTGCTTCTACCCGTGCCATCAAGGCTTGGTTAATAATTGTCAGTTTTTGAAGCTGGGCTTGTTGCGCGGCACATTGGGCTTTTAGCGCCGTTAACTCATCGGTCACACGGGATCTCCATCTCAATAGTGTCGATGCTAGGTTGCCCAAACATCACACCAGTAAAGGTTTGATTTAGATGAACGCCCTCATGATGCTCACCATAGGTGCTAAAACCTATAACCTGATTCTCATGATAAAACGCGGATGCCTCGGCTAATAATCCGCGCTCTGCTAATTCCTGCCGACGTAAAACACAATCACAGCCAAGCGTAAATAAAGGGGGGCCCACGGTTTTTTCACAATCGGCAAACAGCGCTGCCAAAGCCGGTAACATGGGGGTGTTGTCCATCGCGGTTAAAACCGCGCCTAAGCCTAATGCACAATAAAAGGTTAAGCTCCCGTCTGCATTAACCCGCTGTATAGAGCGAACGTAATACTCTTGACCGATTTTTACGGCAAGTGGATGTAACGCAAACACGGTTGCAGTTAAGTGTTCAGGATCACATCCTACTAGACGGCTGTATACAGTGGCAGCAGGCTCTGCATCAATTTCATACACAGTTCTGTAATCTGCGGACGCGGCGGTAACAACAAACTTTTCGGCGCGTGGTACTAAATGATGCCCACTAAATACTTGGAAGGGTAACGCAGTTTGTAGCAAAATAACCACGGCGGCGTTACTGTAAAATTGCTTTTGAAAAAAAACGTGTGTTCGACGTAATTGATTATTGTCCCCTGCGGAGCCACCGAAATGGGGAATACGGCCTAAGGCCGTCTCCAATTGCAGCAATACCACCTCTTCCTGGCTGGATAACCCATCTAATAATGTTAGCGCTAATATGTGCTGATGATTCGCTTGCGGTAACTTGGCAAACAGCGGGGTAATAGTGCGTTGTGCCCGTAGCAAATCAAAACCGTCCAACTGTTCAATAACTTGCGCCTGGCATGAAAAATAAGCATGGTGAAACCCAATGGCACAGACGCTGCCAGCTTCATATCCTTCTCGACTAATTTCACCGGCCGTGGTGCATCCCACTAATTGCGTATCGGAAAAACGCTCACTAAAGGCGGCGGCTAGCTGCTTGAGATCGTAACGGGAAGAACAGAAAAATAACACGATAGAAATTTGTGCCAAAGGCAATTGGGCGGCTAGCTCCGCTACAGCTAGGCTTGCATCATGTTGTCGGGATAACGCATGATACACGGCGGTCATAGGCTCACCTCATAGATAACGAATGCTTAAATTAAAGGCTATAGAAAAATACGTGAACAATCGTTGATTAGCAAGGTACATGCAACGCGCTTAATTGTGTAATCACGTGCTTATCTGCTTATCTGCTTATCTGCTTATCTGAACAGACTGGACCCCACAGTTTTATAACACACCGTGGGGTTTCGTGTTAACAGGGCTCGAACGGAAGTTTAGAAGAATCCCATTGGATTGATATCGTAACTCACCAGCATATTTTTGGTTTGCTGATAATGATTTAACATCATCTTGTGATTCTCACGTCCAACACCCGATTTTTTATAGCCGCCAAATGCCGCATGCGCTGGATAATGATGATAACAGTTAGTCCATACCCGGCCAGCTTCAAGCCCACGCCCCATGCGATAAGCCCGATTCATATCACGTGTCCACAATCCAGCACCAAGGCCAAATTCCGAATCGTTAGCTATCGACAATGCTTCGGCTTCGTCTTTAAAGGTGGTAACAGACACTACGGGCCCAAAAATTTCTTCTTGGAATACGCGCATCTTATTATGTCCTTTTATCAACGTTGGTTGAATATAGTAACCAGAAGCAAGTGTTTGGTTTAATTGCTCTTTATCACCGCCGATTAATATTTCAGCGCCTTCAGCGCGACCAATCTCAAAATAACGCATGATCTTGTCAAATTGTTGTGCAGAGGCTTGCGCGCCCACCATGGTCTCGGTATCAAGCGGATCGCCACGCTTTATCAGCTTCGTTCTTGCAATAACTTTAGCGATAAAACGTTCATAAATGCTTTCATGCACTAATAAACGCGATGGACAAGTGCAAACCTCTCCCTGATTAAAGAACGCTAGCACAACGCCTTCAATACATTTGTCTAAATACGCATCTTCAAAATCAAAAACGTCAGCAAAATAAATATTGGGCGATTTTCCGCCAAGCTCTACAGTAGACGGAATAATATTCTCCGCCGCGCATTTTAAAATATGCGATCCTGTGGGGGTAGACCCTGTAAACGCAATTTTGGCGATCCGCTTGCTCGTCGCTAGCGCCTCACCCGCTTCACGACCAAAACCGTTTACAACGTTTAATACGCCTGGAGGCAATAAATCACCAATTAATTCCATGAACTTTAAGATAGACCAAGGGGTTTGCTCGGCCGGTTTTAATACAATACAATTCCCCGTTGCTAATGCTGGTGCCAGTTTCCATGCGGCCATTAACAGCGGAAAGTTCCATGGAATGATCTGACCGACCACACCTAAAGGCTCATGAAAATGATACGCCACCGTGTTCTGATCAATTTCGCCGATAGAACCTTCTTGCGCACGAATGACACCGGCAAAATAGCGGAAATGATCCACCGCTAACGGTACATCCGCATTGAGCGTTTCACGCACTGCTTTACCATTATCCCACGTTTCTGCCACCGCCATCATTTCGAGGTTTTGTTCTAAACGATCAGCAATTTTCAATAATATATTGGAGCGTTGCGTTACCGAAGTGGCCGCCCATGCAGCTTTTGCTGCGTGCGCAGCGTCTAACGCCAATTCAATATCTTCTGCGGTAGATCGTGGAATTTGACAAAATACGTTGCCGGTTACCGGCGAAATGTTTTCAAAATATTGGCCTTTTACAGGGGCTTGCCATAACCCATTTATATAATTCGCGTAATGTGTTTTAACTGTAACAATGGCATTTGCTTCGCCGGGTTGTGCATAAATCATCTGCTGTTCCTTATCAGTGCGGATATATTATCAATGCGGATAGCGCGCTATCACGTTGAGCAAACCAATAAGCCCCAAGCAGATAGCCGTTACTGTTATGCTAGCGATGCTATAACGCTAAACCTATTCTCTGGCAGTCTTAAAAAACCAGTACTTTGGTCGTAATTTGCAATCATCAATGTTACCTCTAACACCGAAGTCACTGCTTGGATGAGAAATAAGGGCCTCTTTTAGCGCAATAAACCAGATTGTCAGCCATCCAATACCCGAGTAAACTTGTCAACAATTATAGTTTTTTATGAGCGCGTTATGGATCGTCCCTTGAACGAACAAAGCTATCAGCAACTTCCGGCAAGTTGTTTCTCTGCATGTCAGCCCACGCCAGTGCGCTCACCTCGCTTTTTAGCATTTAACCAAAACTTAGCCGCAGCACTGGGGTTGCCGGAGCACCTGTGGCAAACCGAAGCCGGTTTAGGATTATTCAGCGGTAATGCCTTACCAGATTGGACAGCGCCCATAGCACAAGCCTATGCCGGTCATCAATTTGCGAATTATGTCCCCCGTTTAGGTGATGGTAGAGCTATTTTGCTGGCAGAGCTGCGTACTCAACAGGGCTCACTGCTGGATATGCAACTCAAAGGCGCAGGACGAACCCCCTACTCTCGCAGCGGTGATGGCCGCGCGCCGCTGGGGCCTGTGATACGTGAATATTTAGTCAGTGAGGCGATGCATGCTTTGGGAGTGCCGACTACGCGCGCATTAGCTGCGGTAACCACCGGTGAAATTGTTTTTCGCGATGAAGCCTTACCAGGCGCCATTCTTACTCGTGTCGCCAGTAGTCATATCCGTATCGGAACCTTCCAATTTGCTGCGAACCAATCTGATCCCTCGATCATTAAACAGTTGGCCGATTACGTGATAGCTCGGCATTATCCTGACTGTGTACATGAAGAAAATCGTTACTTAGCGTTATTGGAGCAGGTGATCGCACGTCAAGCGCGTTTAATCGCGCATTGGATGAGTTTAGGCTTTATTCATGGCGTGATGAATACCGACAATATGTCCATTTCAGGGGAGACGATTGATTATGGTCCTTGCGCTTTTATGGAAGCGTATAACCCAGAGCAAGTTTTTAGTTTTATTGATCAACGTGGCCGCTATGCGTATAAAAATCAGCCAGCGGTTGCGCAATGGAATCTGGCACGTTTGGCAGAGTCTTTACTAACACTGATTCACCCAGAACAAACGCAGGCAATTGAACTGGTCATGTCCAGTCTTAATCACTTTCCAAGCCTGTACCAGCAACAGTGGTTACTGCGATTTGCGGCAAAACTGGGGATAGCGGAACCGGTTAGCACAGATGTTCCATTAATTGAGGATTTCTTGCACTTACTGCAGCAACATCATGCTGATTTTACGTTAAGTTTCCGCGATTTATTGCACCATGAACATCCTTATTTAACCGCCAAAATCCCACCAGAATTATTGCAGAATTGGCTTGCACAATGGCAACTGCGCTTAACCCGTATTACTACAACACCACACACTCATAATGAAATGGCAGCACAGCGCACTCCCGTGGCGATTATGGCTGCAGCAAACCCCGTGTTGATCCCGCGTAATCATTTGATCCAGCGCGTTATTGATGCGGTGATGACAACGGGTGATCTCAGTTTATTTAATCAATTACAACAAGTATGGCAACAGCCTTTTCTGGCTACCGCTGAAAACCAGCCTTTTCAGCTTGCTGCGGTGCCGCAAGAACAAGTTTCACAAACGTTCTGCGGCACTTAATTATTGCGGAGTTATCCAACAATCCAACTTTGATACAGTGGAATACCAATAAGAATATTAAAGGGAAAACTGATCCCTAAGGCAGCAAGTAAGGCTAAACCAATATCGGCTTTGGGTATGGCTGCCCGTATGGCGGCAGGTGCAGCGATGTAAGATGCACTGGCCATTAACGTTGCCAAAATAAGTGTACTGCCTTCCGGTAAACCTAATATATAGGCTAAGCCAATACCAAGTAATGCAAGAAGCGGCGGCATACAAAATGCGAATAGCATAAGCCGCCAGTAGCGCCAAGGTAACGGCTGACATACGCGTGCAGTACACAGCCCCATTTCAAGTAAAAACAAGGCGAGTAAGGTTTTAAATCCTCCTAACAATACCGGGGTAATTTGTGACAGGCCGTCTGCACCGTATAAAGCACCGATAACCATACCACCAACCAGTAATAACACACCTCGGCTGGTCAATGCCTCATGTAAAATAGCAAAGCCACTGGCTTTACTTCCATTGATATAACGATACAACCAAAGCATAACGACGATGGCGGGTAATTCCAGTAACACCAAGTAAAGCGTCGTTTGTGGCGACATGGGTAAATTGCTGGCCGTGGCCACGGCTAACACTACCGCAAAAGTGCCTGCACTCACTGAGCCATAATGCGCTGCAATAGAGGCGGCATTCGCACTGTCTAATTTCACCAGCTTACGCAGCAATGGATATAATAGTAATGGTAATAACGCGCCGGCTAACACAATTGTGCCCAACTCAGGGAGTAAGGGTAAAATCGGTACTCCGTGTAAAGCCATCCCCCCTTTTAAGCCAATCGTTAACATTAATAAAATAGATAATGTTTCATAGATAGGCACAGGTACTTTTAAATCAGATTTGACTAGCCCAGCTACTAAGCCCAAGGCAAAAAACATGATGACAACATCAGGCATGCGTTACTCCTTTATTTTAAGCACGATCTTGCCTGTACGAACACTTCTATGCTAATTAATAATAAAGTAATTCACTATAGATAATAATCAATGGACTCAAGACACCTAAGTTTTCGTTTGCTTCAGGTTTTTAGACAAGTAGTACAAAGCGGTAATATTACTGCGGCCTCGCGCTTGCTGCATCTTACTCAACCGACCGTATCGTTACAGTTAAAAAAGCTGAGCGAGGTGGTTGGCGAGCCATTGTTTGATTATCAGCATCAGAAACTACAATTAACCGCGACAGGCGAGTTGCTGTATCAAGCAGCGCAAGATATTGATGATCGTTTATCGGAATTTAGCCAACAATTAAAACAACAACGCAGTGGACAAAGTGGCAATATCTCTCTGGCCGTAGTAAATACCGCGCAATATTTATTACCGAATATACTAGCCGCCTTTGATCAAGCCTTTCCTGCGGTGCAAGTTACCTTGCATATCGGTAACCGTGCGCGCATTTTGGAGCGATTTGAACAACAACAAGATCATTTATATCTTTTTAGTCATCCCCCTCGCGGTGATAACGTGGAGGCCAGATCGGTTGTGCCCAATCCACTTTATATCGTTGCACCACGCGATCATTGGGCCACCGAAGCCGGGCTGCTTCACTTCGAACAGTTAAAACAAGAACGCTTTTTATTAAGAGAACCCGGTTCCGCAACGCGGATGACATTTGATGCCTGGTTAAGCAGCCAAGCAACGGTATTACCTCACAGTATGCAAATAGAAACCAATGAAGCTATTCGATTAAGTGTGATTGCCGGTTTAGGATTGGCCGTGCTTTCAGCGCACACGCTACCAACACAGATGCTATTAAAACAACAAATTGCAGTATTGTCAGTGCAGGGCTTTCCACTTAGTAGCCATTGGTATCTAGTTCAGCATGCCAATAAACGCTTACCCCAAGCGGCATTGAAGCTGCAGCAATTTATTGAACAGCATCTGCGGGAATGGCAGGATCCGTTGCAGCGTTAAAAAAATGGGCTTTTTGACTCGAAAAGGCGCCTAGCCATTGGCTAAAGGCGTCTGCGGCTAAAGGTTTAGAAAAGTAATATCCTTGAACTTGCTGACAACCAGCCGCTAAAACGCGACTTAACCCTGCCTGATTTTCTAATCCTTCAGCGGTAACGGTTAAACCTAAGCCTGCGGCGAGCTTAGCAGTAGCTTGAACTATAAGTTCATCTTGTTGGTTATGTTCAATATCTTTAATAAAGGCGCGATCAATTTTTAATTCATGAACCGGTAAACTTTTTAAATAGGCTAACGATGATTGGCCAGTGCCAAAATCGTCTATCGCTAACTTTATGCCGGCATTTTTCAGTTGCTGTAAATTATTGATCACCTTACCCGTATCTTGCATTACCGCACTTTCTGTTACCTCTAAACTCAAAGCGGAAACAGGTACCTTATAGTGGTTAAGCCAAATTTGGATACGACTCGACAAGGTCTCATCTAGTAAATCGTCAGCAGATAAATTTACTGCTACTGAAAGTTCAGGATGGAATGGCAACCAACTTGCCAATTGACTGATAACCGCTTCTAACATCCAATTAGAAATTAAACTAATGTTACCTGAGCGCTCAGCTAGCAAAATAAACTCTATAGGTGAAATAAACCCTAGCTGTGGGTGTTGCCAACGAATTAAGGCTTCTGCGCTTACGGAACGCTGTGTAACAATATCAACTTTAGGCTGGTAAGCGATAAACATTTGACCACTGTGCAAGGCGATGGGCAGATCACGAATAATCGTTAATTCACGTTGATGACTCTCATCTTGCCCACTCTGATAAACGGCTATGCTTAGGTTCTGCTTTTTAGCGGTATTAAGGGCAATATCTAAGCGTCGTAGTACTTTATTGACATCTTGCTCGCCTTGTTGATAAAAATAACTGCCATAAACTAAGGATAAAGAGATAACAGAGCCGCCAAGATTAAAAGGCTGCCCAATGTGTTGCAATAATACGCTTCTTTCCTGCTCAGTAATATTTTCTGCTAATACCAACAGGAACTCATCTGCGCTTAAACGTGCGCTAAGCTTAATATGCTCATTGGGTATAAGTCGTAACGCTAATTGCTGTAGTAATAAATCACCATTAGTAAAACCGAAACTGTCATTAATATACTTAAACTTAGCAATATTTAATTGCAGCAATTGGCCGCTACCTGCAGCAAAAATCGTCGGTAAATGTTTATCTACTGCTAATCGGTTACCTAGGTTCGTAAGCCCATCATGCTCAGCTTGTTCTTTAAGCTGATTTTCTCGTAGTAGTATTGCAGTACGCATTTTTGTTAAGGTATTAGCCAATAATGCAATTTCAGTCAATTTAATTTTAGGCGCAGTCAGCATAGCGCCATTACCGATAGCCGCAGCGTAGTCGATAAGTTTGTATAAAGGCTGTGTTACACCTCGGGTATAAATAAAAGCTGTCACTAAGGCTAAGGCTAAGCCCAAGCCAAAAATTTGCAGTAACTGACTGCGTAATTGCTGATAATTGGTTAACCAACGCTCACTGGGCAAATGTAAAAAAGCCCAGAGTTGTTGCTGCTGATCTAAGGCAAAGGCTTGTGAGATATAATTCGTGGGGAGCTCAACTTGGATCTGCTGCTCTTTCAAACTTACCGCCGTGAGATCAGCAACAAAATTACGTAAATTTTCTTGGGTAAGAGTAGAGGAAAACACACGTTGTTGCGCCAGCGTCAATTGACTAAAACTCACATCTAGCCCTGTTATAGTCTGAATTTTCCGAGCAAGCTCTTCATCAACTTTAAACCCCATTCCCACCCACGCGATCACCTGTGGTGCTCTTACGGGCACTAATGCGATTTGATAAGCATGTTCTTCAATATTGACAATACCTGCAGACGCGCCCTGCTGAGAGCGAGCTTGACGAAAATGTTGCTGTAAAGTGCTAGTGTCAGAAATTGCAATACTGGAAGCTAGCATAGTGCCATCTGGGGCAAACAATAACGCAATGTTTGCATTAATGCGGGCACCATGATTTTCTAAAACACTTTTTATAGTGTCTTGCTCGGCGGTAGCAACAGCTTGCCTAAAACCAAAATCCGTCGACAAGAGCCGCACACTGTCAGTTAGCTGATCGCTTCTTACCTCTAAGGTTTGCATAAATACATTGGTTGCAACCTTAAGAATTTGTCGTGCTTGTTGCTCGCTATCCTCACGCATAGTGTTTAACGTAGCATAGCCTGTAACCAGTGACAGCAACACTAACAAAGCGACCAGTAAAAGCGTTAACTGACTTCGTAAAGAACTAAACATGCAACACCTTACATAAAAACCGAATAAAGAATCTATTTTTTGTTGAAAAGAAACACCGCTTTTAATTTTACTACCAGCAGTTTAATCAACAAGATGCCTTTAATTTCCAGCATGGTCAACACGCTTATGATAAACAAGATTGTTAACGCAAAAAAACGGCTATCCGATCTGTTTATTTGGCAGTAATAACACGATATGTATCGACTCTAGCAAGTATCTATTGAAAAATTAACGCTGTGGTGATTGGAAGATATGCAGTAAAATCTGTATTCAATATTACTGGGGTTCTATGCTTGTATCAGCACAACTATTATAGCCTGTTTACCTGCATAAGCTGTACGCATTACGATAATCTACGATATCATCGTAATTAGTTTTTTTATTGCAAGCCCGTTGCCCTTCAACTAACAAGGTTAGCCATGAGCGAAGCACCATCATTATATTTTTACGACTTTGAAACCTGGGGAGCGGATCCTAAACGCGATAGGCCTGCTCAGTTTGCAGGGATCCGCACCGATTTAGACCTTAATATCATTGCTGATCCTGATATGTGGTATTGCCAATTAGCCAATGATTATTTACCCCATCCCGAAGCGGCATTAATTACTAAACTTACACCACAGCTTTGTTATAAAAAAGGCCTTATTGAACCTGAGTTTATGCAGCGGATTTTGGCAACCTTCAGCCAATCTAATACCTGCGTTCTTGGTTATAACAGCTTACGCTTTGATGATGAAGTAACACGATACAGTTTGTATCGTAATTTTTTTGAACCCTATAGCAGGGAATGGCAGCAAGGCAACAGTCGCTGGGATCTTATTGACGTGGTCCGCGCATGTTACGCATTGCGACCAGAAGGAATCACGTGGCCTACAAAAGAAGATGGCACGCCAAGTTTTAAACTAGAACATCTTAGTAAGGCTAATGGCTTAGAACATACCAATGCGCACGATGCCTTAGCAGATGTTTATGCCACCATCGGCTTGGCGAAACTTATTAAAGAAAAACAGCCCAAGTTATTTCAGTATTTATTTGCATTACGTAAAAAACAAAAAGTAAGTGAACTCATTGATGTTGCCGGTTTAACCCCATTAGTTCATGTGTCTTCAAAATTTCCTGCACATCAAGGATGTTGCAGTTGGATTGTGCCCTTGGCATTCCACCCTACAAATAAAAATGCCGTTATTTGCTTTAATTTACAATATGATCCTGCGGTGTTACTACAGGATGACATTACCACCTTGAAAGAAAAGCTTTATAAAAAAACGGCCGATCTAGCCGTTGGCGAGCAACGATTAGGCCTAAAATTGGTGCATTTAAATAAATGCCCAGTGTTGGCGAATGCAAAAACCTTGAGTGTTGAACGGGCTGAAGTATTAGGAATCGATCGTAAAAACTGCCTAAAAAATTTGGAATGGTTACGACAACATCGTGAATTGCAGCAAAAAGTCATCGAGCTTTATCAAGAAAAAGACGATTTTGTAATCGACAGTAATCCAGATTACCAACTTTATTCTGGTTTTATAAGTGATGCAGACAAACAGAAAATGCAACAATTACATCATTTAACGCCCGAAATGCTTAGTACAGAGAGTTTGGTTTTTAGTGAAGAACGTTTAAATCGTCTTTTATTTTTATATCGAGCACGTAATTACCCACTTACCTTAACAGACGCTGAAATGCAAAAATGGCAACGCTATCGCACTGACAAACTGATGCACGGTGTGGATAATCCTAACCTTACATTAGAGCAGTTCAGCTTAGCACTCGAAAACTTAGCAGAAAAACACAGCGGCGATGAATCAAAAGTCGCTATATTAAAAGCACTTTATCATTATGCAGAATCGCTTTAATACGCTTTACATGACGTTCAGCCGGCGCCAAGCCAAACTGTTGGCTTGTCTAATTCCCGGCTTCACTGTACTACTCTGCGCATGGGGTCGCCCTTCAAATATACACCGATATAGCATGGCGACAAAATTGCTGGGAGCAGTTTTGGACTGCCGCAGGCAGGTCGCGAAGCGATGCAGGCCAGGGAAGGCCTGCACAATGCCACCACTGTGGCTGGCGTGGGAGTGCAGTGCGCCGCGAGGCGTTTCAATGCAAAAAGGCCCACCCGTTAGGGTAGGCCTTTTGCTTGAATGAGGTGCCTGGCGGTGTACTACTCTCGCATGGCGAATGCCACACTACCATCGTCGCAGCTG